>NZ_AP014862.1:4946507-5564820 GCF_002355475.1 Pseudomonas furukawaii | reverse complement strand
CTCGGCGGAGTCGATGGTGAACTGATGGCGCGGCGGGAGATGCGCCATCGGCTGGCTCAGTAGCCGCCGCTGGACTCCCTCGCCTTCTCCCGCTCCACCTGCTCCCGCTGCTCGCAGGTCATGAAGCCCTTTTCCTCTACCCGGCCGCTTCCATCGAAGCTGACGTGGTAGACCTGCTGGTGGCCATCCTGATTCAGGACGTAGTTGTTGCAGATCCCGGCGTTCACCCTCCGACGCATCGAGGAGGAGGGAGGGCCGCCGATGGCCAGGACCTGTTTCTCGGTCATGCCGTCTTCCACCTGCTTGACCAGCGGCTGGTCGCGGTAGGTGTAGAAGTCCGTGGGGTTTTCCATCTTGCCGGCGCACCCGGCCAGGGTGGCCAGGGCACAGCCCAGGATCAGCGCGTGCGATTTCATGTCGGCATATCCCTGTCTGGCGCGGGGAAGCCCCGCGATGGGAAAGAGCCTAGACCGTTGGTCGGGCCCGGCCGTGAGGGCCGGGCCGCTTTGCCGATGAACGGTCAGCCGTAGCGTTTCTTCGCCTCGATGGCCAGGCCGCTGCCGATGCTGCCGAACAGGTGGCCTTCCACCAGGCGGGCGTTGGGCAGCATGGCCGCCACGCTCGAGCGCAGGGCCGGGATGCCGCTGGAGCCCCCGGTGAAGAACAGGGTATCCACCTGGTCCGCCTGGAGGCCGGCTTGCTCCAGCAGGCTGGTGACGCTGGCACGGATGCGCACCAGCAGGTCGTCGATGGCGTCCTCGAACAGCGGACGGCTCAGGTCCACGGCGAGGCCGGGCTCGACGCGGGCCAGGTCGATGCGGCGGCTGTCGGCTTCGGTCAGGACGATCTTGCTCTCTTCCACTTCCATGGCCAGCCAGTGGCCGGCGCGCTGCTCGATCAGGCTGAACAGGCGGTCGATGCCGGTGGTGTCGACGATGTCGTAGCGCATGTTCTTCAGCGCCAGCCGGGATTTCTGCGCGTACACCGCGTTGATGGTGTGCCAGGTGGCCAGGTTCAGGTGGAAGCTGGTGGGCATCGGCGCCTCGCTCTTCATCCGGCTGCCGTAGCCGAACAGCGGCATCACGCCCTGCAGGCTGAGCTGCTTGTCGAAGTCGGTCCCGCCGATATGCACGCCGCCGGTGGCCAGGATGTCGGCCTGGCGGTCGGCCAGGTCGCGGCGCTCCGGCGACAGCCGCACCAGGGAAAAGTCCGAGGTACCGCCGCCGATGTCGACGATCAGCACCAGCTCTTCGCGCTGGATGTTCCGCTCGTAGTCGAAGGCCGCGGCGATGGGCTCGTACTGGAAGGACACCTCCTTGAAGCCGAGCTTGTTGGCCACCGCCACCAGGGTGTCCTGGGCTTCGCGGTCGGCCTCGGCATCGTCATCCACGAAGAACACCGGACGACCCAGCACCACCTGGTCGAAGCCCTGTCCGGCGCTCGCTTCGGCGCGCTTCTTCAGCTCGCCGATGAACAGCCCCAGCAGGTCCTTGAACGGCAGCGCACTGCCCAGCACCGTGGTCTCGCTCTTGAGCAGGGGCGAGCCCAGCAGGCTCTTCAGCGAGCGCATCAGGCGCCCCTCGTAGCCCTCCAGGTACTCGTGCAGCGCCTGGCGGCCGTAGGCCGGGCGACGCTCCTCGGTGTTGAAGAAGACCACCGAGGGCAGGGTGACCTTGTCGTCCTCCAGGGCGATCAGCGGTTCGGTGTCCGGGCGCCACCAGCCGACGGTGGAGTTGGAGGTGCCGAAGTCGATGCCCAGGGCCTGGGCGGGGAGGGCGTTGCTCATGTCGCGGGGTTCCGGGAAAAAACGGCCGCGCAGTTTACGCGAGCGCATCGGACGGGTCAGCGCAATTCGTCGTGGCGGCGCCACCGGGCGGCTCAGACATAGGCCAGCAGCCGCCCCGCCGACATCACCCCGCACCAGATCAGGATCGACGACGCCACCTGCAGTCGCCCCAGGAGGGGAGGGCGTCGGTCCCAGTCCGCCAGCCGCGCCGCCCACAGGGCGCGGAACAGCAACGCATTGCCGATGCCCAGCGCCACCAGCAGCAGCTTCAGTTGCAGGAGCGCGTTACCGAGCAGCGGGCCCGCGTCGGCGGCGAACAGGCCGAAACCGGTGATCAGCAGCAGCGCCAGCCCGGCGATGCCGATGGGGGTCAGGCGGCGCGAGGCGGCGTCCACGGGAATCTCCCGGGCCAGGCCCAGCAGCCGCAGATCCAGCAGCACCATGGTGCCCAGCAGCATCACCAGCCCGGCCAGGTGCAGCAGGTTGGCGGCCGGGTAGAGCAGCGTGGACGTCCGCATCAGCTCCCCGAAAGCGGAGGCCTCCAGGCGCTGGGCCCAGGGCAGCAGCCAGTCCACGGCCGTGGCTCAGCGCAGCTCCACGGTGCGGCCGTCGACCATCACCCGTTCGGCGCGGATCTCCGCCGTGCCGTCCTTGCGCGGGTAGCCGACCAGGGTGATGCGCTTGCCGGGCATCAGGTCGGCTTCCGGCAGTCCACGGGCCGCCATGCGGCTGATGGGGGCGAGGACCACGTGCCACTCGCGGCCCTGGTAGTCGATGGTGATGTGGGCGTGGGGGTTGCGGTACGAGAGCGTCTTGACCGGCGCCTCGATGGTCAGGGTCTGGTCGGCGTCGTAGGCGCTCCAGCCGTGGTGGGCGAAGGCGGCGGTGGCCCCGAGCACCAGGGCGAAGAAGGCGACGAGCAGGGCGAGCTTTCTCATGGCGTGAGCCTCCAGTCAGCGACCCGGAAAGCGTAGGCGCTTCGCCGGCACCTCGCCGCCCCTGGGATGGGTGGAGCGGAGCGATACCCATCGAGCGAGCTCCGCCGAGAATGCGTTGGCTCGTTCAGCCCATCCACCCCAGCGTCAGCGCCGCCAGCACCAGGTAACGCCCGGCCTTGGCCAGTATCACCAGCCCCAGGAACACCCAGAAGGATTCCCGCATCACCCCCGCCACCAGGGTCAGCGGATCGCCGATCACCGGCATCCAGGACAGCAGCAGCGACACGCGTCCGTAGCGGTGGTAGAAGCGCTGGGCCTTCTCCATCTGCGCCGGCTTCACCGGGAACCAGCGGCGCTCGCGGAAGTGCTCCACATAGCGCCCCAGGCACCAGTTCACCAGGGAGCCCAGCACATTGCCGAAGGTGGCCACGGCCACCAGCGCCCAGGCGGGCTGGGCCTTGGCCAGCAGCAGGCCGACCAGCACCGCCTCGGATTGCAGGGGCAGCAGGGTGGCGGCGCCGAAGGCGGAGAGGAAGAGGGCGGCGTAGGCGGTGAAGAAGGTCAACGGAGGGCGGAATCGAAGTGCCGGGGGGCGGTCAGTCTAACCCTTCCGGCCTGGCGGTTCCCGCTGTTGGGCATCAAGACATCCTCGATGGCGCACTCGTCCGCTCGAGACGTTTTCTTGGCCCCCGGACGCTTTTTGCGGGTTTTGGCAAGCACCTTGAAAGGGTGAACCCTTAAAATGGGCGCCGTCTGACAATGGAAAAACGGGGGTTCCGGTTCCAGAGTTAGGGAATCGGCCCATCCTGACCCCCACTGATATCGGGTGCCTTTATGCAAAGAGCTTCTCACCACGAGTTGCGCACGGCCTTTCGTGCGTTGCTGGACTCGGATTCCTGCTTCCACACCGCTTCGGTGTTCGACCCCATGTCCGCCCGCATCGCCGCCGACCTCGGCTTCGAAGTGGGCATCCTCGGCGGCTCGGTGGCCTCCCTCCAGGTGCTGGCCGCGCCGGACTTCGCGCTCATCACCCTCAGCGAGTTCGTCGAACAGGCCACCCGCATCGGCCGCGTGTCGCGCCTGCCGGTGATCGCGGACGCGGACCACGGCTACGGCAACGCCCTCAACGTGATGCGCACCGTGGTCGAACTGGAGCGCGCCGGCATCGCCGCGCTGACCATCGAGGACACCCTGCTGCCGGCCCAGTTCGGCCGCAAATCCACCGACCTGATCAGCGTCGAGGAAGGCGTCGGCAAGATCCGCGCGGCCCTGGAGGCCCGAGTCGACCCGGACCTGGCCATCATCGCCCGGACCCACGCCGGTGTGCTCAGCACCGACGAAGTGATCAAGCGCACCAAGGCCTACGAAGCGGCCGGCGCCGACGGTATCTGCATGGTGGGCGTGGCCGACTTCGAACACCTGGAAGCCATCGCCGAGCACCTCAACGTGCCGCTGGTGCTGGTCACCTATGGCAACCCCAAGCTGCGCGACAACGAACGCCTCGCCCGCCTCGGCGTACGCATCGTGGTCAACGGCCACGCCGCCTACTTCGCCGCCATCAAGGCCACCTACGACTGCCTGCGCGACCAGCGCCAGGTCGCCACCGGCGAAGAACTCACCGCCACCGAACTGACCCACAAGTACACCCAGCCCGAGGACTACATCGTCTGGGCCGAGGCCTTCATGAACGTGAAGGAGTAGGCCCCAGGCCGACCTCCGCTTGTCGCCCGCCGACCCCGCCCCTTGCAAAAGCCCCGGCCCTGACCCCAAATCGATGTCATGTGAGTCTTGATCCGATCAGGAGGCCAGCATGGCAAGCGGATGGGCCGGCGACGGCGCGGTCCAGGAACAGATCGACAGCACCATCGAGGACGCCATCGCGCGGGCGCGCAGCCAGTTGCCCAAGGGCGAGAGCCTGACGCACTGCGAGGAATGCGATGCCGTCATTCCCGAAGCCCGCCGCCAGGCCGTCCCCGGCGTGCGCCTGTGCGTCAACTGCCAGGCCGAACACGACCGCGAACAGGCCGCCTACACCGGGTACAACCGGCGGGGGAGCAAGGACAGTCAGTTGCGGTAGTCGTGGAGGCGGGGCTGGCACGTTCATTCCTTGAGCGCTGAAGGCAGGAACTCCAGTTCATAGGTCATCGAGGCTGACTTTCACTCCCTTTTCATGGCTGCGGCTGCGGACGATTTCCGCCAACGCCTGATCATCGAGATGATCCAGCAGTGCCTCGAAGGTCTCGGCTGGAACCATGTAGGCCATCACCCTGTTGTGATTGAGTACCGCGACCGGAGCACCTTTGGCACCAGAAACCACGGCCGAGGGGTTCTTCTTGAGTTCGGAAACGCTGACAGCGACATCGGCGAGAACGTTCTGCATGAGTCTGGCTCCTGAATTTAGTGCCGTATTTTGGTCTTGATTAAGGTCGCATTCAACCCGTCCGGCAGCAGGCCGCCGGACGGGGCGGGTGGCTAGAGGTTATCCAGCAGGCGGCGGAGCACGCCGCTTCGTCTGGCCGGTTGCGTGTCCATCGGCATCAGGCAGGGCACATCCACGAAGCGCACCCAGATATCGTCCTGCCAGTGCAGGGTGGAGAGGTCCGTGTCGACCCAGCGCAGCAGCTGGCGGCGGGGCGCTTGTGGGTGCTCGTTCACCGAGTCCCGCAGCGTGGGTATCACCTCCCGCACCAGCCAGCGGCGCAGGCTCGGGTGTTCCGGGTGGCGGAAGTGCTGGAGCAGCGAGAAGAGCGCCGCATCGCTGATCAGCCAGGTCTGCGCCTCGCCGGTCTGGGTCGACAACCATTCGCGCCGCTTCAGGTCGGCATCCAGACGGTACTCGGCGAGTTGCTCCACGCGACGCCCGATCAGGCAGCCCACATCGTGGGCGGCGAACCAGGGCTGGCCGTCGATCATCAGGGCGCGCAGCGGGCGTTGGTAGCGGAGGAAAACGAGGGGCGTGCGAACGTCTTTGTTCATGGGTGTAGCTCCTACTGAAGGTTGTCAGGAGCTGCCGCCATTCGCCGTCAATCGAATGGGTGGCAGACCACGCAGGGTTGACGGACCGGCAGTAGGGACCGGCAGACCACGAGGATCTCCCTGCGCGATCTGCCATAGAGCGTGCCGTGTAAATGCTACGGCTGTACCAAGGCCTGCAATCGCTCGAAGAGCGTTCGCATGCGCTGGTGGGCGCAATCGCGCCTACTGGACTGGGCCGTCAAACCCGGTCACGGGATTGACCGTGACGGGGCGGACTGTAGCGAGGCGGCAGTGGTGCCGCAAGGTGCGTTGCCCTTCGGATAACGGCACCCTGCGGCGGGAGCGTTATTGGGGAGACCTTTGTCGGAAATGGCGGCAGGAGATGATCAGGATGCCATCCGCCTCGATCAGGAAGACCAGGCTGTAGGGAAACTGCTGGAGCAACGCCCGTCTGGCTTGGCCACGGACCAATGGGTAGGCCTGGGGAAATCGGACGATTCTGTCCAGGCAGTCATCGAGGGCTTCGAGGAATCGGCCGCCCAGGCCGGCGGCGCAGTGTTCGTACCAGGCCAATGCGTCCTGCAGTTCCAGTTCGGCCTCCTGCCGGAACCGGATCTTCACTCAAGCCTCGCCCACAGTTTCTTGCGCACGTCCGTCCAGTCGACGGCGGTCTCCGGGGTTGCCTGATGTTCGGCCAGGCGACGGTCGATTTCGCGGCCTTCATCCTCGGTGAGCGGCGGCATGCTCTCGGGGTGGGCGGCAACGCTTTCCCAGAGGTCTTCGGCCAACTGGATACGTTCGGCCGGAGAGAGCTTGAGCAGTTCGTCGGGCAGGGGGGAATGGTAGCGGGGCATGGCGACCTCCTGAGCCTGGCTGGACTGCGGAATCCTAGCATAGCGCCGCCACCGTTCCGGCATCCCTCTCCCGGAGGGAGAGGGGGCTCCCCTGCGGCGGCGAGGGCTTCAGAACAGGAAATAGCGCTGGGCCATGGGCAGCACGTCCGCCGGTTCGCACCAGAGCAGCTGGCCGTCGGCTTTCACCTGGTAGTTCTGCGGGTCGACCTCGATGGTCGGGGTGTAGTCGTTGTGGATCAGGTCCTTCTTCTGCACGGTGCGGCAGCCCTTCACCACGCCGATCTTCTTCTGCAGGCCCAACTGGGCGGGGATGCCCGCGTCGAAGGCGGCCTGGCTGATGAAGGTGATGCTGGTGGCATGGCGGCTGCCGGCAAAGCTTCCGAACATCGGCCGGTAGTGCACCGGTTGCGGAGTGGGGATGGAGGCGTTGGCGTCGCCCATCAGGCTGGCGGCGATGGCGCCGCCCTTGAGGATCAGGCTCGGCTTCACGCCGAAAAAGGCCGGGCGCCAGAGCACCAGGTCGGCCCACTTGCCCACTTCCACCGAGCCCACTTCGTGGCTGATGCCGTGGGTGATGGCCGGGTTGATGCTGTACTTGGCGATGTAGCGCTTGATCCGGAAGTTGTCGTTGCCGGGGGCGTCTTCGGGCAGTGGGCCGCGCTGCTTCTTCATCTTGTCGGCGGTTTGCCAGGTGCGGGTGATGACCTCGCCGACGCGGCCCATGGCCTGGCTGTCGGAGCTGATCATGCTGAAGGCGCCAAGGTCGTGGAGGATGTCCTCGGCGGCGATGGTCTCGCGGCGGATGCGGCTTTCGGCGAAGGCCACGTCCTCTGCGATGCTCGGGTCCAGGTGGTGGCAGACCATGAGCATGTCCAGGTGTTCGTCGATGGTGTTGCGGGTGAAGGGCCGGGTCGGGTTGGTGGAGCTGGGCAGCACGTTGGAGAAACCGCAGGCCTTGATGATGTCCGGGGCGTGGCCGCCGCCCGCGCCTTCGGTGTGGTAGGTGTGGATGGTCCGGCCCTTGAAGGCGCCCAGGGTGGTCTCGACGAAGCCCGACTCGTTGAGGGTGTCGGTATGGATCGCCACCTGCACGTCGTACTGGTCGGCGACGCTCAGGCAGTTGTCGATGGCCGCCGGTGTGGTGCCCCAGTCTTCATGCAGCTTCAGGCCGATGGCGCCGGCCTTCACCTGCTCGATCAAGGGCTCGGGCAGCGAGGCGTTGCCCTTGCCGGTGAAGCCGATGTTCATCGGGAAGGCGTCGGCGGCCTGGAGCATGCGCGCCATGTGCCAGGGGCCCGAGGTGCAGGTGGTGGCGTTGGTGCCGGTGGCCGGTCCCGTGCCGCCGCCGATCATGGTGGTGACGCCGCTCATGAGCGCCTCTTCGATCTGCTGCGGGCAGATGAAGTGGATGTGGGTGTCGATGCCGCCGGCGGTGAGGATCATGCCCTCGCCGGCGATCACCTCGGTGCTGGCGCCGATGGCGATGGTGACGTCGGGCTGGATGTCCGGGTTGCCGGCCTTGCCGATCGCCGCGATGCGCCCGTCCTTCAGGCCGACATCGGCCTTGACGATGCCCCAGTGGTCGATGATCAGCGCGTTGGTGATCAGGGTGTCGACCACTTCGGCCGCCAGCAGCTGGCCCTGGCCCATGCCGTCGCGGATCACCTTGCCGCCGCCGAATTTCACTTCCTCGCCGTAGGTGGTGAAGTCCTTCTCGACTTCGATCCACAGGTCGGTGTCGGCCAGGCGCACCTTGTCGCCGACGGTGGGGCCGAACATGTCGGCGTAGGCTTGGCGGGAAATCTTCATGCTGGTTCCTGTCCGTAGGATGGGTTAGCCACGCAGTGGCGTAACCCATCGATTGTTGGCTGATGGGTTTCGCGTTGCTCTACCCATCCTACGAATGCGTTTCTAGGGTGATCAGAGGTCGCCCATCACCCGTCCGGCGAAGCCGAATACGCGGCGGGCGCCGGCCAGGTCCACCAGCTCCACCTCGCGGCTCTGGCCGGGCTCGAAGCGCACGGCGGTGCCGGCGGGAATGTTCAGGCGCATGCCCCGGGCCGCGGCGCGGTCGAAGGCCAGGGCGTCGTTGGTCTCGAAGAAGTGGTAGTGCGAGCCGACCTGGATCGGCCGGTCGCCGGTGTTGGCCACGGAAAGGGTCAGGGTGCGGCGGCCGGCGTTGAGTTCGATCTCGCCGTCCTGGATCTGGTATTCGCCGGGAATCATGGGATCACTCCAGGATCAGTTGCATGAAGGTCAGGTCCAGCCAGCGGCCGAACTTGCGCCCCACCTGGGGCATCTGCCCGGTGGTGACGAAGCCGAGGCGCTGGTGCAGGCGGATGGAGGCGGCGTTCTCCGCTTCGATGGCCGCCACCATCACGTGCAGGCCGGCGGCGCGGGCGCGCTGGATCAGCGCCTGCATCAGGGCGGGTCCCAGGCCCTGGCCGCGCTGGTCGCCACGCACGTACACCGAGTGCTCGACGGTGTGGCGGAAGCCTTCGATGCTGCGCCAGGTGCCGTAGCTGGCGTAGCCGAGAACCTCACCGGCGTCGTTCAGCGCCACCAGCACCGGGAAGCCGGCGGCGGTGCGCTCGGCCAGCCAGTCGCGGCGGTTGGCGAGATCCACCCGGGTTTCGTTCCAGATCGCCGTGGTGTGTTCCACGGCGTCGTTGTAGATGGCGAGGATGCCGGGCAGGTCGGTCTCTCCTGCATCACGAATGATCATTTTTCAGGTCTCCAGGAAGTCGTTCAAGGCCGTAGCGAGCGCAGCTCAGGCAAGGCGCAAGTCGACGAGGATGCGGAGTTGACGCCTGTCAATGAGCAATCCGAGGCGACTTGCAACGCAGCGTGGGCAAGCGCAGTAGGCATGGGACGACTTCCTCAGGCGATGGGTTGGTGGACGGTTACTAACTTGGTGCCGTCGGGGAAGGTGGCTTCGATCTGGATCTCCGGGATCATCTCCGGCACGCCTTCCATCACCTGGTCGCGGGTCAGCAGGGTGGTGCCGAAATGCATCAGCTCGGCCACGGTCCGGCCGTCGCGGGCACCCTCCAGCAGGGCGGCGGAAATGAACGCCATGGCTTCCGGGTAGTTGAGCTTCAGGCCACGGGCCAGGCGGCGCTCGGCCACCAGGCCGGCGGTGAAGATCAGCAGCTTGTCTTTCTCGCGGGGCGACAAATCCATCTCAGGTACTCCAGATTCTCGGGGGCTTGGCCTCGCGGCCGAGCAAGGCAGGGCGCAACAGGCGCCAGAGTTCGATGAGCCAGGCGCGGGCCTGCAGGGCCTCGGGGGCCAGGCAGCGGGCCAGCACCAGGCCGGGCAGTTGGGTGAGGTCGCCGCGACCCTGGCAGGACCGCTCGCGGCAGCGCTCCAGCAGCTCGGGGTCGATTTCGCCGGTGGCGATCAGGGTGGCGAACACCGGGGCGCCGGCCAGTCCGATGGGCGAATCGAGCAGGCCGTCGCCGCCGATGATGCGCTGGCGCTCGTGCCAGATCAGCGCGTCATCGCGGCGGATGTCCAGTCGCGCCTGGAAGTGGCCACTGGCGAAGCGCTCGCCGGCGGCGGGGCGGCCGAGGGCGACTATGTCCCAGTGGAACAGCCGGGCGTCGCCGTGCAGGTCGATGCGGGTGTGCAGTTCGGCCTGGGCGCCGTCGTAGAGGATGGTCTCCTGGGGCAGCCACTCCAGGGTGGCGCCGGGCCGGATGTCCAGGTGAATGGCCTGATGCGCCGGGGCGCTGGCGCGGTACCACTTGGCGGCGCCGGGGCTGGTGAGCTGGACCCAGCTGGCTTCGCCGGCGCGGGCGCGGATGTCCAGCCGGTCGCCACCGGCGATGCCGCCGGGCGGGTGGACGATGATGTGCTGGCAGACCTCCGGGCCTTCGGCATGGAGGTGCTTCTGCACCCTCAGGGGGCCGAGGTGGCGGCGATGCACCGGAATGGTGCGATCGCCCTGGCGAGCGTAGGCCAGCTCCAATTCGGCGGGCCAGCTCGGCGTGAACAGGGCGGCAGGCAGGTTCATGGTGCGGTGGCGTTTCTCGGAATAGTTGACCGAGTGGGCAAGCAAGAGGCGTGCCCCGAACCCATTCGGTGCAAGGCGGCCCGCTTCAGATGGCCACCAGTCCCCGCACGCCGTCGGCTTCCATGGTGGCGCCGCGTCCCTGCTGGATGATCTCGCCCCGGCTCATCACCAGGTACTGGTCGGCCAGTTCGGCGGCGAAGTCGTAGAACTGCTCCACCAGCAGGATGGCCATGTCGCCGCGCTCGGCCAGTTTGCGGATCACCGCGCCGATCTCCTTGATCACCGAGGGCTGGATGCCTTCGGTGGGCTCGTCGAGGATCAAGAGGCGCGGCTGGCTGGCCAGGGCGCGGCCGATGGCCAGTTGCTGCTGCTGGCCGCCGGAAAGGTCGCCGCCCCGGCGGTGCTTCATTTCCCGCAGCACGGGGAAGAGTTCGTAGATGGATTCGGGCACCGCCTTGGCCTGGCTGGCGGGAAAGCGGGAGAGGCCCATCAGCAGGTTCTCTTCCACGCTGAGCCGCCCGAAGATCTCGCGCCCCTGGGGCACGTAGGCGATGCCGGCGTGGACCCGCTGGTGCGGTTTGAAGCCGGTGATGGCGCGGCCCTCCCAGTTCACCGCGCCTTCCCTGGCCGGGACCAGGCCCATGAGGCACTTCAGCAGGGTGGTCTTGCCCACGCCGTTGCGCCCGAGCAGGCAGGTGACCTCGCCGATCCGCGCCTCGAAGGAGAGGCCCCGGAGGATATGGCTGCCGCCGTAGTACTGGTGGAGCTGGTCGACTTTGAGCATGTCGATGTCCTTGTTGCCTTGCGGTGCGATTCGGTGCGCGCGGCGCACCCTACGAGTGACGCCGTGCCGGGTAGGGTGCGCCGTGCGCACCGTTCTGTTCAGCGGCCCAGGTAGACCTCGATCACCTGTTCGTTGGCCTGGACCTGGGCGAGGGAGCCTTCGGCCAGGACGTGGCCCTGGTGCAGCACTGTGACGTGGTCGGCGATGGTGCCGACGAAGCCCATGTCGTGTTCCACCACCATCAGCGAGTGCTGGCGTGCGAGGCCCTTGAACAGCTCGGCGGTGAACTCGGTCTCGGCGTCGGTCATGCCCGCCACCGGCTCGTCGAGCAGCAGCAGTTGCGGGTCCTGCACCAGCAGCATGCCGATCTCCAGGAACTGCTTCTGGCCGTGGGAGAGCAGGCCGGCGGGGCGCTGGCGCGAGCCGTCCAGGCGGATGGTGGCGAGCACCTCGTCGATGCGGTCCTTCTGCTCGCCGGTGAGGCGGGCGCGCAGGCTCGCCCACACCGACTTGTCGGTCTTCTGCGCCAGCTCCAGGTTCTCGAACACGGTGAGTGCCTCGAACACCGTGGGCTTCTGGAACTTTCGGCCGATGCCGGCCTGGGCGATCTCCACTTCGCTCATGCGGGTGAGGTCGAGGGTTTCGCCGAACCAGGCCTGGCCGGTGTCGGGGCGGGTCTTGCCGGTGATGACGTCCATCAGGGTGGTCTTGCCGGCGCCGTTGGGGCCGATGATGCAGCGCAGTTCGCCGACGCCGATGTAGAGGTTCAGCTCCCGCAGGGCCTTGAAGCCGTCGAAGCTGACGCTGATGTCCTCCAGGGTAAGGATGGTGCCGTGGCGGGTGTTCAGGCCCTGGCCGGCGGCGCGACCGACGCCGAGTGCGTCGCGGCCGCTGCCGGCGTCGCGGTTGGGGGCGAGGATGGGTTCGAGCATGAAGTCCGGGGTGGCGCGCATCACTTGCCCTCCTTCTTCAGCAGGCCGATCACGCCCCTGGGCAGGTAGAGGGTGACGAGGATGAACAGGGCGCCGAGGAAGAACAGCCAGTACTCGGGGAAGGCCACGGTGAACCAGCTCTTCATGCCGTTCACCAGGCCCGCGCCCAGCAGCGGACCGATGAGCGAGCCGCGCCCGCCCAGGGCCACCCAGACGGCGGCCTCGATGGAGTTGGTGGGGGACATCTCGCTGGGGTTGATGATGCCCACCTGGGGCACGTAGAGCGCGCCGGCCAGGCCGCAGAGCACCGCCGACAGCACCCAGATGAACAGCTTGTAGCCGCGCGGGTCGTAGCCGCAGAACATCAGGCGGTTCTCGGCGTCGCGCAGGGCGGTGAGCACCCGGCCGAACTTGCTCCGGGCCAGGCGCCAGCCCAGCAGCAGGCTGCCCACCAGCAGGGCGACGGTGGCGAGGAAGAGCAGGGCGCGGGTGCCGGGGGCGGTGATGTCGAAGCCGAGGATGCGCTTGAAGTCGGTGAAACCGTTGTTGCCGCCGAAGCCGGTCTCGTTGCGGAAGAACAGCAGCATGCCGGCGAAGGTCAGGGCCTGGGTCATGATCGAGAAGTAGACGCCCTTGATCCGCGAGCGGAAGGCGAAGAAGCCGAACACCAGCGCCAGCAGGCCGGGGGCCAGCACCACCAGGCCCAGGGCCCAGAGGAAGTGCTGGGTGCCGGCCCAGTACCAGGGCAGTTCGGTCCAGGCGAGGAAGCTCATGAAGGCCGGCAGGCCGTCGCCGGCGCTCTGGCGCATCAGGTACATGCCCATGGCGTAGCCGCCGAGGGCGAAGAACAGCCCGTGGCCGAGGGACAGCAGCCCGGCGTAGCCCCAGACCAGGTCCAGGGCCAGGGCGACGATGGCGTAGCAGAGGATCTTGCCCACCAGGGTCAGGGTGTAGGCCGAGACCTGGAAGGGGCTGTCCGCCGGCAGCAGGTGCAGCAGCGGCAGGGCGATGAGCACGGCGAGCACCAGCGCGCCGACGCCCAGGGTGACTCTGGGGCCGGCCTTCTGTGCGGCGGTGAGGGTCAGTGGCTGGTTCATCAGTCGATCACCCGTCCTTTCAGGGCGAAGAGGCCCTGGGGCCGCTTCTGGATGAAGAGAATGATCAGCGCGAGGATGAGGATCTTGCCCAGCACGGCGCCGATCGAAGGTTCCAGGATCTTGTTGGCCACGCCCAGGCCGAAGGCGGCCATGACGCTGCCGGCCAGTTGGCCGACGCCACCGAGCACCACCACCAGGAAGGAGTCGATGATGTAGCCCTGGCCCAGGTCCGGGCCGACGTTGCCGACCTGGGACAGGGCCACGCCGCCGAGCCCGGCGATGCCGGAGCCGAGGCCGAAGGCGAGCATGTCCACCCGGCCGGTGGGCACGCCGCAGCAGGCGGCCATGTTGCGGTTCTGGGTGACGGCGCGGACGTTGAGGCCCAGGCGCGTGCGGTTCAGCAGCAACCAGGTCAGGGCCACCACGAACAGGGCGAAGCCGATGATGACGATGCGGTTCCAGGGCAGGACCAGGTTGGGCAGCACCTGGATGCCGCCGGACAGCCAGGCCGGGTTGGCCACCTCGACGTTCTGCGCGCCGAACACCACCCGCACCAGCTGGATCAGGATCAGGCTGATGCCCCAGGTGGCCAGCAGGGTTTCCAGCGGGCGGCCGTAGAGGTGGCGGATCACCGTGCGCTCCAGGGCCATGCCGATGGCGGCGGTGACGCAGAAGGCCACCGGCAGGGCCACCAGCGGGTAGAGGGCGAGCAGGTCGGGGGCCAGGCGCTGGAAGGCGAGCTGCACCACGTAGGTGGTGTAGGCGCCGAGCATGAGCATTTCGCCGTGGGCCATGTTGATCACGCCGAGGAGGCCGAAGGTGATGGCCAGGCCAAGGGCGGCCAGCAACAGGATGGAGCCCAGGGACAGGCCGCTGAAGGCCTGGCCGAGGAGTTCGCCCAGCAGCAGCCGGCGCTTGACCTGGGCCAGGCTGGTCTCGGCGGCGGTGCGCACGGCGGTATCGGTTTCCACTGCGGGGTCCAGCAGGGCTTCGAGGCGGGTGCGGGCCAGCGGGTCGCCGGTTTCCCCCAGCAGGCGCACGGCGTTCAGGCGCACCGCCGGGTCGGGGTCGACCAGTTGCAGGTTGGCCAGGGCCAGGGACAGGGCATCGCGCACGGCGCCGTCTTCCTCGACCACCACGCGGGCGTTGAGCAGGGCCAGTTGTGCGGGCTTGGCGCTCTTCTGCAGCTGGCGCGCGCCCGCCAGTCGCAGGGTGGCGTCAGGGGCGAGCAACTGATGGCCGGCCTGGGCGGTGATCAGCAGGCCGCGCAGGCGGTTGTTCAGGCGCAGCTTCTTCGGCGTGCCGATGGGCGCGGCATCACCTTCGGCGGCAACGAAGGCGCCGTCCCGTTCGATGAAGGCCTGCTTCGCGTCGATGGCGAAGCGGCCCTGCTGCAGGGCGTCCAGCAGGGGCTGGCGCGCGGCGTCGGGCTCGGCGGCCCAGCGTTCCAGCAGCTTCGCCTGCTGCGCCGGGTTGGCGGCGGCGAAGTCGTTGGCGTCGCCGGCCCGGGCCGCCAGGGGCAGCAGCAGGGCCAGGGCGAGGAGGATTCGGTAGAGGGCTGTCGACATTGGGCGGTCCTGGTTCATGGCGCGAGGAGAGGTCTGTGCCGGCTGACACCGCCCTCACCCCCGCCCCCTCTCCCATGGGGAGAGGGGTGACGTGGCGTCGGACACCGAGCTTCCCCGTGACTCCGAACGGTTCCCCTCTCCCTTCGGGAGAGGGGCTGAGGGTGAGGGTGTCCTGATCCAGCTCAGTTCGTCTTCACCGCGTAGTCCGGCTTCTTGTCGTTGCCGGGGATGAAGGGGCTCCAGGGCTGGGCGCGCAGGGGGCCTTCGGTCTGCCAGACCACCGAGAACTGACCGTCTTCCTGGATCTCGCCGATCATCACCGGCTTGTGCAGGTGGTGGTTGGTCTTGTCCATGGTCAGGGTGTAGCCCGACGGCGCGGCGAAGGTCTGGCCGGCCAGGGCCTCGCGCACCTTGTCGACGTCGGTGGTGCCGGCCTTCTCGACGGCCTGGGCCCACATGTGGATGCCGACGTAGGTGGCTTCCATGGGGTCGTTGGTCACGGCGGTCTGGTAGTTGGGCAGGTTCTTGGCCTTGGCGTAGGCCTTCCACTGCTCGACGAACTTGCCGTTGACCGGGTTATCCACCGACTCGAAGTAGTTCCAGGCGGCCAGGTGGCCCACCAGCGGCTTGGTGTCGATGCCGCGCAGTTCTTCCTCGCCCACGGAGAAGGCCACCACCGGCACGTCGGTGGCTTCCAGGCCCTGGTTGGCCAGTTCCTTGTAGAAGGGCACGTTGGAGTCGCCGTTGACGGTGGAGATCACCGCGGTCTTGCCGCCGGCGGAGAACTTCTTGATGTTGGCGACTATGGTCTGGTAGTCGCTGTGGCCGAAGGGGGTGTAGACCTCCTCGATGTCCTTGTCGGCGACGCCCTTGCTGTGCAGGAAGCTGCGCAGGATCTTGTTGGTGGTGCGCGGGTAGACGTAGTCGGTGCCCAGCAGGAAGAAGCGCTTGGCGCTGCCGCCGTCCTCGCTCATCAGGTATTCCACCGCCGGGATGGCCTGCTGGTTCGGCGCGGCGCCGGTGTAGAAGACGTTGGGGGAAAGCTCCTCGCCCTCGTACTGCACCGGGTAGAAGAGCAGGCCGTTGAGCTCCTCGAACACCGGCAGCACGGACTTGCGGGACACCGAGGTCCAGCAGCCGAAGACCACATCGACCTTGTCCTGGGTCAGCAACTGGCGGGCCTTCTCGGCGAACAGCGGCCAGTTGGAGGCCGGGTCCACCACCACGGGTTCGAGTTGCTTGCCGTTGACCCCGCCCTTGGCGTTGATCTCGTCGATGGTCATCAGGGCCATGTCCTTGAGGGAGGTCTCGGAGATGGCCATGGTGCCGGACAGCGAATGCAGGATGCCGACCTTGATGGTCTCGGCCGCCTGGAGGGTCCAGGACATGCCCATGGCGGCAATGGATGCGGAAAGGGTGAAGGCCTTGATCAGGCTGCGACGTTGCATTGGGCGATCTCCGTTCTGGTCCAGCTTCTTGAATTGACTGCGTTCGGTGATTGTTCTTGGGGCAGTGTTCAAAGGGTCTTCCACGTCACCCTTGGTCGGGCTGCGGACGTTGCCGAGCGCTGTGCAACATGTGCAGGGTGATCTTGCGTACTTCAGCCTTGCTGACTTCGATGTGGGTCTTCAGCAAATGCTGTGCCTCTTCGCGGTTTCGATCGGCGATCGCCTGGAGAATCGCCCCGTGCTCGGCATAGGTGGCCTCGATGCGCGGGGCCTGGGTGAAGTCCAGGCGGCGGATGATGCGGATCTTTTCGCTGACTTCGCGGTGGATACGGGCCATTTCCCGGTTGCCCGCCGCTTCCACCAGTTGGCAGTGGAAGGCCTCGTCCAGGCGCGAGACTTCCGGGCCATCGTTCAGGCGCTCCCGCACCACCCAGGTGCGCGCGAGTCGGTCCAGTGCGTCCGGCTGATCCGTCGCGGGGCGCTGGCAGAGCCGGCGCACGGCCTCCAGTTCGAGGACGATGCGCAGCTCGTAGAGCTCTTCGAAATGCTCGAAGTCGAATGCCTTCACCTGCCAGCCACTGCGGAAGCGCACCTCCAGGTAGCCCTCGCGCTCCAGGCGGTGCAGGGCCTGGCGCACCGGGGTGCGGCTGGCGGCCATGCGTTCGGCCAGTTCGCCTTCGCTGAAGCGGTCCCCGGGGAGCAGGCGGAACTCGCCGATATCGGCCTTGAGCCGGGCGTAGATGCTGCTCGACAGGCTTTCGGGGCGCCCTTTCCTGGCGCTGGCCGATGTCATGCGTCAGCGCGCCTGGCTGGCGATGAAGGCGCGCCAGCCGCCGAAGCCGGTGATGTCGCGGGCGCCGTCCAGGGCGTAGGGCTCGCAGATGAAGCCCTTCACCCAGCGACCGTCGGCCAGTTGCAGGTTGCCGATGCCCAGCGGTGGCGGGATTTCCGCGACGAATTCGCCGAAGCGCGCCTGGGGGATATCCCAGAGCTCGACGATGATCTCGGCGCCGTCTTCCGCCACCCGTGCCAGGCCCGGCTTGGGCGGCAGGGTGCCGGGGAGGGCATAGAGGCGGTATTGGGCGGCGCTGGTGGTCTGTTCCACCAGCACGGCATCGCGGCTAGTGAGCTGGAAGTTCAGCGGCATGCCGCTGAGGTGGGCGCCCACCACGGCGACCCGCACGCTGCCGGGGGCCGGCGCCGGGTTCGTCGCCTGGGACGGCAGGGGGCGGCCGGTGGCGCCCAGGGGCAGGGCCAGGGCCTCTTGCCAGCGCTGGCCCAGGGCCGCCAGGGCGCTGTCGTGCCAGGCGGGGGCGATCAGGGTGATGCCGGCCGGCAGGCCATCGGCGCGGAAGCCGGCGGGCAGGGCCAGGGCGGAGAGGTCGGCGAGGTTGGTGAAGTTGGTGTAGGTGCCGAACTGGCTGTTGAACAGCACCGGTTCGGCGTCCATTTCCGCCAGGGTGCGCAGGGTGGGCGAGGTGGGCACCACCAGGGCGTCGAAGCCGGCCAGGGCATCGTTGATGCGGCGGCTCAGTTCGGCGCGGATGTATTCGGCCTTGTAGGCATCACAGGCGCTGTACTTGTGCCCGTTCTCGACGATGCCGCGCACCACCGGGTTGATCGCTTCAGGGGGCACGTCTTCCACGGCGACGCTGCGCTCGGCGACCCAGGGGCCGTAGTAGAGCTGTTCGGCCAGTTGCCGGAAGGGCGCGAAGTCGATCTCCTCCAGTTCGGCACCCAGTTCGCGCAATCTGCCCAGCGCCGTCTCGTAGACGGCCTGGTTCCGGCTGTCGCCGAAGAACTCGGGGTTGGCCGGCACCGCCAGGCGCGGCTTGGCCGGCATGCCGACCTTGGCGCTGTTCGGGTTCTGGCGGCTGTAGGCGTCGGCGGCGTCATAGCCACCGGCGATGTTGGCCACGACCAGGGCATCGCTGACGGTCAGGGCGAACACCGAGATGCAGTCGAGGCTGCGGCAGGCCGGCACCAGCCCGGTGTTGGGCAGCCAGCCCTTGGTGGGCTTGAGCCCGACGATGTTGTTGAAGCCCGCCGGCACCCGGCCGGAACCGGCGGTATCGGTGCCGAGGGAAAAGGGCACCAGGCCCCGGGCCACGACGCTGGCGGAGCCGGAGCTGGAGCCGCCGCTGATGTAATCCGGGTTGAAGCTGTTGGGCACCGCGCCATAGGGCGAGCGGGTGCCCACCAGACCGGTGGCGAACTGGTCGAGGTTGGTCTTGCCGATGAGGATGGCGCCGGCGGCCCTCAGGCGGGCGACCACGGTGGCGTCCGCCCTGGCCTCGTAGGCGAAGTCGGGGCAGGCGGCGGTGGTGGACCAGCCGGCGGCGTCGATGTTGTCCTTGATGGCGAAGGGCACGCCGTAGAGCGGCAGGCGGTCCCGCTGGCCGTCCACGGCGTCGAGGCGCGCGGCCAGTTCGGCCAGTTGGGCGTCGAGCTGTTCGGCGCTGGCCAGGCTGATCCAGGCGTTGTCCTCGAGCGACAGCCGCTGGCGCAGGGCGTGCAGCAGGTCGGCGGGGTTCAACGGCTCGCGGTAGGCCTGTCGCCAGTCGGCCAGGGTGAAGGCGATGGGGGCGTCGGACATGCTCTGGGGTTCCATCTTGTATCCAAGTTGGAATCACCCGAGCAACGATGGTGCCAGTTTTCAGAACACCCCTGTTTCCGGGCGTTCAGGCGGTTCATGGCGCTGCGGCCGGGCCTTGCGGCGGTGGGCGGTGCACCGCAGTGGGGACCGCCGTGCATGCCGATGGTGCGCCCATCAGCCATGGCCCGCATGGGTTTCGTGCCTCGGCCCATCCTGCGGAGCTACCGGCGGCGCCTGGGGTCAGGGCACCAGGTAGTTCTTCACGCCGGTGAAGATGATCTGCGCCGCCAGGGCGCAGACGAAGAGGCCCATGAGGCGGCTGACGATCTGCAGGCCCTGGTCGCCGAGGATGCGCTCGATGCGGTCGGAGAGGTAGAGGATGGCGCCCACGGTCACCGAGGCGATGGCGATGGCGGCCAGCGCGGTGAGCTTGTCGTCCCAGTGCACGTGGCCGGCGCCCATCACCAGCATGGCGCCGATGGTGCCGGGGCCGACGGTGAGGGGGATGGTCAGCGGCACTATGGTGACGTCCTGCTGGACGTTGTCGGCCTGCACCGCCGGCTTGCCCTGGGCCATGCCGAGGGCGGAGATGAACAGCACGGTGCCGGCGCCGATGCGGAAGGCATCGATGGTGATGCCGAAGACGTTGAAGATGGCCTGGCCGAAGAGGTAGAGCAGGGCGCTGGCCACCAGGGTGCCGAGGGCGACCTTCCAGGCGAGCTTCTTGCGCTCCTTCACCGTGTAGCCACGGGTGAGGGCGATGAAGCAGGAGAGCACGAAGAAGGGGCTGTAGAGCACCAGCATCTTCAGGTACAGGCTGGACAGGCTTTCGAGCATGCAGGGGCATCCATTCAGGGGGCTGGCGGGCCGCTCGCTCAGTGTAGAGGCTGCACCGCCGTTGGGCGCGCCAGTGTAACGCCGGGCCGGGTCTCGGCTATACCTTCCCCACCGGATTGTTGCATCGCCCTGGGAGCGGCCGATGGCGCGCATCGCCTTTACCCCCAACCTGCAGCGGCACCTCGAAGTGCCGGAGGTGACGGTGGACGCCCGCTCCGTGGCGGATGCGCTGGAGGCGGCCTTCGTCGCCAATCCCCGGCTGCGCAGCTATCTGCTGGATGACCAGGGACGCTTGCGCCGGCATGTGGCGATCTTCGTCGATGCCCGGCAGGTGAACGACCGGCAGCGGCTGTCCGACCCGCTGGGGCCGGACAGCGAAGTCTTCGTGGTACAGGCGCTGTCCGGCGGCTGAGCCGGGACAAGGAGAGGGACCATGAGCCGTTGCATCCATGTGGCGACCCGCAAGGGACTGCTGCGTTTCGAGGACGAGGGCGCCGGTTGGCACCTGGCCCGCCAGGATTTCCTCGGCGAGCCGGTGAGCATGGTGCTGGAGGACGTGCGCGACGGCGCGCTCTACGCGGCGCTGCATCTGGGGCACTTCGGCCCCAAGCTGTGGCGCTCGCGGGATCGGGGCCAGCATTGGGAGGAGTTGCCCGCGCCGGCCTTTCCGGCGGCGGACGGCGACGATGCGCCTTCGGTGGAGATGATCTGGTGCCTGGAGGCCGGCGGTTTCGACCAGCCCGGCACGCTCTGGGCGGGCACGCTGCCCGGCGGGCTGTTTCGCTCCCAGGACCACGGCGCCTCCTGGGCCCTGGTGGAGAGCCTGTGGCAGCGGCCGGAGCGGGCCCACTGGTTCGGCGGCGGCTATGACCAGCCGGGCATCCACTCCATCAGCGTCGATCCCCGGGACAGCCGTTGCCTGACCCTGGCGGTGTCCTGCGGGGGCGTCTGGCACAGCGAGGACGAGGGCCTGAGCTGGAGCTACCGCACCCGGGGCATGCGCGCCGCCTACATGCCGCCGGAGCGCGCCGAGGAGCCGGAAATCCAGGACCCGCACCGCCTGGTGGCCTGCCCGGCGAACCCCCAGCGGCTCTGGGTGCAGCATCACAATGGCATCTTCACCAGCGAGGATCGCGGGCTGAACTGGCGCGAGATCACCGAGGCGGGGCCTTCCACCTTCGGCTTCGCGGTGGCGGTGCACCCCACCGACCCTGATTGCGCCTGGTTCGTCCCGGCGATCAAGGATGAATGCCGGGTTCCGGCCGACCAGCGCCTGCGGGTGACCCGCACCCGGGACGGCGGCGGCAGCTTCGAGGTGCTGGAGCGGGGCCTGCCCCAGACGCTGTGCTACGACCTGGTGTACCGCCACGGCCTGGATGTGGACGACGATGGCCAATGCCTGGCGATGGGGTCCACCACCGGTCACCTCTGGCTGTCCGAGGACCAGGGGGAGAGCTGGAACCTGCTGGCGGGGCACCTGCCGCCGATCTTCGCGGTGCGCTTCGGCTAGGGGAAGGGGCGCTGTCGAAGGCCCGCCGCCTAGTGGGTGTGCAGCGCCTGGCCTTCGCGGCTTTCCTTGTCGGCCACCCAGTACTGGATCAGTTCCCGCAATTGCGACAGCTCCACCGGCTTGGCCATGTGGCCGTCCATGCCGGCCTGGCGGGCGCGTTCCTTGTGTTCGCTGAGGATATGGGCGGTGAGGGCCACCACCGGGGTGCGGGTGCGCTGTTCCTGGCGCTCCCAGGCGCGCAGCAGTTCGGTGGCGGTGAAGCCGTCGAGCACGGGCATCTCGCAGTCCATCAATACCAGGTCGTAGTGCCGGGCCTTCATGGCGTTGAGGGCTTCCTCGCCATTGCTGGCGGTGTCCGGCTCCAGGTTGAGCTTGCTCAACATGCCGCGGATGACCTTGGTGGAGATGCTGTTGTCTTCGGCCACCAGGATGCGGAAGTCATTGGGCACCTGGAGCGGCTCGCTGACCTGGGAACCCGGCAGGGAGAAGGCACCGCCGGCCCTGCGCTGGTTCAGTTCGTCCGCGAGGGTGGTCTTCAGGGTGTAGCCGGCCACCGGCTTGGCGAGGATGCGCTTGATGCCGGCGTTGCGGGCGATGATCTTGCTCGGCGCGTTGCTGATGCCGGTGAGCATGATGATCAGGATGTCGTGGTTGAGGCTCGGGTCTTCCTTGATCTTGGCGGCCAGTTGCATGCCGGTCATGCCGGGCATGTCCTGGTCCAGCAGGACCACGTCGAAGTACTCCCGCAGGTGCGCCTTGGTGCGCAGCAGGGCCAGGGCTTCCTTGCCGGAGGGCACGGCGCTGACCTGCAGGCCCCAGGCGCTGCATTGTTGCAGCAGCACCTTGCGGCAGGTGTCGTTGTCGTCCACCACCAGCAGGCGCGCGCCTTCCAGCGGGCTGTCGAGGTCGGCGGCGGCGCGGATCAGGTACTGGCTGTCCAGGGGCAGGGTGAGCCAGAGCGTGCTGCCTTGCCCCGAGCCGCTCTGGATGCCGAAGTCGCCCCCCATCAGGCGCACCAGCTGGCGGGCGATCACCAGGCCGAGGCGCCCGCCGAGCTTGGAGGTGGCGAGGAAGTCGCTGGTCTGCAGTTCGGCGTTCAGCAGCGCCTCGCGCTCGGCCGCCTCCAGCGGACGGCCGCTGTCCTGCACGGCGATGCGCAGGCGCGGCGTGCTGGCACTGTTGTCGAGGGCGACGACGAGAAGGATTTCGCCCTCGTCGGTCTGCTTGAAGGCGTTGTCCAGCAGGCTCAGGAGGATCTGCCGCAGGCGCGTGGGATCGCCGCTGACGACCCGGGGAACCTGGGGCTGCATGAAGCTGATGAGCTCCACCCGCTGCTGCTCGGCCTTGGCGCGGAAGATGTCGAGGCAGTCGTCGATCAGGGCGTTGAGGTCGAACTGCACGTCATCCAGTTCGATCTGCCCGGACTCCAGCTTGGAGATGTCGAGGATTTCGTTGATCAGCGTGAGCAGTTCGTTGCCGGAGCTGTGGATGGTCTGCACGTAGTCCCGTTGCTTGGCCGACAGCGGCGTGCCCAGCAACAGCTCGGTCATGCCCAGCACGCCGTTCATGGGGGTGCGGATCTCGTGGCTGATCTTGGCGAGGAACTCGCCCTTGGCCTTGAGTTCGGCGGAGTTGGCGGCCTTGGCCCGGCTGGCGCGGAAGACTTCCATCTGGATGCGCCGCTGGCGCTCGCTCAGGGCCATGCTGAGCAGCATGCCGCTGAGGGCGCAGATGGTCAGGAGGGCGTAGGCCAGCCACTCGGACTGCAGGCGCCAGTAGCCGAACAGCGCCGGCAGGGCGCCGAGGATGGCGAGGCAGAACAGGCCCAGCGCCAGGGTGAAGAGGCGGGCCGGAGGATAGCCCTGGTGCCAGTGGTGGGCGGCGAGGCTGAACATGCTGAGGCTGGCGATGGCCGACAGCACGTAGACCAGTTGGTTGAACTGCAGCTCGGTGACGATCAGCAGCAGGGTGCCGGTCAGGCCGATGAGCACGATTTCCCCCAGCAGCAGGCCGTTCAGCCAGGTGCCGGGGGTGACCTTGTGGAAGAAGCTGAGGGTGAAGGCCAGGGCGCAGATCATCGCCAGCAGCATGGAGAGGTTGGCGATCTGCGGCTGGGCCCCCTGCCAGTCACCCAGCCAGGGCGAGGCGATGCCCAGCAGGCTGAGTCCGGTGACCAGCAGGCAGGCCTGGGCGGCGGCCAGCCAGAGGCTGACGGGGGCCCGGGAATAGGCGAAGCGCATCAGGTTGTAGTAGACGAGCATGCCCAGGCCGCCGAGCATCAGCCCGAACAGCAGCGGGCGGCTGTCGTCGGCGGCCATCTGGGCCGCGGGCTGCAGGGACAGCGTGGGGCGCAGGGCGTGTTCCGAGGCCATGCGCAGGTAGAGGTCCAGGGGTTCCTGCGCCAGGGGCAGCGGCAGGAGGAAGTCGCGGCTGGGCAGGGGCCGTTCGCTGTAGGGCAGGCGGCTGCCGGTACGCTGGTGGGCGATCAGCTCGTCGCCCTTGAGGACGTAGAGGTCCAGGTAGGACAGGTAGGGCGCGAAGACCCTCAGCAGCTGTTCCTGCTGGTGGGGCGGCAGCCGGTAGTGCAGCCACAGGGCGCTATTGCCGCCGGGGGTGTAGAGCTGGTCGAGATGGGTCGGGGAAAACTGGGAGAGGGCCCGCTGGGCGCGAACATCCTCCAGTTGCAGGCTGGCGCCCGGATCGAGCAGAAGGCTCCATTGCCGGTCTTCGGCCGCCTGGGCAGGCAGCATGTAGAGAAGGACCAGCAGCAGGCTGGCGATCAATCCTGTGGCATTCCTGAGCCGATGCACGGGCGAGGTCCCTTCGTGGGTGAGTGGCCGGATTATAGCCAAGCGCCTGGGTGCGGAATATGACCGGGGCGGCCGCTGTCGGGCGGTCCGCCCCGGTCTTCAGGTCCCTGCCTGATCCTTACCCTTCGCCGCGTTCGCGGGCGATGGCGCGGTAGCCGATGTCCTTGCGGTAGAAGCAGCCGTTCCAGCGGATCTTCTCCGCCAGGCGGTAGGCCTGTTGCTGGGCGTCGGCCACGCTGGCGCCGATGGCGGTGGCGCAGAGCACGCGGCCACCGGCGGTGACGATCCGGCCGTCCTTCTGCGCGGTGCCGGCGTGGAACACCTTGCCGTCGAGCGCGGCGGCGTCGTCCAGGCCTTCGATCAGGTCACCCTTGGCGTAGTCGCCCGGGTAGCCGCCGGCGGCCAGCACGACGCCCACGGTGGGGCGCGGGTCCCAGGTGGCTTCCACCTTGTCCAGGGCCTGGGCCAGGGCGGCCTCCACCAGCAGGACCAGGGAGGATTCCAGGCGCAC
The DNA here is from genome assembly GCF_002355475.1 of Pseudomonas furukawaii. NCBI lineage: Bacteria > Pseudomonadati > Pseudomonadota > Gammaproteobacteria > Pseudomonadales > Pseudomonadaceae > Metapseudomonas > Metapseudomonas furukawaii. Next base: position 5,540,155 of record NZ_AP014862.1, on the reverse strand, counting down.
CATGATGGGCTGGGTTTCCGGGTCGCCGAAGCGGCAGTTGAACTCGATGACCTTGGGCGCGCCGGCCTTGTCGATCATCAGGCCGGCGTAGAGGAAGCCGGTGTAGACGTTGCCTTCCTCGGCCATGCCGCGCACGGTCGGGTAGATGATCTCGTCCATCACGCGCTGGTGCACGGCCGGGGTCACCACGGGGGCGGGGGAGTAGGCGCCCATGCCGCCGGTGTTGGGGCCGGTGTCGCCGTCGCCGACGCGCTTGTGGTCCTGGCTGGTGGCCATGGGCAGCACGTTCTTGCCGTCCACCATGACGATGAAGCTGGCTTCCTCGCCGTCGAGGAACTCCTCGATCACCACGCGGGCGCCGGCGTCGCCGAAGGCGTTGCCGGAAAGCATGTCGCGCACGGCGTCCTCGGCTTCGGCCAGGGTCATGGCGACGATCACGCCCTTGCCGGCGGCCAGGCCGTCGGCCTTGATCACGATGGGCGCGCCCTGCTGGCGCAGGTAGGCCAGCGCCGGCTCGACTTCGGTGAAGTTCTGGTAGTCGGCGGTGGGGATCTGGTGGCGGGCCAGGAAGTCCTTGGTGAAGGCCTTGGAGCCTTCCAGCTGGGCGGCGCCGGCGGTGGGGCCGAAGATGGCCAGGCCGCGCGCGCGGAACAGGTCCACCACGCCCTTCACCAGTGGCGCCTCGGGGCCGACGATGGTCAGCTGCACGTTCTGCGCGGCGAAATCGGCCAGTTGCTCGATGGCCAGCACGTCGATGGCGACGTTCTCGCACTTGGGCTCAGTCGCGGTGCCGGCGTTGCCCGGGGCGACGAAGACCTTGGCGACGCGCGGGTCCTGGGCCACCTTCCAGGCCAGGGCGTGTTCACGACCGCCGCTGCCGATGATCAGTACGTTCATTGCGTTTTCCTCAAGGAGGCGGGCCAGGGGCCCCGATGGTGGATGAAAAGAGCGTCATCCACCCTACGTAAATGGGCGACCCCGGAGTCGAGGTCGCGATCGGGCAGGCGAGTGCCTGCCCGAGTGCGGCCTTCAGTGGCGGAAGTGGCGCATGCCGGTGAACACCATGGCAATGCCAGCCTCGTCGGCGGCGGCGATCACTTCGTTGTCACGCATGGAGCCACCCGGCTGGATCACGGCGGTGATGCCGGCCTTGGCGGCGTTGTCGATGCCGTCGCGGAAGGGGAAGAAGGCATCGGAGGCCATGACCGCGCCCTTCACTTCGAGACCGGCGTGCTCGGCCTTGATGGCGGCGATGCGGGCGGAGTTGACGCGGCTCATCTGGCCGGCGCCGACGCCGACGGTCTGGCGGTTCCTGGCGTAGACGATGGCGTTGGACTTGACGAACTTGGCCACTTTCCAGGCGAAGATCAGGTCATGGATTTCCTGCTCGCTCGGCGCGCGCCGGGTCACCACCTTGAGGTCGGCGGCGGTGATCATGCCGATGTCGCGGCTCTGCACCAGCAGGCCGCCGTTGACGCGCTTGAAGTCCCAGCCCGGGGCGCGCTCGGCCGACCACTCGCCACATTCCAGCAGGCGTACGTTGGCCTTGGCGGCGACCACTTCGCGGGCGGCGGCGGAGACCTTCGGGGCGATGATGACTTCGACGAACTGGCGATCGACGATGGCCTGGGCGGTTTCGGCATCCAGTTCGCGGTTGAAGGCGATGATGCCGCCGAAGGCGGATTCGGTGTCGGTGGCGTAGGCCAGGTCATAGGCCTTGCGGATGCCGCCCTCGTCTTCCGGTACCACGGAAACGCCGCAGGGGTTGGCGTGCTTGACGATGACGCAGGCCGGCTTGACGAAGCTCTTCACGCATTCCAGGGCGGCGTCGGTGTCGGCCACGTTGTTGAAGGACAGTTCCTTGCCCTGCAGCTGGGTGGCGGTGGCGACGCTGGCCTCGGCCGGCCGGGCTTCCACGTAGAAGGCGGCGCTCTGGTGCGGGTTTTCGCCGTAGCGCATCTCCTGGGCCTTGATGAACTGGCTGTTGAAGGTGCGCGGGAAGGCGCCACGGCCTTCGGTGGAGAGGGTGTCGCGGGCCTGGTCGATGGTGCCCAGGTAGTTGGCGATCATGCCGTCGTAGGCCGAGGTGTGCTCGAAGGCCTTGAGGGCCAGGTCGAAGCGCTGGGCGTAGGTCAGGCCGCCGGCCTTGAGGCCCTCGAGGACGCCGGCGTAGTCGCTGGCGTTGACCACGATGGCGACGTCCTTGTGGTTCTTCGCCGCGCTGCGAACCATGGTCGGGCCGCCGATGTCGATGTTCTCGATGGCGGTGGGCAGGTCGCAGTCAGGCTTGGCGACCGTGGCTTCGAAGGGATAGAGGTTGACCGCCACCAGGTCGATCGGCTTGATGCCGTGCTGGTCCATCACCGCGCCATCCAGGTCGCGACGGCCGAGGATGCCGCCGTGGATCTTCGGATGCAGGGTCTTCACGCGGCCGTCCATCATTTCCGGGAAGCCGGTGTAGTCGGCGACCTCGACGGCGGCGATGCCGTTGTCCTTGAGCAGCTTGTAGGTGCCGCCGGTGGAGAGGATCTCCACGCCGAGGGCTGCCAGCTCACGGGCGAATTCGACGATGCCGGTCTTGTCGGAAACGCTGATAAGGGCGCGGCGAACGGGAAGGCGAAGGGTTTGGTCGGTCATAACGTTTCCATCGATGAGAAGACGCTGGAGGCCAGTGGCCGAAGGCTGGAGTGCAGAAGCGGGTCCGGCTTTCAGCGTTCAGCGGCCTGTTCGGCGTTTAGAGGAGGTCGTACTGCTTGAGCTTCTTGCGCAGCGTGCCGCGGTTGAGGCCGAGCATCTCGGAAGCCTTGGTCTGGTTGCCCTTGACGTAGTTCATCACGGTTTCCAGCAGTGGCGCTTCCACTTCGGAAAGCACCAGGTTGTACACATCCGTCACGGTCGCGCCCTCAAGATGGGCGAAGTAGTTGTGCAGTGCCTTCTCGACGCTGCCGCGCAGGGTCTGACCCTCCGCGGTCGGTGCCGTCAGGTGCTGCTTCAGGTTGGCGTTGTCGCTCACGGGTGTTGCCCCATCAAAAAAATTCTCGGTCATCGTCGTCATGCGGCCTTTTCCCCTTCGTTGTGACGCTCGGCGAAAAACTCGCGAACGTTGGCGCACTGCGCGTCCGTGGACTCCAAACGATTGAACTTGGCGCGAAACTCCCTGGCGCCGGGCAGGGTTGCCAGGTACCAGCCGACATGCTTGCGGGCGATGCGTACGCCCATCACTTCGCCGTAGAAGGCGTGCAGTGCGGCCAGGTGCTCCAGCAGTATCCGTTCCACCTCGATCAGCCCCGGCGCCGGCAGGATCTCGCCGGTGGCCAGGTAATGCGCGATCTCGCGGAAGATCCAGGGTCGCCCCTGGGCCGCTCGACCGATCAGCAGGGCATCGGCGCCGGTGGCGTCGAGGACCTGTTTCGCTTTGTGCGGCGAGTCGATATCGCCATTGGCGAAGACCGGGATCGACACCGCCTGCTTGATGGCAGCGATGGTGTCGTACTCGGCTTCGCCGGTGTACAGGTCGGCGCGGGTCCTGCCGTGGACCGCCAGGGCCTGGATGCCCGCCTGTTCGGCGATCCGCGCCACGGTGATGCCGTTCCTGTTCGATCGATCCCAGCCGGTCCTGATCTTCAGGGTGACGGGTACGTCGACGGCCTTGACCACGGCGTCGAGGATGGCGGCCACCAGGGCCTCGTCCTTCATCAGCGCCGAGCCGGCGGCCTTGTTGCAGACCTTTTTCGCCGGGCAGCCCATGTTGATGTCGATGATCTGGGCACCGAGCTCGACATTGGCCCTGGCCGCTTCCGCCAGCATGTCCGGGTCGCCCCCGGCGATCTGGACGGAGCGGGGCTCCGGGTCCCCCTCATGCAGCAGGCGCAGCCGGGATTTGCGGCTGTTCCACAGGCGCACGTCGCTGGTGACCATCTCCGAGACCACCATGCCGGCGCCGAGGCGACGGCAAAGCAGACGGAACGGCCGGTCGGTCACACCCGCCATGGGGGCGAGTATCACCGGATTGGGCAAGGCATAAGGGCCAATGCTGACCGACGACATAGTCTTCCCTGTTTGGGCCTGCTCAGTTGATTGCACGGTTCAATACGAAACGGGCGGCGTTAGCCGGTGTTTCGTAAGCCTGGGGGAGTTCGAAAAAGGGTGGGCATGATACCCGCTCCCGATGACGGGATAAAGGCTGTTTTGAACAAATTCTGAACAGCGGCGGCCTTATCGCCAGGTGCGAGTTGACAGCTGGAGGCGCCGTGTTACGGCGCCTCCAGCTTAATCGGGGGAGTGGAAGCTGAGGCTGTAGTTCACGGCCTTGGTGCCGGGGTCGAGGATGTCCAGGCTGATGTGGATGGGGGTTTGCGGGGGCATTTCCGACTGTCCGGCCAACTCGCCGGAGAGGTATTCGCCCGGCTTGAACCGACGACTGGCCAGCAGTTGGCCGTTCATGTCGGCGAAGCGCAGTTCCAGCAGCGGGAAGGGCTGGGCGAAGGCGGCGCGGTTGTAGAGGATGGCGTCCACCACCAGGGCGCCGGAGAACTCGGGGTGGCTGCGCACCACGAGGTTGCTGCTCTTGATCAGGTTGATGTCCACCTTGGACGGCAGCTGGCAGCCGATCTCCGGGCAGATCTGCTGGAACCAGGGGCGGTACTGGTCCTGCCGGGCCAGTTCATCGAAGTGGTACCAGACGTACTGGGTGGCCAGGGCCAGGGCGGCCAGGAGGTTCAGCGCCAGCCAGCCGATCCAGCGACCCCAGGGGCGACGGGATTCCTGCCAGTCCAGTTGCAGCGGCTCGTCGTTGAGGTTGAGCAGGGCTTCCTCGCGCAGGCCCGGCTCGTTGCGCTTGTGGGCGGCGGTCCGGGGCGCGTCCGGCTGGTGGGGCTCGTCGTGCTCCTCGTCGTCCTCGTCCGGCAGTTGCCCGGGCTCGTCGTCGCGGGCGGCGCCCAGCGTGAAGTCGGGGCCGGGCTCATCTTCCACCAGGTCCATGCCCAGGCTGGGTTCGGTGCGGGAGGTGGGGCTGGCCGGCTCGGGCGGCGTCGGAGCGACGGCCTCTTCCTCGGGTTCGGCGCGCAGTTCGAAGTGGGTTTCCGGCTCGATCTCGGGCTCGCGGGCGTGCAGGGACTCGGGGGCGGCCTCGTGCTCCTCGGCGGCGACGAGGGCATCGGCCCAGCGTTCGTCGGGCTCCGCCGCAGGGGCGCGGTTGTCGGCGCGCAGGGGGGCGTCCGGGCCCAGCAGGTCACGGGAAAGGCGCTGTTCTTCCTGCTCCAGCTTGGCCAGTTCCTCGTCGAGGTCGAGGCTGTCCAGGTCCAGGTCGTCGTGGATCCACAGGGCGTCGCTGGCGGCGGGCGCCTTGCTCGCGGGAGCGGGCGAGGTCGCTGGAATGGGGGCCAGCGGCGCGGCGGGCTGCTTGAGCACGGTGGCGACGCTGGGGACCGCCGGGGCCGGGGACGGCGGCGCCTTGGGCGGTGCGGCCGAGGGTTTGGCGCTGGGAGCCCTGGGTTTCTCGGCCGCAGCCTGCTCCCGAGCCGCCAGCAGTTGCTGCGCCGCGTTGAACACGTGCAGGCAGGCGCCGCAGCGAACGGCGCCGTGGGCCACCGCCAATTGGGCGCGGCTGACACGGAAACGGGTCTGACATTGCGGGCACTGGGTGACGAAACTGTCGGTCATGCGGCGATCCGGTCGAAACGAAAGGCTATTTTACTCGATCCACTGAGTGTCCAGCGCCTCAGCGGCGAACGCCACTGATGCGTACCCAGCCATCCTTCTCCGCCGTCGGGTCCAGCTCGAAGGCGTCGGCGTAGGCAGCACGGACTTCTTCGGCCTGCTCGGCGAGGATGCCGGACAGGGCCAGGCGACCGCCCGGCGCCACCAGGCTGGTGATTTGCGGAGCCAGGGAGACCAGGGGGCCGGCGAGGATATTGGCCACCACGACGGCGGCGGGCCTGGCCGGCAGGTCGGCGGGCAGGTAGACCGGGAACTGCGCCGGGTCGATGCCGTTGCGGCTGGCGTTGTCGCGGGAGGCTTCCAGGGCCTGGGGGTCGATGTCGGTGCCCACGGCCTGGCGGGCGCCCAGCAGCAGGGCGGCGATGGCGAGGATGCCGGAGCCACAGCCGAAGTCCAGCACGTCGCAGCCGGTGAGGTCCTGGCCATCCAGCCATTCCAGGCACAGCGCGGTGGTGGGATGGGTGCCGGTGCCGAAGGCCAGGCCCGGATCCAGCAGCAGGTTCACGGCGTCCCGCTCGGGGGCGTCGTGCCAGCTGGGGACGATCCACAGGCGGCGGCCGAAGCGCATGGGCTTGAAGTTGTCCATCCAGCTGCGTTCCCAGTCCTGGTCCTCGACGCGCTCGATCTGGTGCTCGGGCAGCGCGCCGCCGGTGAGCAGTTCGAGGTGCGCCACCAGGGCGGTCTCGTCGACGTCGGCCTCGAACAGGGCCAGCAGATGGGTGTGGGACCAGAGCGGGGTGGTGCCGAGGTCGGGCTCGAAGATCGGCTGGTCTTCGGCGTCCATGAAGGTCACGGAGACGGCGCCGACTTCCAGCAGGGCGTCTTCGTAGGTCTCGGCCTGTTCCGGGGTGATGGCGAGACGGACTTGTAACCAGGGCATGGCGGAACCTCTTGAATGTATCGGCGTGCGCGGACGGCAGGCGCGCAAGCTTACTTGAGCACCGGCCGGAAAAACACAAGGGCCGCCTGATGGCAGCCCTTGTGTCGTGGATCAGGCACCGATGGTGATCAGTGCTTGTCCATGCCGAGTTTCTTCTCGAGGTAGTGAATGTTCACGCCCCCCTTGCAGAAACCCTTGTCGCGGGTGAGGTCGCGGTGCAGCGGCACGTTGGTCTTGATGCCGTCCACGACGATCTCGTCGAGGGCGTTGCGCATGCGCGCCATGGCCTCGTCGCGATCCTTGCCATAGGTGATCAGCTTGCCGATCAGCGAGTCGTAGTTCGGCGGAACCGCGTAGCCGCTGTACAGGTGGGAGTCGACGCGGACGCCGTTGCCACCCGGGGCGTGGAAGTAGGTCACCTTGCCCGGGGAGGGCATGAAGTTGTCCGGGTCTTCCGCGTTGATCCGGCATTCCAGCGCATGGCCACGGATGACCACGTCTTCCTGCCGGATGGACAGCTTGTTGCCGGCGGCGATGCTGAGCATTTCCTTGACGATGTCGATGCCGGTGACCATTTCGGTGACCGGGTGCTCCACCTGCACGCGAGTGTTCATCTCGATGAAGTAGAAGCGGCCGTTCTCGTAGAGGAACTCGAAGGTGCCGGCGCCACGGTAGCCGATCTCGATGCAGGCCTGGACGCAGCGGGCCAGCACTTCGGCGCGGGCCTTCTCGTCGATGCCGGGGGCGGGGGCTTCTTCCAGCACCTTCTGGTGGCGGCGCTGCAGGGAGCAGTCGCGGTCACCCAGGTGGATGGCGTTGCCCTGGCCGTCGGAGAGGACCTGGACTTCGACGTGGCGCGGGTTGGTGAGGAACTTCTCCAGGTAGACCATGGAGTTGCCGAAGGCCGCACCGGCTTCGGTACGGGTCAGCTTGGCCGACTTGATCAGCTCGTCGGCGCTGTAGACCACGCGCATGCCGCGACCACCGCCGCCGCCGGCGGCCTTGATGATCACCGGGTAGCCGACGTCCTCGGCAATGGACAGGGCGGTCGATTCGTCTTCCGGCAGCGGGCCGTCGGAACCCGGAACGGTCGGTACGCCGGCGCGCTTCATGGCGTCCTTGGCGGACACCTTGTCACCCATCAGACGGATGGTGTCCGCCTTGGGGCCGATGAAGGCGAAGCCGGACTTCTCCACCTGCTCGGCGAAGTCGGCGTTCTCGGCGAGGAAGCCGTAGCCCGGGTGGATCGCGGTGGCGCCGGTAAGCTCGGCGGCACTGATGATCGCCGGGATGTTCAGGTAGGACTGGGCAGCGGGTGCCGGGCCGATGCACACGGTCTCGTCGGCCAGGGACAGGTGCATCAGTTCGCGGTCGGCCGTGGAGTGCACCGCCACCGTCTTGATGCCCAGCTCCTTGCAGGCGCGCAGGATGCGCAGGGCGATCTCGCCACGGTTGGCGATCAGGACTTTTTCCAACATCGCAGGCTCTCCGCGGTTCAGACGATGGTGAACAGCGGTTGGTCGTACTCAACCGGCTGGCCGTTCTCCACGAGGATGGACTCGATCACGCCGCTGGCTTCGGCTTCGATGTGGTTCATCATCTTCATCGCTTCGACGATGCAGAGAATGTCGCCTTTCTTCACGGTCTGGCCGACTTCGGCGAAGTTCGCGGAGGTCGGCGAGGCGGCGCGGTAGAAGGTGCCGACCATCGGCGAGCGCACCACGTGGCCGTTCAGCTTGGCGGCGGCCGGGGCGGCGGCTTCAGCGGCGGGCGCCGGAGCGGCGGCGGCCACGGGGGCGGCGACCGGAGCCGGGGCGGCGGCATAGATCGGCTGGGCAGCCATCGCCTTGTTGCTGTGACGGCTGATGCGAACGGACTCTTCGCCCTCGCGGATCTCCAGTTCGTCGATCCCGGATTCTTCCAGCAGTTCGATCAGTTTCTTGACTTTACGGATATCCATTAATCATCAACTCCCAAGGGTGAGGTCAGGGGCGTTCAAGGTGTTCCAGTGCCGCGTCCAGGGCCAGGCGGTAGCCGGTGGCTCCCAGACCGCAGATCACTCCCACCGCAACGTCGGAGAAGTAGGAGTGATGGCGGAAAGGCTCTCGTTTGTGCACGTTGGACAGGTGCACTTCGATGAATGGGATGCTCACTGCGAGCATCGCGTCACGTAGGGCGACACTTGTATGGGTGAAAGCAGCAGGATTGATGATGATGAAGTCCACGCCTTCACCACGTGCCGCGTGAATCCGGTCGATCAGTTCGTACTCGGCGTTGCTTTGCAGGACCATCAGGTGGTGGCCTGCCTCGCGGGCGCGGCGCTCCAGGTCCTGGTTGATCTCGGCCAGGGTGGTGGCACCGTACTTGTCGGGTTCGCGGGTGCCCAGCAGGTTGAGGTTGGGGCCATGCAGAACGAGCAGGGTGGCCATGGGGTGTCTTCCTTATTGGAGGCCAGGCGGCACTATGCCGGATAGCGGGAAAGGCTGTCCAGATGTCAACAATAGTCGACAAGATGCCCGGTTTTTACGGCAAATATATGACGTTGCATGCATCAGCGCGATGCGTGCGCCTGCTGCAGGCGGGCGGCGAAGGCCTTGGCATCGACTTCACCTACGACACGCAGATCGGCCAATTCGTCACCCTGGCCGTCGAAGAACAGGATGGCGGGTGGGCCGAACAGCCTGTAGCGGTCGAGCAGGGCGCGTTGTTCCGCGTTGCTCTCGGTCATGTCGAAGCGGATCAGCCGATAGCCGCCCAGCTGAGAGGTCACCTCCGTGGCGGTCAGGACTTCACGTTCGATGACCTTGCAACTAATGCACCAGTCGGCGTACCAGTCCAGCAGCAGCGGCGTGCCAGAGCCCCGCGCGTCGGCGAGGACGGCATCGAGCTGGGCGGGGGTCTTGATGGTCTGCCATTCCCCGGCGGCCTGTCCGACGGACGGTGCACCAGCCAGGTGCGTGCGCCCCAGGGGACGCAGCGGGTCGGATTCCCCCTTCAGTGCGCCGGACCAGGCGGCCACGGCGTAGACCAGCAGTACCAGGCCGGCCAGTTGCGCCAGGCGCTCGCGGGGCGCCTTGGCGGTGAATTCCAGGGCCCCGAGGAACAGCGCCACGCCACCCGCCAGCAGGCCCCAGAGGGCCAGTGCGAGCGGGCCGGGCAGGACCCGTTCGAGCATCCACACCGCCACGGCCAGCAGCAGCACGCCGAAGGCATTGCGCACGGCTACCATCCAGTGCCCGGCCTTCGGCAGTAGCGCGCCGCCACCTGTGGCGAACAGCACCAGTGGCGCGCCCATGCCCAGCCCCAGGGCGAACAGCTTCAGGCCGCCGCCCAGTGCGTCGCCGCTGGCACTGATATAGAGCAGGGCGCCGGCCAGGGGCGCGGAGACGCAAGGCGAGACCAGCAGGCTGGACACCACGCCAAGCAGGGCCGCGCTCCAGATCGAACCGCCCTTGGTGCTGCCCGCCAGGGTATCCAGCGGGCCGCTGATGAAACGCGGCAGGCGCAGTTCATAGAGGCCGAACATGGCCAGGGCGAAGGCGGTGAAGAAGGCCGCGAAAGGCACCAGCACCCAGGGCGACTGCAGGCGCGCCTGGAGGTTGAGTTCGGCGCCGAACAGCCCCATCAGCGCACCCAGCAGGGCGAAGCAGGCGGCCATGGGCAGCACGTAGGCCAGGGACAGCACCAGGCCGCGTCCGCCGCCGGCCTGGCCGCGCAGCACCACGCCGGAAAGGATCGGCAGCATGGGCAGTACGCAGGGGGTGAAGGTCAGGCCCAGACCGGCGAGGAAGAACAGCGCCAGCTCATGCCAGCCCCAGCCCGCTCCGGTCACGCCGCTGCCCGTCTGCCCGCCATTGGCGGCGCTGCCGGCGGCGAGCTGGATCACCTCGGTCTCCGGCGGGTAGCACAGGCCCTTGTCGGCGCAGCCCTGGTAGGTCACCCGCAGGGCGGTCGGCGGCTTGCGGGCCGGGTCCAGGGGCAGGTCCAGGTCCAGTACGCCGTAGTAGACCTCGACATCGCCGAAGAACTCGTCAGTCTTGTGTTTGCCGGCGGGCAGCACCGGCTGGCCCAGGCCGCTGTCGGCGGGTTCGGCCTGGAACTGGAAACGGTGCCTGTAGAGGTAATACCCCTCGGCGTTGGTGAAGCGCAGCTTCACCTGGCTGGCGGTGCTCTCCACCAGGCTGAGGCGAAAGGCCTCGCGAACCGGCAGGAAGTCGGCGCTGTTGTTGAGGGGGGCGCCCAGGGTGGAACTGGGGCGATTGTCCAGCAACCCTGCGCCGGCGGGCAGGGCCACCAGCAGCAGGATCAGGCTCAGCAGGCGGCGCATGGAAGTCTCTTGAGCGGAAAGTGCCTGCATCATAACGGACCTTGGTGCTTTCCTGCAGGCGCGCGGCTGTAAGCGGTTTTGTCACCTGACCGAAAGGTCGCGTCCCGGGCGCGTCGGACCGGGGGCGATGGCCGCGACAATGAGTCGCGGCGACTTCAGACGCGGAAGGCCTGCACCGCGGTATGCAGTTCGCCCCCGAGCTGCATCAGCCGTTCGCCCTGGCTGCGGCTTTCGCCGATGCGCGCCAGGTTGGTGCCGCCCAGGACGTGGATCTGTTCGCTGTGGTCGCGGATGTCGCTGACCGCGCCGCTCTGCTGGGCGGTGGCGTCGGCGATGCGCTCGGCCATGCTGGCGATGGTGCGGATGGCCTCCACCACCTCCACCAGGGCGCCGTCGGCGGCGGCGGCCTGCTGGGCGCTGGTCTCGGCGTGCTCCACCTGGATGCGCATGGCCTCCACCGACTGCCGCGCGGCCTGTTGCAGGCGCGCGATCAGTTGCTGGATCTCGCTGGTGGCGCCTGTGGTGCGCTGGGCCAGGGAGCGGACTTCCTCGGCCACCACGGCGAAGCCCCGGCCCATCTCGCCGGCCCGGGCGGCCTCGATGGCGGCGTTGAGGGCCAGCAGGTTGGTCTGCTCGGCGATGCCACGGATCACCGTCAGCACCTTGTCGATGGTTTCGGTTTCCTCGGCGAGGCGCTCCACCGCCTGGGCGTTGTTCTGCACCTCGCCCACCAGCTGGTGCAGGCCGGCCAGGCTCTGGTCGATCACCCCCTGGCCCTGCTCCACGGCGCGCCCGGCGTCGCGGCTGGCGTCGGCGGCGAGGCTGGCGTCGCCGGCCACCTGCTGGATGGTGGCCTCCAGTTCGCCGAGGGCATCGCGGATCTGCGCGGTGCCGCCGGCCTGGTCCTCGGCGCTGGCATGCAGGCCGTTGTTCAGGTGGGTCAGGGTGGTGCTGCTGCCGGCCACCTGTTCGGCGTGCTGGCGGATGGTGCCCACCAGTTCCCCCAGGTAGTCCCGCAGGCGATTCAGGGATTCCTCGATGCGCCGCAGGTCCAGGGTGTTCGAGCCCAGGGCCATGGGCCGGCTGAAGTCGCCGGCGGCCCAGGCGCCCAGGGCTTTCACCAGATGGCCGAGCACCTGGGTCAGGCGGCGCTGGATGCGGTCGATGCCCAGGGCCAGCAGCAGGATCAGGCCGATCATCAGGCCCTGGATCAGGCGCACCTCGCCCTGGATCCGGCCGTGCTCGGCGCGTACCCGGGGTTCCAGGGCGGCGAGGGCGCCCTGCAGGGCCTCCAGGCGGTGGGCGGTGGCGCGGGCCAGTTCGACGCGTCGCTGGATCAGCTCGCGGGTACGGGCCAGCTCGCCGGGGTAGCGCTTGAGCAGGCCTGACAGCTCGCGCTTGAGGGCGATGCCGCGGTCCTCCGCCTGGCTGGTTTCGCCCTGGCTCTCCAGGCCCATCATGGCGGCGAAGTCGTCGGCGGCGGAGGCGCCGCTGTCGGCGACGCCCAGCAGGGGCAGGGCATCCAGCGCGGCGCTGTCCCGGGTCAGGGCTTCCAGCTCCCGCTCCACGTCGACCGCCAGTTCGTCACGGCCGCTTTCCACCAGCTTGGCGCGGGCCTGGCTCAGGCGGTTGAGGTGCTGGGCGCCGATGAACAGCGGTGCCCGGTAATCGGCGGCGGTCGGGCTGGCGGATTCGTCGGCGTAGCGGGCCAGTTGGTCAAGGGCGCCGGCGATCTCCCGTTCGGCCTGGATCAGCAGTCCCTGGGGATCGCCCGCCAGCTTGCCGGCGGCCAGCAGTTCGCCACGGGTGAACTCCCGCAGTTCGTTGAAGCTGGGGCGCAGGTCGTCGGCGAGGTCGTCGGGCAGTTGGTCGAGGCGTTGCTCCAGGCTGTCGATGCCCTGGCTGGCGGCGCTGTGACGCAGGGCGTCGCCGCTGGCGAGGTAGCCCTGGACATTGTCCGCCACCTCGCCACGGAAGCGCTGGGCCAGCTCCAGGTACTGCTCCATGAGCTGGTAGGGCCGCTCCAGCGCCCGCTGCGACCACCAGAGGGTGGCGCCCAGCGCCAGGCAGACGGTGACCAGCAGCAGGGTTATCAGGTTGGTGAGCAGTTTCAGGCGCATCGGGAACCTCGGCAGACAGTCAGCCCGCAGGGTCCGCCCGGCCGTTCCGGCCACCTGCGGAGCCGCTCGGGCTCTGGGAGATGGCCGGATGATATTGCCGTTTGGTGACAGTCCCGTGACGACGGGCTTCAGTCCCGGTGCAGTTCCACCCGGTTGCGCCCGCCGTGCTTGGCGCGGTAGAGCGCCTCGTCGGCCAGCCTGGACAGCTGGTTGATGTCCTGGTCGTCCCGCAGTTGGGCGATGCCGCAGCTGAAGGTGCAGCTCAGGTCATGGGGTTGGGCCGGGTAGCGGATCTCCGCGAAGCGTTGGCGGATCCCCTCCAGCACCCGTCGTGCCGCTTCCAGGTCGGTGTCCGGCAGCACCACGGCGAACTCCTCGCCGCCGTAGCGGCCGATGAAGTCGGTCTTGCGCAGGCGCTGCTTGAGGAACAGGGCGAGGCTCTTGATCACCCGGTCGCCCATGGGGTGGCCGTAGGTGTCGTTGACCCGCTTGAAGTGGTCGATGTCCAGCATGGCGAAGCACAGCGGCTTGCCTTCCCGGCGGGTGCGGGAGCTGGCGTCCTCGAGCAGTTGCAGGGTGTGGGTGTGGTTGAACAGGCCGGTGAGGCTGTCGCGCACCATCCTCGCCTTGAGGCTGCGGGCGCGCGTCGCCCGGGTGCGCACGGTGGCGATCAGGTGGCGCGGCTTGATGGGTTTGGTGAGGAAGTCGTCGCCGCCCTCGCTCATGGCGTCGAGCTGCTTGTCCAGGTCGTCTTCGGCGGACAGGTAGATGATCGGCACGCTGACGTAGCGCTCATGCTGGCGGATCACCTTGGCCAGTTCGGTGCCCAGGCATTCGGGCATGTACATGTCGAGGATGATCAGGTCCGGCTGGAAATCCGCCAGGACCGAGAGGGTCTGGACCGGCTCGGTGACGACCCGGGTGACGATGCCCGCGGCGTTGAGCACCAGCTCGGTGTGGGTGGCCTGGGCGCGGGAGTCGTCCACCACCAGCACCTTGAAGGGGTCGTAGTGGGCGGTGCGGGTCAGGGTTTCCAGCTTCTCCAGCAGGCTGGAGGCGTCCAGGGCGCCGGTGAAGAACTCCTGGCCGCCGGCACGCACCGCCGCCAGGCGGGTCTGGGCATCGGTATCCTCATGGCTGAAGAAGATCACCGGCAGCTTCTGGTCCAGGCCCTGCTGGGCTTCCCGGGCCAGTTCCAGGCCGACGCCGGGACCGGCGAAATCCACTTCCATGACGATCGCCGAGGGGTGGCGCTCCGCCATCGAGGCGCGAAAGGCATTGGCGCTTTCGCATCGCTGGGCGTTGAGGCCGAAGAACTCCAGCTGCTGGGTCAGGCGTTCGGCGCGGTCCGTGCTCTGCAGGGCCAGGTAGACCGGCTTGCGCAGGGGCGGCAGGAAGGTCTGCTCGAACGGGTCGCCCTGGCGCAGGCCGGTGCGCGACAGGCGCTGCATCAACAGGCTGAGCTCGGTGATCAGGTCGCTGGAGAGGCGTCCGCGATTCTCCTCGACACCCCGCAGGCAATTGCCGATGGCCTGCGCCAGGTGCCTGTGCTCGGGTTGCTCGAAGCGTTCGGCGTAGCGCTGCAGGTTGAGGCTGGCCTCGGCCAGCTCGGCCATGCAGGCGGCGCTCCATTCGCTGCGCTGCAGGCGCTGCCAGATCTCCAGCACATGCCGCGCCTGGTTGATCACGCGCTGGGCGAAGTGATGCTTGAGCCGGTCGCGGCTGGGATCTTCTTGCTCGGTCATGGCCGGGAGGTCGCCTGGAGACGATCTAGATGATGGCGCCATGCTATCAGCTTATCGTCGGTACGCCAGTGCCATCTGTCCCGGCCCCGCGAAAAGGCGGATGCCCCCGGTGCGTCGCCTTGTCGGAAAGCGGCATTCCTGGTTCCACCTGCGATGGGTTTGACCCGTGACGCCTGCGCGCCGACCGCGCTTCCCTTATAGTGCTGGACTCGACCACAACCTCTGCGACAGGGCGTGGTCAAACCTCTCCGTGCTGATCGATATTCGAAGGACACTGCCATGCTGGACTGGAAGAAGCGTATGGGCGAGGCGCGCGAGCGCGTCGACGACTCGGTGGACGATGTGCGCAGCTATGTGGGAGGCGTCTGGCTGAGCCGTGCCCTCGGCAGCCTGGTGCTGATCTACCTGCTGGCCTGCCTGGTGGTGGGCTGGTACTGGAGCCGCGAGCCCGAGCTCTTCCCGGTGCAGCAGAACGCCCAGGCCGCCGCCGAGCGCGCCGGCCGGCAGATGGTCAGCGGCTACACCACGGTGGAAACCCTGAAGACCGTCGGCCAGACCCTGCTGGACAAGAGCGGCGGCTACCTTTCCAACGACCTCGCCCCGCCCGGCCTCTGGCTCGACAACATGCCCAGCTGGGAATACGGCGTGCTGGTGCAGGTGCGCGACCTCTCCCGCGCCCTGCGCAAGGACTTCGCCCGCTCCCAGTCCCAGTCCACCGAGGACGCCGACCTGGCCCGTGCCGAGCCGCGCTTCAACTTCGACAACAAGAGCTGGGCGCTGCCCGCCTCCGAAGCCGAGTACAAGGAAGGCATCCGCTCCCTTGACCGCTACCTCGCCCGCCTGTCGGACCCGAACCAGCCCGGCGCGCAGTTCTACACCCGCGCCGACAACCTGAACAACTGGCTGGGTGACGTCGCTACCCGCCTCGGCTCCCTGTCCCAGCGGCTGTCCGCCAGCGTCGGGCGGGTGCGCCTGAACACCGACGTCAACCCGGAGGCCGCCGTCGCCTCCGGCAAGGTGCCGGATGTCAGCGAAGAGATCGTCGAGACGCCCTGGCTGCAGATCGACAACGTCTTCTATGAAGCCCGTGGCCAGGCCTGGGCCCTGTCCCACATCCTGCGGGCCATCGAAGTGGACTTCGCCGATGTACTGGCGAAGAAGAACGCCACCATCAGCGTGCGCCAGATCATCCGTGAGCTGGAGGCCGCCCAGGAACCCCTGTGGAGTCCCATGGTGCTCAATGGCAGCGGCTATGGTGTCCTCGCCAACCATTCCCTGGTGATGGCCAACTACATCTCCCGCGCCAACGCCGCCGTGATCGACCTGCGCCAGCTGCTGGAGCAGGGCTGATGATCCTCGACCCACGCGAGGCGGCCCATCGCGCCGCCTCCGACGCCGAACGGGTGGCCTGGGTCGACGAGCAGGACCGCCCCCTCGGCGGCCTGCCCCGGGCCGAGCTGCGCGAGCGTGGCTTGATCTCCCGGGGCACCTTCATCCTGCTGTTCAACTCCGTCGGCCAGCTCTGCGTGCATCGCCGCACCCTGAGCAAGGCGCTGTATCCGGGCTACTGGGACGTCGCCGCCGGCGGCATGGTGCAGGAAGGGGAGGACTACGCCCTGTCCGCCGCCCGCGAGCTGGAAGAGGAGCTGGGCATCGCCGGCGTACCGCTGCAGGAGCACGGCCGCTTCTTCTTCGACGAGCCGGGCAACCGCCTCTGGGGCGCGGTGTACTCCGCCGTCTCCGATGCGCCGCTCAGGCTGCAGCCGGAAGAGGTACTGGAGGCGCGGTTCATGAGCCTCGACGAGGCCCAGGCGCTGGAGAGCTGCTGCCCGGATTCGCTCAAGGCGTTGCGTCTTTATCTGGCGTCGCTCTAGAGGGGCATGGCGTCCCTTGCTGGGGGCATCGAAGCCTAGCTGATTAGCGAGCTTTGCTGATGTCTTTGGTTTCACCCTCCCGGGCGAGTCCCTTTTGGCAGTCGCCCCAAAAGGAACCAAAAAGGCTTGCCCCGACATCCGGCCCCGGCTGCGCCGGGGTTCCCTCCCTCCGCCGTCGTTCCGGGGGCCGTCGCGATCGGCCATCCATGGCCTGGCGCGCCTCTCGCGGCATCCATGCCGCTCGTCCCCCTGCACAACGGCTGCGCTCGGCCTCCTGAAGGGGCTCTGTTCCCGCCCCACCATTGGAGTCACGCTCTGTTTCAGAGTGTGCGCAGGATCTGCTGTTTCCTTCCCACGGGAAGAGGTTGGAACCCACGCCCGGCGCGGGTTTGTGCAATATTCCGGACCCTTTCGTGCGTGATGCCGAACAGGGTCGCCAATCTGTCGATCATTGGCGCATTTTCGTACTTAGCATTTGCGCCGAATGCTGATAAATTGCGCCGCCTTTCAAGCCCGGACACCCCATCCGGGTTGCGCTGCCCCTGCCAGAGTGGGGCTTCGCGGTCGGCCCCCCGCCGACCAGTCGCTATCCTGACCCCTACGAGGAAAGCCGGTGGTCAAGAAAGCTTCGTCCTTCGCCGCCCTGGGCGGCCTGGTGTACTCCACCGACAGCGGCCGGCATTGCCCGGATTGCCGCCAGCCCATCGATGCCTGCATCTGCAAGCAAGCCACCGCGCCTGCCGGCGACGGCATCGCCCGCGTTCGTCGCGAGACCAAGGGCCGGGGCGGCAAGACCGTCACCAGCGTCAGCGGCGTGCCGCTGGCCGGCGATGAGCTGAAGGAGCTGGCCAGCGCGCTGAAGCGTCGCTGCGGCACCGGTGGTGCATTGAAGGACGGCGTGATCGAGATCCAGGGCGACCACGTGGACCTGTTGCTGGAAGAGCTCGCCAAGCGCGGCTTCAAGGCCAAGAAATCCGGCGGCTGAGCCCCGGTTTTCTAAACTGACCGTCATCGAGGCGGTCAACACTGCAACGTCACACGACCGAACTAACCTGACCAGGCCCGCCCGGCATGCACCGGTGGGCGTGGTCCTTTTCATCCCACAGGGGGAACACGATGTCTGCACGACGCACGCGCAAGGACGATGGCACCAGCTGGACCGTGGCCGACAGCCGCAGTGTCTACGGCATCCGTCACTGGGGCGCCGGTTACTTCGCCATCAATGACGCCGGCCGCGTCGAGGTGCGCCCGCGTGGCGCCGGCAGCGAGCCGGTGGACTTCTTCCAGCTGATCGGCGACCTCCGCGAGGCCGGCCTGTCCCTGCCGCTGCTGGTGCGCTTCCCCGACATCCTGCAGGACCGCGTGCGCCAGCTGACCGGCGCCTTCGACGCCAACATCGCGCGCCTGGAATACCAGAGCCGCTACACCGCGCTGTACCCCATCAAGGTGAACCAGCAGGAGGCGGTGGTGGAGAACATCATCGCCACCCAGAACGTCTCCATCGGCCTGGAAGCCGGCTCCAAGCCCGAGCTGCTGGCCGTGCTGGCCCTGGCGCCCAAGGGCGGCACCATCGTCTGCAACGGCTACAAGGACCGCGAGTTCATCCGCCTGGCGCTGATGGGCCAGAAGCTCGGCCACAACGTCTTCATCGTGATCGAGAAAGAGTCCGAGGTGGAGTTCGTCATCGAGATGGCCGCCGAGCTCAAGGTGGCGCCCCAGGTCGGCCTGCGCGTCCGCCTGTCCTCGTTGTCCTCCTCCAAGTGGGCGGACACCGGTGGCGAGAAGTCCAAGTTCGGCCTCTCCGCCGCGCAGATCCTCTCCGTCGCCGAGCGCTTCCGCAAGGCCGGCCTGGACCAGGGCGTGCGCCTGCTGCACTTCCACATGGGCTCGCAGATCGCCAACCTCGCCGACTACCAGCACGGCTTCAAGGAAGCCATCCGCTACTACGCGGAGCTGCGCAACCTCGGCCTGCCGGTGGACCACATCGACGTCGGCGGCGGCCTGGGCGTGGACTACGACGGCACCCACTCGCGCAACGCCAGCTCCATCAACTACGACATGGACGACTACGCCGGCGTGGTGGTGGGCATGCTCAAGGAGTTCTGCGACGCCCAGGGCCTGCCGCACCCGCACATCTTCTCCGAGAGCGGCCGCGCCATGACCGCGCACCACGCGGTGCTGGTGACCCAGGTGACCGACGTGGAGCGCCACAACGACGCCGTTCCCGTGGTGGAGAACCGCGAGGAGCAGCCGGAGATCGTCCGCTGGCTGCTGGACCTCCTGGGCCCGACCGACGCCGAGATGGTCACCGAGACCTACTGGCGCGCTACCCACTACATGGGCGACGCCGCCGCCCAGTACGCCGAAGGCAAGCTGAGCCTGGCCGAGAAGGCCCTGGCCGAGCAGACCTACTTCGCCATCTGCCGCCGCCTGCACAACCAGCTCAAGGCCCGCCAGCGCTCCCACCGCCAGGTGCTCGACGAGCTCAACGACAAGCTGGCGGAGAAGTACATCTGCAACTTCTCCGTGTTCCAGAGCCTGCCGGACACCTGGGCCATCGACCAGGTGCTGCCGATCATCCCGCTGCACCGCCTGGACGAGGAACCCCTGCGTCGCGCCGTGCTGCAGGACCTGACCTGCGACTCCGACGGCAAGATCAACCACTACGTCGACGAGCAGAGCATCGAGACCAGCATGCCGGTGCACGACGTGCGCGACGGCGAGGACTACCTGCTGGGCGTGTTCCTGGTGGGCGCCTACCAGGAAATCCTCGGCGACATGCACAACCTGTTCGGCGACACCGACTCGGTGAACGTCTACCAGCACGAGGACGGCAGCGTGTACCACGCCGGCATCGAGACCCACGACACCATCGAAGACATGCTGCGCTACGTGCACCTGTCCCCCGAGGAGCTCATGGCCCACTACCGCGACAAGGTGGCCAGCGCCAAGCTCAGCCCCCGCGAGCGGACCCAGTACATCGACGCCCTGCGCCTGGGCCTGACCCGCTCGTCCTACCTGTCGTCCTGACGTCTCGCGCCCGGGGATCAGCAGATCCTTGCCGGCGCGATCCCCCCTCTCCCTCCAGAGAGGGGGGAGGGATGCCCCAGACAGCCTGGCGCTCTGGCCCGCTGGGTCAGGGATGGCGCGCCCTGATCTGCAAAACGCTTCTGCAGGCAGCGTCTTCCCCTACGCGCCGTCGGCTCAGCCGCCGAACACCCCGTAGCCACGGGCCATCAGCGCCGCCAGCAGCGGCATGACCAGCGCCAGCAGCAGCTCCAGGCGGATCACCATGATCACCGCCCGCGCCTTGCCGGGGCTGACCTGGGGCACCTGGCCGGCCTTCAGCTCGTTGCGCCAGTTGAGGAAGACGAAGGTGGGGAAGGCCGAGAGCAGGGCGATCAGGACGAACAGCCCCACCTTGGCGTGGAACAGCGAGTTGTGCAGGTAGTAGTCCAGTCCCTTGCCGTACCAGACCACCCGAGCGAGGCCTGTGGCCAGCACGGCGCCGGCCGACAGGCCGTAGGCGATGTCCACGCGGATCAGGCTGCGGGCGCGCTCCAGGTCGAGCGGCAGCTTGAACAGCCGGTGCTCGAGGGTGAGCAGGGCGAAGAGCACGAAGATCGCGAGAAAGTGCAGGTAGGCGGCGATGGCTTGTCCCATGGGGCTTCCTTGAGGTCGGTGATGGTTTCCGGTGTCGTCAGGTGGCGGAGCGTCCTTCCACCCGGTTGCGGCCGTTCTGCTTGGCCAGGTAGAGGGCCTGGTCGGCGCGCGCCAGCGCTTCGGCCTGGGACTCTCCGCACAGGGCGAGGGTCACTCCGAAACTGGCGGTCTGGGCCAGGGCCTGGGTGTCCAGCGCCATGGGCGCCTGCCCGATGGCCAGGCGCAGGCGTTCGGCCACCCGCATCAGCTCCGCTTCGTCATGCACCGCCACCAGGGCGACGAACTCCTCGCCGCCCGGGCGGGTCAGCAGGTCCTGGGGGCGCAGGGCGGCCGTCATGCGCCGGGCGCTTTCCCAGAGCACCTGGTCGCCGGCGCCATGGCCGTGCTGGTCGTTGACCTTCTTGAAATGGTCCAGGTCGCAATAGATGACCCCCAGGCGCAGACCGGCGTCCTGTACCCGCGCCTGCTCCAGGGGGTAGAAATGGTTCAGGCCGCCCCGGTTCCACAGCTGGGTCAGGGGGTCCAGCAGGGCCTTGCGCTGCTCCCGGTCCACCGCCTCCCGCAGGCTTCGGGTCTGCTGGCTCAGGGCGCGCATCTGCAGGTAGCCCTCGGCCAGGGTGGCGAGGTCCCGCAGGTGGCGGATACCGGCGGCATCGAGCTGGCGCGGCGAGGCGTCGGCGATGCACAGGGTGCCGATGACCTGGCCGTCGGCCGCGTGGATCGGTTGGCCGGCATAGAAGCGGATATGGGGCGGCCCCAGCACCAGCGGGTTGTCGGCGAATCGTGGGTCGAGCCGGGCATCCGTCACCAGCAGCAGGTCCGACAGCAGGATGGCGTGGCCGCAGAAGGAGATGTCCCGGGGCGTCTCCGCCTGCAGCAGGCCGGTTCGCGCCTTGAACCATTGCCGGTCCTGGTCGACCAGGGTGATGAAGGCGGAATTGACGAGGAACAGGTCGCGGATCAGGCGTACCAGTGTGTCCAGGTAGTGCTCCGCCGGCGTGTCCAGCAGGTCCTGGTCACGCAGGGTCTGCAGGCGGCGGGGTTCGTCGGGGTGAAGTGGGGCTGGCTGCATCCTTTACTCCTTATCCGTGACCGGTCGCGAACCAGGCGTCGCGCCGGTGCAATCGCCAGGCCAGGGCCCCCAGGCTGAGTCCCCGTATCGCCATGAAGGCGAGGAAGGCCAGCCAGAGGCCGTGGTTGCCGAGAAACTGTAGCCCCCAACCCAGCGGCAGGCTGAGCGCCACCGCCAGCAGCATGGCGTCGCGCATCTCGCGCGCGCGGGTGGCGCCGATGAACAGGCCGTCCAGCAGGTAGCTCCAGACCGCGACCAGCGGCAGCAGCGCCAGGTAGGGCAGGTAGACATGGGCCACCTCGCGCACCACCGGGATATCGCTCTGCAGGTCGATGAACAGGCCACCGGCCAGCAGGAAGAACAGCGCGAAGCCCAGGCTTGCCAGCAGCGACCAGGCGCCCGACACCAGCAGCGCGCGGCGCAGGCCGGCGCGGTCGCCGGCGCCGATGGCGTGGCCACAGAGGGCTTCCACCGCGTGGGCCAGCCCGTCCAGGGCATAGGCGGTCACCAGCAGGCCGTTGAGCAGCAGCGCATTGGCCGCCACCGTAGCGTCCCCCAGGCGCGCGCCCTGCACCGTCAGCAGGAAGAACACCAGTTGCAGCGCCAGGGAGCGGATGAAGATATCCCGGTTCACCATCAGCAGCGGCCGCCAGTTGCTCCAGCGCCGCAGCACGCCCGACGCGATGCGCCCCGGATGACGACGCAGGGCGCCCCGGGCCAGGGCCAGGCCGATGGCCGCCCCGCACCATTCCGCCAGCACCGCCGCCTTGGCCGCGCCGGCCACGCCCCAGTCCAGCCCGATGACGAACCCGAGCACGAGGGTGATGTTCACCAGGTTGGTGCCCAGCAGGATCGCCAGGGGCGCACGGGCGTTCTGGGTGCCGAGGAACCAGCCCACCAGCGCGTAGTTGGCCAGGGCCGCCGGCAGCCCCAGCAGGCGCAGGTGGAAGAACTCCCGGGTGAGCTGGTCCAGCTCCGCCGAGGGCGTCATCAACCCCAAGGCGAAGCCGCTGAAGGGCACCGCCAGCAGCCCCAGCGCCAGGGCCAGCAACAGCGCCAGCCCCAGGCCCTGCAGCAGCACCTGGCGCAGGGCGCCGCCATCGGCACGGCCGGCAGCCTGGGCGGCGAACCCGGTGGTGCCCATGCGCAGGAAGCCGAGCACCCCGATCATCAGGGTGTAGAGCGTGCTGCCCACGGCCACGGCGCCCAACTGGTGGGCGTGGGGCAGGTGGCCCACCACGGCGCTGTCCACCAGGGCCACCAGCGGCACCGAGATGTTCGAGAGGATCATGGGGGCGGCCAGGGCCCAGACCTTCCGGTGGGTCGGGTGATGGCGCCAGGCGTCGGCGAAATGGCTCATGGAGGGCTCCAGTCAAGCCGCGCAGTATAGCGGCGCGAGCGCTCCGGAAGGCCGCCCGAACCCACCGTCATCCGGCCGCGCGCGCACCCCCCGCCCTGGTCTATAGTTCGCGCCTTGAATGCACTCCCCTTGAGAGCCTGCCATGCCGAAGAAAGGACTACTTCTGGCCCTGGCGCTGAGCCTGCTCAGCGCCTGTGATTCCTCCACCCCCGAGCACGAGGCGAGCCCATCGCCGCCCGCCGCCGAGGCCGTCGCGCCGAAGTCCGCCGCCGATACCCGGGCCCTGGCCCAGCGCTATGCCGGCCGCGAGCTGAAGGTGGTCGATGTCTCCGAGGTGCAGCTGGACGGCGCCAGCGCGCTGTCGGTGACCTTCTCCGTGCCCCTGGATCCCGAGCAGACCTTCGCCGAGCGGCTGCACCTGGTGGACAGCAAGAGCGGCAAGGTGGATGGGGCCTGGGAGCTGTCCGACAACCTGATGGAGCTTCGCCTGCGCCACCTGGAGCCCAAGCGCAAGCTGGTGCTGACCATCGACCCCGGCCTGCGCGCGGTGAACGACGCGCGGCTGGCCGACGAGCATGTCAGCCGCCTGGAAACCCGTGACCTGCAGGCCACCGTCGGCTTCGCCAGCCGTGGCTCGCTGCTGCCCACCCGCCTGGCCGAGGGCCTGCCGGTGATCGCCCTCAACGTGGACAAGGTGGACGTGGACTTCTTCCGGGTGAAGGCCGAGGCGCTTCCCGGCTTCCTCGCCCGCTGGGGCAAGCGCGGCACCCTCGACCTCTGGGAGTCCCGTGAGCTGCTGAAGCTGGCGGACCTGGTCTACACCGGCCGTTTCGACCTCAACCCCGCGCGCAATACCCGGGAAACCCTGCTGCTGCCCATCGCCGGCCTGGAGCCGATGAAGCAGCCCGGCGTCTACCTGGCGGTGATGAAGCAGGCTGGCAGTTACGACTACTCCAATCCGGCTACCCTGTTCACCCTGAGCGACATTGGCCTCTCCGCGCACCGCTACAGCGACCGTCTGGACGTCTTCACCCAGGCCCTGGAAGGGGGCGCCGCCCAATCCGGCGTCGCCCTGGAACTGCTCAACGGCGAGGGCCTCGTACTGGCCGAGGGCAAGACCGACGACAAGGGTCACGCCGAACTGGCGCTGCCGCCCAAGGCCGAGGTGCTGATCGCCCGCCAGGGCGAGCAGACCAGCCTGCTGCGCCTGTCCGCGCCGGCCCTGGACCTGGCCGAGTTCGACATCGCCGGCCCCGCCAGCCACGCCCTGCAGTTCTTCGTCTTCGGCCCCCGCGACCTCTACCGGCCGGGCGAGACCGTGCTGCTCAACGCCCTGCTGCGGGATGCCGATGGCCGCGCCGTGAAGGCCCAGCCGGTGACCGTCGAGGTGCGCCGGCCGGACGAGCAGGTCAGCCGCCGCTTCGTCTGGGAACCCCGGGAGGACGGCTTCTACCAGTACCGCCTGGAACTGGCCGCCGAGGCCCCCACCGGACGCTGGCAACTGCTGATGGACCTGGGTGACGGCAAGCCGCAGCTCCATGAGTTCCTGGTGGAGGACTTCCTGCCCGAACGCATGGCCCTGGAACTCAAGGGTCGCGACCGGCCCTTCACACCGGGCGAGGCTGCCCGCTTCCAGGTGGAGGGCCGCTACCTCTACGGCGCCCCGGCCTCCGGCAATCGCCTGACCGGCCAGCTCTACGTCCGCCCGCTGCGGGAGGCGGTCAAGGCCCTGCCGGGTTACCAGTTCGGCTCCGTCACCGAAGGCGAGCTGAAGCAGGACATCGAGCTGGACGAAACCCAGCTGGATGCCGACGGCAAGGCCACCCTCGACATCGAGACCCGCTGGAGCGAGGCCCGGTCGCCGCTGCAACTGATCCTCCAGGCCAGCCTGCAGGAGTCCGGCGGCCGGCCCATCACCCGCCGCCTGGTGCAGCCGGTATGGCCCGCCGAGCGCCTGCCCGGGCTGCGCGCGCTGTTCGACGGCGAGGAAACCGATGCCGACAGCCTCGCCGAGTTCGAGCTGCTGGTGGCCGACGCCGAGGGCAACAAGCTGGCCGCCGACCACCTCAAGGTGCGCCTGGTGCGCGAACGCCGCGACTACTACTGGAACTACTCCGAGAACGACGGCTGGACCCACCATTTCAACGAGAAGTACCTGAACCTCGCCGAGGAGCAGGTGCCGGTGGCCGCCGGCGGGACCGCCAAGGTCAGCTTTCCGGTGGAGTGGGGGCCCTATCGCGTGGAAGTGGAGGACCCGGCTACCGGCCTGGTCAGCAGCCTGCGCTTCTGGGCCGGCTACCGCTGGCAGGACAACGCCGAAGGCGGCGCCGTGCGCCCCGACCAGGTCAAGCTGGCCCTGGACAAGCCCGCCTACGCCGAAGGCGACAGCGCCCGGGTGACGGTCACCCCGCCCAGCGCCGGCAACGGCTACCTGCTGGTGGAGTCGTCCGAGGGCCCGCTCTGGTGGCAACCCATCGAGGTGCCGGCCGAGGGCAAGACGTTCGAGATTCCCCTGGCCCGTGACTGGGCCCGCCACGACCTCTATGTCAGCGCCCTGGTGATCCGCCCCGGCGAGCGCAAGGCCAGCGTCACGCCCAAGCGCGCCGTCGGCCTGCTGCACCTTCCGCTGGACCGGGCGCCGCGCAAGCTGGCCGTCAGCCTCAGCGCCCCGGAGAAGATGCGGCCCAGGCAGCCGCTGAAGGTCCAGGTCCAGGCCCGCAACGCCGACGGCAGCGTGCCCGCCCAGGTGCGGGTGCTGGTGGCGGCGGTGGATGTCGGCATTCTCAATATCACCTCCTACGCCACGCCCGACCCCTTCGCCAACCTGTTCGGGCGCAAGGCCTACGGCGCGGACCAGCTGGACGTCTACGGCCAGTTGATCGAGGCCGGGCAGGGGCGCCTGGCGACCCTGGCCTTCGGTGGCGACGCCGCCCTGGCCGGTGGCGGCAAGCGCCCGCAGACCAGCGTCACCATCGTCGCCCTGCAGAGCGCGCCGGTGACCCTGGACGAGCAGGGCCGGGGCGAGGTCAGCCTCGACATCCCCGACTTCAACGGCGAGCTGCGGCTCATGGCCCAGGCCTGGACCGACGAACGCTACGGCATGGCCGAGGCCAGAACCCTGGTGGCCGCGCCCCTGGTGGCGGAACTGGCCGCGCCGCGCTTCCTCGCCGGCGGCGACCAGACCACCCTGGCGCTGGACCTGACCAACCTCTCCGGCAAGCCCCAGCGCCTGGATGTGAACCTGGAAAGCGGCGGCCAGCTGAATCTGGTGCAGAGTGGCGCGGGCCAGGCAGCGGCCATCCAGCTCGCCGACGGCCAGCGCACCACCCTGCGCATTCCGGTGCGCGCCGTGGGCGGCTTCGGCCAGGGCAACCTCAAGG
The DNA here is from genome assembly GCF_002355475.1 of Pseudomonas furukawaii. Taxonomy (NCBI): domain Bacteria; kingdom Pseudomonadati; phylum Pseudomonadota; class Gammaproteobacteria; order Pseudomonadales; family Pseudomonadaceae; genus Metapseudomonas; species Metapseudomonas furukawaii. The sequence continues at coordinate 5,514,016 of NZ_AP014862.1, read as the reverse complement.
TGACGGTGAACGGCCTGGAACTGCCCGGCGAGAACCTGCCGGCCTTCAGCCGCGACTGGACCCTGGGCGTGCGCCCGGCCTACCCGGCGCAGTTGCGGCAGTTCCGTGCCGTGCTCAAGGGCGATGCCTGGAGCCTGCCGGCCGGCACCCTCGACGCCTTCGAGCCCGACGGCCGCGAAGCCCTGCTGCAGCTCTCCAGCCGACCGCCGTTGAACCTCGGCGAGCAGGTGCGCGCCCTCAAGGCCTATCCCTATGGCTGTGCCGAGCAGACCACCAGCGGCCTCTACCCCTCGCTCTATGCCGATGGCGCCACCCTCCAGCGCCTGGGCATCGAGGGCGAGTCCGAGGACAAGCGCCGCAGGGCCATCGAGATCGGCGTCGAGCGCCTGCTGGGCATGCAGCGCTACAACGGCAGCTTCGGCCTCTGGAGCGCTGACGGCGAGGAGGAGTACTGGTTGACCGCCTACGTCACCGACTTCCTCCTGCGCGCCCGCGACCAGGGCTTCGCCGTGCCGCCCGAGCCCCTGAAGAAGGCCAGCGAGCGCCTGCTGCGCTACCTGCAGGAGCGCAGCCTGGTGGAGGTCGGCTACAGCCAGAACATCGACCACAGCCGCTTCGCCGTCCAGGCCTACGCCGGCTACGTCCTCGCCCGCAGCCAGCAGGCGCCCCTCGGCGCCCTGCGCAGCCTCTGGGAACGCCGCGCCGACGCCCGCTCCGGGCTGCCCCTGGTGCAGCTGGCGGTGGCCTTCAGGCTGATGGGCGACGCCCCCCGCGCCGACCAGGCCCTGGAACTGGGACTGCGGGTGCAGCGGCAAGGCCGCGACTGGCTGGCCGACTACGGCAGCCCGCTGCGGGACCAGGCGCTGATCCTCGCCCTGCTGGAGGAGCACGACCTGGCCAAGGGCGTCCGCGAGGAGCGGCTGTTCGGCCTGTCCGACCTGCTGGCCGGCGAACGCTGGCTCTCCACCCAGGAACGCAACGCCCTGTTCCTCGCCGGTCGCGGCTTGCTGGGCAAGCCCGAACCCGCCTGGAGCGCGCGCCTTGTGGCCGGGGACCAGCAGCGCGAGCTGAGCGACCAGCAACCGGGCCTCAAGCTCGACGGTGCCCTGCTGGCCGAGCCCCTCAGCGTGACCGCAAGCGGCGGCGACCCGCTCTACCAGCAGCTGACCCTGTCCGGCTACCCGCGAGTGGCGCCCCGTGCCGGTGGCGACAACCTGGAAATCCGCCGCGAGTTCCTCGGCGCCAACGGCCAGCGCGTCGATCTGGACAACCTCGACAGCGGCGAGCTGGTGTTGGTGCACCTGGCGATCTCCGCCCGCGAGCGGGTACCCGACGCCCTGGTGGTGGACCTGCTGCCGGCGGGCCTCGAACTGGAGAACCAGAACCTGGCCCAGAGCGCCGCCAGCCTCGACGACGCCAGTGGCGCGGTGAAGGAGTGGCAGAAGTCCATGCAGAACGCCGCGCTCAAGCACCAGGAGTTCCGCGATGACCGCTACGTGGCGGCCCTGGACATCAGCGAGTACGACACCACCCACCTGCTCTACCTGGCCCGCGCCGTCACCCCCGGCACCTACCGTGTCCCGCCGCCCACCGTGGAGTCCATGTACCGGCCGAACTGGCAGGCCATCGGCGAGACGCCGGAGCGGCTGGTGGTGAAAGGGAAGTAGGGGAGGATCGCACCGGGCCACAGGGGCGGACCTGCGGCCCGGACGCAATCCGGGGAGCCGAGCGACAAGGAGGTCGCAGGATGGTCCGATTCCACCCGGAGCTCAGGCAGGCCCTGAAGTCGGCCATGGCCCGAGAACCCTTTGGATTGCCGGCAATCGTGGTGCTGCCCGACCACCTGCATAGGCTGATGGCGCCGCCGCCCGGTGATAGCGGGTTCTCGTCGCGGGTGCGTCGGTTGAAGTCCGCATTCGTCTCATCGCTCCGTGGCCAGTTGGAGGCAGGTGTGGCATTCAACGACAGGGGGGAGGCGAACCTGTGGCAGCGGCGGTTCTGGGAACACATGATTCGAGACGAACGCGACTACGCAGCCCATGTCGACTACATCCATTTCAATCCCGTCAAACATGGCCTGGTGGCGAAGGTGAGTGACTGGCCGCTGTCCAGCTTTCATCGATTCGTCGAGCGGGGCGAGTTGCCGGTCGATTGGGCGGGCGGTGCGGCGTCCGATGTGAAAGGAGCGGGAGAGTGAGGGCTCGGCGGAGTGATCGGAATCGGTTCGCGGGGTCGCCATTCCTGGATTGCATCCAGGCTACGCAGCTCCCGGCATTGGTAGCCCGGATGAAATCCGGGGCAGGATCGAGCCGGTATGCGTGCCCGTAATCCCATCAACCTACGCCGCCCCTGGCTCGCCATCCCGCTGGCCCTGCTGGTCCTGCTCTGGGCCGCCGACCGGCTGTTCCCGCTGCCGCTGCCCGAGGACGACCTGGCGCGGGTGGTGCTGGCGGAGGATGGCACGCCCCTCTGGCGCTTCGCCGATGCCGAGGGCGTGTGGCGCTACCCGATTCGCCAGGAGGAGGTTTCGCCCTTCTACCTGCAAGCCCTGCTGACCTACGAGGACCGCTGGTTCTACCGGCATCCCGGGGTGAACCCCCTGGCGCTGGCGCGTGCCGCCTGGCTCAACCTCAGCGGCGGCCGCGTGCTCTCCGGCGGCAGCACCCTGTCGATGCAGGTCGCGCGCCTGCTGGACCCGCATCCCCGGACCCTGACCGGCAAGCTGCGCCAGCTCTGGCGCACGGCGCAGCTGGAATGGCACCTGTCCAAGGACGAGATCCTCGCCCTCTACCTCAACCGCGCACCCTTTGGCGGCACCCTGCAGGGCGTGGCGGCGGCGAGCTGGGCCTACCTCGGAAAACCACCCTCGCAACTGACCCGCGCCGAGGCCGCGTTGCTCGCGGTGCTGCCCCAGGCCCCCAGCCGGCTGCGCCCCGACCGCCACCCGGGGCGGGCGCAAGCGGCAAGGGACAAGGTGCTGCGGCGCCTGGCGCGGTTCGGCGTCTGGCCCGAAGGCGCGGTGACCGAGGCCATCGAGGAGCCGGTGCTGCTGGCGCCCCGCCAGGAGCCGAGCCTGGCGCCACTGCTGGCCCGTCGCCTGAACCGGCCCGGCAGCCCGCCGCTGATTCGCACCACCCTGGACGCCGCCTTGCAACGGCGCCTGGAAGACCTGCTGATGGGCTGGCGGGCGCGACTGCCGGAGCGCACCTCGGCCGCGATCCTGGTGGTGGAGCACGAGAGCATGGCGGTGCGGGCCTACCTGGGCTCCGTCGATATCGCCGACGAGAAGCGCTTCGGCCATGTGGATATGGTGCAATCCCTGCGCTCGCCGGGTTCCACCCTGAAGCCCTTCCTCTACGGCATGGCCCTGGACGCCGGCCTGATCCACTCCGAATCCCTGCTGCAGGATGTGCCCCGGCGCTACGGCGATTACCGGCCCGGCAACTTCGCCGCCGGCTTCATCGGCCCGGTGTCCGCCAGCGAGGCCCTGGGCATGTCCCTCAACCTGCCGGCGGTGCAGCTGCTGGAGGCCTATGGGCCCAAGCGATTCGCCGGCGAGCTGCGCAACGTCGGCGTGCCCCTGGCGCTGCCGGCGGCGGCCGAGCCGAACCTGGCGCTGATCCTCGGTGGCGCCGGCAGCCGGCTGGAGGAGCTGGTCAGCGGCTACAGCGCCTTCGCCCGTGCCGGTCGGGTCGCCCGGCTGCGGCTGCAACCCGGCGATGCGCTGCAGGAACGTCGCCTCCTGTCACCGGGCGCGGCCTGGATCGTCCGCCGCATCCTTTCCGGCCAGGCGCGTCCGGACCGCGACCCCCTCGCCCGGTTGACCCAGCGTCCGGTGCTGGCCTGGAAGACCGGCACCAGCTATGGCTTCCGCGACGCCTGGGCCATCGGCGTCGGGCCGCGCCACCTGATCGGTGTGTGGATCGGCCGTCCCGACGGCACGCCCGTGCCCGGCCAGTTCGGCCTGGCCTCGGCGGCGCCGCTGTTGCTGCAGGTCCACGACCTCCTGGTGAACCGCGACGCCCAGCGCGGTCTCGCGCCTCCGGCCGACCCGCAGCCGGTCGAGGTGGGAGTAGCCGCCATCTGCTGGCCCCTGGGCCAACCCATGGCGCGGGACGACCCCAACTGTCGCCGCCAGCGCTTCGCCTGGACCCTGGAGGGCACCACGCCGCCCACCCTCATGGCGGCCGACCAGCCCCTGGGGCTCGGTCTGCGCCAGCGCCTCTGGACGAACGCCCAAGGCCAGCAGGTGGCCTCGGACTGCCCGGGCGCCACGGCCCGGGAGCTGGTGCTCTGGCCGGCCCCGCTGGACCCCTGGCTGCCCCGGCGTGAGCGCCGCAGCGCGCGCCTGCCCGCCCTCTCGCCGAGCTGCCCTCCACGGTTGCCGCCGCCTGCCGCGCCGCTGTCCATCGTCGGTGTCCGGGAGGGGGACCTGGTGCGCCGGCCATCGGCCAGCACCGAGCCCCTTCGCCTGACGCTGTCGGCCCTGGGGGGCAGCGGTCGGCGCTGGTGGTTCCTCGATGGGGTGCCGCTGCTCTCGACGGCACCGGACGAGCGCTTCGAGCAGGCGTTGCGGCGAAGCGGCCGGCACCAGCTGAGCGTGCTGGACGAGGGCGGAGAAACCGCTCGTCTGGAGTTCAGCGTCTCCGACTGATCGAGCGGTCAAGTTCTGCGCGGCCCCTGCCGATAATGACTGTCTGCAAAGGGATGGAATTTTTGTCTCATTGTTTGTATACAATTTCCGCCCCGCCTCGCCTCCAGAACAAGACCCTCCAAAGGAGACAACTCCATGCGCCTCTGGCAACGCAGTATTCAGTGGCAGCTGATCTTCAGCATGGGCACCGCCCTGCTGGCCGGCATCCTTGTCGTCATCGGCATCTACTCGGTCCTGATGAACCGCCTGACCGAACGCTTCCTGCTCGATGAAGCCCTGCCCGCCCGCGTCGAAGCCATCGGCAACGCCCTGGAGCGGACCCTGGCGGCGCCTATCACGGCCAACGCCAGCATCGCATCGAACGCCCTGGTGCAGGACTGGCTCGCCGAAGGCGAGGACCCGGCGCGGGCCGAGGCCTTCGCCCGTTACCTGGAAAGCGTCCGCGCCGAGCAGAACGCCACCACCACCTCCATCGCGGTGCTGGACAGCGGCCACTACCACACCGGGCAGGGCCTGGTCCGGACCATTTCCCGCAGCCAGCCGGAGAACCAGTGGTTCTACCGCCTGGTGGACAGCGACCGGAACCGGGTGCTGGAGATCGACATCGACAAGGGCACCCGCCAGCCCACGCTGTTCATCAACCAGCGCATCACCCGTGACGGCCGCACCCTGGGTGTGTCCGGCCTGGGCTACAGCCTGCAGTCCATGTCCGAGATGATCCGCGACTTCCGCTTCGGCGAGCGCGGCCGGGTCTTCCTGATGGACCGCGAGGGCACCATCAAGGTGCACCCGGACGCCAACCTGAACGGCAGCGGCCGCCTTGGCGAAGCGTTCGGCGCCGAGGCCGCCGGCGAACTGATGGCGTCCGCCGGCAAGGCCATCCGCTTCAAGCGCGATGGCGAGGATTTCCTCGCCCTGGCCCGCCCGCTGGAAAGCGTCGGCTGGCTGCTGGTGAGCGAGGTGCCCGAGGCGGAAATCTACGCTGAGGCGCGCAAGGCCATGTGGACCAGCAGCCTGGCCGGCGTCGCGGTGCTCGCCATCTGCCTGCTGCTGGTGGTGCTGCTGGCGCGCGGGCTGGTGCGGCCGATCCGGCAGGTCACCGCCGCCCTGGTGGAGATCGGCGGTGGCGGTGGCGACCTGACCCGCCGCCTGGACGATTCCCGCGCCGATGAGCTGGGCGACCTGGCACGGGGCTTCAACCGCTTCCTGGAAAGCCAGCGCAGCCTGATCGGCGAGGTACTGGAGACCAGCCAGCGCCTGCACAAGGTGGTGGGCGAGGTGTCCACCGTGGTGGACAACACCGCCAGCCGCGCCGGCCAGCAGCAGGAAATGACCGATATGGTCGCCACCGCCGTACACGAGATGGGGCTGACCGTGCAGGAGATCGCCCGCAACGCCGGCACCGCGGCCCAGGCCTCCCAGCAGGCCCGGGACGAATCCCTGGAGGCCCGCCGCGTGGTGGGCGAGTCCGTGGGGCATATCGAGCGGATGTCCAACGAGATCGGCGTCGCCGCCTCGGCGGTGGGGGAGCTGGCCACCCAGGTCGCCTCCATCGACCAGGTGCTGGCGGTGATCCGGGGCATCTCCGAGCAGACCAACCTGCTGGCCCTCAACGCCGCCATCGAGGCCGCCCGGGCCGGCGAGATGGGTCGGGGCTTCGCCGTGGTGGCCGATGAAGTCCGTACCCTGGCCAGTCGCACCCAGGCCTCCACCGACGAGATCCAGCAGATGATCCAGCGCCTCAAGCAGGGCGCGGAAACGGCGGTGCATTCCATGCACGCCGGCCAGTCCGCCACCGGCACCGGGGTGGAAGCGAGCCAGCGCACCGGCACCTCCCTGGGGGCCATCACCGACCAGGTGGAGCGCATCAGCGACATGAACCACCAGGTGGCGGCGGCCACCGAGGAGCAGTCCTCGGTCACCGAGGAGATCAACCGCAACGTCCAGGGCATCGCCGACCTCGCCCACGCCACCGCCCAGGAAGTGCGCGGTTGCCGCGAGGAGTGCCAGGCCCTGAGCCGCCTGGCCGGCGACCTGGCGCAGCAGGTGGGCAAGTTCCGCCTGTGATGCCACGCAGCCCCTCTCCCGCCGGGAGGGGGCGCTCGAAGTCCAGGCGAATGAAGTGACCGGTCCGTCCGGGCCCGGCCCGCGTCAGGCCCGCGACAGCTCCAGGCGGTCGCGGCCCAGCGTCTTGGCCCGGTAGAGGGCGTCGTCCACCCGCTTGAAGAAGGCCTCCGCGCCGCCGTCCAGGCTCGGGTCGAAGGTCCCCACGCCCAGGCTGGCGGTAAGCGGCAGTTGCCGGTCGCCCAGTTGCAGGCCTCGATTGGCCAGGTCTTCACGGAACAGCTCCGCCAGTTGGCGAGCCTGTTCCAGGCTGGTGTCCGGCATCAGCACACCGAACTCCTCGCCACCCAGGCGCAGCAGCGCATCGCTGTCGCGGCGGAAGAATTCGCGCATGCGCTCGCCGAAGGCCCGAAGGCAGTCATCGCCGACGCTGTGGCCGTGCTGGTCGTTGATCCGCTTGAAGAAGTCGATGTCCATCAGCAGCAGCGACAGCTGGCCGCCGTGGCGCCCGGCGTTGGCGCACATGGCCGGGAACAGGTTGTTGAACTGGTATCGGTTGCCCAGTTGGGTCAGCACGTCGGTGCGGCTGAGGGTGTCCAGGCGCTGGCGCTGCTCCAGTAATTGCAGCTCCAGGGCCAGCATGGCCTCGTACTCGCGATGGCTGCGGTTCAGCGCCAGGATCAGGTAGCTGAGGTAGCAGGCGAGGGTGACGAGTTCGGCGCGGGTGCCTTCATTGCCCAGCGCCAGCGCGGTGAGGCCCGGGAGGTAGAGCAGCAGGATGCCCAGGGCGGCGCGGCGTCGGCGCATGGCGAAGTTGAAGGCCATGGCGGTGCTGAAGGCCACCGTGGCCAGGGTGGCGATCAGGCTCGAGGGTTGGAGATCCGGGGTGAGCAGCACCCAGGCATGGGCCAGGCCCCAGCCCAGCGAGGACAGCAGGATCACGCCCCAGTGCCGGTCGAGCCAGCGCTGCAACTCCGCCTCGTCCCCGGCTTCAGGTGGGCGGTGCAGCAGGCGCGCGGCCAGCAGCAGGGCGAAGAAGGCGAGGCCGCCGAGGCCCACCGCCAACTGCTGGGTGGGCGCGGTGCCGAACAGCCAGCAGAGCAGCCAGGCCAGCAGGTAGTAGAAGCCGCCGAGTCGGGTACGTGTGCGGGTGTCCTGCACTTCGCGCCAGAGCCTGAATCGCTCGGGCGCCTGGGGGGGAACGGCGTCAGTCATCTTTCTGTGATCACAGAAACAGCAGAGGTCGCCTGAGCTTAGTCGTTCTCTTTTGGCAATGACATCAGAATGATACTGCTGCCGCTCATCCCCGACGAATGAGCCAGACGCCACCGACGATGAGCGCCAGTCCGGCCAGTTTGCCGAGGCTGATGGGGGCTTCGCGGTAGCCGGCCCAGCCGAAGTGGTCGAGGGTCAGGGCCATGCTCAGTTGCCCGGCCAGCACCAGCGCCATGAACAGCAGGGCACCGATGCGCGGCCCGGCGAAGGCCGCCGTGGCGATGAACACCGCCCCCAGCAGGCCGCCGCACCATTGCCACCAACTTACCCCCTTGAGGGCGTCCAGGGTGGGCACTTCCCGCAGCATCAGCACCACCGCCAGCAGCGCCAGGGTGCCCACCAGGAAGGAGATCAGCGCAGCGCTCATCACGCTGGAGACCTGCTTGGCCAACTGGCCGTTGATGCCGGCCTGCAACGGCAGGAATGCGCCGGCGACGAAGGGGAGGGCGAGCAGCCACCAGGCCTTGGACATGAAGAACTCCGGATTCCGAGGGGCGCACAGTATGCCCGAGATGGTCGCCGCGCGCGGGGGCTGCCGCTGGACCACCCGGCCTGGAACCGGACCGGAAACAGGCTGCAAAGGCCTCGTACCGGTTCGCTTTGCCGGTGGCTTTCTGGCATTAGCCCCCACCCCTGACTACCCTTGCACAGGATATGCCCGGCCATGTACCGGGCACCGTCTGCCTGATGAGGGAGAACACGATGGACATGAACCGTCGACAGTTCTTCAAGGTCTGTGCCCTGGGCCTTGGAGGATCGAGCCTGGCGGCGCTGGGGGTGGCACCCCCGGCAGCCTTCGCCGACCAGGTGCGTCATTTCAAACTGGCGCGCAGCATCGAGACGCGCAACACCTGCCCCTACTGCTCGGTCGGCTGCGGCCTGATCATGTACAGCCAGGGCGACGGCGCGAAGAACGTCGCGCAGAACATCATCCACATCGAGGGCGACGCCGATCACCCGGTGAACCGCGGCACCCTCTGCCCGAAAGGCGCCGGCCTGCTGGACTTCGTCCACAGCCCCAACCGCCTCAAGTACCCGCAAGTGCGCGAAGCCGGCTCCAGCGAGTGGAAGCGCATCGAGTGGGACGAGGCGCTGGACCGCATCGCCAAGCTGATGAAGGACGACCGCGACGCCAACTTCGTCGCGCAGAACGCCGCCGGCCAGACCGTGAACCGCTGGCTCACCACCGGCTTCCTCGCGGCGTCCGCGTCCTCCAACGAAGCGGGCTACATCACCCACAAGGTGGTGCGTTCCCTGGGCATGCTGGGGTTCGATAACCAGGCACGTGTCTGACATGGCCCGACGGTAGCAAGTCTTGCTCCGACGTTTGGCCGTGGCGCCATGACCAACCACTGGACCGACATCAAGAATGCCGACCTGGTGCTGATCATGGGCGGCAACGCTGCCGAAGCCCACCCTTGCGGCTTCAAGTGGGTCACCGAGGCCAAGGCGCACAACAAGGCGCGGCTGATCGTGGTGGACCCGCGCTTCACCCGTTCGGCGTCCGTCGCCGACTACTACGCACCTATCCGCACCGGGACCGACATCGCCTTCCTCGGCGGGTTGATCAACTACCTGCTGGAGAATGACAAGATCCAGCACGAGTACGTGCGCAACTACACCGACGTCAGCTTCATCGTCCGCGAGGGTTATGGGTTCGAGAACGGCTTCTTCAGCGGCTACGACGCCGAGAAGCGCAGCTACACGGACAAGTCAGGCTGGGGCTACGAGATCGGCGAGGACGGTTTCGCCAAGGTCGACCCGACCCTGAGCCATCCGCGCTGCGTCTACAACCTGCTCAAGCAGCACTACAGCCGCTACACGCCGGACGTGGTGAGCAACATCTGCGGCACGCCCAAGGAACAGATGCTCAAGGTCTGGGCCGAGGTCGCCGAAACCTCGGCGCCCGGCAAGGTCATGACCATCATGTACGCCCTGGGCTGGACCCAGCATTCGGTGGGCTCGCAGATGATCCGCACCGCCGCCATGGTCCAGCTGCTGCTGGGCAACATCGGCATGCCCGGCGGCGGCATGAACGCCCTGCGCGGTCACTCCAACATCCAGGGCCTGACCGACCTGGGGCTGCTCTCCAATCTGCTGCCGGGTTACCTGACCCTGGCCGGTGACGCCGAGCAGGACTACGCCGCCTATATCGCCAAGCGCACCACCAAGCCGCTGCGGCCCGGGCAGCTGTCCTACTGGCAGAACTACGAGAAGTTCCACGTCAGCCTGATGAAGTCCTGGTTCGGCAAGGCCGCCACCGTCGAGAACAACTGGTGCTACGACTGGCTGCCCAAGCTGGATATCCCCGGCTACGACGTGCTCAAGGTCTTCGACCTGATGCACCAGGGCAAGGTCAACGGCTACTTCTGCCAGGGCTTCAACCCCATCGCCTCCTTCCCCAACAAGGCCAAGGTCGTGGAGAGCCTCTCCAAGCTGAAGTACCTGGTGGTGATGGACCCGCTGGCCACCGAGACCTCGGAGTTCTGGCGCAACGCCGGCGAGTTCAACGACGTCGACACCGCCAGCATCCAGACCACCGTGTTCCGGCTGCCCACCACCTGCTTCGCCGAGGAGGACGGCTCCCTGGTGAACAGCGGTCGCTGGCTGCAATGGCACTGGAAGGGCGCCGAGCCCCCGGGCCAGTGCCGCACCGATATCGCCATCATGGGCGGGCTGTTCCATCGCCTGCGCACGGCCTACCAGAAGGACGGCGGCGCCTTCCCCGACCCCATACTCGGCCTGGACTGGAACTACCTGCGCCCGGACGAACCGGGGCCGGACGAAATCGCCCGGGAGTTCAACGGCAAGGCCCTCGCCGACCTCATCGACCCGGCCACCGGTGCCGTGCTGGCCAAGGCGGGCGAGCAACTGCCCGGCTTCGCCCTGCTGCGCAATGACGGCAGCACCGCCAGCGGCTGCTGGATCTTCTGCGGTTCCTGGACCGCCGCCGGCAACCAGATGGCCCGTCGCGACAACGCCGACCCCTACGGCATGGGCCAGACCCTCGGCTGGGCCTGGGCCTGGCCGGCGAACCGGCGCATCCTCTACAACCGCGCCTCGGCGGATACCACCGGCAAGCCCTGGGACATGGAGAAGAAGCGCCTGGTGTGGTGGAACGGCAAGGCCTGGGGTGGCACCGACATCCCCGACTTCAAGGCCGATTCACCACCGGAAGCCGGCATGAACCCCTTCATCATGAATCCCGAAGGGGTGGCGCGGCTGTTCGCCGTGGACAAGATGGCCGAGGGCCCGTTCCCCGAGCACTACGAGCCCTTCGAGTCGCCCATCGGCCGCAACCCCCTGCACCCGGAGAATCCCAAGGCCACCAGCAACCCGGCCGCGCGGGTCTTCGCCGCGGACTGGGACACCTTCGGCAAGGCCGACAAGTTCCCCTACGCGGCCACCACCTACCGGCTGACGGAGCATTTCCACTTCTGGACCAAGCATTGCCGGCTCAACGCGATCACCCAGCCCGAGCAGTTCGTCGAGATCGGCGAAGCCCTGGCCGAGGAGTTGGGCATCGTCGCCGGGCAGAAGGTCAAGGTGTCCTCCAACCGGGGCTTCATCAAGGCCGTGGCCGTGGTGACCAAGCGCATCAAGCCCCTGCAGGTGGACGGCAAGACGGTGCACCAGGTGGGGATTCCGTTGCACTGGGGCTTCTCCGGCGTGACGCGTGCAGGGTTCATCACCAACACCCTCACGCCCTTCGTCGGCGACGGCAACACCCAGACGCCGGAGTTCAAGTCGTTCCTGGTCAACGTGGAAAAGGCATGAGGAGCTGAGCCATGGCATCACAAGACATCATCGCCCGCTCCGCCACCACCACGCCCAGCCCCTCGGTCAGGGAGCTGGACGAGGTGGCCAAGCTGATCGACGTTTCCAAGTGCATCGGTTGCAAGGCCTGCCAGGTCGCCTGTTCGGAATGGAACGACCTGCGCGACGAGGTGGGCCAGAACCACGGCACCTACGACAACCCCACCGACCTCACCGCCGACTCCTGGACGGTGATGCGCTTCACCGAGCACGAGAACGACGCCGGCAACCTCGAATGGCTGATCCGCAAGGACGGCTGCATGCACTGCGCCGAGCCGGGCTGCCTCGCGGCCTGCCCGAGTCCCGGCGCCATCGTGAAGTACGCCAACGGCATCGTCGACTTCAACCAGGACAAGTGCATCGGCTGCGGCTATTGCATCACCGGCTGCCCCTTCGACATCCCGCGCATCTCCCAGAAGGACCACAAGGCCTACAAGTGCAGCCTCTGTTCCGACCGGGTGTCCGTGGGCCTGGAGCCTGCCTGCGTGAAGACCTGTCCCACCGGGGCCATCGTCTTCGGCAGCAAGGAGGCCATGAAGGAGCACGCCGCCGAGCGCATCACCGACCTCAAGTCCCGGGGCTTCGAGAAGGCGGGCCTGTACGACCCGGCGGGCGTCGGCGGCACCCACGTCATGTACGTGCTGCACCATGCCGACCAGCCCTCGCTCTACGCCGGCCTGCCGGCCGATCCGGCCATCAGCCCCATGGTCAGCCTGTGGAAGGGCATCACCAAGCCCTTCGCCCTGCTGGCCATGGGCGCGGTGGCGCTGTTCGGCTTCTTCCACTACGTGCGGGTGGGTCCGAACCGCGTGGAGGAAGACGAGGCGCCCCAGGGCGATGCGGCGGTCCACAAGGTCGACCCGTCCGTGCATGAGGTCGACCCCAAGGCACCGAGTTGAGGCGACTTTTACCCCCTCTCCCCCCGGGAGAGGGCAGGGGCGAGGGTAGCCCGCCCCAAGAACGGAGTCAGACATGAACAAGCACATCCAACGCTACACCTCCTCCGAGCGCAGCAACCACTGGGCGGTGGCCATCCTCTTCGTGCTTGCCGGGCTCTCCGGCCTGGCGCTGTTCCACCCGGCCCTGTTCTGGCTCACCCACCTCTTCGGCGGAGGGGCCTGGACGCGCATCCTGCACCCCTTCCTCGGCGTGGCGATGTTCCTCTTCTTCCTCTTCATGGCGATGCGCTTCGCCCACCACAACCGCTGGGAGAAGAACGACGGCCAATGGCTCCGGCAGTGGAAGGACGTGGTCGCCAACCGAGAGGACAAACTGCCGGAAGTCGGCCGCTACAACGCCGGACAGAAGATCCTCTTCTGGGTGCTGCTCCTTTCCATGCTGGTGCTGCTGGCCACCGGCGTGGTCATCTGGCGGCAGTACTTCAGCCACCTGTTCGGCATCGACCTCATCCGCCTCGCCGCGCTGCTCCACGCCTTCGCCGCCTGGGTGCTGATCTGCAGCATCATCGTCCACATCTACGCCGGCATCTGGGTCAAGGGCTCCATCGGCGCCATGCTCTACGGCTGGGTCAGCCGAGGCTGGGCCCGCAAGCACCACCCGGGCTGGTACAAGGAGGTCAGCAAAGGGGAGAGCGGCAAGCACTGATCGCCTTCGGGTTCAGTCCACCGCCTTCCGGCGCTCCACGCCGATACCCCGATCAACCCCATTCTCCCGGGCAGCCAGGCCGCCCGGGCCCAACCCAGCAAGGAGTCCTGCGTGTCAGGCCAGATACTCGAACCCGGACAGATCGAAGCTGCCGCCAACATCCCCCCCTTCCTCCACCTGCCGGGGCGCGATCTCTTCATTCGCCGCGCCGAGCGGCTACGGTCGCTTGCCCAGGGCCATCCGCTGGCGGGCTACCTGCTGCTGATCGCGAACCTCTGTGAGGCCCAGCAACAGGTGCTGGACAATCCGCCCCCGCTGCCGGGCCCCGCGCCTGCGGCCATCGCCCGCAGTCGCGAGCACCGCATGCCGCCGATACCCTTCGAAAGCCTGGTGCGCGCCGATGGCTGGCTCGCCGCCGTCGACGCCCTGCTGGAGCGCCTCCAGGGGGCGGCCAATCCCGCTGTCGGCGAGGCACTGGCGCAGCTGCGCGGCGCCGATCCCGACCAGCGCAAGGCCTGGGGCGTGAGCCTGCTCAGCGGCCAGTTCGACCTACTGCCCCCGGCCATCGCCCCCTTCATCGGTGCCGCCCTGCAAGTGGCCTTCAGCCATTGGCTGCTGGCCCTGCCCGAAGGCGCCCTGGTGGAGAACGACACCAGGACCCTCTGTCCGGCCTGCGGCTCGCCGCCGGTCGCGGGCATGATCCGCCACCGTGGCAAGCACAACGGCCTGCGCTACCTGTCCTGCTCCCTGTGTTCCTGCGAATGGCACTACGTAAGGCTGAAATGCAGCCACTGCCAGGAGAGCAAGCACCTCGCCTACTTCTCGCTCGAACGCCTCGGCCGCACGGCGGAGCAGGCGCCCCTGCGCGCCGAGACCTGCCCCGGCTGCCAGAGCTACCTCAAGCACTGCTACCTGGAATTCGATGCCGACGCCGAGGCCCAGGCCGACGACCTCGCCAGCCTCGACCTCGACATGCGCCTGGCCGACGAAGGCTACCTGCGCCGCGCGCCCAACCTGCTGCTGGCGCCCGGCGGAGAGTGAGCGCCTAGACTGATCAATGGACCCGAACGCCCCGCGCTAAGGAATGCCCATGTCGGCCCCACGCCTGCCCTCCGTCGACCGCCTGCTGCGCAGCCCGGCCTGCGCGCCGCTGCAACAGCGCTACGGCCGCGAGCCCCTGCTGAAAACCCTGCGCGACCTGCTGGATGAACTGCGCGAACCCGTGCGCCAGGGGCACCTCGCCGCCGTCGAACTCAGCGAAGCCGTGCTCGCCGGACGCGCCGGCGAACGCCTCGCCGCCTGGCACGCCAGCCGCGTGCGCCGGGTGTTCAACCTCACCGGCACCGTCCTGCACACCAACCTCGGCCGCGCCCTGATGCCGGACGAAGCCATCGAGGCCATCACCCTGGCCGCCCGCTACCCGCTGAACCTCGAGTTCGACCTCGCCAGCGGCAAGCGTGGCGACCGCGACGACCTCATCACCGGCCTGGTCCGCGAACTCACCGGCGCCGAAGCCGTCACCGTGGTCAACAACAACGCCGCCGCCGTGCTGCTCGCCCTCAACAGCCTCGGCGCGCGCAAGGAAGGCGTCATCAGCCGGGGCGAACTGATCGAGATCGGCGGCGCCTTCCGCATCCCCGACATCATGGCCCGCGCCGGCGTGAAGCTGGTCGAGGTGGGCACCACCAACCGCACCCACGCCAAGGACTACGAGGCCGTCATCAACCCCCGCACCGGCCTGCTGATGCGCGTGCACACCAGCAACTACAGCGTGCAGGGCTTCACCGCGAGCGTCGCCACCCCCGAACTCGCGCGCATCGCCCACGCCCATGGCCTGCCCCTGCTGGAAGACCTCGGCAGCGGCACCCTGGTGGACCTCACCCGCTGGGGCCTGCCCAGGGAACCCACGGTGCAGGAAGCCCTGCGCGACGGCGCCGACATCGTCACCTTCAGCGGCGACAAGCTTCTCGGCGGCCCCCAGGCCGGGCTCATCCTCGGCAGCAAGGAACTGATCGGCCGCATCAAGAAGAACCCCCTCAAGCGCGCCCTGCGGGTGGACAAGCTCACCCTCGCCGCGCTGGAAGCGGTGCTCGCCCTCTACCGCGACCCCGAGCGCCTCGCCGAACGCCTCACCACCCTGCGCCTGCTCAGCCGCCCGCAGCCCGACATCCTTGCCCAAGCCCAACGCCTGGCTGCGCCGCTGGCCACCCAGCTTGGCGGAGCCTGGCAGGTCAGCGTCGAACCCGCCCTCGGCATGATCGGCAGCGGCGCCCAGCCCGTGGCCCGGCTGCCCAGCGCCGCCCTCTGCCTGCGCCCGCAGCAGCCCAGGCGACTGCGCGGCCGCGCCCTGCGGCAGCTGGAAGAAAGCCTGCGCACCCTGCCCATCCCGGTGATCGGCCGTCTCGACGACGACGCCCTCTGGCTCGACCTCCGCCAACTGGACGACGAGCCCGCCTTCCTCGCCCAGCTGCCTCACCTCGACGGGGGCATGGCGTGATCGTCGGCACCGCAGGCCACATCGACCACGGCAAGACCGCCCTGCTCAAGGCCCTCACCGGCCAGCAGGGCGACCGCCGCCCCGCCGAGCGCGAGCGCGGCATCACCATCGACCTCGGTTACCTCCACGCCGACCTCGGCGACGGCCAGAGCACCTCCTTCATCGACGTGCCGGGCCACGAGCGCTTCGTCCACAACATGCTGGCCGGCGCCTGCGGCATCGACCTGTTGCTGCTGGTGGTGGCCGCCGACGACGGCGTCATGCCGCAGACCCGCGAGCACCTCGCCATCGCCGAGCTGCTGGGCATCCGCCGCGCCCTGGTCGCCCTCACCAAGGTCGACCGCGTGTCCGCCGAGCGCCTTGCGCAGGCCCGCGCCGAAGTCGCGGCGCTGCTGGCGCCCGGCCCTCTGGGCGGTGCGGAGATCTTCCCGGTGGATAACCTGGGCGGGCAGGGCATCGAGGCCCTGCGCGGCGCCATGCTCGCGGAAGCCGCCCACGCCGCCAGCCGCAGCGAGCGCGGCCACTTCCGCCTGCCCATCGACCGCGCCTTCAGCGTTTCCGGCGCCGGCGTGGTGGTGACCGGCACCGCCTTCGCCGGGCAGGTGCGGGTGGGGGACGAACTGATCCTCGCGCCCTCCGGGAGGACACTGCGCGTGCGCGGCCTGCGGGCTCGCGACCAGGCGGTGGAGCAGGCCGGCGCCGGCCAGCGCCTGGCCCTCAACATCGCCGGCGAACGCCTCGCCCTGGAACAACTGCACCGGGGCGACTGGCTGCTGGCACCGGCCCTGATGGCGCCCACCACCCGTGTCGACATCGACCTGCACCTGCTCCCCGGCGAGCCCCATGACCTCGCGCACTGGACGCCGGTCCACATCCACCTCGGCGCCCAGGACGTCACCGGCCGCGTGGCCCTGCTGCAAGGCAACAGCCTCGCCCCGGGCCAGCGCGCCTTCGCCCAGGTGCTGCTCAACGCCCCGGCTCATGCCGTGCACGGCGACCGCCTGGTGCTGCGGGACCAGTCCGCCCAGCGCACCCTGGGCGGCGGCCGCGTCCTCGATCCCTTCGCCCCGGCCCGCAACCGCCGCACGCCGGAGCGTCTCGCCCAGCTGCAGGCCCTGCAAGGCGACGGCCTGGAATCCGCGCTGCCGACGCTCCTCGCCACGGCCCACAATGGCCTGGACCCGCAGTCGCTGGAGCGCCAGTTCAACCGTCCGCGTGGCGACTGGTCGTTGCCGGATGAGGTTATCGAAGTCACCACCCGCCAAGGCCCGCGCCTCTTCGCCAAGGCGCGCTGGCAGAACCTGGAAGACCGGTTGCTGGACGGCCTCGGGCGCTTCCACGCCGAACTCCCCGACGAACTCGGCCCCGACCGCGACCGCCTGCGCCGCTACGCCCTGCCGGAACTGGAGCGCCCCGTCTTCATCGCCCTGCTGGACAGCCAACTGGCCAGCGGCGCCGTGCAGAGCAGCGGCCCCTGGCTGCACCTGCCCGGTCACCAGGTCCGACTGAGCGACGCCGACGAAGCCCTGCGCCAGCGCCTCTGGCCCCTGCTGGAAGCCGGCCGCTTCGACCCGCCCTGGGTCCGCGACCTGGCCCGGGAGCTCCAGGTGGACGAAGGCGCCATGCGCCTGCTGCAACGCAAACTCGCCCGCCTCGGACTGCTGCATCAGGTGGTCAAGGACCTCTTCTATCCCGACAGCACCATCCGCCAACTGACGGCCCTGGCCCAGCAACTGCAGCAGCAACAGGGCACCATCGGGACCGCCGCCTGGCGCGACCACATCGGCCTGGGGCGCAAGCGCAGCATCCAGCTGCTCGAATACTTCGACCGGGTCGGCTTCACCCGGCGCATCGGCAATGAACGTCGGATCAGGGAAGACTCGGGGCTGGCCCACGCCACGGCGGGTAGTGCTTGAGTGCAGGTCGTTCAGCTGATGGAAGGGACGTTCGCGCGGTAGCGGGGCGGGGTTAAAATTCCGATCGCTGTCCGTAGTGGTCGGTAGTAACCGACCAGGAGCGGGCGTCCTTGACGGGGTGAAATCGGCCAGGAGCGGCCGGCGAGAAGCTCGAACTACGTAATGGCGTTGAGCGCAGCGATACCCATCCTCAACCCGCTGAATGCGCCTCGTCGTATTCGGGGCTGGTTTGGCCCTTTTCGGGAATGATTTCGCCGCTGGCCAACCACAGGGCGTACTGGGGGAAGGCTTTCACCAATACGTCGATCTCTTCGCTGCTGACGCGGACGGCTCCTTTGCTGACGTTCAGCCATCTGCTGTGGTCGGTTTCGCTCAAGACGCTGAGCTTCTTCGGCCCGACCTTCTTGATCAATAAGCGCGCTCTATCTGCCGAGCTATCCATATAGCTAAGTTCAACCGTGTTAATCAGGGTAACTATTGACTCGGTGAGGTAATGGGTCAATAATTGACTTGGGGTAATTATTGACTTGAGTTTCACTCAAGCCCATCAAAGACCGACATGGTGCAATAAAGGCCAAGGATGTGGAAGGAACCAATCTGACGCTCAACGACCTGCTCAGCCCACCGCCACTGATGCCCAGGCGCGTGTTCGCCGACTGGATAAGGATGGGCGACGAACACAACATCGTTTGGGGATGGATCCGCAACGGCTCCATCCCCTCCCACCAGGTCGGCAAGCACCTGATGGTCAACGTCGCGTTGCTGACCTGCGAACTGCTGAAAAAGGAGTGGACCCCATGAGCAAGGATGAAAGCCTGGCCCTGTGCAGCGTGAAGACCTTCGCCGAAATGACCGGCGTATCCATCGAAGAGGCCATTGCCTGGGTGGACGACGGCACCATCCCGAGCCTGAAGCTGGCCGGCTTCCGCATGGTCAACCTCGCCCGTCTGCGGGAAGACCTGCTCAAGGGCAAAACCGAGTTCTCGGCGGGGGACTACTGACATGTCCAGCCAGTGCGCCGCCATCGACAGCGCCACCGCGCTGTCCTGCCTCGGGCAAACGGTGCTGATGGAACTGGGCTGGGACGAAGACCCGGAGTCCGTCTGGCGCTGCCTCCATGTGCTGGGCGTGGTGCTGCCGAAGGAGGGCATCTACGAGCATGGGCATTTCGTGGTGGTCAACGCCCTGGACCCGAAGGCGTTTCCCCATGAAGTCTTCTGGGCCTACATCCGTTCCCTGCAGCCGATTCGCGAGCCGGGCTGAGAACTACCTTGGGCCCGACTGAGCCCAGTCGAGCATTCCCCGGTGAGTTCAGCGCGTTGCGCCAGGCCACTTCCAGGACGTTCTGGAATACGGCCCCACCAGGGATTTTCGACAGTTCTTCACTGCTTCTCCGCTCGCCCAGAAGGAATCCTCGCAATCGTGAGGATTTTTCAAGCCAGGTCTATTCTGCGACTATAATCCTCTCGTTCGTGAGGATTATTATTGGCCAAGCCTCTTGATCGATGTAATCCTCACGACTATGTGGTTTTTTCAGCTTGGTTCAACGTTGCTCATCTTTTCCTTATGGGCGTGGGGATTTTTCAGTGAATGTGCCTATCGATTCTCCCAAAGCCTTGGGCCACCTCATCCGGGCCTGTCGAAAGGCCATGAACATGCGCCAGGACGTGGCCGCTGGTGTTATCGGTGTGAGCGAGAACTTCCTCGGCAAGGTCGAACGCGGCGGTGAAACCGTGCAATGGGGGCTGCTCTTCCAGGTCATGCAGGAACTGGGGCTGAAAGTGTCGGTGGAGGTTCCCGATGAGATTGCCGGGGAAACGAGAGCTCAGATCGTTCGAGCATTCAACAAACCGGCCATGACGATGAGCCCCAGCACGAGCACGTCGAGTTCTGATGACTTGGGGCGCTTGATGTTCGCCATTGAAAAGTCCCTGAGCGACAAGGCGCGCTGATGGATCGCCAACTGTACGTCTGGATCAACTTCGATCAGGTCGGTGTTCTGGCCGAACGCAATGGCTTATGGACATTCACCTATACCCAGGACTGGCTGAGCAATCGTGATGCCTACGCCATCAGCCCGAGTTTGCCGCTGAGGGTGGAATCCTGCGTTGACGGTGCAAGCGACCGTCCCGTTCAGTGGTTCTTCGACAACCTGCTCCCGGAAGAAGGGCAACGCCAGCTCATTGCCGCAAGTGCCGGCGTGGGGGGTGAGGATGCATTCGGGATGCTGCAGCACTTCGGTGCCGAATCGGCCGGGTCCATCACCTTGCTGCCCCCTGACCAAGTGCCCGAGCCAGGTGAGCTACGAGCGCTTGCGTTTGATGCGATGGCTGAGCGCATTCGGAAAATGCCTCGAATCCCCTTGGCCGAGCAGTCCTTCAAACGGATGTCGCTGGCCGGGGCACAACACAAAGTCGCGCTCCGTGTTGAGGAGGGTGAGTTCCTGGAACCAGGCGGCAACGAACCCTCGACACACATCCTCAAGCCGGATCACCCGAGCGGCGACTTTGCCCATTCGGTGATCAACGAGTGGTTCGTGATGACGCTCGCCAGGAAGGTGGGCCTGCCTGTTCCGGTCGTGACCCGAAAGTACATTCCCATGCCGGTCTACCTGGTCGAGAGGTTCGATAGGACTCGTACTGCTAGCGGGTGGACAAGGCTTCACTGCCTGGACGCCTGTCAGGTCCTCAATCTGGATAGGACGACCAAGTACCACGCGGGGAGCGTCGAGCGCTTGGGTGAGTTGAGCGCGATGTGCCGCATTCCCGCCAGAGCCAGGCTGCAGCTTTTCCAATGGCTGACGTTCAATGTCCTGGTCGGCAACACCGATGCACACTTGAAGAACCTCAGCTTCTTCATGAAGCCTGGTGGGCTGGAGCTGGCACCCTTCTATGACCTGCTGAGTACCGCCGTCTGGACCACCAAGGCCTTCGACAAGGACCATTGGCCGGGCGCAGTGACCATGGCCTGGCCGATAGCCGGTGAAGATCGTGTGGAGCGCATGAGCCTGGAGTTGCTGGTCGAGGCGGCCGGGATACTCGCGATCAAGCCGGCCACGGCGAGAACACAGGTGATCCAGTTGGCTACTGCCGTTCGCAGAGGTGCTGAGCAACTCATTGACCAGGTGCAACGTGAAAATGAGGAGATAGCCAGGCTGCAGCCCGAGGTCGGGCATGCATTCCCCGGGGAGATGAGAGCGTTGCGCAGCATCGATTCGATCGTCATCGCTGAAATGTCGCGCAAGCTGCTCCCGTGAGCCTGGTCACTCTGCGCTAGGCTGGCGTTGCGCCAGGCCACTTCCAGGATGTTTTCCGGTATGGTCCGCATCAGGATTTTCGACACTACTTCGACACCGACCCGCTTGCACAGCAGGTAGGCACGGAAAAAGCCTTATAGATCAACATGGAAGGCAAGCACGCCCGGTGGCGTGGCCGGGCTTCAAACCCGGTGGGGGACGGCAGCCGTTCCTGGGTGGGTTCGACTCCCACTGCCTTCCGCCAATTACCTATCTGAAAGCCCCGCCATTCGGGGCTTTCGGCTATTCGGAGGTGGCTGTTTCGGGCTGGATGTCGAAGAAGTGTCGAAAATCCCGGATCGCCCCCTGCAAAGCCTGCCGGTCAGCCTGGCAGGGCCAGCAAGGCGAAGGCGAGGCTGATGATGCCCCCTGCTGGCGCTGTACGAGGAGCTAGAGACAGTGGCGGGTCTGGATGGCGATACCCAGGACGATATCTACAAGGCGATCGATACCTTCGGCCCGTTATTGGCGCTGATTCCCAGGTGAAGGACTGTGTTTCGGGGACGCCTCTCGCAATGCCGTTTCCAAGTTTTGTAGCCTTTATAGGATTCTTTTAAATAAGTTGCCTTTATAGGCTACTGTTGACTTGTTTTTTCTTGTCAGGAGCCTCCATGACGATCAAGGCAGTGTTGACCGGTGATCTGGTTCATTCCCAGGCGGCTCGCGACGTCTTGGCCTATGTCGATGGCCTCCATGAAGTCCTGCGCAAGCTGGAGGGGCGTTTCGCCTTCCAGGCCGAGACATATCGAGGCGATGGATTTCAACTAGTCCCGGGGGACGCCAGTGAGGCGATGCGTTGCGCCGTGCTTCTGCGCGCCGGGCTGATCGCCGCGAGTCCCGCCACAGAGCGCTGGGATGCGCGGATTGCCGTTGGCTTGGGCCAGGTGGATGCTCGGGGGGGATTTGGCGAGGCATTCGTGTTGTCCGGCCGGGGCCTGGATGGCATGAAGAAGAGCCGCCTGGCGCTATTCAGCCGCGATGAGCGCTTGTTGGAGCGCCTGGAGCTGGCCACCGAGTTTGTGGCGGCAATCATCGACGGATGGACTGCCGTTGAGGCGCAAACCTACTTTCTCCAGACCCTGGCGGGGCTGGATCAGCAAGGCACCGCGGACTTGCTCGGAAAATCCCGCGTCACGGTAAACAAGGCTCTGCAACGAGCGAATGCTCGCCTGGTTGAGCGCTATCTGGAGTGCTCCAGAAAATGGATCGAGGAGTTGTTACGACATGGATGAGTCACGGCTGTTATTGCTGTTCCTGATACTGGGCTTCCTGTTGCTGGAGTTCGTATGTCCATTGCGACGCCAGCAGGAGCGGGTCTCCTGGCCCAGGGTCTTTCCGGTGGTGTCAGCTTTACTGCATGGGCTTTGCGTCGCCGTGCTGTTGCTGGCATTTGGAAGCACCTGGTCGTTCGCGTCGGCCGCCGGCATGGCATTCGCGCTCTACCGCTGGCTGCTTGGTCACGGTGTCGTGCAGTTCGGAGCTGGGGTTGCTGCAGGGCTGGCTGTCGAACTCATAGGCAATCTTTTGGGGCTTCTGGTGATATGGCTGACCAACGAACACTACTGGCTCGAGTTGCCGATCCTCCTCAAAAACACCCTGACCCTGGAGCTTCTGGTGATTGTGCTGGCGTATATCGCGATGTTGCAGCCGGCTTCCAGAATCATCGCAGCCATGCTGCAGCCCTGGATGGCTTCGCTTACCGGGAAAGATGATGGGTCTCTGAAGAATGCGGGGGCGCTTGTCGGATACCTGGAACGCTCGATGATTCTTACATTCGTCTTGTTGCAGCAGTGGGAGGCCGTGGGATTTCTTCTGACGGCCAAGAGCATCCTGCGGTTCAACGAGGTGAAGGGGGCCAATCACCACGCCCGTAGTGAATACATCCTGCTGGGAACATTGCTGAGTTTCAGCATCAGCATTGGTGCCGGGCTGATGACGTTGCTGGCCCTTGGAAAGTCCCTGGCTTGATGTCATCACTCAGGACCGCTTTGGAACTGTCGTCCTCGGATGGAGAAGACAGTATCCACAAGGCGACTCCTATCGTTCGCCCTGTAGCGAAGCCCTGCGTGGCTCCGCTGCATCGCATCCCGTGGCGGCTCAAATAATCACGGCATTCGTGTGTTTTAGCTTTTTCAGTATTTTCAGTGGCTTGCGTTTTCTTCTTAGTGTCGAGACTGAAATTGCGACGGACGGTCGAGCCATTCGGATGCATGAGGCTTGCGGCATTCCATACTGATTAGCACTATTCGCGACAGTTCTTCCGGGTGCGGCATCGCCCGGAAGCAGGCAGTTGCAGGTGGATTGCCTGATCATTCGAATGATCTGCACAGCAAAAGCGTTGACCGCTCCAAGGCAGCGCCTCACAGAAGGCGCACTTGCGCGAAGGCGATATATAAGGAGTTGAGATGAGCATCCGATTCGCACTGGGTAGCGTCCTGGTCCTGATGGCCAGCGTCAGCTTCGCGGCCACGCCTGCCGCCAAAGGCGCCAAGGAAAGCAACAACTACTACCTGAACTGGCAGGAGCGCAACGGCGCCATCGCCCTGGATTCGGTGTGCAGCAAGAACGAGAAGGGCACCAAGCAGTTCCAGAGCTGCCAGAAGCACGCCCAGGTGATCTTCCGCAACTCCTGCACCCGCTCCAAGGACCCGGCGAGCAAGTGGTGCGTGGCCCAGGCGCAGTACAAGCCCTGATCGACCCAGGCGATCCACAGACACAAGGCCCCGATTCGGGGCCTTGTCGTTTCAGGAGGGCGAAGCGCCCCCTTGCGGCCCGGCGTTTCCGGCTACTGGTGATCGGCAACCGGGGGCCATGGCGCCTCCGGGTACTCGACTCCGGCTCACTCGCAGAGCTTGCCGCTTTTTGCTTCCGGTATCAGCGCCATGTATTGCTTGCCGCTCATGTGCACCAGTTCGTCGTGTCGGCCGGACTCGAAGTAGATGTCCGGCTGTTCGGCGAGGGACTGGTCCACCAGGGTGTCGAGGCCGAAGAGGTTGCCAACGGCGGGGATGGCACCCAGTTCGCAGTCGGCGAAGCGTTTGCCGAAGTCCTGTTCGCGTACCAGGCGCCAGTGGCGGTGGGTGAGCTTGTGGACCTTGCCCAGATCGACATGGCGCGAGGCAGGCACCACGGCCATCAGCCAGTGGCCCTGGAAGTCGTCGAGGATCACCGGTTTGGCCATCTGTTGCGGCGGGATGCCGGCGCGGCGCGCGGCTTCGCGGGTGGTCATGGACGGAGTGTGGCCGAGTACGTCGAACCGGGTCTTGTGTTGCGCGAGGCAGCTTTGCAGCTGGGTGATCATGGTCATGGGACACCTCCTGCCAGGGGCCGGCTGGTCACTCCCGAGAAGTCGGCGTTGTCGGCATGCATGGAGGAGCTTCCCGCTCCCCGTCGGGCACGCTGGGTGCCATGTGGATAAGTCTAGTGGCGAGGGCCGTCGGAGGGGCGCAAGGCGCTGATCGGTTCAGTCGAGGCGCAGGGCCTTGTCCATCTGCACCAGGGCGACCCGCTGGCCGTCGGGGGTGCGGCGTTCGACGATGCTGCGGGGCTGGTAGCCGAGGCGGCTGTAGAGCAGCAGGCCACCGGTGTTGGCGTTGAAGCAGGAGATTTTCATCAGGGGGGCCCTGTACTGCTCGCGGGCCTGGCGCTCCATGGCGCGGATCAGGTACTGGGCGACGCCCTGGCCCCGGGCCCAGGGGGCCACCATCATGTTGCCCAGGGCGCAGTACTCGCCGTGCTGCCATTGGTAGAAGTTGGCGAAGCCGGCCACCTGGCCGTCCAGCAGGGCGACGGTGCTGCCCCGGCGCTCGGCCATGGCGGCGGCGAGCTGGCCGACGGTGAGCGGCCAACTGGCCTTGGGGTAGGCGTAGAAGAGTTCGTCCGCATCCTGGGGAAAGCGGACGATTTCGGCGAGGTCTTCGGTGCGGGCGGGGCGATGCTGCAGCTCGGGCATGGGGTTCTCAGCGGGGCGGGTATTGTTCGATGACTTTGGCCACTGTCTCGCGGATGGCGGCTTCGCGCTCGGCGGGGCTGGGGGGCGCGCTCTTCATGATCTGTTCGGCGCTGCCGCGCCAGACCAGCTTGCCGTCCTTGCCGTCGAACAGGTCCACCTGGAGGGTAGCGACCTTGTAGTGGTAGGTGCGGGTTTCGGTGTAGGCCGGGCCGCCCCAGTAGCCGCCCCAATAGCCTCCCCAGTAGCCGCCGTAGTTGTAGCTGGTCTGCTGCTGGCGTTCGTCGACGATGAGCCAGGCTTGCACGGTGAGGTCGGCCGTGCCCTTGGCGGCCGGGCGCAGGCCACGCTGGTCCAGTTGCTGGCCGACGGCCTCGCGGATGCGTTGCTCGGTGAGGTCGCTCTTGATGCGCGGATCGTCGGGGCTGTACTGCAGGGCGGGTTCCTTCCAGGCCCAGCTGCGGTAGGCGCCGAAGTCGCGTGAGCTGTCGTAGTCGCGGTTCACTTCGTAGCTCTGGCAGGCGGCCAGGAGCATGACGCTGGCGAGCAGAAACGTGCGGCGGAACATGGTGGAGCCTCCTGTGCCGGAACCCTTATCGAAGCGCATGGCAGAGCGGCCGGCAAGGGCTTTGTGAACGCCCGGACGCGGGCCGGTGAGCGTCTCCGCCAGGCTCCCGCTCAGTGGGGCGGGTAGCCGTCGAGCGCCTCTTCCACGGCCTCGCGCAGGGCGTCGACGTTCTGCGATCGACTGCCGTTGGCGCGGGTCTCGGCGCTGCCGCTCCACACCGGCTGGTTGTCGCGGGCGTCGTAGAACTCCAGGTAGACCACGCCCACCTGTTCCTCGTAGGTGCGGACGATGGGCACCGAGGCCCAGGCGCCGTACTGGTCGCGCCAGGGACCGTTGCCGTAGTAGGCGCCGGCATAGTCGTCGTACTGCCGCAGGCGCCTTTCGTAGCGCAGGGTGGCGCTGACCTTGAGGTCCGCTTCGGCGGGATTGCGGGCCTGGCGCAGGCCGTGCTGGTCGAGGCCGGCGTTGACCATCTCGGCCATCTGCTCGGGGGTGGACCAGTGGGTGCCGGCGGGCAGGCGGCCGTCCGCCCAGGTCCAGCTGCGGTAGCGGCCGAAGTCCCGGGGCGCGGCGGGGTAGGCGCTGCTGTCGAAGGTGGTGGCGGCCTCCGGGGGCGCGGGCGGCAGCGGGCGGGATTCGGCCTTGTACGGGTTGGGGCTCTGGCAGGCCGCGAGCAGCAGCGAGAGGGCAAGCAGGATGGGCGGTTTCATGGGGCCTCCTTTCAGAGCGGCCGGCAGATCCAGTGCAGGTAGCGGCCCAACCCCCGATAGCTCGGATGACGACGGTAGGCCAGCTCCATTTCCAGCAGGTCCACCAGCTCGGCCTTGGCCTGGAATTCCTGGGGCATGTAGTCGTGGAAGACCCGCACGCCGCTCTGGTTTTCGACTCGCCAGAGGCCATCGAGTTGCGCCGCCAGGTCGCGCGGGTCGAGGGGCTGCTGCGGGGTCAGGCTCTGGCCCTCGCCGGCGAAGCGATGCTTGCGCAGCTTGCGGAAATGGCCCTTGAGCAGGTTGCGGTAGATCAGTGCGTCCTTGTTGTAGAAGGCCAGGGACAGCCAGCCGTCGGCGGCGGTGAGCTGGTGCAGCACGGGGAGGATGGCGTGGGGCTCGGCGAGCCATTCCAGTACGGCGTGGCAGAGCACCAGGTCGTAGGGTTCGGTGAGCTGGCCCAGCAGGTCCTGCCAGGGCGCCTGGATGAAGGTGGCCGGCTGGCCGGCGTCGGCGAAGCGCTGCCGGGCACCTTCGAGCATGGGCTCGGCGGGCTCGGCGAGGGTCACCTGATGGCCGCGTTGGGCCAGCCAGAGGCTCATGTGGCCGAGGCCGGCGCCCACGTCCAGCACCCGCAGGGGGCGGTCGGGCAGGGTTTCGGCGAGGTCCGCCTGGAGCACGGCGAGGCGGATGGCGCCCTTGGCGCCGCCGTAGATCTTCTCGGCGAAACGGGTCGCCAGTTCATCGAAGTGACGGTCGCTCATGTGAAGCGCCTTTCGCTGTCGGCGAGCTTGGCGCGCACCACCTCTTCCATGTCCAGGCCCAGCTCGGCGCAGAGCAGCAGGAGGTAGAGGACGATGTCGCCCACTTCCTGGCCGGCGTGGGCGAGCGTCTCGGGTGGCAACTGGCGGGACTGGTCTTCGGTCAGCCACTGGAAGATTTCCACCAGTTCGGCCATTTCCACGCTGGCGGCCATGGCCAGGTTCTTCGGGCTGTGGAAGGGGCGCCAGTCGTTGCGGTCGCGGATGGCGTGCAGGCGCGCGGTGAGTTCGTCGAGGTTCATGGGGCTCTCCTTGGAGCCGCCAATGGTCCCGCCGCTCAGGCCGCCGCGCAAGGGTCAGGCAAGGCGGCGCCAACTGCCCGCCATGTGCGGCGTGTCGTCCTTGCCCAGCAGCGCCAGCTGGCCGCTGGGGGCCTCGGCGCTGGCCAGGAGGGTGAGTTCGGCCGGCAGCAGCACGGGTTTCTGGAAGCGCACCGCCACTTCGTAGCCGGCGGCGGGCAGGTGGATCTCCAGCGCCGCCAGGCTGCGGGCCTTGTTCCACAGGCCGTGGGCGATGGCACGGGGGAAGCCGAACAGCCGCGCACTCGCGGCCGACAGGTGGATGGGGTTGCAGTCGCCGGCGACCCGGGCGTAGCGACGGCCGATGCCGGCGTCGGCGTACCACTGGTCCAGGTGGTGCAGGGGCAGGCTGTCCTCCGATTCCCGGGGCGCCGGTTCGCCGGGCAGGCGCAGGCCACGGAAGAGGATGCGGCTGTCGCCTTCCCAGACCAGGCCGAGCTGGTCCTCCAGGCGAGTGATCAGGCTGAAGCTGGCGCCTTTCTCGTGGGGGCGCAGGTCGTCGACCTGGACGCTGAGGGCGAAGGGGCCGAGGCCGCCCAGGGCGCGCAATACGCGGATGCGGTTCTCCAGGTGGACCAGGCCCAGCAGCGGGAAGGGGAAGCGCGGGTCGGTGAGCAGGCGCATCTGCAGCGGGAAGGCGAGGATGTGCGGGTAGGTGGCCGGCAGCAGGCCCTTGTCGCGGAAGCCACAGACCTGGCGGTAGCGCGCGAGGTGGCCGGGGTCGACGCTCGCCTGGCAGCGCACGCCCATCTCGGGCAGGGCAGTGCCACGGGTTCCACGGCGCAGGACGGCGCGGGCGAAGAGGCCGGGGAGGGCGGGAGGCGCGGGCAGGTCGAGCCAGTCGATGGCCATCGGGTTGTCTCCTTGAGGCGAATGGGGCTCAGCATAGCCAGCCTGCCCCGACCTGCATGGACCGGCGCTTTCCCGGGCGCGGCGGGTCAGCCGATCCCGGCCTTGAGCGGTGGGGATAAAGCTGCATAAGATGGCCGCGCCTCGCAGACAATAAGAAAACTCCGAAAATGATGCGTGATCCGACCGACGATGTGGCGCTGATGCGCCCCGTGATCGACGCCCTGCGTGCCAGCGGCACCGATCCGGACAAGGTGCTGGTGCGCGTGGGCCTGCCACCGGGCGGACTGCCCGCAGGCCGTTTCCCCCATGCCGCGCAAGCCCTGTTCTGGAAGGCCGCCGCCGACGAGTGCGGCGAGGAACATATCGGCCTCTACCTGGCCGGCCACCTGCCTGCGTTCAATGGCCTGCTGCTCGAATACCTCTTCCTCTCCAGCGGCACCTTCGGCGAAGGGCTGCGCCACGCCCTGCGCCATGTGCGACTGCTGTCCGACACCCTCTGCGCCGACCTGGACGTGGAGGGCCCTCGTGCGGTGCTTTCCCTGGGCCGGCAGCCCGGCGGCAACCGGCATTTCCCGGAGATGCTGGCGGGCGCGCTGATCCGCCTCTTCCATGCCCTGACCGAGGGGCGCTTCAAGCCCCACGAGGTCCGGCTGATGCATGCCGAGGGTGCGCCGGCGGAGCGCTACCAGGCGGTCTACGGCTGCCCGGCGGTGCTCGGCGCCGAGCGGTACGCGCTGATCTTCGATGCCGAGGTGCTGGACACCCCGTCCCGTCACGCCTCGCCGGACCTGTTGCGCATGCACGAGTCCCTGGCTCGCCGCCAACTGGCGGTGGTGGAGCGGCTGGACCTGGTGCGCCAGGTGCGCGAGCTGATCGGGGAATTGCTGGTGGATGGCGGCGCCACCCTGGAGCAGGTGGCCGCGCGCCTGGACATGCCGGCCCGCCGCCTGCGGGAGCGCCTGGCCAACGCCGGCGTGCGCTTCAACGACCTGGTGACCGACTACCGCTGCCGCCTGGCCAAGGAGCTGCTGCTGAAGACCGACGAGCGCATCGAGGTGATCGTCGAGCGCACCGGCTTCTCCGAACCCAGCACCTTCTACCGCGCCTTCAAGCGCTGGGTGGGGGAGACCCCGGTGGAGTTCCGCAGGAAGGGGCGCCAGGACAGCTGACGGCGGGGTGAACCCGGCGGGCAACGGGCCGACCCCGGTCGTAGGGTGGACCACGTTTCATCGGTCCACCGTTCGAGGCCCGGCTTCGCGCCGCTGGTGGATGCAAAAGCGCCATCCACCCCACCAACCAGGGTGCGCCGCGCGTTCCGGCGCTAGGCCCCCAGCAGGCTCTGCCCGCACACCCGCAGCACCTGGCCGGTGACGGCGCCGGAGCCCGGCTGGGCGAACCAGGCCACGGCTTCGGCCACGTCCTGGGGCAGGCCGCCCTGGCTCATGGCGTTCATGCGCCGGCCGGCCTCGCGGAGGGTCAGGGGAATGGCGGCGGTCATCTGGGTTTCGATGAAGCCGGGGGCCACGGCGTTGATGCTGATGCCGCGCTTGCCCAGGGCCGGGGCCCAGTTCTGCGCCAGGCCGATGACGCCGGCCTTGCTCGCCGCGTAGTTGGTCTGGCCCAGGTTGCCGGCGATGCCGCTGATGGAGGCGATCAGCACCACGCGGCCGTTGTCGTGGAGCTTGCCGGCCTCCAGCAGCGCCTGGGTGAGCACCTGGGGCGCGCGCAGGTTGACCTCGATCACCGCGTTCCAGAAGTCGTCGCTCATCTTGGCGAGGGTCTTGTCGCGGGTGATGCCGGCGTTGTGTACGACGATGTCCAGGCCGTCCGGGAGGGCCTCGACCAGTTGGCGGGCGGCGTCGGCGGCGGTGATGTCCATGGCCAGGGCGCGACCGCCCAGGCGGGCGGCCAGGCCTTCGAGAGCCTCCCGGGCGGGCGGCACGTCCAGCAGCACCACATCGGCGCCGTCACGGGCGAGGGTTTCCGCGATGGCCGCGCCGATGCCCCGGGAGGCGCCGGTCACCAGGGCGCGCTTGCCGGCGAGCGGGCGGGTCCAGTCCCGGACCTTCTCGGCGCAGGCCGCCAGGCGCAGCACCTGGCCGGACACGTAGGCGCTCTTGGGCGACAGCAGGAAGCGCAGCAGTCCCTCCAACTGGTCCTCCGCGCCCTGGCCGACATACACCAGCTGCACGTTGCCGCCCCGGCGGATCTCCTTGCCCAGGGAGCGGGTGAAGCCTTCCAGGGCGCGTTGCACCGAAGCGGCTTCCAGGTCCTCGATGGCCTCCGGTGCGCGGCCGAGGACCACCACCTTCGGACAGGTGCCGAGCCCCTTGAGCGCCGGCTGGAAGAAGTCCCGCAGGGCGATGAGCTGGTCGAAGCGGGCCAGGCCGCTGGCGTCGAAGACCAGCGCCTTGAGTTTCGGACCCTGCCCGGCGGTCCAGCGGGGCAGGCCGAAGCGGCCTTCCTCGTCGGCGAAGTTCTGGTCGGTGAGCTTGTTCAGCACGGCGCTGGCGGCCTCGGCCAGGGGGCCTTGGCCGCCGAGCAGCAGGGCGCCGTCCACCGGCCGCGCGCGCCCGGCCACCCAGCGTTCCAGGCGCAGCGGCGCCGGCAGGCCGAGGGCGCCCACCAGGCGACGCCCGGCGTTGGAGTTGGCGAAGGCGAGGTAACGGTCGTTCATGGGGGCGCTCCTGCTGCGGCATCGAAAGTGGGCCCACTCTACGCAGGTGCGGGGTTCGCGCAACTGACCGCGCTGACCCGCCACCCGGCAAGGCGGCCAATCCAGGCGTCTAGTCTTGTACCGGACACTGCAACCTGCCAACGCTCATTCGCAAGGAGTCACCATGGTCCAGACGCGCCGGGTCGCCATCGTCGGCGGCAACCGCATCCCCTTCGCCCGCTCCAACACGGTCTACGCCACGGCCAGCAACCAGGACATGCTGACCAGCGCCCTGGAGGGGCTGGTGGAGCGCTTCAACCTCCACGGCGTGCGCGTCGGCGAGTTCGCGGCGGGGGCGGTGCTGAAGCACTCCCGGGACTTCAACCTGGCCCGCGAATGCGTGCTGGGCTCGCGCCTGGCGCCGGAAACCCCGGCCTACGACATCCAGCAGGCCTGCGGCACCGGCCTGGAGGCCGCGCTGCTGGTGGCCAACAAGATCGCCCTGGGGCAGATCGAGTGCGGCATCGCCGGCGGCGTGGACACCACCTCCGACGCCCCCATCGGGGTCAACGAGGGGCTGCGCCAGATCCTTCTGCAGGCCAACCGCGCCAAGTCCACCGCCGACAAGGTCAAGGCGCTGCTGCAGGTGCGCCCGCGCCACCTGGCGCCGCATATCCCGCGCAATGGCGAGCCGCGTACCGGGCTGTCCATGGGCGAGCACTGCGAGCTGATGGCGCAGACCTGGGCCATCCCCCGCGACGAGCAGGACCTGCTCGCCATCGCCAGCCACCAGAAGCTGGCGGCGGCCTATGCCGAGGGCTGGCACAACGACCTGATGACGCCCTTCCGTGGCCTGAACCGCGACCAGAACCTGCGCCCGGATATCGACGCGGGGAAGCTGGCCGGCCTGAAGCCGGTGTTCGAGAAGGGCCCGCGCGGCACCCTCACGGCGGCCAACTCCACCCCGCTCACCGACGGCGCTTCGGTGGTGCTGCTGGCCAGCGAGGACTGGGCCAGGGCGCGGGGGCTGCCGGTCCTCGCCTACTTCCGCGACGGCGAGGCGGCGGCGGTGGATTTCGTCAGCGGCGAGGAGGGGCTGCTGATGGCGCCGGTCTACGCGGTGCCGCGCCTGCTGGCACGGAACGGCCTGTGCCTGCAGGACTTCGACTACTACGAGATCCACGAAGCCTTCGCCGCCCAGGTGCTCTGCACCCTCAAGGCCTGGGAGGACGCCGACTACTGCAAGACCCGTCTGGGCCTGGACAGGCCCCTGGGCGCCATCGACCGCAGCCGGATGAATGTAAAGGGCAGTTCCCTGGCCGCCGGCCACCCCTTCGCCGCCACCGGCGGACGCATCGTCGCCAACCTGGCCAAGCTGCTGTCGGTAGCCGGGGAGGGCCGTGGGCTCATCTCCATCTGCGCCGCCGGAGGCCAGGGTGTGACCGCGATCCTCGAACGGTAATCCAATACCCGTGGCTTCACGTCATCGGGGCCACGCGATGTAAGCAACTCCGTGATTTGGGGCGGCCCGCACTGTCGGGGCCGCCCTTTTTTTCGTTCCCGGAAGGCCTCAGATATCCCGCAACTCACCGTCGCACACGATCTTCACCCGCTGGTGACGCTCCAGCCGCACGGGGTCTCGACCGGTGATGCTCCAGCCCTTGGCCAGCAGCGCTTCGATGCGCTGGCGCACGACAGGGAAGCGACGACGCTCCGGGGGGGCGTCCCGGCGACGCTTGAGCACCACCCATTGACCCGCCACGTATTCGATCCAGGGCGCCTGCTCCGGCTCCCTGCGATCCTCCCTGGACGGGATATTGCTCCGGAACAGGATTTCGTCCGGTTCTTCGGGACGCAGCCACTCATCGTGGCTCAGCTCGGGTTCGTACAGCAGCCTGGAGTCAGCCATTCGAATTGAACCTCCCTCTCGTTCGATCACCTGCAGCCACCTGGGCCTGCACCTGGGGGTAAACTCGTTGCACAGGACCTGGAGCAACGGCTGTGCCATATGTCGCGAGTCGCTCTGGGGCGGGCGTTTCCAGCGTCGAGCGTGGGCCGTTGGCCGGGCCGCTGGGGAATGGCACGCAGGAGTGGGGACACGCGGGGGCATGCGCTGTCGTAACATGCGTCCCCGGCACGTCACTCCGTCGTGTCGTGGATAGCCGAAGCCGGCGGCATACCGTATAAAGTCGGCCCATCCCGCCCCCGTTCCCGAGAGAGTCCACCGCGTCGCATGAAGACCCCGAAACGCCTCGAACCCCTGCTTGAAGACGGCCTGATCGATGAAGTGATACGCCCGCTGATGAGCGGCAAGGAGGCGTCCGTCTACGTCGTGCGCTGCGGCAGCGAACTGCGTTGCGCGAAGGTCTACAAGGAGGCCAACAAGCGGGGTTTCCGTCAGGCCGCCGAGTACCAGGAAGGCCGCAAGGTCCGCAACAGCCGCGATGCCCGGGCCATGGCCAAGGGCTCGAAGTACGGCCGGCGCGAGCGCGAGGAGACCTGGCAGAACGCCGAGGTGTCGGCGCTGTTCCGCCTGGCCAACGCCGGCGTGAGGGTGCCCAAGCCCTATGACTTCCTCGATGGCGTGCTGCTGATGGAAATGATCGGGGACGGCGAGGGCGACGCCGCGCCGCGCCTGAACGATGTCGACCTCACCCCCGAGGATGCCCGCGAGTTCCACGCCTTCATGATCGGCGAGATCGTGAAGATGCTCTGCGCGGGTCTGGTCCACGGCGACCTCTCCGAATTCAACGTGCTGCTCGATCCCCAGGGGCCGGTGATCATCGACCTGCCCCAGGCGGTGGACGCCGCCGGCAACAACCATGCCTTCCGCATGCTGGAGCGGGACGTCGGCAACATGGCCGCCTATTTCGGGCAGTTCGCCCCCGAGCTGCTGTACACCCGCTACGCCAAGGAAATGTGGGCGCTCTACGAGGACGGCAAGCTGACGCCGGACTCCCCGCTCACCGGCGAGTTCGCCGAGCCCGAGGACGCCGCCGACCTGGATGCGGTGATGCGCGAGATCAGGGCCGCCCTGGCGGACGAAGCCCGCCGCCAGGCCGCGCGGGCGGAAGCCGATGCACCCGCTGGTCAGGAGGAGCCGACGCCGCCCTGGCTGCAGCATTGAGCGGGCTTGACCGCTGTCCGGCTGCGCACGATCCTTGTCCATTGGTTTTTACAGGAGATGTGCAGATGCAAGGCCAAGCCGAAGTCGTGGAATACCTCAAGGACCTGCTGCGCGGCGAACTCGCGGCCCGTGACCAGTACTTCCTGCACTCGCGCATGTACCAGGACTGGGGCTTCACCAAGCTCTACGAGCGCATCAACCACGAGATGGAGGAGGAAACCCAGCACGCCGACGCCCTGCTGCAGCGCATCCTCTTCCTGGAAGCCACGCCGGACATGCGTCCCCGCGCCATCCATCCCGGCGCCACCGTGCCGGACATGCTGCGGGCCGACCTCAAGCTGGAGTACGAAGTGCGCGCGGCCCTGAGCAAGGGCATCACCCTGTGCGAGAAGCACAAGGACTACATCAGCCGCGACATCCTCACCCTGCAACTGAAGGACACCGAGGAAGACCACGCCTACTGGCTGGAGCAGCAACTGGGCCTGATCGACCGCATCGGCCTGGAGAACTACCTGCAGTCCCAGGCCTGAACGGCATTGGCGTGAACCAAGAAGGGCCCGCGCGAGCCCTGTGGTCAATCTGTTGAGAATCTGAGGTGGATAGCCCTGGATGAGGCTATCCACCTCATCTTTTCAGGAACTGGCCCAGGGAAGAAGTCTTCCCCAGGCCAACAGTTGGTCAAGTCAAGACGCCACGATCGGCAGATCATCTGGCGGAGAAAAAGCGGGTAGATGGCTGTTCAGCGGTATACGTCTCGGCGGTTGCCTAGCTGGACAACCAGGATGTGTAGCGAGCCATCCTGAATGTCGCATATCACGCGAACATCCCCTATTCGATACCGCCACAAGCCACCCAGTGGGCCGGTGAGAGCTTTTCCCGTACTGCGCGGGTCAGCCCTGCCGGCGACACGCTCGTCCAAGAAATCAAGAATGCGTTTGGCAGTTTGCTTGTCGAGCTTACGTAACTGAGTTCTGGCGGTGTCGGTGTAATCAATCGTCCAGACCAAGGTCTTTCCTCACGTCCGCTGCCGAATGGACTGATTCCTGACCTTTGCGTACCCGCTCAAGAACGTCAGCCGCGAGGTAGTAGTCCTCCATATCGGTTAGGCCGTGGTCGATGATTTCCCGGAGGTAATAGGCCTTGGTACGCCCGGTGCTAGCCGCCAAGAACTCCAACCGCCGTTCGGTTTCAGGGGAAAGTCGAATTGAAGTAGCCATTTCGGTGCCTCATTGCGATGCGTGTATTCACTGTATCACGGGTGGGCAACTGCGGCGTAGCGGCTGCTGGATATCAGGCGAGCGGCGCTGAAATGCGAGCTCAAAGGACCGCAAGGCCGACCAAGCGCCTCAGATTGGACAAAGGCCCGGTGAAGTAGGGGACAGCCCCTCTCCCCCGACGAAGCTCCAACAGTTTTCCCCGTCATCTGTATCCATACATTTCCGTCATCGGCTGCTAGCGTGGGAGGACCTTGCCGGAGTCCTCGCCATGCCCTTGCCCCATATCCTGCTCGCCCTGCTGGTCACGCTGATCTGGGGCGTCAACTTCGTGGTGATCAAGGTCGGGCTGGCGGATTTTCCTCCGCTGCTGTTCTGCGCCCTGCGTTTCGCCCTGGCGGCGCTGCCGTTGCTGTTCCTGCGTGGGCCGATGCCGGCGCCGTTCGGGCGCATCGTGCAGATCGGCCTGCTGCTGGGCGTGGTGAAATTCGGCCTGCTCTTCGTCGGCATGCACCTGGGAATGCCGGCCGGGCTGTCCTCCCTGGTGCTACAGGGGCAGGTGTTCTTCACCCTCCTGATCGCCGCGTTTTTCCTCGGCGAGCGACCCAGTCCACGGGCGCTGCTGGGGCTGGCGCTGGCGGCGCTCGGGCTGATGCTGATCGGCTTCGGGCGGCCCCTGGGCGACAGCCTGCTGGCCTTCCTGCTGGTGGTCGCCGCGGCCCTGGCCTGGGCCTTCGCCAACATCGCCACCAAGCTCGCCGGCGCCACCGACATGCTGCGGCTGATCTGCTGGGTCAGCCTGATTCCGCCCCTGCCGCTGCTGGCGCTGTCCTGGGTCTTCGAGGGGCCGGACGCCATCGCCGCCGCCCTTGCCCAGCCCAGCTGGGGCGGTATCGGCGCCTTGCTCTACATCGCCTTCCTGGCCACCACCCTGGGCTTCGGCCTCTGGAGCTTCCTGCTGCAGCGCTACCCGGCGAGCCTGGTGACGCCCTTCGCCCTGGCGGTGCCAGTGTCCGGGCTGCTGTCCGGCTGGCTGCTGCTCGGCGAGGCCTTGAGTCCCGCCGGCTGGCTGGCCTGCGTGCTGGTGTTCGTCGGGCTGGCGATCACGGTGCTGCCCAAGGGCGCGCTGCCGCGCCTGTTCAGTGGCAACAACCGCCTGACTCCAGGTCCCTGAGAATCGGGCAGTCGGGGCGATGGTCGCCCTGGCAGTGGTCCACCAGCTCCTGCAGGGTGTCCCGCAGCCCCGCCAGTTCGGCGATCTTGCGGTTCAGCGCGTCGATATGGTCCCGCGCCAGGGCTTTCACATCGGCGCTAGCGCGCTGGCGGTCCTGCCAGAGTTCCAGCAGCCGCCCCACTTCCTCCAGGGAGAAGCCCAGGTCCCGCGATCGCCTGATGAACGCCAGGGTGTGCAGGTCCTGGGCGCTGTACTGGCGATAGCCGCTGTCGCTGCGACCGGCCTCGGGCAGCAGGCCGATGCTCTCGTAGTAGCGGATCATCTTGGCGGTGAGGCCGCTGCGTTTCGCGGCTTGGCCGATATTCATGCCGGTGTCCTCGTGTCTTCTCGCGCCCCTTCGGCGCGCTTGGCGGACGTCGTCGCCTCGTCGGGCCTCCAGGTCTTCAGCAGCAGGGCGTTGCTCACCACGCTGACGCTGGAGAGTGCCATGGCGGCGCCGGCCACCACCGGGCTGAGCAGGCCGGCGGCGGCCAGGGGAATGCCCACCAGGTTGTAGATGAAGGCCCAGAAGAGGTTCTGGCGGATCTTGCCGTAGGTGCGCCGGGCGATGTCCAGGGCCGCCGGCACCAGGCGTGGATCGCCACGCATCAGGGTGATGCCCGCCGCATGCATGGCCACGTCGGTGCCGCCGCCCATGGCGATGCCCACGTCGGCGGCGGCCAGGGCCGGGGCGTCGTTGATGCCGTCGCCCACCATGGCCACCACGGCGCCGTTCGCCTTGAGCGCGGCGACGGTGGCGGCCTTGTCCGCCGGCAGCACTTCGGCGTGGACCGATTCGATGCCCAGGGCCTCGGCCACGACGCGGGCGCTGCCCCGG
This sequence comes from Pseudomonas furukawaii, assembly GCF_002355475.1. Lineage (NCBI taxonomy): Bacteria > Pseudomonadati > Pseudomonadota > Gammaproteobacteria > Pseudomonadales > Pseudomonadaceae > Metapseudomonas > Metapseudomonas furukawaii. Next base: position 5,476,650 of record NZ_AP014862.1, on the reverse strand, counting down.
TTGTCACCGGTGATCAGGTGGCTGTGGATGCCGCGCCGGTCCAGGGCGGCGATGGCGTCCTCCGCGCCGGGTTTCAGGGTGTCGCCGAAGGCGAACAGGCCGAGCACGCGGGGCGTGGGTTCCCGTTCCAGCAACCAGGACAGGGTGCGCCCTTGCGCCTCCCAGTCCTGGGCGCAGGCGGCCAGTTCACCAGCCGGCAGGCCCAGTTCGTCCAGCAGCCGGCGGTTGCCCAGGGCCAGCACGCGGCCGTCCACCCGACCCTGGATGCCCCGTCCCGCCAGGGCCTGGCTGGCCTCCACCGGCGGGGTGTCCAGGCCGCCGTCGGCGCAGGCGTCCAGCACGGCCTTGGCGAGCGGATGCTCGCTGCCGCGCTGGAGGGCGCCGGCCAGTCGCAGCAGCTCGTTTTCGCTGAGGGTGACGGCGGCCAGGTGGGCGATGCGCGGGGAGCCGGAGGTGAGGGTGCCGGTCTTGTCGAAGGCTACGGCGCTGACGGCGTGGGCCACCTCCAGGGCTTCGGCGTCCTTGATCAGGATGCCGTGGCGGGCGGCGACGCCGGTGCCGGCCATGATCGCCGTGGGTGTCGCCAGGCCCAAGGCGCAGGGGCAGGCGATCACCAGCACCGCCACGGCGTTGATCAGCGCCGTTTCCAGCGCCGCGCCGACCAGCAGCCAGCCGCCGAGGGTGGCCAGGGCGATCAGCAGCACGGCCGGGACGAACACCTGGCTGACCCGGTCCACCAGTTTCTGGATCGGCGCCTTGGCGGCCTGGGCGTCCTCCACCAGGCGGATGATCCGCGCCAGCACGGTTTCCCCGCCCAGGGCGGTGGTGCGAATCAGCAGGCGGCCTTCGCCATTGATGGCGCCGGCGGTGACCCGATCACCCGGGGCCTTGGGCACCGGCAGGCTCTCGCCGCTGATCAGGGCCTCGTCGGCGTGGCTCTGGCCTTCGCTCACTTCGCCGTCGGCGGGGAAGCGCTCGCCGGGCTTCACCACCAGTAGGTCCCCCCGTTGCAGGGCGGCGATGGCGACGTCCTCCTCACGGCCGTCCACCAGGCGGGTGGCGCGTTCCGGGCGCAGGGCTTCCAGGGCGCGGATGGCGGCGCTGGTCTGGCGCTTGGCGCGGCTTTCAAGGTACTTGCCGAGCAGCACCAGGGCGATCACCACGGCCGAGGCTTCGAAGTAAAGGTGCGGGACGTGGCCGGGGTGGGCCGCCCACCACTGGTAGAGGCTGAGGCCATAGCCGGCGCTGGTGCCGATGGCCACCAGCAGGTCCATGTTGCCGGCGCCGGACTTCACCGCCTTCCAGGCGGCGCGGTAGAAGCGCGCGCCGAGGATGAACTGCACCGGGGTGGCCAGGACGAACTGGGCCCAGGCGGGAAGCATCCAGTGGCCGCCGAACGCCTCCATCAGCATGGGGAGCACCAGGGGCGCGGCCAGGGCCAGGGCCAGCAGCACGGTCCAGCTTTCCCGGCGCAGGCGTTGCGCGGCGTCGTCACCTGTCGGCGCCGCGTCGTCCAGCGCCTGCGCGGAGTAGCCGGCAGCTTCCACGGCGCGGATCAGGGGCGCGCTGTCGGCGGGACCGTACAAGCTCAGGTGGGCCCGCTCGCTGGCCAGGTTCACCGTCACCTCGGCCACGCCCGGGACCTTGCGCAGGGCGCGCTCCACCCGGCCGGCGCAACTGGCGCAGGTCATGCCGCCGATGGCCAGTTCCAGACGCTGCGCCGGCACCTGGTAGCCGGCCGCTTCCACCGCCGCCACCAGGGCGGGCAGGGTGTCGCCGGGGGCCTGGACGCGGGCCTGTTCGGTGGCGAGGTTGACGCTGGCGGCCTGCACGCCGGGCACCTTGGCCAGGGCACGCTCGACACGGCCGGCGCAACTGGCGCAGGTCATGCCGGCAATGGGCAGGTCGAAGGAAATCGCTTGGTTCATGGGGGTGTCCTCCTTGCTGCCGCCAAGGATCAACCTTCCCATATGGTCAAGGTCAAGTGCCCGTTCATTGAACCGCAGTGGTCGGCACCAGATAGAGCCCCTCGGTGCCCTGTGCCAGGCGGTATTTGCGCACCTCGCCGGCCTCCAGGGTGACGCTCTGCTGGCGCAGTTGCTCGATGCCCGGTTTGCAGCGGCCGGGGCCCAGCAGGCCGAGGCGGATGCTCAGGGGGCCGGGCGGCAGGTTGAAGGAGACGATCTGCCCCTGTACCAGGCGGGCGGCCAGCTGGTCCTCCAGATAGACGCCCACGTCGCAGGCGGTGGCCAACTCCACCCGTTCCCGGGAGATCACCAGGACGCCGTAGTCGATGGGCGACTGGGCCTGGCAGGGGGCGGCGAGCAGGGCGAGGAGAGCGGTGCTGACGGGCTTCATGGCGCAGGTCCTCTGCGGTCGACCCGCTCAGTGTAGAACGCCATTGACCTTGACCTGGTGGCAAGGTCGAGACTGTCGCCAGATCGTCAACCAGAGAGGAGATCCACCATGCAGGTATTCAAGGTTCAGGGCATGTCCTGCGGCCATTGCGTCCGCGCCGTCACCCAGGCCGTGCAGGCCCTCGATCCGGCCGCCGAGGTCCAGGTGGACCTGGCCAGCGGCGAGGTGCGGGTCAGCAGCCGGCTGGCCGATGGGCAGGTGCTGGAGGCCATCCGCGAGGAGGGTTACGCGGCGGAGGTGGCCTGACGCACCCGGCCGGAGCACGTCCTTCGCCCCGGCCCTCTACAGGCTCCAGTCCTTCACCATGCCCCGGAACAGGGCGTCCACCATGGGCTCGGTGTCGACCAGCGGGTCGAACAGCCGGTCATCCCGCGTCCAGTCGCTGAAGAGCCCGACGATCAGCGCATGCACCGCCCGGGAGGCCTGCAAGGGGCTGATGCCGGCGTGCAGCCGTTCGCGGCACGCCGGGCGCTCGAACAGGGCTTCGCACAGCCGGATGAACTGGTCGACGAAGGCATAGTGGCGCTCCTCGGCTTCCCGCAGTTCCTCGGTGAACTCGCAGCGGTGCAGGAGGATATTGAATACCCGTTTGCGCTGCTCGTCCCGGGCCAGGTTGAGGATGGCTTCCACGCACAGGTCGCGCAGGGCGCGGATGGGGTCCTGGCCGTTGCAGCCGCACAGGCGCTCGGTCATCTGCTCCTGGGGCAGCCGGACCTGGGACAGCATGTCGTTGAACAGGTGGGCCTTGTTCTGGAAATGCCAATAGACCGCCCCCCGGGTGACGCCGGCGGCGCGGGCGATCTGTTCCAGGGAGGTATGGGCCACGCCGTTCTCCAGGAACAGGTGCTCGGCGGCGGCGAGTATCGCCCCCCGGGTTTTCTCGGCTTCTTCTTTCGTCTTGCGCATAGCGGTCAGGCCAATAGTGTCTAGGCTTCTTGTTTGGGGAACGGAGTGTACCGATTTTGCAAGGAGTACAACCGTTTACGAACACCTATGAATGTAATCGAAGCCGCATGCGTCGCATGCCGGTCCGGCGCCGTATGGAGACACCCTATGCCGTTTGCTCGCAGCCTCCCTTTCAGCCTTGCACTCTTTGTCGCGGGCGCCAGCCTTCCTGGGCTCGCCGGCGCCGCCGATGCCCCGGCCGGTGCGCCGCCTGCGCCTGAGGTGATAGTGGAGACTGCCAAGCCCGCCCCCTTGCCCCTGATCCTCGAGTACGCCGGGCGGACCGCCGGTTACCGCGAAGTGGAGGTGCGCGCCCAGGTCAGCGGCATCCTCCAGCAGCGCACCTACCTGGAAGGCAGCAAGGTGAAGCAGGGCCAGGTGCTGTTCCGCATCGACCCGCGTACCTACGAGGCGGCCCTGGCGCGTGCCAAGGGGGCCCTGGCCCAGGAGCAGGCGCGCTACCGCCAGACCGAGCGCGACCTCAAGCGGGTGCGCGAGCTGCAGAAGAAGGGCTACGCCAGCGAGAGCGAGCTGGACAACGCCATCTCCAACTTCGAGCAGAGCAAGGCCAACGTGGAAGCCGCCCAGGCCGAGGTGAAGGCACGGCAGATCGACCTCGACTACACCACGGTGGAGGCGCCCATCTCCGGGATGACCAGCAAGGAGACCCGTTCCGAGGGCAGCCTGGTCGTGGCCGGCGATCCCAACGGCAGCCTGCTGACCCAGCTCACCCAGCTGGACCCTATCTACGTCAACTTCGCCTACCCGGACACCGAGGCCGAGCGCCTGCGGGAGGGGGTGAAGAACGGCACCATCGAACTGCCCCCGGACGGCCTGCTGAGCGCCGACCTGCGTTTCGGCGACGGCAGCAACTACCCGCTCTCCGGCCGCGTCGACTTCACCGACAGCTTCGTCAACACCGGCACCGGCACCGTGAGCGCACGGGCCGTGGTCCCCAATCCGGAGCAGAAACTCCTGCCCGGCATGTTCGTACGGGTGCTGGTGAAGGGCTTCACCCGGCCCCAGTCCATCACCGTGCCGGAGCGCGCCCTGGCCCAGGGACCGCGCGGCACCTTCGTCTACGTGGTGGACAAGGACGGCATCGCGCGGGTGCGCCAGGTGAAGACCGGGGATACCCGCGATGGCCGCTGGGTGATCGAATCCGGCGTCGGCGAGGGGGATCGGGTGATAGTCGAGGGCTTGCCCAAGGTGCGTCCGGACTCTCCGGTGAAGGCGGTGGAGGCCAGCAAGGCCCCCGCCGAACAAGCCGCCAAGCAGTCCTGAAGAAGGAGCGACCATCGTGATCTCGCGCTTCTTCATCGACCGGCCGGTGTTCGCCGCGGTCATCTCCATCGTCATCGTGCTGGCGGGGCTCGCCGCCATGCGCACCCTGCCCATCGCCCAGTACCCGGAAATCCTGCCGCCCCAGGTGTCGGTGTCGGCCGTCTATCCCGGCGCCAGTTCCCAGGTGATTGCCGAGACCGTGGCCGCGCCCCTGGAGCAGCAGATCAATGGCGTCGAGGGGATGATCTACCAGCTGTCCAACTCCGACAGCAGTGGCGCCATGAGCCTGACCGTCTACTTCGAGGTGGGCCGCGACCCGGACCAGGCCACCATCGACGTCAACAACCGCGTCCAGGCGGCCCTGGCCAAGCTGCCGGAGGAAGTGCGCCGGCAGGGTGTGAAGGTGGAAAAGAAATCCTCCGACATCCTCCAGGTGGTCACCCTCTATTCCCCGGACGACTCCCGCGATCCGATCTTCATCAGCAACTACGCGCTGATCAACGTGATCGACGAGCTGAAGCGGATTCCCGGTGTCGGCGACGCCAGCCAGTTCGGCTCCAAGGACTACTCCATGCGCATCTGGCTGCGGCCGGACAAGCTGGCGCAGTACGACCTGACCCCCTCCGACGTGGTCAACGCCATCCGCGAGCAGAACTCCCAGTTCGCCGCCGGCAGCTTCGGCCAGCAGCCCCTGAACCAGCCCCAGGACTTCACCTACACGGTGACCACCCAGGGCCGCTTCACCGATCCCAAGGAGTTCGAGAGCGTCATCCTGCGCTCGGACGCCACCGGCGCCAGCCTGCTGCTCAAGGACGTCGCCCGGGTGGAACTGGGGGCCCAGGACTATTCCCTGATGACCTCCCTGAACGGCCAGCAGAACGCCGCGTTCGGCATCTACCTGCAGCCCGGCGCCAACGCCCTGGATACGGCCGAGGCGGTGAAGGCCACCATGGAGCGGCTGGCCAAGCGCTTCCCGAGTGGCATCGCCTACAAGATCCCCTACGACACCACCAAGTTCGTCGAGGTCTCCATCGAGGAGGTGATCCACACCTTCTTCGAAGCCCTGGTGCTGGTGGTGCTGGTGGTCTTCATCTTCCTGCAGAACTGGCGCGCCACCCTGATTCCGGTGCTGGCGATCCCGGTGTCCCTGGTGGGCACCTTCGCCGGCATGTACCTGCTCGGCTTTTCCATCAACCTGCTGACCCTGTTCGGCATGGTGCTGGCCATCGGCATCGTGGTGGACGACGCCATCGTGGTGATCGAGAACGTCGAGCGGGTGATGGCGACCAAGAAGATCGGCCCGCGCGAGGCCGCCATCGAGGCCATGGAGGAGGTGACCGGCCCCATCATCGCCATCGTGCTGGTGCTTTGCGCCGTGTTCATCCCGGTGGGTTTCCTGGGGGGGCTGGCCGGGCAGATGTACCAGCAGTTCGCGATCACCATCGCGGTGTCGGTGGTGATCTCCGGCATCGTCGCCCTGACCCTGTCGCCGGCCCTCTGCGCCCTGATGCTCAAGCCCGGCCATGGCCAGCCGGCGGCGCCCTTCCGCTGGTTCAACACCTTCTTCGACCGCATGACCGCGGGCTATGGCGCCGGGGTGCAGTTCTTCCTCAAGCGCGCGACGCTGGGCCTGCTGCTGTTCGGCGGCATGATCGCCCTGATGGTGGTGCTGTTCGGCCGGGTGCCCGGGGCGCTGGTGCCGGATGAGGACCAGGGCTACGTGCTCAACGCCTACTTCCTGCCGCCGGCGGCCTCGCTGACCCGCACCGAGCAGCTCACCAGCACCATCGACCAGCAGCTGATGAAGCACCCGGCGGTGCAGGACGTGGTGACCTTCGCCGGCTTCGACATCCTCACCTTCGGCACCCGCAGCAACGCCGGCGTGTCCTTCGTGCCCCTCAAGGACTGGAGCGAGCGCACCACGCCGGAGCTGGACGCCCGCAACCTGACGCGCACCTTCATGGGCATGGGCGCGGCGGAGAAGGACGGCATCGTGCTCTCGTTCAACCCGCCGCCCATCACCGGTATGAGCACCACCGGCGGTTTCGAGGCCTACATCCAGGACCGCAGCGGCGGGACCGTGCAGCAACTGGAGCAGGTGGTGCAGAAGTTCGTCGCGGCGGCGTCGAAGCGGCCGGAGCTGGCGGGGGTGAACACCACCTTCAACGCCAACGTCCCGCAGTACTACATCGACCTCGACCGCACCAAGGCGCGGGCCCTGGGGGTGGCCATCAACGATGTGTTCACCGCCATGCAGTCCACCTTCGGCAGCTACTACGTCAACGACTTCACCCTCTACGGGCGTACCTGGCAGGTGAGCCTGCAGTCGGAGCCGGAATTCCGCCGCAAGCCGGATGACCTCAACCAGGTGTACGTGCGCTCGGCGTCCAACGACCTGGTGCCGCTGTCCTCCCTGGTGCGGGTGGAGCGCATCCTCGGCCCGGACTCCTATGCCCGCTTCAACGTCTACCCGGCGGCCAAGGTGCTGGGCGGGCCGGCGCCGGGCTACAGCTCCGGCCAGGCCCTGGAGGCCATGCAGGAGGTGGCCAACGAGGTGCTGGGCGAGGACTACAGCCTGGGCTGGATCGGCTCGGCCTACCAGGAACTGGCCACCCACGGTTCCGGCAGCATTGCCTTCGTCTTCGGCCTGATCATGGTGTTCCTCATCCTCGCCGCCCAGTACGAGCGCTGGACCCTGCCCCTGGCGGTGGTCACCGCAGTGCCCTTCGCGGTGTTCGGCGCCATCCTCGCGGTGTGGCTGCGGGGCATCCAGAACGACGTCTACTTCCAGGTGGGCCTGGTGACCCTGATCGGCCTGGGGGCGAAGAACGCCATCCTCATCGTCGAGTTCGCCGTGCTCTGCCGCGAACAGGGCATGAGCCCGGCGCAGGCGGCGCTGGAGGCGGCCAAGCTGCGCTTCCGCCCCATCATCATGACGTCCCTGGCCTTCATTCTCGGTTGCGTGCCGCTGGCCATCAGCTCCGGCGCCGGCTCGGCGAGCCGCCACTCCATCGGCACCGGGGTGATCGGCGGCATGCTCGCGGCGACGCTGCTGGCGACCTTCCTCATCCCCATGTTCTTCATGCTGGTGGAGAAGGCCTCGGAATGGCTGGACCGCAGGAAAGCGCCCAAGGCGGAGCAGGTGCACGAGGGCTAGCTTCGTCGTTGGGGGCGAACTCGCCCCCACGGCGTCGGAAATAGCCTGTTACCATCTGGCGCTTTCCTCGCTAGGGATGGCGCCAGCGACCACCATGACCTTCCGCATCCTCCTGCTCCTCGGTGCCCTCAGCGCCTTCGGCCCCATGGCCATCGACTTCTACCTGCCCAGCTTCCCGGCCATGGCCGAGAGCTTCGCCACCGACGTCGAGCACGTCCAGCTGACGCTGGCGTCCTACTTCATCGGCCTGGCCCTGGGGCAGCTCCTCTACGGCCCGCTGGCGGACCGCTTCGGCCGGCGTCCCCCGCTGCTGCTGGGCGTGACCGTCTTCACCCTGGCCTCGGTGGGCTGCGCCCTCGCCCCCAGCCTCGAGTGGCTGATCGGTGCGCGTTTCGTCCAGGCCCTCGGTGGCTGCGCCGGGATGGTGGTGTCGCGGGCGGTGGTGCGCGACCTCTGTGACCCCATCGCCTCGGCCAAGGCCTTTTCGCAATTGATGCTGGTGATGGGGCTGGCGCCGATCCTGGCCCCCCTGGGCGGCGGACTCCTGCTGGACCTGTTCGGCTGGCAATCCATCTTCTGGGCGCTGACCCTGTTCAGCGCCCTGGTGCTGGTGGGGCTCGGCACCTGGCTGCCGGAAACCCTGCCGACGGTGGGCGCGCGTCCGCCCCTGCGCGGTGCCCTGGGGCAGTACCGGCGGCTGTTCGGCGATGGCCAGTTCCTCGCCTACGGCATGACCGGCGGCCTGGCGATCGCCGGCATGTTCGCCTACATCGCCGGCTCGCCCTTCGTCTTCATCCAGCTCTACGGCGTGCCGCCCGAGCACTATGGCTGGCTGTTCGGCGCCAACGCCGCCGGCTTCATCCTGATGGCGCAGGTGAACGCCTTGCTGGTCCGTCGGCACGGCCCGGCCTATTGGATGCGGCGCATGGTCTGGTTCTACATGGCCTGTGCGGCGGCCTTGCTGGGGGTGTCCCTGGCGCGTCCCGACAGCCTCTGGCCGCTGATGCTGCCGCTGTTCGGCTGCATCGCCAGCCTCGGCAGCATCCTGCCCAACGCCTCGGCCTGCGCCATGGCCGGGCAGGGGCGCCATGCCGGGAGCGCGTCGGCGCTGATGGGGAGTCTTCAATTCGGCGTGGCGGCGGGCGCCGCCTTCCTGGTGGGGGCGCTGCACGACGGCAGCGCCATGCCTCTCGCCCTGGTCATCAGCCTGTGCGGCTGCGGTGCGGTCGCCTGCGCGCTGCTGACCTGGCGCCTCGACCGCGATGGCCGGCCGCCCCTGGGCTAACTGGCGATACGTCGCGCGGTGTCGGGCAGCGGGTGGGGCGCCTTCAGGCGTGTCTCCAGGACGCTGACGAACTGGCGGGCTTCGGCTTCACTGCGGAAGCTCACGGCGTGCTGGTCGAGGCATACCTGCCAACCTGAGCCCTGTGGCGTGGTGGTCTGACGAACGAGAATCTTCACCTCAGTCATCTCCCAAAAGTGTGGCGGGAATCTGAGTGTAGACCTGGCCGGTTGCCGGAAAATGACCTGGATCAAACAGCCGACTAACGGTTTTTGCCATTCGTCCGCAGCCCTTTTTCCGCGCAGTTCGCAAGCCTTGCCCGGGGCCGTCGGCAGGCTCCGGGCAGGGTTCCGGACACCGACTCAGGCGAAGCCTTCGAGGACGATCTTGCCCTTGGCCTTGCCGCTTTCCAGCAAGGCGTGGGCACGGCGCAGATTGGCCGCGTTGATGGTGCCGAAGTGCTCGCCGACGGTGGTCTTCAGCACGCCGGCGTCGATCAGTTGGGCGACCCGCGCCAGCAGGCGGTGCTGTTCGAGGATGTCCGGGGTCTGGAACATCGAGCGGGTGTACATGAACTCCCAGTGCAGGGACAGGCTCTTGCGCTTGAGCCGGGTCACGTCGAGGGACGCCGGGTCGTCGATCAGGCCCAGGCGGCCCTGGGGCGCCAGGGCTTCCACCAACTGGTCCAGGTGCTGGTCGGTCTGGGTCAGGCTGGCCACGTGGGTGACGCTGGACAGCCCAGCGCGCCGCAGTTCCTCGGCCAGCGGCTGGCGGTGGTCGAGCACCTGGTGGGCGCCCAGCTCGCGGACCCAGGCCTGGGTTTCGGGACGGGAGGCGGTGCCGATCACGGTCAGGCCGGTGAGCTGCCGGGCCAGTTGCACCAGGATCGAGCCCACGCCACCGGCGGCACCCACCACCAGCAGGCTCTGGCCCAGGCTGGCGTCGCCCTGGGCGATCTGCAGCCGGTCGAACAGCAGCTCCCAGGCGGTGATGGAGGTCAGCGGCAGGGCGGCGGCCTGGGCGAAGTCCAGGGACCGGGGCATGGGGCCGACGATGCGCTCGTCCACCCGATGGAACTCGGCGTTGCCGCCGGGACGGGTCAGGTCGCCGGCATAGAACACCCGGTCACCGGGCCGGAACAGGGTGACCTCGCTGCCCACCGCCTTCACCACGCCCGCCACGTCCCAGCCCAGCACCCTGGGCTGGCCCGCTTCCGGGGCGGCGTTGCGGCGCACCTTGGTGTCCACGGGGTTGACCGAGATGGCGCGGACCTCCACCAGCAGGTCGCGGGGACCCGGCTGGGGCTCCGGCAGGACGATGTCCTGAAGGGATTCAGGGTGGTCGATGGGGAGGTTCTGGAAATAGGCGATGGCTTTCATCGGGGGCTCCGGTCGGGGACGTGATGAGGCGCATCTTGGGTTATTTCGCAGGCGAGAAAAATCGGCTAGAAAACGACAGTCTTTCAAAGGAGCGTTGAAAATGCTGCGCCTCGACGACCTCGCCCTGTTCGTCAACACCGCCGACCACGGCAGCCTCTCGGCGGCCGCGCGCAAGCTGGACGTCTCCCCCGCCGTGGCCAGCGCCGCCCTCAAGCGCCTGGAGCGGCAACTGGAGGCCCGGTTGTTCGTGCGCTCCACCCGCAGCCTGCGGCTGACACCCGAGGGCGAGCAGTTCCTGGTCCACGCCCGCAATGCCCTGGACAGCCTCGCCGAAGGCCAGCGCCAGTTGCTCGGCGGACGTGAGGACATCGCCGGGGTGCTGCAGCTTTCGGCGCCTTCGGATTTTGGCCGCAACGTGCTGCTGCCCTGGCTGGACGCGTTCCAGCAGGAGCACCCGCGCCTCGCCTTGCGCCTGCACCTGAGCGACCGGGTGGCCGACCTGTTCCGCCAGTCCGTGGACATCGCCATCCGCTACGGGGAGCCGGAGGACTCGAGCCTGGTGGCGCTGCCCCTGGCGCCGGACAATCGCCGGGTACTCTGCGCCGCGCCGGACTACTTCGCCCGCCGGGGTCGTCCCGACACCCCCGAGGACCTGGCCGGGCACAACTGCCTGCTCTACCAGCTCGGTGGCCGCGTCCACGACCGCTGGAGCTTCAGTGAAGGCCGGCGCGAGCAGGTGGTGACTGTGGGTGGCGACCGGGCCAGCGACGATGCCGACGTGGTGCGGCGCTGGGCGGTGGCGGGGCAGGGCCTCACCTACAAGTCCTGGCTGGACGTGGCCGGCGACGTGCGCGCCGGCCGTCTGCAACTGGCGCTGTCCCGCTACCGGGGCGAGGCCACCCCGCTGAACCTGATCTGCGCCCACCGTGCCCAGTTGAGCAAGCCGGTTCGGCTGCTGCAGGCGTTCGTCCAGGCGCGTTGCAGCGCCTTGCTGGCGGCGGCTCCCTGGTCCTGAGCCCGCGCCCTTGAGGGGCTGAAACAGCCTGTTACAGGCTGCCTGAGCAGAACCCGGTCGTATCGCTGTCGAAGATTTCCGTTACCGTCCGGCGGTTGGATTGCAGCCCGGCGGTGATCACCTAATCTCCTTTCTCACGGCGGTGAATGAGACGCCTTGCCATTGCCGTTTGCCAACTACCTGCACGAACCGAGGTCATCGATATGCGCAAGCTCCTGCTCCTCTCCCTGATCGCCGTCAGCCCCCTGACCTTCGCCAAGACCGAATGCACCACCGCCGACAAGGCCACCTGGCAGGACCAGGGCAAGTTCCAGGAGGACCTCAAGGCCCAGGGCTACGACATCAAGAAATTCAAGGTCACCGAAGGCAACTGCTACGAGATCTACGGCTGGGACAAGGACAAGCGCAAGGTCGAGATCTACTTCAACCCGGTGGACGGCCAGGTGGTGAAGCAGGAGATCGAGGACTGACCCCGTGAGTGTCGGAACCGTCCGCCTCTGGGACCCGGTGATACGCATCGGCCACTGGTCCCTGGTGGCGGCCTTCGTCGGCGACTACTTCCTCAACGAGGCGGGCGATGGCTGGCACCGCTGGCTCGGCTACTACGCCGTGGCGGTGGTGCTGGTGCGGCTGGCCTGGGGCTTCGTCGGCCCCCGGCCGGCACGCTGGGCGGATTTCTGGCCCACCACGTCGCGCCTGATCGCCCATGGCCGGGCGCTCCTGCGCGGCGGCCACATGCACCGCCTGGGCCACTCGCCCCTGGGCGGACTGGTCATGATCCTCATGCTCGCCCTGATGCTCGGGCTGGGAGTCAGCGGTTTCCTGATGGAGGAAGTGGACTACTTCTGGGGCGAGGACCTGCCCCGGGATATCCATGTCCTCATGGCCGACAGCCTCCTGGCGCTGGCCGGCCTGCATGTCCTCGCGGCGCTGGTGGAAAGCGTGCGCATGAAGGAGAACCTGCCCTGGTCGATGGTGACCGGCAGGCGCAAGCCGCTTCGCGACTAGCCAAGCCGGGGCGGCCGGTACTCGACCTGTAGGGCTGTCCGTACACGACCTGTAGTCCGTAGCCTGGATGAAATCCAGGGACAAGGTGGAACCCCGCTCCCGGATTGCATCCGGGTTACCAATGCCCGACCCCTGGGGGCGGTCCGCAGGTGGCCGGCAACGGGGCTGCACATTTTTTCGCCAATCCGTCTTTTCCTGACGCTGGGGTCAAGTTAGAATGCGCGCCGCTCCGGCATCCCGCCGGGGCATGGGTTCCCTCACCCCATCGGCGAAAAAGGATCGAATCCCCCATGCCCGTCGCGTTTCCCGCGGCCTGGCGCCCTGCGCTGGCCGGACTGATCGCTTTCCACATCCTCATCATCATCGCCAGCAACTACCTGGTGCAGTTGCCCATGACCCTGTTCGGCTGGCACACCACCTGGGGTGCGTTCAGCTTTCCCTTCATCTTCCTGGCCACGGACCTGACCGTGCGGCTGATGGGCAAGGCGGCGGCGCGGCGGGTGATCGCGCGGGTCATGGTGCCGGCGCTGCTGGCCTCCTACGTCGTCTCGGTGCTGTTCCAGGATGCCGCCTTCCAGGGCTTCGCCGCCCTCGGCGAGTTCAACCTCTTCGTGGCGCGGATCTCGCTCGCCAGCTTCCTCGCCTATGTCCTCGGCCAGTTGCTGGACATCCAGGTCTTCGACCGCCTGCGCCAACTCCGCCAATGGTGGGTCGCGCCCACCGCCGCCATCATCGCCGGCAACCTGCTGGACACCTTCGCCTTCTTCTCCGTGGCCTTCTGGCGCAGCGACGATCCCTTCATGGCGGCGAACTGGGTGGAGATCGCCACCGTGGACTACGGCGTCAAGCTGGCCATCAGCCTGATGTTCTTCGTACCCCTCTACGGCATGCTGCTGGGCGCCATCATGCGGGTCATCGCCCCACGGCCGCTGAACGCCGCCTGATCCCTCACTCCAGCTCCAGTGCCAGCCGCGCGCGGGCCTGGGCCTCGGCGTCCACCTGCAGGTCCAGGGCGGTGGCTTCCACCCCCTGGGCGGCGAGCCGTTCCAGCCAGCCCAGCAGTTCACGCAATCCACCTTCCAGGCTCAGCTCCACGCGCCCCGGGCCCTGGTTGTCCATGCGCTCGACGTTCAGGCCGGCCTCGGCGCTGCTGCGCGCCAGCAGGCCGGGCAGCGCCTCCGCGTCCGGGCCAGGCGCCCGGGCGGCGCCCGTGGGCAGGCGCTGCAGTTCGTGCTGCAGCAGCAGTTCGTCCAGGTAGCGTTGCTGCGCCGCCTCCAGGGCGCGCGCCTGGGGCTGGAGGACGAGGCCCCAGGCGACCAGGGGCGCGAGGGTCGCCGCCAGCGCGGCGAGGGCGCGGCGCTCCCGGGGAAGCAGGCGCTGCCAGCGGGCGCGCAGGGGTATGAGCAGGGTGGGCATGTTTCAGTCCTTGATCTGGAAGCGGGCGCTGACGCCCCGGTTGTCGCGTTGGGCGGAATCGGAGCGGACCTCCAGCCCCTGTTTCGCCAGGGACTCCCGCAGGCGTTCGAGGTCGGCGAAGGCCGGGGCGCTGACCTGCAGGGTCCAGCCCTCGCCGGCCTGGTAGTCCAGGCGCTGGAGACGGGCCAGGGCGCCGCCGCCGTCGCGCCACTGGCGGGCCAGGTGTTCCAGGCGCCGGGCCAGGTCTTCCCGGGGGCGCCGTTCCTGCTGCAGGCGCGCACTCACCTGGCGGGCCAGGTCGAGGGCCGGCTCGTCCGGCACCTTCTGCCGCCAGGTGGCCAGGTTCTCCTGGCGCACCTGCTGCAGATGGCGTTCCAGCACCCAGCGCTTGCCCAGGTCGGCGCCGCCCTGGGCCAGCAGGGCCGCCAGCGCCATCAGGGCGAGGAACCGCCAGGCCCTAGGACCACCGGCCTGGCGGGCGAACTCGCCCTGGCGCAGGTCGATGGCCTCGGCGGCGCCTCGCTCCAGTACCGGCCAGGGGGCTTCCCCGTCCGGGCGTGTCGCCTCGGGCAGCAAGGGGCGCAGTTGCTCCAGCGCCTCCTCCCCCAGGGCCAGGTGCGGCCCCGCGCCCCCCAGCAGCCAGCGCCCTTCGCAGAACAGCGCGGCGGGGCCCGGGGCGGACAGGCAGTCGGCATCCAGGTGGATGCGCGTCGGGTCCAGGCCCTGGCCGGCCAGGCGCTCCAGGCGCTCCCGCAGCCAGGTCCGGTCCAGGGCCAGGACGCTGCACGAGCCTTTGTTGCGCAATGGTCCCAGGGCGAGGTGCAGGCGGCCCGGATCATCCAGCAGGCGTTCCTCCAGCAGCGCCAGGATCGCCGGGCGCAGCCAGCGGCCGCTGCGGGCGGGCACTTCCACGTCGTGGCGGCTGGCGACCTCCATGGGCAGCAGCAGGGTCAGCGGCAGCCTGCCCAGGGCGGCGGCGGCCCCGGCCAGGTCGCCCCGGGTCGGCGTGTCGCCATCGCGCCACCAGAGGCAGGCGTCGGGTTGGTCGGGGCGTGAGAGGTAGAGCCAGGCATGCACGGGGGTCAGTCCTCCGAGGTGGGTTCGGGCGCCAGCAGGGTGCGGCGCAACAGCTCGACGCGGCCGTCATCGTGGGTGCGGAAGTCGCTGGCCAGGCGCAGGCGGCGGTCCCCCAGGCTGACGTCCAGGCAGGCGCGGAAGTGCCGGCTGGAGAGGCCCAGGCCGAGGCGCTCGATGGGCCGGCCGTGGAGCGCCGGCTGTTCGAGGAAGGCCTGCAGGCTGGGCCAGCCCTCACGCGGGCGCGCCGCCACCAGGGCCTGGGCGCTGGCCAGGTCGAGGCCCTCCAGGGTGGCCAGTTGTATCGCCGGCGCGGTGTTGAGGTTCAGCGCCTCGCCGCCGAGGGTGGCGACCTGGGGACGCAGGCGTCGCAGTTCGGCCGCATCCAGGGCGTCCAGCCGTGCCAGCTCGCTGCTGTCGGCGAAGCCCAGGAGGCCGCCTCCGGCCGCCGGGGGCGCCGGCAATCGGGCGGGGTCGTGTGGCGGCACCTCGAGCAGGGCCAGCAGGCGCTGGTAGCGGGCGCGCAGGGTGGCGTCGGGGGCCAGGCGCAGGCTGTCCAGGTCGAAGCGCGCGGAGAGGTCCTCCAGGTGGACGCGGACCTGTCCGCCGCCGATGTCCAGGGTGCCGCCCCGGGCCCAGCCCTGCGCCAGGTTGACGCTATGGGGCTCGGCCTGCGCGTCGGCGGCGGGGGTGTCGCTGGCCGGCCGCCGGGCCTTGTCCCGGGCCTCGGCCAGGTCGGCGCGCAGCCGCTCGCGGGCCCAGGCCTCGCCGCTCAGGGCCATCTGCCAGAGTTCCAGTTGCCGCATCTGGCTGGCGCTGCTGACCAGGGTCAGGCGCTGGCGCGCCAGCATGTCGCTGACGATCAGGGTCACCAGGGCGGTGATGAGCAGGACGCTGATCAGCGCCACGCCTCGTTCACGCAACCTAGTCATCGCGCGTGGGCTCCGTATCGGCGCCGGGCAGCAGGATCACCCGGCGCAGCTCGGGAAAGCCCGGGGCGTCCAGCTCCAGCACCAGGGCGCGGGGCAGGGACAGGGGCTCGCCAGCGGCCGGCCAGGCGTCCTGGAGCCGCCCTGCGGCGTCCACGTACTGCAGGCGCCGGAGCGTCACGCCATCCAGCAGGCGCTGCCGGCGCAGGACGCCCCCTTCCAGCGGGCGGAACTCGCGCCACCACTGGCCCTGTTCCCAGCGATGCTCGACCGCCAGCACCTCGCTACGGGCTTCCAGCAGGGGATTGGCCCAGCCGCCACGCACCAGGCGGACCCGGTCGGCGCGGCCGATCAGCGCCTGGCGCCGGCTAGGGTCGTCGGGCAGGGGATGGGCCATGGCCTGCCAGAGGTCCCGTTGCAGCAGGTCCATGGCTCGCTGCAAGCGGCGCCACTGGCGCTCGTGCTGCTGGATGCGCTGCTCGCCGTGGGTCACCCGCTCCAGCAACTGGTAGCAGGCCAGCCCCAGCAAGCTGAACAGGGCCATGGCGATCAGCACTTCCAGCAGGGTGAAGCCGCGCGGCCTCATGGCGCGTCCCCCAGCAGGCCTTCCAGGTGCGCCCGCTGGCGCGGTGGCGTGCCGGGCAGCGCCACGTCCAGGGCCACCCGCAGCAGGTGCGGGGACCGGGCGCCGCCGGTCTCGCTGAACAGCAGCCACTCGCGGCCGGCGAAGGTGATGCGCTCCTGCTGCAGGCCGGCCCTGGGGCGCTCCAGGCCGCAGCGCAGCTCGTTCATACGGTTGTCCGCCAGCCACTGGGCCAGGCCGCGCTCGGTCAGGGCGCTGCTGGTGCCGGCGATGTGGCCGGCGGCGCTGTAGAGCGCGACGGACAGGGTGGCGAGGATGGCCAGGGCCACCATCACTTCCAGCAGGGTGAAGCCCGCCGCGTGCTCAGGGCTGTTCAAGGCGCACCTCCTCCAGGCCATCGCTGGACAGGCTCAGCAGGGGCTGGCCCCTGAATTCCAGGTGCAGGGTGAAGGGGGTCATTTCATCACTGGAGAGCACCAGCAACTGCGGCCCCGCTTGCTCGCCAGGGCGTTCCGGCGCGGGTTCCAGCCGAAGGCGCAGGTCGTCCGGCAGGCGTTGCGGGCGATAGGCCGGATCGGGTCGCCAGCGGCCAGTGCCATCCAGGCGCCAGACGCTGTAGCCATCGACATCCAGGCGCAGGCCATGCTGGCGCTGGTGGCTGACCGCATCGTCCCGCAGCAGGCCGATCAGCCCGCGCAGCCGATCCGCCTCATGGCGCGCCCGGCGGCTGTCCTGGCCGCCCTGGGCGAGCCCCACCAGGCCCGCCATCAGGCTCACCAGCAGGATCACCACCAGTACCTCCAGCAGGGTGAACCCGGCCGGGCTGCGGCGGAAAGCGGCCTCGCCCATGGTCAGAGGTCCCAGTTGCCGATCTCGGCATTCACCCCCTCGCCGCCGGCCTGGCCATCGGCGCCGAAGGAGTAGAGGTCATAGGCGTTGCCGTGGCTGCCGGGGGCCAGGTACTGGTAGGGGCGGCCCCAGGGGTCCAGGGGCAGGCGCTTGAGGTAGCCGTCGGGGTTCCAGTTGCGCGGCGCCGGCGTGCCGCCGGGCTTGCTCACCAGGGCTGGCAGGCCCTGCTGGGTCGTGGGGTAGCCATGGTTGTCCAGCTTGTAGATGTCCAGGGCCATGGCGATGGACTTGATGTCGCTGCGGGCGGCGGTGGCCTTGGCCTGGTCGGGACGACTCATGATCTGCGGCACCACCAGGGCGGCGAGGACCCCGAGAATCACCACCACCACCATGATTTCGATCAGGGTGAAACCCCGTTGCTGCGTCGGCTTGTGCATGCGTGTTCCTGCCTTTCAGGCGATCAGTTGGTTGAGGCTGAGGATGGGCATGAGGATCGCCAGCACGATGAGCAGCACGCTGGCGCCCATGAACACCAGCATGGCGGGCTCGAACAGCCCCACGAGCATCGCGATGCGGTTGGCGAGCTGGCTTTCCTGCTGGCGGGCGGCGCGGTCGAGCATGGCGTCCAGCTCGCCGGAGCGTTCGCCGCTGGCGATCATGTAGAGCATCATCGGCGGGAACTGGCCGCTGCGCTCCAGCGCCCGGGTCAGTCCGCCACCTTCGCGCACGGCACGGGCGACGTCTTTCAGACAGGTCCTAATCTGCTGGTTGGCCACCACTTCGGCGGCGATCTCCAGGGCGTCCACCAGGGGCACGCCGCTGCGGCCCAGGATCGCCAGGGTGCTGGTGAAACGGGTGCAGTTGCCGGCGCGGATCACCCGCCCCAGCAGCGGCAGGCGCAGTTGCAGGCGGTGCCAGGCGAGGCGCATGGCCGGGCGCCGCAGCAGCGCCCGGGTCCCTCCGAGCGCCCCGGCCAGCGCCAGCAGCAGGTACAGCCCGCTGGCCTGCAGCCCCTGGCTGGCGGCGATCAGCAGGCGGGTCAGCCAGGGCAGCTCCTGACCGCTGTCGACGAACACCTTGACCACGTCCGGCACCACGAAGCCCAGCAGGAAGCCGACGATGCCCACGGCCGCCACCAGCAGGATCGAGGGATACAGCAGGGCCAGCTGGATCTGCTGGCGGGCCGCCTGGCGCGACTCGGTGTAGTCGGCCAGCTGCATCAGGACCTGGCCCAGGTGCCCGGCCCGCTCCCCGGCGGCCACCGTGGCCCGGTACAGCGGCGGAAAGGCGCGGGGGAACTCGGCCATGGCCCGGGCCAGGCCGTGGCCCTCCAGCACCCGCGCGCGGATCGCCAGGACCATGGCCTGCTGGCCGCGCTTCTCGCACTGGGCGGCCAGGGCCGCCAGCACCTCCTCCAGGGGCAGGGCGGCCTGCACCAGGGTGGCCAGTTGCCGGGTGAGCAGGGCCAGCTCGGCGGCGCCGAGACCCCGGCGGCTGGAACCGCCGCGACGGTCGCCTCGGGTGGGACGCAGGCGCAGGGGGATCAGCTGGCGATCCCGCAGCAACTGGCGGGCGTGGCGTTCGCTGTCGGCCTCCTGCACGCCCCGGCGCCGGCGTCCGGCGCTGTCCATGGCGAGGAATTCGTAGGCGGCCATCTCAATCCTCCCGGGTCACGCGCAGCAGTTCTTCCAGGCTGGTGACGCCGGCCAGCACCTTGTCGCGGCCATCCATGAACAGGCTGGGGCCATGGCGGCGGGCGTGGCGGGTCAGTTCGGCCTCGCCGGCGCCCTGGTGGATCAGCTGGCGCAGCGGCTCGTCCAGCAGCACCAGTTCGTAGAGACCCTGGCGACCGCGATAGCCGCTCTCCTGGCAGGCCGCGCAGCCCACCGGCTGCCACAGCCGTGGCGGCCGCCCGGGGTCCAGGCCGAGGTGCCGGCAGGCGGCGGCATCGGCCGTGACCTCGGTCCGGCAGTCGGGGCACAGGACCCGCACCAGGCGCTGGGCCAGCACCCCCACCAGGGAGGTGCAGAGCAGGAAGGGCTCGACGCCCATGTCCACCAGGCGGGTGACCGCGCCCACGGCGCTGTTGGTGTGCAGGGTGGAGAGCACCAGGTGGCCGGTGAGGGAGGCCTGGACGGCGATCTCGGCGGTCTCGCGGTCACGGATCTCGCCCACCATCACCACGTCCGGGTCCTGGCGCAGGATGGCCCGCAGGCCCCGGGCGAAGGTCATGTCCACCCGGGTGTTGACCTGGGTCTGGCCGATGCCGGGCAGGTGGTACTCCACCGGGTCCTCGATGGTGAGGATGTTGCGGGTCTGGCTGTTGAGGCTGGCCAGGCCAGCGTAGAGGGTGGTGGTCTTGCCGGAGCCGGTGGGGCCGGTGACCAGGAGGATGCCGTGGGGCCGCGCCAGGGCGCCTTCCAGGCGCGCGCGGGTGGCGGCGTCCATGCCCAGGCGTGTGAGGTCCAGGCGTCCGGCCTGCTTGTCCAGCAGGCGCAGCACCACCCGCTCGCCATGGGCCGAGGGCAGGGTGGAGACCCGCACGTCCACCTCGTGGCCGGCGATGCGCAGGGCGATGCGGCCATCCTGGGGGATGCGCTTCTCGGCGATGTCCAGCTTCGCCATCACCTTGATCCGCGACACCAGCAGTCCCGCCAGCTCCCGGCGCGGCCGGAGGATCTCCCGCAGCAGGCCGTCGATGCGCAGGCGCACCGAGAGGTGCTGCTCGAAGGTCTCCAGGTGGATGTCGGACGCCCGCGCCTTCACCGCCTCGCCCAGGATGGCGTTGATCAGGCGGATGATCGGTGCGTCGTCCTCCTGCTCCAGCAGGTCGGTGGTGGCCGGCAGCTGCTCGGCCAGGCTGGCCAGGTCGTCGCCGCCGGCCATGGCCTCGCCCAGGCCTTCGGCCACCTGCTGGGCGTCGCCCTGGCCGTCCTGGTAGTGGGCGGCCAGGCGCGCGGCGAAGGCCTCGGCGTCCAGCGCCCGGTAGCGGGACGGCTCGCCATGGCGGCGGCGCACCTCGGTGAGGATGGCCAGGGGCGTGTCGGCGCGGCAGAGCAGTTCGCCGTTCTCCAGCAGCAAGCCGTGGCGCCGGGCGTAGCCGAAGGGCAGGCGCGCGGCGCTCATGCCCCGGGCTCCCCGCGCATGTCCAGCACCGGGCCGTCGTCGGCGTCGAACAGCTGGTGCGGGTCATCCGGCAGGCGCAGGCCGCTGGCGCCGCGCTGGCCATTGCCCAGGCGCCGCAGGTGGTCGTAGCGGCGCTGGCCGAGGTCCGTGGCCGAGGCGCTGCTGCGCAGCAGGGTCGGGCGCAGGAAGACCATCAGGTTGGTCTTTTCGGTCACGTCCTTGCTGGAGCGGAACAGCCGGCCCAGCAGGGGGATGTCGCCCAGCAGCGGCACCTTGCTGACCTGGGTCTTGACGTTGTCCTTGATCAGGCCGCCGATGACGATGATCTGCCCGTCGTCGGCGAGGATGGTGCTCTTCACCGAACGCTTGTTGGTGATCACGTCGCTGGTGGAGATGCCGGCGGGGGCGGAGGCCAGCTCGGAGCTCTCCTGTTCCACCTTCAGGCGCAGGGTCCTGCCGTCGTTGATGTGCGGGGTGACCTTGAGGGTGATGCCGATGTCCTTGCGCTCCACCGTGGTGAAGGGGTTGGAGGCGCCGGCGCTGTCGGTGGTGTAGGAACCGGTCTGGAAGGGCACGTTCTGGCCCACCAGGATCTCCGCCTGCTCGTTGTCCAGGGTCAGCAGGCTCGGGGTGGACAGCAGGTTGTTGTTGGAGTCGCTGGACAGCGCCGTCACCAGGGCGGCGAAGTTGGCGCTGCCGAGGCCGATCACGGTGCCGTCGGGCAGGGCCGGGCGCTTGCCGTCGGCCAGCCTGTCCAGAAGCGAGCCGATGGCCAGGCCGGTGCCGCTGGACTGGCTGACGCCGGCCAGGTTGCCGGAGCGGGCGGCCCACTGCACGCCGAGGGCGTCGTTGATGTCGCCGCTGACCTCGACGATGGCCGCCTCCACCAGCACCTGGGCGCGGGGCTGGTCGAGCTGGCCGATCAGGGTCTCGAAGACCCTGAGCTGGCTGGGCTCGGCCATCAGCACCAGGGCGTTCTGGCTCTCGTCGGCGCTGATCAGGATGGAGCCGGCGCGTCCCTCCTTGCCGCCCTTGCCCACCTCCATGCGCTTGCCGATGCCGGCCAGCAGCTCGGCCAGCTGCTTGGCGTCGCTGTGATGCAGGCGCACCACCCGTGCCCCGTCGGCGGCGTTGCCGGGGACGTCGAGCATCCGCGCCAGGCGTTCCATCTGCGCGCGCGCCTGGCCCGGTCCGATGAGGATCAGGCGGTTGCTGCGGGCATCGGCCACGGCGCGGGCCCCGGCCGGGCCGCCGTTGGCCTGGCTGACGCTGTCGGAGAGAGTCTGGGCCAGGTCGCCGGCCCAGGCGTGTTCCAGCTTCAGGGTGGTGAAGGCGCGCTGGCCGGCGCCGTCCAGTTCCTCCACCAGATGACGGATGCGCTCGACGTTGCCGGCGCTGTCGGTCACCACCAGGGCATTGGCGCTGTTGGACGGGGCCACGTAGCCATCCACCGCCACCAGGGGCCGGACCACCGCCGCGACTTCGGACGAGGCGGCGTTGCGCAGGGGCAGCACCGCCGTGATGAAGGCGTCGCCGGCGGTGCCGGCCTGTCCGCTGGCGCGGCTCTTGGCATCGGCCACGGGCACGATCAGCACCCGGTCGCCCTGGTCCAGCGCGGCGTAGCCCTGGCTGCGCAGCACGCTGAGGAACAGGCTGTAGATGCCCGCCTGGTCCAGGGCGGCGTTGGATTGCACCGTCACCTTCCCGCTCATGCGCGGGTCCAGGACCATGGTCTTGCCGGTGATTTCGCCCACCTCGCTGACCAGGTCGCGGAGTTCGGCGTCCTTCATGTTCAGGGTCCACTGCCGGGGCGCGGCGGTGTCGGCATGGCTGGCCAGGGGTGAGAGCAGGGTGCCCAGCACCAGCAGGGCGCCGGTCAGTCGGGGCAGGTTCATGGCGATTTCTCCGGCAGGGATGAGGGCGCCCCGGCCCTGGGGGCCAGGGGCAGGAAATGGCGGTTGGCGCGCTGGGGGAAGTCCAGGCGGTATTCGCGGCCGTCGCGCTCGATCAGCACATGGTCGGCGGCCACCGCGCGCAGCACGGCGCCTCCGGGCAGCGACTGGCCCGGGCGGTAGAAGGCGCTGCCGGCGCTGGAGGCGAGCAGGGCCCGGGAGTGTTCGGGGCGTGATTCGGCGAAGCTCGCCAGCAGGCTCAGGGACAGCGCCCGGGCGGTTTCCTCGGCGCTCATGCGCGGCCCTGGCGGCAGCACGCCGAAGAGTTGCGCCACCAGGGCGTGGTCCAGGGGGGCGCTGGCCGTCCGCTGCACCTCGGGCGAGGCGAGGACCTGGGGCCGGTGGGCGGCGATGGCCGCGCGGTAGTGCCAGGCGTCCTGGCCCAGCCAGGCCAGCCAGGCGCCGAGGGCGAGGGCGCCGAGGGCCGGCAGGACCCGCAGCGGCAGGCGACGGAGGCGTTGGAGGCGGGCCATGGTTCAGGGCTTCATCCGCGCCAGCACCCGGTGCCCGTGCCACTGGTGGATCAGCACGGCACCCACATGGCCGCCCACCAGCAGGGCGAGGACCAGGCAGGCGTGGTGGTGGACGCTGTTGAAGAAGTCGAGCAGCACCGGCTCGGCCAGCGGCTGCGGCAGGCTGGCCTGGCCGAAGAGGTCGATGGGGCGGTCCATCATCAGCACGCCGCTCAGCAGCACGGCAGCGGTGGCGACATACAGCGCCAGGTGCCCGGCCCGCGCGAGGAAGCGGCCGAGGGCGCCGGCGTGGACCCCGTCGTCCGGGCCTGGCTGGGCCAGGGCGCAGGCGATGCGCAGGAGGAAGACCGGGATCAGCAGGGTGGTCAGGGCCACATTGAACTGGCTGATGCCCCGGGCGATGGGGCCGGGCAGCGGCCAGGCGGCATTGGCGTAGCCCGACAGGCTGGCCCAGAGGATGACCAGGGCGGAGCTCCAGTGCAGGAGCGCCCGGGGACGGGAATAGCGGGTAGGGGACATCGGATCGGTTACCGGCTGGGGGAAGGTGGCGCCGTGCGCCACCTTCCGGTCTCGCTTGGGGGGAAGCCTGTCAGAGGCGTTTCCAGGCCATCGTCCAGCTGCTGCCTACGCCCGGCTCGAACTGGTTGGCGCCGGGGGTCCACTGCTTGCAGTAGCCGCTGCTGGGGAAGTGCAGGCACTGGTAGGTGTGACCATCCTTGGCCAGCACGACGGTATCGTCGGTGTACTTGGCCAGGCCATCGGGGAACGCATAGTCGTACTGGACACCCGGGCCCGGATTCCCGCCGTCGCCAGGGTTGCCACCGTCGCCGGTATTGCCGCCATCACCGGGCGTCTCGCCGCCCTGTTCGGCCAGCAGGCTGAAGCTGTGGGTCTTCTGCAGCGGCTCGCCCTTCTTCGGCGTGGCGAGCACCACCAGGTCGTAGCGGCCGGCCTTCGCCGGGTCCAGGGTCAGGTGGAAGTGCGGGGCGTTGTTCTGTGCCTGGTGCTGGCGGGCGATGCTCTCGCCCTTGGCGTTGTAGACGGTGGCGTCCATCTGGAACTCGCCGCCCTGGGCGATGGCGGTGAAGTGCAGGTCGGCCTTGCCGTCCTTGATCGGGTAGCTCGGTGCGAGTCCGGTCAGCTCCAGGCTGGAGGGGATGCTGGGCTGCTCCTTCTGGATCTCCACGCGCACCACGTCGCTGTCGGCCTTGACCTGGATGCCGTTGCGGCCATGGTTCGGCACCACCTCGCCGTCCTTGTTCAGCTCGCCCATCTTGTAGCCCAGGTTGGCGGCGTTGACCTTCCGGGCCAGCAGGTAGGGCCAGTTATCGGCCTGGGCCTGGTCCTCGTTCTCGATCCGCAGCTGGGTCTGGCGGCCGGGCTGTTCACCGGCCTTGGTGAACACGCGGGTTTTCACGGTATCGCCCACTTCCAGCGGTTCCGGCTGCACGGCGCCGATGACGTTCCACGTGGGTGCCGGCGGGGTCACGCCGCCACCCGGTTTCTCGATGTTCACATCGACGGTCTGGTAGAAGGTGTTGGCGGTGTCGGCGATGCGCCAGGTGGCCAGGATCACGTGGTAGCCGCTGCGGTCGGCCGGGATGTTCAGGCGGTGGGTGGAGGTCCCCTGGGACACCGGCTTCTCGTTGAGGCCCTGGCTGAAGTCCTCGTGGAGCAGCGGGGTGGGTTCGAAGGCATCACGGGTCAGGGGTTGGTTGGGGTTCCAGTCCTTCTTGGTGATGTAGAACTCCCAGTAGGCGGTGGCGTGCCCGGCGGTGTACTTCCAGACGAAGTCCATGGGGCCGGGCTTGATGGTGGTCTTGGTCCAGCGGGTGGCGGTCTGCTCGTTCAGCGGACCGTACTGTGGGATGCCCCCGGCGGCGATGAAGCCGTCGGCGGGGCCGCATTCCATGAAGCTGCCGCCGCAGTAGGCGCCGTTGTTGTGGTGGGCCACGGCGGGGCCGTACTCGATGCTCTGGGGCTCCCACTGGATCGCGCCGCAGTTGGCGTTCTGGTTGCCGCCAGCGGCGGCGCAGAGCATGGCGCGGGATTTCGGGCTCTGGATGTAGCCGTGGGAGAAGGCCTGCTGCGAGGCCAGGGTGGCGAGGCCGATGGCCAGGGCCAGGGGCAGTCTGCCCAAGGAGCGCTTGCGATTGCTCATGGTGTTCCTTTGCTCGGGGATTCCGGGGTTGCTTGGCGCCAACGGACCCGGCTGGCCGGGAAGCGAAGGCGGGGTGCAGGATGCCGCCGCCGTTCCCGTCGAGGTATTGGACAAGTCCGAGTGTGACCGTCCGGTTCGCAAACCCCGGGAGAGCCCGGGGGAAAAGCCGGGAGCGTGGCGCGGGGCGCCACGCTCCGGAGGTTGGCAGGGGGGATTCAACGGCCCGTCAGAGGCGCTTCCAGGCCATCTTCCAGTAGAGGCCCACACCCGGCTCGTACTGGTTGGCGCTGGGGCTCCATTGCACGCAGTAGCCGCTGTTGGGGAAGGGCAGGCACTCGTAGCGGTTACCGTCCCTGGCCAGCACGGTGGTGCCCGCGGTGTAGCCCTTCAGGCCCTCGGGGAAGACGTGCTGGTAGTGGCCGCCATGGCCCGGCTGCTCGACTTCGCCCGGATCGCGGTCGTCGCCCGGCTGGTCGTCCGGGACCGGCGGTTCCACGCCCTGCTCGGCGAGCAGGGTGAAGCTGTGGGTCTGCTGCAGCGGATCGCCCTTCTTCGGCGTGGCGATCACCACCAGGTCGTAGGCGCCGGCTTCCGCCTTGTCCAGGGACATGTGGAAGTGCGGGGTGTTGCCGCGATCCTGGTGCTGGTAGGCGATGCTCTCGCCCTTGGCGTTGTAGACGGTGGCGTCGACGGTGAAATCGCCGCCGTGGGCGATGGCGTTGAAGTGCAGGTCGGCCTTGCCGTCCTTGATCTGATAGCTCGACGCCAGGCCGGTCAGGTCCAGGCTGGACGGGATGCTCGGCTGCTCCTTCTGGATCTCCACGCGCACCACGTCGCTGTCGGCCTTGACCTGGATGCTGTTGCGGCCGTAGTTCGGCACCACCTCGCCGTCCTTGTTCAGCTCGCCCATCTTGTAGCCGAGGTTGGCGGCGTTGACCTTCTGCGCCAGCAGGTAGGGCCAGTTGTCGGCCTGGGCCTGGTTGTCGCTTTCGATCCGCAGTTCGACCTGGCGGCCGGCCTGCTCGCCCGCCTGGGTGAACACGCGGGCCCTGACGGTATCGCCCACCTGCAGGGTCTCCGGCTGCACGGCGCCGATGACGTTCCACGTGGGCGCCGGCGGGGTCACGCCGCCGCCCTGTTTCTCGATGTTCACATCCACCGTCTGGTAGAAGGTGTTGGCGGTGTCGGCGATGCGCCAGGTGGCCAGGATCACGTGGTAGCCGCTGCGATCGGCGGGGATGTTCAGGCGGTGGGTGGAGCGGCCACCGTCGCGCGGCTTCGGGTTGAGGCCCTGGCTGAAGGCCTCGTGGAGCAGCGGGGTGGACTCGAAGGAATCACGGGTCAGGGGCTTGTTGGGGTTCCAGTCCTTCTTGGTGATGTAGAACTCCCAGTAGGCGGTGGCGTGGCCGGCGGTGTACTTCCAGACGAAGTCCATCGGGCCGGGCTTGATGGTGGTCTTGGTCCAGCGGGTGGCGGTCTGCTCGTTCAGCTGGCCGATGCCGTTGAGGCCGCCGGCGGGAATGAAGCCGTCGGCAGGGCCGCATTCCATGAAGCTGCCGCCGCAGTAGGCGCCCTTGTGCTGGTGGGCGGCGTGGGGGCCGTATTCGATGCTCTGGGGCTCGTACTGGATCGGGCCGCAGTTGGCGTTCTGGTTGCCGCCCACCGCCGCGCAGAGCATGGCGCGGGATTTCGGGGTCTCGATGTAGCCGTGGGAGAAGGCCTGTTGCGAGGCCAGGGCGGCGAGGCCGACGGCGAGGGCCAGGGGCAGCTTGCGCAGGGAGCGTTGGGTGTTGGACATGATCTTCCCTTGTTGGATTTCCGGATTGTCGGGGCCCACGGCGCCGGCGAACCCCCTGGGTCCGGCCGTCTCCGTAGGTGCCGGCAGGATGCCCTCGGGACCCCGCGTGGCCCATGTGACAAGTCCGAGTTCACGCGGCGGCTCAGGTCCCGCCACGCCGGCGGCGCAGGCCCGCCAGCAGTTGCTCCAGGCGCCGGCGCAGCAGGGACCGGGCGCGCGCCAGGGCCTGCGGGTCGCCGGCCCGCTCTAGTTCGCGGCAGGCCCCCAGCAGTTCGGGCGCGTCAATGGTGCAGGCCAGGCCGCTGAGGCGATGGGCGTCCTGGGCGATGGATTCCGCCCGGTCGCCGGGCGGGCAGGCGTCGAGGGCGGCCAGCTCCGCCTGCAGGGTGCGCTCCAGTTCGTCGAGCAATCGCTCCAGGGCCTGGGCATCGAAGCCCGGCAGGCGTTCCAGATGGCCCAGGTCGAAGCCGGCGGCGACCTCCCGGGGGACGATCGCGGGCAGCACCTCCCGCAGCGCGGCCAGGGTCACCGGCTTGATCAGCAGGTCGTCCATGCCCGCCCGCTGGCAGCGTTCGGCTTCCTGGGCCACGGCGCTGGCGGTGTAGCCGATGAGGGTGGCCGGCGCGCGCCCCTGTTCGCGCTCCCAGGCGCGCACCGCGCTGGCCAGGGCGTAACCGTCGAGGCCGGGCATGTTGCAGTCGCTGATCAGCACGTCGAAACCGCCGCCCTTCCAGGCTTCCAGGGCCTCGCGGCCGCAGTCGAGGACCCGGGCGTCGTGGCCCAGGGCCGCCAGTTGCTGCTGCAGCACCAGGCCATTGACCGGGACATCGTCCACCACCAGCACCCGCAGTCCGGCGGCGCCGGGTTCGCCCGCCGGTGCCGGCGACGGCGCCAGGGCCTGCATCGCGACGCCGCCCTGCTCCCATTCCGCCTCCAGGGTGAAGCCGATCCGGCAACCCTGGCCGGCGTCGCTGTCCAGGTGGATGCGTCCGCCCATCAGCCGCACCAGCTGGTCGCAGATCTTCAGGCCCAGGCCCGAGCCCTTGCCGAGGGAGGAGATCTCCCCGTGGGCCTGGCGGTAGGGCTCGAAGATGTGGGGCTGCACGTCCCGGGGGATGCCGATGCCGGTGTCGCTGACGCGGAACTCCAGGCGGCTCAGGCCCGGGCCGCCGTCACGGGCCCGCACGGCCAGTTCCACATGACCGCTGGGGGTGAACTTCAGGGCGTTGCCCAGGAGGTTGTGCAGCACCTGGCGCAGGCGCAGCGGGTCGAGGCGGTAGCGGCGCTCGGCGGGCAGGGCGCAGCGCAGGCGCAGCGCCACCCCGCGCTGGCGGGCCTGGGCGGCGAACAGTTCGCGGCTGCCCTCCAGCAGGGGCACCAGGTTCGTGGGGCGGGGCTGCAGGTGCATCTGCCCTGACTCGATCTTGTCCAGGTCGAGGATGTTGCCGATCAGCTCCATCATGGCGTTGGCCGACTGCTGGGCCACCCGCAGGTTCTCCGAGGGTGCCGGGGTCCGGGTAACCTCCAGCTCCAGCAACCCCACCAGGGCGTTCAGCGGGGTGCGCAGCTCGTGGCTCATGGCGGCGAGGAACTCGCCCTTCGCGGCGCTGGCTTCCAGGGCCTGGCGACGGGCTTCGCGGAGCGCCAGCTCCAGGCGCTTGCGCTCGCTGATGTCGATCCAGCCGCCGAGCAGGCCCTGGAGGCGGCCCCGGGCGCTGTAGAAGGGCACCAGCCACTGGTAGACGTGGTGGGGCCTGCCGTCGCGCTCGATGCAGCAGTCGAAGTAGCGCGGCTGGCGATGCTCCAGCAGCCGCTGGTGCTCCTGTTCCAGCAGTTCGGCGAGCCCCGCCGGGGCCAGCGCCTGCTCCTGCACCCGGGTGCCCCGCAGCGCTTCGAGGGTGCTGCCGAAGAAGGTTTCGTAGGCGCGGTTGCAGGTGGTCAGACGGCCCTCCAGGTCGCGCACGTAGAGGGGCGTCGGCAGGCCGTTGAGCAGCGAGAACTGGAAGGCCAACTGGTCCTGGAGCAGGTTCTGGGCGGCACGGCGCTCGCGGATCTGGACCTGCAGGCGCCAGTTCCACAGCAGCGACAGCACCACCACCAGGGTGATCAGCAGCAGCGTCTGCCAGACCCCGGTGGGCAGGTGCCTGGCCTCCTCAAGGAGGACGCCGGGCCGGGGCAGGCGCGTGGGCAGCGGAAGCGCCCAGCAGGTCAGGGGCAGCAGGCAGGCGCAGGCCGGCATCGGTCGTCGGAAGCGCCGGAGGCGGGAAGGCATCGAGGTTCTCCGAGCGGCTCAGGCCAGGCCATGTTCCTGGATATAGAGGTACAGGGCGGCGTTGGTATCCAGGCCCAGCTTGCGCATGGCGCTGGTCTTCTGCGCGCTGATGGTCTGCTTGGTGCGTGCCAGCTGGCTGGCGATCTCGCCGATGCTGAGGCCGCTGCCGTACAGGCGCAGGACTTCCACTTCCCGTGGCGATAGGCCGTCGGCCTCGGCCAGGGGCTTGCCGTACTCGGCCTCGCCGAGGGCCAGCAGGCGGCGCAGGGAGGGGGACAGGTAGGGCGCGCCGCGACGGCCGCGAATGGCATGGGGCAGGTCCTGGAGCAGGCCGCGCTTGCTCACCAGGCCCTGGATGCCCAGGCGCAGCAGGGTGGTGATCAGGGCCGGGTTGTCGAGCATGGTGACGACGATGATCGCCAGCTCCGGGTAGCGCCGGCGCAGCCGCTGGATCAGGCGGATGCCGTCCACCTGGCGGCTGCCGGGCATCATCAGGTCGGTCACCAGCAGGTCGCAGTCCTGCTGTTCCAGGCGCTCGAACAGGGCGTCCGCGCTGTGGGCCTCGGCGACCACCTCAAGGTTGTCGCAGGTGGTCAGCAATGCACGCATGCCGATCAGGGTGATGGGATGGTCATCGACGATGAGGGTTCGGGTTCGCATGGCAGGTAGGTCCTTGGTATTCGTCGAGGAATGATCGGAATCCGACAGGCAGCGGAAGGCTGCCGAATGGTGTTCGGATCAAAGAAACGAATTTTCGGACGCATCTTATGTGACCCAGGTACCGGGTCAGACTGGCCGTCTATGCCGACCTACCGGGTTATGAGTTCTTTCCTACAAACCTGCTTCCAGGTCGAAGGCATCCCGGCCGGATCGGCCGGGGGCAGGGGGCTCATTTCACCAGGCGGGCATCGAGGCTGTTCTGCGCCAGGCGGCGGGCCTGGTCCTGGGTCATGCCCAGGTGTTGGTGCAGGGCGGCGAAGTTCTCGGTGACGTAGCCGCCAAAATAGGCGGGATCGTCGGAGTTCACCGTCACCTTCACGCCGCGTTCCAGCATGTCGAGGATGTTGTGCTGGCCCATGTGCTGGAACACGCAGAGCTTGATGTTGGACAGCGGGCAGACGGTCAGGGGGATCTGCTCGTCGATGATGCGCTGCATCAGGCGCTCGTCCTCGATGGCGCGTACGCCGTGGTCGATACGTTCGATCTTCAGCAGGTCCAGGGCTTCCCAGATGTACTCCGGCGGGCCTTCCTCGCCGGCGTGGGCGACGGTGAGGAAGCCTTCGGCGCGGGCGCGGTCGAACACGCGCTGGAACTTGCTCGGCGGGTGGCCTTTCTCGGAGCTGTCCAGGCCCACGGCGATGAAGGCGTCACGGAAGGGCAGGGCCTGGTCGAGGGTCTTCTGGGCCTCTTCCTCGGAGAGGTGGCGGAGGAAGCTGAGGATCAGGCCGCTGCTGATGCCCAGTTGTTCGCGGCCGTCTTCCAGGGCCTGGCGGATGCCGCTGAGCACCACCTCGAAGGGGATGCCCCGGTCGGTGTGGGTCTGGGGGTCGAAGAAGGGTTCGGTGTGGATCACGTTCTGCGCCTTGCAGCGCTGCAGGTAGGCCCAGGTCAGGTCGTAGAAGTCCTGCTCGGTGCGCAGGACGCCGGCGCCCTGGTAGTAGAGGTCGAGGAACTCCTGCAGGTTGTTGAAGGCGTAGGCGCTGCGCAGGCTTTCCACATCGGCCCAGGGCAGGGCGATCTTGTTGCGCTCGGCCAGGGCGAACAGCAGTTCGGGTTCCAGGGAGCCTTCCAGGTGCAGGTGCAGTTCGGCCTTGGGCAAGGCGTTGAGCCAGTCGTACATGGTGGTTTCTCGTGATCGGGCGGGGATGGGGCAAGTTTAACCGCCCAGCCGCTGCGCGGAGCACCCTGGGGATCGAGCATGGGTAGCCGGATGCAATCCGGGAGCGGGGATCAGCCTTGCCCCTGGATTTCATCCAGGCTACGGACTGAAGGGGCCATGTCGCCGCCCCACCTTCCAGGTCATGCCTGCGCTCAAGGTGCGCTTTAGCTGTCTTGAGGCCAGCAGCCTTTCAAACAGGTTCAGGTCGTCTCCTCCCGCCGGTAGGCATAGGTGTCGGCGAAGCGCGAGAGCAGGTAATCGGCGCTGGTCACCGGCGGGTACCTGGGCGGGTTGCCGGGGCCCGAGCAGTTGGGCAGGCAGCTGATCACCGTGTCCGGATGCGGCTCGGCGAAGAAGGGCATGGAGTAGCGGTCCACCCCCAGCGGGCTGATCACCCGGTGCGGGGTGGATCTGTACCTGTCGTTGCTCCAGCGCGCCATCATGTCGCCGAGGTTGACCACGAAGCTCCCCGGGATCGGCGGCGCGTCGATCCACTCGCCCCGGACGTCGCGTACCTGCAGTCCACCGGCATCGTCCTGGTAGAGCAGGGTGATGCAGCCGTAGTCGGTGTGGGCGCCGGCTCCCGGCTGGTCGGCGGAGCGCGCGGTGTGGCGCGGCGGGTAGTGGATCATGCGGAACACGCTGATGGGTTCATTGAAACGCTGGTCGAAGAAGTCGCGCTCGATGCCCAGCGCCAGGGCGATGGCCCGCAGCAGGGTCTGGGCCAGGGCCTGCATGTCGGCGTAGTGCCGCTCCAGCAACGTCGCCCAGCCGGGCAGGTCGGGGTGGCGGTTGGGGCCACGCAGGGGCTTGCCGGCCAGCACTTCGGGGTGGTCGGCGCCCAGGTGGAAGCCCATGTCGAAGGTTTCCTTGAGGTCGCTGGGCTGGTTCGGGTCCAACTGCTCGGTGGCGATGGCGCCGTAGCCCCGGTGGTGGGCGGTGCGGGTGATGTCGATCTTCAGCTTCTCCGCTTCGGGCAGGGCGAAGAAGGTTTTCGCCGCGTCCAGCAGGTCCTTGAAGCGGGCCGGGCCGATGGGATGGCCGGTGATGTAGAAGAAGCCCCGGTCGCGGCAGGCGGCGTCGATCTGCTCGGCCACCTGCTGCCAGGCCTGGTGGTTGTCGCCATAGAGCGGGGCGATGTCGATGAGGGGAAGCGGGTTCATCGGGTAGTCCTTCGGGTGCGCAGGTCGGTGCCCTCTCCCCGCGAGCGGGGAGAGGGGCCGGGCTCACTTCGGCAGTTCCGCCTTGAGGCCTTCGACGTAGTAGTTCATGCCCGCCAGGTCGGCGTTGGTGGCGACCACGCCGTCGGCCAGCTTGAGGGCGCCGTCCTGGTCCTTGATCGGGCCGGTGAAGGGGTGGAACTCGCCGCTCCTGATGCGGGCGATGATCTGCTCGGCCTCGGCCTTCACCTCGGTCGGCACCAGGTCGCTGATGGGCAGCTGGAGGGTGTCCTCGGCCAGGCCGCCCCAGTAGTCCTGGGGTTTCCAGGTGCCGGCCATCACGCCTTCGGCGGCCTGGATGTAGTGCGGGCCCCAGTTGTTGACGATGGAGGTGAGCACGGCCTTGGGCCCGAAGTGGGCCATGTCCGAGGCGTAGCCCACGGAGTACACGCCACGGCGCTCGGCGGCCTGGATCGGCGCCGGGCTGTCGGTGTGCTGGAAGACCACGTCCACGCCCTGGTCGATCAGCGCGTTGGCGGCGTCGGCCTCCTTGCCCGGGTCGAACCAGGAGTTGACCCAGACCACCTTGATCTCGGCCCCCGGGTCGTACTTGTTCAGGGCCAGCTGGATGGCGTTGATGTCGCGGATCACCTCGGGGATGGGGAAGGAGGCGATGTAGCCGATCTTGTGGCTCTTGGTCATCTTCGCCGCGAGGAAGCCGCCGACGTAGCGGCCCTCATAGGAGCGCGACAGGTAGGTGCCGAGGTTCCTGTCCTGCTTGTAGCCGGTAGCGTGCTCGAAGGTGACCTTGGGGAACTGCCTGGCTACCTTGGCGGTGGGGTTCATGTAGCCGAAGGAGGTGGTGAACACCAGGTCGTAGCCGCCCTTGGCCATGTTGCGGATGACCCGCTCGGCGTCCGCGCCCTCGGCCACGTTCTCCACGTAGGTGGTTTCCACCTTGTCGCCCAGCCTGGCCACCAGGGCCTTGCGGCCTTCCTCGTGCTGGTAGGTCCAGCCGTGGTCGCCGATGGGACCGACATAGACGAAACCGACTTTCAGCGGGTCGGCGGCGCTGGCGGACAGGATGCCGCTGAAGCCGATGGCGGCGGCCAGGGTGCGCAGCAGGTTCTTCCGGAGGGGCTTCTGCATCACGGGTGGAGCTCCTTGTTGGGTGTGTTGGCGTGTGTCTGCCGGGGCGATTGCAAAAAGCTGACCAACTGGACAGAAGGCCCGTGCCGGCGGCCTGTTGCGGGAACCGGCCCGCCCGAAACGCAGAGGCCCCGCATGGAGCGGGGCCTCTGTTGGTGCAGCGCGCCTCCTGCTGGTGCGTCAGTGACCGGCGCGCCACGGCTGGCCGAGGGACACCGGGGCGAACAGGCGGGTGCGCAGGGCGTCGCGGGAGAGCAGCACCAGCACCAGGATGGTGGCCACGTAGGGCAGCATCGCCAGCAGGTTGGCGGGGATCGCCAGGCCCACGCCCTGGGCCACCAGGTGGAGGATGCTGGCCAGGCCGAAGAGGTAGGCCCCCAGCAGCACGCGGAACACCCGCCAGCTGGCGAAGACCACCAGGGCCAGGGCGATCCAGCCGCGTCCGGCGGTCATGTTCTCCGCCCACATCGGCGTGTAGGCCAGGGACAGGTAGGCGCCGGCCAGCCCGGCCATGGCGCCGCCGAAGAGCACCGCCAGGGTCCGCACCCCCATCACCGGCAGGCCCATGGCGCTGGCGGCGTCGGGGTTCTCGCCGACCGCCTGGATCACCAGGCCGATGCGACTTTTCAGCAGCACCCAGGCCACGGCGGCGAACAGGGCGAAGCTGAGGTACACCAGCAGGTCCTGGGCGAAGAGCATGGGCCCCAGCAGCGGGATATCGGCCAGCAGGGGAATGGCCAGGGGCTCGAAACCGGCCAGTGGCTTGCCCACCCAGGCGGCGCCGACGAAGGACGACAGCCCCACCCCGAAGATGGTCAGGGCCAGGCCCGTGGCCACCTGGTTGGCGTTGCAACCCAGCGCCACCAGGGCGAAGAGCGCGGCCAGCAGCATGCCGGCGGCCATGGCCAGCAGGACGCCGAGCCAGAGGCTGCCGGTGGACAGGGCGACGATGAAGCCGATCACCGCGCCGAACAGCATCATCCCCTCCTGGCCGAGGTTGAGGACGCCGCTCTTCTCGCAGACAAGTTCGCCGAGGGCCACCAGCAGCAGCGGCGTGCCGCAGCGGACCATGGCGAAGAGGATGTTGCTGATCAGGTCGAGGTCCATGGGGCGCTCCGGCAGGGTTGAAGGGCGTGGTCGCTGAGGGGAAAGGGCATCGGGGCTGCGTTCACGCCATCGCCTCCCGTACGCGCTCCCGCCGTCCCCAGCGCAGCGCCAGGCGCGGCCGGTAGAGGATCAGCACGTCGCAGGCGAGGAGGAAGAACAGCATCATGCCCTGGAAGAGTTCGGTGATGGACTGGGGCAGGTTCATGGCCATCTGGGCGTTCTCGCCCCCCAGGTAGAGCAGCGCCATCAGCAGGCCGGCCAGCAGGATGCCGAAGGGGTTGAGGCGACCGAGGAAGGCCACGGTAATGGCCGCGTAGCCGTACCCCGGGGACACCTGGGGCACCAGTTGGCCGATGGGGCCCGTGACCTCGCCCACCCCGGCCAGGCCCGCCAGGCCGCCGCTGACCAGCAGCACCAGCCAGACCAGCCGCTTCTCGCGGAAGCCGACGAAGCCGGCGGCGCGCGGGTCCAGGCCGAGCACCTTGATCTGGAAGCCGAGGAAGCTTCGTTGCAGCAGCACCCAGACCACCACCAGCGCGGCCAGGGCGAAGTAGAGGCCGACGTGGACCCGCAGGTCCTCCAGCAGCGGCGGCAGGCGGCTGGCATCGCCGAACATCGCCGACTCGGGGAAGTTGAAGCCGGCCGGGTCCTTCAGGGGGCCATGGACGCAGTGCAGCAGCAGGTTCAGGGCGATGTAGTTGAGCATGATGGTGGTGAGGATTTCGTTGGCGTTGAAGCGGGTTCGCAGCCAGGCCGCCAGGCCGCCCCAGGCGGCACCGGCGAGGGTGCCGGTGGCCAGTACCGCCGCCAGTGCCCAGCGGCTCTCCCAGTCGATCAGGTTCACCGCCACGGCGCTGCCGGCCAGGGCGCCGATCAGCAACTGGCCTTCGGCGCCGATGTTCCACACCCGGGCCTGGTAGGCCACGGCCAGGCCCAGGGCGCAGAGCAGGATGGGCAGGGCCTTCACCAGCAGTTCGGAGAGGCCGTAGAGGTCGCTGACGGGCGCGATCAGCAGGGTGTGCAGGGTGTCCAGCGGGTCATGGCCGAGGGCGGCGAAGAGCAGCGCGCCGCTGGCCAGGGTGAGCAGGCCGGCCAGCAGCGGCGACAGGGCGAGCATGGCGCGGGACTGCTGCTGGCGGGGTTCCAGGGATAGCAACATGAGGGGCTCTCGTTCAGGCGGCGGCTTGGGGGTGGTCGAACTGACCGGCCATCCAGCGGCCGACCTCCACCGGGGTGGTGGCGGCGCAGGACTTCAGCGGCGACAGGCGGCCGCCACAGAGGGCACCGATGCGGTCGCTGATCTGGAAGAGTTCGTCGAGGTCTTCGGAGATCACCAGGATCGCGGCGCCGGCATCGCGCAGGGCGATCAGCGCCCTGTGGATGGCCGCCGCGGCACCCACGTCCACGCCCCAGGTGGGGTGCGCGGCCACCAGCAGTTTCGGCGCCTGGAGGATTTCCCGGCCGAGGATGAATTTTTGCAGGTTGCCGCCGGACAGGCTGCGGGCGGGGGCCTGGGCGTCCGGGGTCTTCACGGCGAAGCGGCGGATGATTTCGTCGGCGAAGGCCAGGACCCGGCCGCGGCGGATCAGGCCACGGCTCAGCAGGCCCTGGCGCGAGGCGGTGAGCAGGGCGTTGTCCGCGAGGCTCAGTTCCGGCACCGCGCCGTGGCCCAGGCGTTCCGCCGGGACGAAGGCCAGGCCCCTGGCGCGGCGGGCGTCCGGACGCAACGGGCCGACGGCGCTGCCGGCGAAGCGGATGTTGCCGGCGTCCTCGCCGGTGAGGCGCCGCTCCCCGGACAGCAGGGCCAGCAGCTCATCCTGGCCGTTGCCGGCGACACCGGCGATGCCGACGATTTCGCCGCTGCGCACCTCCAGTTGCAGGTCGGCCAGGGAGACGCCGAAAGGATCGGGGTTGCGCCAGGACAGTCCCGAGAGGGTGAGGAAGGGCGCGCCCCCGGACACCTTCGGGTACTGCGCCGACAGGCCCTCGGCGTCGCCCACCATCAGCCGCGCCAGTTCCAGGTCGCTGCACTGGGCGGGGACGCAATGCCCGGCCACACGGCCCCCGCGCAGCACGGTGGCGCCCTGGCAGAGGGCGCGGACTTCCCCCAGCTTGTGGCTGATGAAGAGGATGCTGCAGCCCTCGGCGGCCAGGTGGCGCAGGGTGACGAAGAGTTCGTCGGCCTCCTGGGGCGTCAGCACCGAGGTGGGTTCGTCGAGGATCAACAGGCGGATGTCCTGCATCAGGCAGCGGACTATCTCCACCCGCTGGCGCTCGCCGATGGACAGCCCGTGGACCAGGCGCTCCGGCTCCAGGGCCATGCCGTAGCGCCGCGACACCTCGCGGATGCGTGGCTCCAGCTGCTTCGGCGTGCCGGCGGAGGCGCCCAGGGCCAGGGCGATGTTCTCGGCGACGGTCAGGGTCTCGAACAGGGAGAAGTGCT
The DNA here is from genome assembly GCF_002355475.1 of Pseudomonas furukawaii. NCBI lineage: Bacteria > Pseudomonadati > Pseudomonadota > Gammaproteobacteria > Pseudomonadales > Pseudomonadaceae > Metapseudomonas > Metapseudomonas furukawaii. Next base: position 5,439,791 of record NZ_AP014862.1, on the reverse strand, counting down.
GGAACACCATGCCGATGCCCAGCTCCCGTGCGCGCGCCGGGTCGCGGATCTCCACCGGTTCGCCCTGCCAGCGGATCTCGCCGGCATCCGGCTGGGTGACGCCGTAGATGATCTTCATCAGGGTGCTCTTGCCGGCGCCGTTCTCCCCCAGCAGGGCGTGGATCTCCCCGGGTGCGATGCACAGGTCGACCCGGTCGTTGGCCAGGCAGCCGGGGTAGCGCTTGGTGATGCCGCGCAGTTCGAGGCGGGGTGGCGGGTGGGGGCTGTGCATGGCGGACATTCCTGTGGAAAAGGGCAATGCCGGTGGCTTAGCAAAAAGCTGGCCATCGAGTCAGGAATGAACGCGGGCCCCGTGGTTGCTGGCGTTTGCCGGGCGGCGCGGTTCGCTACGGGGAAAATCATGCCCGCTGCTGGTGCAGGGGCGCGTCATGGGGGGCGCGGGCTGGTGGTTTTTTGAGCGATGGACCGGAAGCGCCGCCGGACCTGGGGCGCAGCGGATATTCCCAAGCTTATCCACAGTCTTTTCCCCGTCCACCGTGGACAAGCCAAGGCTCCCGGCCTGCCCGGTGCGCCCTCATGGTGCAGATCGAAAGACGGGGTAAATCAGTGGGTTATCCGCTGGTGCAGGACATGACGGAGCACTGGACAAAAGGCGAACAGTTCTCGCTAAGCCGCGCCGCTGCGGCGTTCCAGCCAGGAGTCCACGAGTTATCCACAGCAGGCTCCACAGAAATTGTGGGTAGGGTGCGCTTGGCAGGCCCTGCGCGCTACAGCCGCTTGAGCGTCATCCGCCCCCGGCTGATATCCCGCAGCACCTGGGCCAGGGCGTCGATTCGGGCCTCGGGCAGGGCGAGGACCAGTTCGGCGCCGTCGGCGTCGAAGGCCTCGCTTTCCACCAGGGCCTCGAACTCCGCCAGGCGTGCCTTGACCAGGGCCAGTTCGGCGAAGGCCGGGTGGCAGCGGACGCGGCTGCGGGCCACCAGTTCCACGCGCTCGGCGCCCTGCAGGCATTTGGCGGCTCCACCGCCGTAGGCGCGGGCCAGGCCGCCGGTGCCGAGCTGGATACCGCCGTAGTAGCGGATCACCAGGACCGCCACCTGGTCGCATTCCTGCCCCTCGATGGCGGCGAGGATGGGACGGCCGGCGGTGCCGCCGGGCTCGCCGTCGTCGTTGAAACGGTACTGGTTGCCCAGCTTCCAGGCCCAGCAGTTGTGGGTGGCGGCGGGATCGGACATCTGCGCGAGGAAGGCCTGGGCGTCCTCCACGCTGCCGATGGGGGCGGCGTGGGTGATGAAGCGGCTCTTCTTGATCTCCTCGCGGTACTCGGCGGGAGCGGACAGGGTGTAGGGCATCAGGCGCTGGGCGGGGTGAGGCCGCACCCTTTGAGGATGATCTGGATGAGGTTACGGGTGGCCGCCTCGAAGTCGTCGCGGGTCAGGCGCTTGCGGCCGGTGACGCGGCAGATCTGGGTGTTGAAGTCGGCGTAGTGCTGGGTGCTGGACCAGAGCAGGAAGATCAGGTTCACCGGGTCCACCGGGTCCATCTTGCCGGCGGCGATCCAGGCTTCGAACACCGCCGCGCGGCCCTTGAACCAGCTGCGGTAGTCCTGGTCGTAGTGCGCTTCCAGGCAGCTGCCGCCGCTGATGATCTCCATGGCGAAGATCTTCGAGGCCAGCGGGTGGCGGCGGGAGAATTCCATCTTGGCGCGGATATAGCGGGCCAGGGCCTCGGCGGGGTCGTCCTCGACGCTGAGGGTGTTGAAGGTGCTGTCCCAGAGCTCCAGGTGGTTGCTGAGCACCGCGATGTACAGGCCCAGCTTGTTGCTGAAGTAGTAATGCAGGTTGGCCTTCGGCAGCCCGGCGCGCAGGGCGATGGTGTTCATGCTGGTGCCCTTGAAGCCGTGGCGGGCGAACTCTTCCTCGGCGGCGGCCAGGATCAGCTCTTCATTCTTCTGGCGAATGCGGCCGGCGGGCCTGGCGGAAGGGGTCGGGCTGTGGGCGGGCACCAGAGAGGTCATAGGCTTCCTGAATCACGGGGTGGTTGGCGACTGCACTGATAACCCAGGACGGCCTGTCCGACAAGCCAAAACTGCGTGGACGGCCAGGATTTTCGCGGGCGGGGCGGCGGCTGCACCCGATTGGGGCGGGGTTGCCCCGGAGCGGCTCGGCCGCCGCGGCCCGCAAGGGGGCAGTGCCGCCCGGCCCGGCGCTTCAGCCGGTGCTCGCCAGCGCCTCCAGGAAGCTTTCCAGCACCAGGTTCGGCCGGCGGCCCTTGCGGGTCACCGTGGACAGCGAGAGGTCATAGAAGCGGCTGCCGGGTTTCAGCGCCCGCAGGCGGCCCTGCTGCACCCAGAAGCTGGCGTAGTGGTCCGGCAGGTAGCCGATGTAGCGCCCGGTGAGGATCAGGAAGGCCATGCCCTCGCGGTCCGAGGCGCTGGCGGTGCAATGCAGCGCCTGATAGTGCGCCTGGTTCTCCGCCGGCAGGCGGAAGGTGGGCGCGATGGCGTCCTGCTGGTTCAGGCGCTCGTCGCTGAGCTGGGTGTCGTCGACGTAGAACAGCGGGTGGCCCACGGCGCAGTAGAGCAGCGAGCGCTCGTCATACAGGGGCTGGTATTCCAGGCCGGAGAGGGCGGCGGTCTGCGGCACCACGCCCACGTGCAGGCGGCCGTCGAGCACCCCTTGCTCCACTTCGCTGGGCGGGGTCATGCGGATGTTGATCTGCACGTCCGGGCCGCGTTCCTTGAGCCGCGACAGGGCGTGGGTGATGCGCATGTGGGGCAGGGTCACCAGGTTGTCGGTGAGGCCGATGTTCAGCTCGCCACGCAGGTTCTGGTGCAGGCCGTTGACCTCGGTGCGGAAGGTTTCCATGGCCGCCAGCAACTGCATGGACGACTGGTAGACCTCGCGGCCTTCCTCGGTCAGGGCGAAGCCGGCGCGACCCCGCTGGCAGAGGCGCAGGCCCAGGCGCTGCTCCAGGTCGCTCATCTGCTGGCTGATGGCCGAGCGGCCGATGCCCAGCACGCTCTCGGCGGCGGAGAAGCCACCGCATTCCACCACGCTGCGGAAGATGCGCAGCAGGCGGATATCGAAGTCGCTGACCTGCCCCAGGGGCTCGGGACGACGAAGGCTCATGGTTTAGCGACCTCTAACCTGAAGATATGAAAAGTTGAATTTTCGTGACTTTATGCCCGTGGCAATGTCGTCGGCAAGTAGCCCGTCGTTCATCCGAACCAGACACTTCAGAGGCCAGACATGAACATGCCGCAGACCGCCCAGCTTCCCCTTGCCAGCCAGCTCAAGCTGGACGCCCACTGGATGCCCTTCTCCGCCAACCGCAACTTCCAGCGCGATCCCCGTCTGATCGTCGCCGCCGAAGGCAGCTGGCTGATCGATGACCAGGGCCGCCGTGTGTACGACAGCCTGTCGGGCCTGTGGACCTGCGGCGCCGGCCACTCCCGCAAGGAAATCCAGGAAGCCGTCGCCAGGCAGCTCGGCACCCTCGACTACTCCCCCGGCTTCCAGTTCGGTCACCCGCTGTCCTTCAAGCTGGCCGAGAAGATCGCCAGCCTGACCCCCGGTGAGCTGAACCATGTGTTCTTCACCGGTTCGGGCTCCGAATGCGCCGACACCGCCATCAAGATGGCCCGCGCCTACTGGCGCCTGAAAGGTCAGCCGCAGAAGACCAAGCTGATCGGCCGCGCCCGTGGCTACCACGGCGTGAACGTCGCCGGCACCGCCCTGGGCGGCATCGGCGGCAACCGCAAGATGTTCGGCCAGCTGATGGACGTCGACCACCTGCCCCACACCCTGCAGCCGGGCATGGCCTTCACCCCGGGCATGGCCGCCACCGGCGGCGTGGAACTGGCCAACGAGCTGTTGAAGCTGATCGAACTGCACGACGCCTCCAACATCGCCGCCGTGATCGTCGAGCCGATGTCCGGCTCCGCCGGCGCCATCGTCCCGCCGGTGGGTTACCTGCAGCGCCTGCGGGAGATCTGCGACCAGCACGGCATCCTGCTGATCTTCGACGAAGTGATCACCGGCTTCGGCCGCATGGGCAAGTGGACCGGCGCCGAGTTCTTCGGCGTGACCCCTGACCTGATGAACGTCGCCAAGCAGATCACCAACGGCGCCATCCCGCTGGGTGCGGTGATCGCCAGCCGCGAGATCTACGAGACCTTCATGAACCAGGCCACCCCGGAATACGCGGTGGAGTTCACCCACGGCTACACCTACTCCGCGCACCCGGTCGCCTGCGCCGCTGGCCTCGCCACCCTGGACCTGCTGGAGAAGGACAACCTGATCCAGCAATCCGCCGAACTGGCCCCGTACTTCGAGAAAGCCATCCATGGCCTGAAAGGTGCCCGGCACGTGGTGGACATCCGTAACTGCGGCCTGGCCGGCGCCCTGCAGATCGCCCCGCGCGACGGCGACGCCATCGTCCGTCCGTTCGAGGCCGGCATGGCCCTGTGGAAGGCCGGCTTCTACGTCCGCTTCGGCGGCGACACCCTGCAGTTCGGGCCCACCTTCAACGCCAGGCCGGAAGAGCTGGACCGGGTGTTCGATGCCGTCGGCCAGGCCCTGCAGGGCATCGCCTGATGAGCGGGCGCCCCCAGGCCGTGCCCACCGTGCAGGTGGACAACGCCGAGGTGATGGTCACCGAGTGGCGCTTCGCCCCGGGCGCCGAAACCGGTCGCCATCGGCACGGCTGCGATTACGTGGTCGTGCCCATGACCGACGGCACCCTGCTGCTGGAAACCCCGGAGGGCGAGAAGCTCGCCCCCCTGGTGGCCGGGCAGGCCTACTTCCGCAAGGCCGGCGTCGAGCACAACGTGATCAACGCCAGCGACCACGAAGTGGTTTTCGTGGAAACCGAATTGAAATAACCCGCGGATCATCCTCTCCCGCCGGGAGAGGGCCGGGGTGAGGGTAGCCTCCACCCCTCGAGCGTTCCGCTGTCAAGACAAGAGCCCTACAAGAGACCCCACCCATGAGCCTCATTCCGCACCTGATCAACGGCGAACGCGTCGCCGACCAAGGCCGCACCGCCGACGTGTTCAACCCGTCCACCGGCGAAGCCATCCACAAGGTCGGCCTGGCCAGCCGCGAAACCCTGCAGAAAGCCATCGATGCCGCCAAGGCCGCCTTCCCCGCCTGGCGCAACACCCCGCCGGCCAAGCGCGCCCAGGTGCTGTTCCGCTTCAAGCAACTGCTGGAAGCCAACGAGGCCGAGATTTCCCGCCTGATCAGCCAGGAGCACGGCAAGACCCTCGAAGACGCCGCCGGCGAACTCAAGCGCGGCATCGAGAACGTCGAGTACGCCTGCGCCGCCCCGGAAATCCTCAAGGGCGAGTACAGCCGCAACGTCGGCCCGAACATCGACGCCTGGAGCGACTTCCAGCCGGTCGGCGTGGTCGCCGGCATCACCCCGTTCAACTTCCCGGCCATGGTGCCGCTGTGGATGTACCCGCTGGCCATCGCCTGCGGCAACACCTTCATCCTCAAGCCCTCCGAGCGCGACCCCAGCTCCACCCTGTTCATCGCCGAACTGTTCGAGCAGGCCGGCCTGCCCAAGGGCGTGCTGAACGTGGTGAACGGCGACAAGGAAGCCGTGGACGGCCTGATCGAAGCGCCCGAAGTGAAGGCCATCAGCTTCGTCGGCTCCACCCCGATCGCCGAATACATCTACAGCGAAGGCACCAAGCGCGGTAAGCGCGTCCAGGCCCTGGGCGGCGCCAAGAACCACGCCGTGCTGATGCCCGACGCCGACCTCGACAATGCCGTCAGCGCACTGATGGGCGCCGCCTACGGCTCCTGCGGCGAGCGCTGCATGGCCATCTCCGTGGCCGTGTGCGTGGGCGACCAGATCGCCGATGCGCTGGTGGAGAAGATCGTTCCGCAGATCAAGGGCCTGAAGATCGGCGCCGGCACCAGCTGCGGCCTGGACATGGGCCCGCTGGTCACCGCCGCCGCCCGCGACAAGGTGGTCGGTTACATCGACGACGGCGTTGCCGCCGGCGCCAAGCTGGTGGTGGACGGCCGTGGCTACCGCGTGGCGGGCCATGAAGACGGCTACTTCGTGGGCGGCACCCTGTTCGACAAGGTCACCGCCGACATGCGCATCTACCAGGAAGAGATCTTCGGCCCGGTGCTTTGCATCGTCCGCGTCGGCAGCCTGGAAGAAGCGATGCAGCTGATCAACGACCACGAATACGGCAACGGCACCTGCATCTTCACCCGCGACGGCGAAGCCGCCCGCCTGTTCTGCGACGAGATCGAAGTGGGCATGGTCGGCGTCAACGTGCCGCTGCCGGTGCCGGTCAGCTACCACAGCTTCGGCGGCTGGAAGCGCTCCCTGTTCGGCGACCTGCACGCCTACGGCCCGGACGGCGTGCGCTTCTACACCCGCCGCAAGGCCATCACCCAGCGCTGGCCCCAGCGCGCCAGCCACGAGGCCGCGCAGTTCGCCTTCCCGAGCAACGGCTGAGTGATCCGGTGAGATGAAGAAAAGGCCAGTCATGTGACTGGCCTTTTCGCTGATGCACAACCCTTCACCCTTCTCCGGCACCTCTCTCCATCTCCTCTCCATCACCCGCCCAATCCAGCGGCAGGATTCCTTCCTTCACGTATCGATGGAAGGACGACCAGCGCCAATCGGCCACCCGCTCGACATGGCCGTGCTTGCGCGGGTTGTGGTGGATGTAGTCCACATGACGGGCAAGATCCTCGTCGTCGCGGATGCGATGTTCCCAGAAACGGCGCTGCCAGATGCCCCGTTCCCCCTTGCGCTTGCGGCTGCTCGAAAGAGGTTCTGCACAGGGCAGCGCGCGGGAAAAGCCGCCCTTGATCAGGCGCCAGCGGAGGGCGTAGTCGGTGTCCCCCGGTGGCAATGTGCACAAGGCGTGGAGGTGTTCCGGGAGGATGACGATGGCGTCGATACGCCAGGGATGACGTCGCATCACAGCGCGGAAGCTGGCGCGCAGCAGGTCGATGTGATCGGTGAGCAGGCTGGCGCTGCGGTCGGAGAGGTTGAGCGTGAAAAACCAGGTCGAACCCGGTGTGAGATCACGACGGTAGTTGGTCATCGGCTGGCGTCCTTGCCTGAGAATGGGGGAGTTCCATCCTACGAACGCCTTGCTCTCTCGGTGTCCCGTGAGGGTGACCGATGCGTCCTGGAATTTTGTGGTTGATGGGTTTCGCGGGCTCTACCCATCCTACGGCGGACGCCAGTGCATCTTCGTAGGATGGGTAGAGCGAAGCGAAACCCATGCTGCCAGCGCCCAGGTAAGAGCAACTGCAACGGGCGGACATCTGATGGGTTTCGCGGGCTCTATCCACCCAACGGCGGACGCCAGTGCACCTTCGTAGGATGGGTAGAGCGAAGCGAAACCCATGCTGCGCTGGTCACGCGGTTCGTCCTGTGGATGGGGCATGGTGGCGACCAGGCCCGTCAGACGCGCATGGGCGATCCCCTCGCGCGCCGTTACTTGCCGCCCTTGCGGTTGCGCACGTAGAGCGACTCGCCGCCGCTGGCGCTGCTGCCGCGCACCTGGACTTCGAAACGCTTGTTCTGGCTCTTGACCAGGTCGCTGAGTTTGCGGAAGCCGTAGAGTCGCGCGTCGAATTCGGGACGGATCCGGGTGATGTTCTGGCCCAGGGCGCCCAGCTGGATCCAGCCATCCTCATCGGAGAGGTCGTCGATCAGCTTGGCGATCAGGTCCACCGGCACCTTCTGCGGCTTGGACTTGCTGGCGGGCTTGGCCGGTTCGCCGGCGGGCTGCTTGTCGGGAGCGGCAGGCGGGGCCTCAGGCGCCTCCTCGCGAAGGATCTCGGTATAGATGAACTTGTCGCAGGCCGAGACGAAGGGCTTCGGCGTCTTTTCCTCGCCGAATCCGTAGACGGTCAGGCCTTCTTCCCTCAGCCGGGCGGCGAGCCGGGTGAAGTCGCTGTCGCTGGAGACCAGGCAGAAGCCGTCGAAGCGGCGGGTATAGAGCAGGTCCATGGCGTCGATGATCAGGGCGCTGTCGGTGGCGTTCTTGCCCTTGGTGTAGGCGAACTGCTGGATCGGCTGGATGGAGTGGTCCAGCAGCACCTTCTTCCAACTGCCCAGTTGCGGGCCGGTCCAGTCGCCGTAGATGCGCTTGACGCTGGCCACGCCGTACTTGGTGATCTCCTCGAACAGGCCCTCGATGATGGAGGCCGGGGCGTTGTCGGCGTCGATCAGCACGGCGAGGTGCTTCTGCTGGCGGGGTGTCTGCTGCTTGATGGCCATGGTTCGTCCTTGGAGGGGGGAGCGTTGAACATACTGCGAACCCGGTAGCCGGTGCCAACCTATCTGCCGGCGTGAGTTGCGCTTTGCTTGCTGGTGGTTACTATAACCACCGTAATCGCGCCAAGGACCGGACGTGAACAGTCGACAACTCGTGGAGCTGATCGAGGCCGATGGATGGTTTCTGGTCAGGGTCAGGGGCAGTCACCACCACTTCAAGCACCCGAGCAAACCGGGGTTGGTGACTATTCCCCATCCGAAGAAAGACCTGCTGCCCAGAACGGTGGCCAGCATTCTCAAACAGGCGGGGCTCAAATGATCCCGCTGCACCTTTCCGGAGGTTTCACCATGCTGTTCCCGATCGCAATACTGCCTGGCGACGATGGGCACGCCTGGGGCGTGGAGGTGCCGGACCTGCCGGGCTGCATCTCGGCGGGCGATGACCTGGACGATGCGATGGCCATGGCCCACGAGGCCATCGAGGGGCACCTGGAGTTGCTGGCGGAGGAGGGGGCGCCGATTCCGGTGGCGAGGAAGCTGACCTTCCATGCGGCGAACCCGGACTACACAGGATGCACCTGGGCGCTGGTGGATATCGACGTGACGCGCTACATGGGCAAGGCGGAGAAGCTGAACATCACCCTGCCGGGCCACCTGCTCACTCGCATCGATGCGTATGTCCGCAGCCATCCGGAGCAGAAGAGCCGCTCGGGGTTCCTGGCTGCGGCGGCGTTGAAGGTGTTGCAGGAGGAGCATTCGTAGTTCCGAGCCCAGGTTCATCGCCTGGCGGCAAGAGGCGATAGCCGCTCATCCCGCATCCGCCAGTTGCTGGCGCGCCTCTTCCAGCGCCTCGATAAAGCCCGCCAGCGCGGTCTTGGGCTCCTGGCCCTGGCGGGTGATGCAGTGGAACAACGAACGGTAGGCCAGCCGCTCCGGCAGCAACGCGCGCAGTTGGCCTCGGCTGACCCAGTGGGCGGCGTAGTGGGTCGGCAGATAGCCCAGGTAGGCGCCGGATAAGACCAGGGTGGCGATCGCTTCCATGGCATAGGCGCTGACCGTCTGGGTGAAGTGCAGGCCATGGGGGCGCTGGTTTTCGGTCATATAGCCACGGCCCACGTACTCCGCCGCGCAGATGTCCTCCAGGCTTAGACAGGTGTCGGCACGCGTGAACAGCGGGTGGTCGGCGGAGCAGTAGAGGTTCTGCTCTTCCTCGAACAGCGGTTGGTAGTTGAGGCCGGACAACTGGTGGTGGAAGGCGCCGATGGCCAGGTGCAGGCGCTCTTCCAGCACGGCCTGTTCCAGCTCGTCGGGGCGCAGCATGTGCAGGTTCAGGCGCACCTCGGGCAGGCGTCGGCGGAACAGCCGCACGGCCAGTGGCAGGGGCGCGCATTCGAGGCTGATGAGGCTGTCCACCGTGCCGATCTGCAGGCTTTCCCTGGCCAGCCCGCCGAGGCGGTTGGCCTGCTGGCGGAAGCGCTCGATGTCCCCGAACAGCAGTTGCGCCATGTCGAACAGCTCCTGGCCTTCCTCGGTCAGCTGGAAGCCGCTGCTGCCGCGCCGGCAGAGGGAACAGCCAAGGCGCTCCTCCAGGTCGCGGACCACCACGCTCAGCCGCGACAGGCTGGTATTGAGTCGGGCCTGGGCCGCGGTGAAGCCGCCCGCTTCGACGATGGAGCAGAAGACCCGCAACATGCGCAGGTCGATATCGGAAATGTTGCCCAGCATGCCCACCTCCAGGCTGGTTGCCGGGACCGTCGGGGGCGCGGTCCCGGCACGAGCCTAGCAACTCGTATCGGCGAGGTCAGCGACTGGCGATGGATTCGGCGAGTATGCACATCAGCTCGAACATCATGGTGGCGCCCACCAGGGCGGTGGCGCCGCCCTGGTCGAAGGGCGGGGAGACTTCCACCACGTCGGCGCCCACCAGGTTCAGGCCGCGCAGGCCACGGATCATCTGCTGGGCCTGGAGGGTGGTCATGCCGCCGATTTCCGGGGTGCCGGTGCCGGGGGCGAAGGCCGGATCGAGCACGTCGACATCGAAGCTGATGTAGGTGGGGCCATCGCCCACCACGCGCCGCGCTTCCGCCAGGGTGGCCTCGACGCCGATCTCGGCGAACTCCTCCATGTGGATCACGCGGATGCCGCATTCCTCGGCGAAGGCCTCGTCCTCGGCGGAGTAGATGGAACCGCGAATGCCGATCTGCACCGTGCGCCGGGGGTCCAGCAGGCCTTCCTCCACCGCACGGCGGAAGGGGGTGCCATGGGTGTAGGGGTTGTCGCCGAAGTAGCGGTCGTTGGTGTCGGAGTGGGCGTCGAAGTGGATCATGCCGATGGGGCGATGGCGGGCCAGAGCGCGGAAGATCGGCAGGGTCACCAGGTGGTCACCGCCGACCGCCAGCGGCACCGTGCCGGCGTCGTGGATCTCGCGGAAGAAGGCCTCGATGCGCGTCAGCGAGTCGATCAGGTCGATGGGGTTGACCGGCGCGTCGCCCAGGTCGCCGATGCGCACCAGTTCGTAAGGGGCGATGCGGCTGACGTGATGCACCTTGCGCATCAGGCTGGACAGGTTGCGCACCTCGCGCGGGCCGTGGCGGGCGCCGGCGCGGTTGGTTGTGCCGCCGTCCCAGGGCACGCCCACCAGGGCCAGTTGCAGGTCGGCAGGGTCGCTGAAGATCGGCAGGCGCATGAAGCTCGGGATGCCGGCGAAACGCGGGATCAGCGCGGCATCGAGCGGCTGTGGGAAGTCTCGGGTCATGGGCTTTCTCTCACGGGTGGAGGGCGCCGTCGCGGCGCCCTGGGGATGTTCAATCGGCTGCGGTGCGTAGCTCGGGAGCGGGCTGTGTCAGCAGGCTGACGATGACGAAGGTCACCAGGCTGACGCCCAGGCCGTAGTAGATGGGGGTGTTGGCCAGGATGCCGTCGCGGACCATGAAGGCGATGACGGTCAGACTGCCGGTGACCATGCAGGCCATGGCGCCCTGGGCCGAGGCACGGCGCCAGAGCAGGGCGCCCATGATCGGCACCAGCAGGCCGCCCACCAGCAGGTTGTAGGCGATGGACAGTCCGGCGATGACGTCATTGACCAGGCAGGCCATGGCCAGCATCGCCGCGCCGAGGCCGAAGGTGATCCAGCGGCTGCTGGCGAGGTGGTCTTCGCCGCTGCGATTGAGGAAGCGGCTGTAGATGTCTTCCTTGAGCACGGTGGCGGCGGCCAGCAGGCAGGCGCTGGCGGTGGACATGATGGCGGCCAGGGCGGCGGCCACTACCAGGCCGCGCAGGCCGGCGGGGAGCACGCCACGGGCGACCTCGGCGAAGGCGTTCTCGGCCACCTCAAGGTCCGGCAACAGCAGCTTGGCGGCCGCCCCGATGAGGGCGCAGGCGGCGCCATAGAGCATGCAGTAGAACCCGGCGCCGAGGCCGGCGTAGCGCACCACCCGTTCGCTACGGGCGGTGAACAGGCGCTGCCAGATGTCCTGGCCGATCAGGGCGCCGAAGAAGTACAGCAGGAAGTAGGTGAGGATGGTGTCCAGGCCGATGTTGCCCAGCTCGAAGAAGCCCGTCGGCAGGTTGGCCTGCATGGCGCTCAGGCCACCGGCCTCGCCCAGGCTCATGGGCAGCAGGACGAAGAAGATGCCGACGGTCATGATCACGAACTGGATGATGTCGGTGAGGGTCAGCGACCACATGCCGCCGATCACCGAGTAGAAGATCACCAGGCCGCCGCCGCAGAGGATGGCGGCAATGCGCGGGATGTCGAAGACCACCTCGGTGACCGAGCCGATGGCGATGGTGGCGGTGACGGCCACCATCAGGTCGTAGGCCACCATGACCACGCCGCCGATCAGGCGCGAGGAGGCCTGGTAGCGCTGTTCGAGAATCTGGGTGACGGTGAAGACCCGCAGTTGCGAGATCTGCCGGGAAAACACCAGGCTGAGGATGATGATGCCCAGGCCCAGCATGAACACCAGCCAGAGGCCGGAGATCCCGTACTGGTAGCCCAAGCGCACCGAACCGATGGTGGAGGCGCCGCCCAGCATCACCGCCGAAAGCGTGCCGAGGTAGAGGGCCGGTCCCAGGCGGCGCCCGGCCAGGAGAAAATCATCGCGGGTCCTGGCCTTGCGCATGCCCCACCAGCCGAGGCCGGCCATCACCAGCACATAGATCAACATCGTCATGTAATCGATTGCCATCACCCTGCTCCACTGTTGTTGTTCCAAGCACATGGGGCCGCTCTATTGGCGGGTTTGGCGAGGATAGGTGGGCGCGCGCGGACGAAGACATCACCAGGGTGGCAAGCTGGGTTTCGCCAGGCGGTAAGTGGGGCGGGACACGGCAAATGAAAAGGCCCGGCATGAACCGGGCCTTTGTGTGATGGGGGCGTGCGGCTTACACCTTGCGCACGAACTCCGACTTCAGCTTCATCGCGCCGATGCCGTCGATCTTGCAGTCGATGTCGTGGTCGCCGTCCACCAGGCGGATGTTCTTCACCTTGGTGCCGACCTTCACCACCAGGGACGAGCCCTTGACCTTGAGGTCCTTGATCACGGTGATGGTGTCGCCGTCCTGGAGGACGTTGCCGACGGAGTCCTTGATCACCTTCTCGTCGCCGGCTGCTTCGTTGTTGCCGTCGGCCGACCACTCATGGGCGCATTCGGGACAGATCAGCTGGGCGCCGTCCTGGTAGGTGTATTCGGAGTTGCACTTGGGGCAGGGCGGCAGGGCGCTCATGGGAACCTCTCGGGTCGTCTTCACGGAAAAACCACGCATTGTATGAGGTTTTGCCCTCGCTTTGCCTCTTTGTGCGAACTCATGGCCGGAATGCATTCGGCGGCGTACCGGAGATGACCCTCCCTGCATCCTCCAGGGACATCCGGTTGCTCGCCAGGGCGCTCCTGTCCGGCGTGCCACCTCCTACGGCGTATCCCGGGGCTCCGGCAGGCTGAGCACGCCCGCGTCGCTGAAGCGGCGGGTGCCCCAGAGGCCACCGCCCAGCTTGCCGCGCAGGGCATAGGGGACGTTCTGCAGCGGGGCGCCGCCGCCGAGATTCCAGGCCTGGCGCAGGACCGAAAAGGCCGACAGGGTCACTGGAACCTCGATCAGGGTTTCCCCGAACCCCGCCACGGTGCCGCCCTGGCTGCTCACGCCGCTGGCCAGGGGCAGGTCGTTCACCTCCAGTTCCAGGGCCACGCCGCTGTAGTGGATGGCGCTTTCATTGGGGTTCTGGACCCGCAGCTTGAGCGTGAAGCGCACCTCCAGCCCCTCGCCGGCCAGGGGTTCCATACCGGCCAGGTCCACCTGCAGCGGGTCGCGGCCGCCGAAGCTGGAACAGCCGGCCAGTACCAGGGCCCAGAGCAGCAGGAATAGGCGGGTGGCGGACATGGGGAAATCCCTCGGTGGCTTGCCAGGAAGTAAAGAACAGTCCCGGAGGACTGTGCTCACAATTTCTGTGGAAGGGGCTGTGGATATCTTCTGGATGGATGGCGCTGATGCCCGTTCCAGGCGGCTTCGGCACGGTTGCTCGTTTTCTCGGCGAAGGGGTGCAACCGGCCGCCGCAAAGCCGGCTCGGGGATACCCACGGTTTCTGTGGGGCAAGCTGTGGATAGCTTTTGGGTGAATGGCTGCAGGCCACGGTTTGCAAGGTATTCAGCAGGCTGGTCGAATTTCGATCAACCGCTCCGGGTGTTCGTGGGCGGTTGCGATCGAGCCGCTGATCCACCGCAAGTCCCGCTTGCAGGGCAAGGCCGCAAGGACTGAGCCGATGCTCTGGGGCTCTGTTGATAACTTTGTGGGTATCTCCGGGATAACTCTCTGGAGCGCCGATGAAGGCCGGGCTCCAGGCGTGCCCGGCTCCCGGCGTCAGTCGTACTCGGCGGGCTCGTGATCGCCCAGAAGACGGCGTTGGCGCGGCGTACAGGCGGCCAGCACCGCCGGGGAGAACTGGAAGGCGAGGTAAGGGGAGAACTTTTGCGCCACCATGCGCCGGCCATAGTGGATCTGCAGCAGGTAACGGCTGCGGTTCGGGCTCAGGTTGCGGCTGCCGGCATGCCAGAGCTCGCTGCGGAACAGCAGCAGGTCTCCGGCCCTGCACAGCACGGCCTCGGGCTCGCGGCCGCGCCAGTGGGTTTCCCCTGGCCGGGGCCGGCGTCCGGCCCGGTGGCTGCCGGGAATGACCCGGGTAGGGCACAGGTCGGGCGTGATGTCGTCCAGATACAGGTGGGCCGTGCAGATCTGCATGGGCAACTGGAAGGCCGGGTCGTCCAGCAGGCGTTCCGGCAACTCCATCACCAGGTGATCCAGGTGCAGGTCGGCACCGATGAAACCGGGGCGACTGCGCCAGGCGGTCTGGCCGATCACATGGCAGTCGGCCCCGAGTGCGGCTTCGGCGACCTCGATCACCCCCGGCAGGTCCAGGTAGGGCAGCCATTCCGGTCCCCGGTTGAACACGCACTTGAAATGATCGTCCAGCAGGCCGAGGTAGTCCCAGTGGATGGGTCGCAGGCGGTCAATCCGCTCGCGCAGGGCGGCGACTGCGCGGGTGTCGAGCACGCTGGGAAACAGGGTGAAGCCCTGCTCGTGCAGGGCCCGGAGGTGATCGGCGGTCGACATGGGACGCCCTCGAACGCACGTCGTTACCGGCAAGGGTGGACCTGGCCGCAGCGCTCCGCCAGCCGGGGGATCGCCCGGCCGGCGAGCGGCATCCCCCCTAGGCGAGCAGCCCCGCCAGCCGCGCCCGCAGCGGCTCGACCTCGTCGTCGCTCAGGTCCAGCAGGAAATCGCCCCTGAGCACCGCCACCAGCTCCTCGGCCTCTTCGATGACGCGGCTTTCCAGCCGGCCGTCGCGGTGGCGGCGGTTGAAGGTGCCGTTGGCCAGGGTCAGGCGCCACTCGCCCTCGCTTCGGGCGGTCATCAGCATGCGCCGGAAGACGCTGTCGGGGTGGGTGGAGGTGTACCAGTTGCGGGGGATGCAATCGACCCAGGGCGCGCTGTCCAGGGTGAAGCGGTAGCAGGCGGCCCAGCCCGACTCGGCGCGGTAGGCTTCCAGCTGGACCTCGCCGCTGCCATCGTCCTGGGGGCTCAGGCGGTAAGGGAAGTCCGGCAGCGACCGGCCGTCCAGGGGCATGGCGCGCCAGGGGGTGGCGGAGCCGAAGCCCACGTCCGCCAGGAAGGGGCCTTCGGGCAGGCGTACTCGCAGCATCAGGTGCGACAGCATGGTCTGCGGCGCGTCCAGGGGCAGGCCCCAGCGCACCCGTCCGGCCAGCAGTTCGACGTCGTAGCCCAGGGCCAGCAGCAGGCGGGCGAAGAGGTTGTTCAGCTCGAAGCAATAACCGCCCCGTCCGCGTTCCACCACTTTGGCGAAGACGCCGTCGGCGTCGATGGCGATGGGGCGGTCCAGCAGCACGTCGAGGTTCTCGAAGGCGACGCGGCGCTGGTGCGCGGCGACCAGTCGGTCGAGCCCGGCGAGGTCGGCGTTCGAGGGGGCGGGGATGTCCAGGTGCCGCAGGTAGGCGGCGGTTTGCTGGGGGTTCAGCGCATGCATGCGGTGCGGCTCCTTCGGGGGACCGCAGGATGCTAGCAGATGCTTTTCGGTGCCGCGAAAACGATAGGCAGGTGTCTTTGATTCACAACGGATGGGTGTAAAAAATTCAGAACTGACAGGTCACGACTGTACATCGTCAGGTCGCTTCAGTCGGCCATTCAGGACAAGTTCGAGGTTTGTGGTCGAGAGGCGTTCTGTCGATTTTTTTGCTCATTCATGACGTAATCGTTTGACATATTTTACGTGTTTGGCAGACTGCCCGCCGTGGTACCTGCCGGCTTCGCACGGTGACGGGCCCCTCCGAGTCAATAACAAAAACTCCGTCCGCCACGGCGCACCCCACCTTTGCGCCTGGCCCCGATGGGCGTGCCTCTGGAACAAGAACAAATGCTGATCTGGTTTGTTGCGATTTACCTGCTGATCACTGTGGGTGTCGGTTTCTACGCTTCCACCCGTGTCAAAAACTCCAAGGACTTCGCGGCCGGCGGCCGGAGCATGTCCTTCCCCCTGGTCGCGGCGATGGTGTTCGCCACCTGGTTCGGCTCGGAGGCCGTCCTGGGGATCCCCGCCACCTTCATCGAGGAAGGCTTCGCCGGGATCATCGAAGACCCGTTCGGCTCCTTCGGTTGCCTCATGCTGGTGGGCCTGGTGTTCGCCCGGCCGCTCTACCGCATGAACCTGCTGACCATCGGCGACTTCTTCCGCAAGCGCTTCGGTCCCCATGTCGAGACCTTCACCAGCCTGGTGATCATCGGCTCCTACCTGGGCTGGGTCGCGGCGCAGCTCACCGCGCTGGGCGTGGTCTTCAACGTGCTCTCCGACGGCTCCATCACCACCACCCAGGGCATGATGATCGGCACCTTCATCGTGCTGCTCTACACGCTGTTCGGCGGCATGTGGTCCGTGGCGCTGACCGACTTCATGCAGATGATCATCATCGTCGTCGGCCTGCTCTACCTGACCTGGCTGATCGGCGACATGGCCGGTGGCGCCGACGTGGTGATCAGCCATGCCGCCAGCGAAGGCAAGTTCGCCCTCATGCACAGCTTCGAGCCCAGGGACATAGTGGCCTTCATCGCCGCGGCGGTGACCATGATGTTCGGCTCCATCCCGCAGCAGGACGTCTACGCCCGGGTGATGTCGGCCAAGACCGAGAACATCGCCGCCCGCGCCTCCATGACCGGCGCCGTGTTCTACCTCTCCTTCTGCATGCTGCCGATCTTCCTGACCTACGCGGCTTCGCTCATCGATCCGGCCATGGTGCAGAAGTGGCTGGCCGAGGATTCGCAGATGATCCTGCCGCACCTGATCATGGAGCGCACCCCGCTGTTCGCCCAGATCATGTTCTTCGGCGCGCTGCTGTCGGCCATCATGTCCACCGCCTCCGGCACCCTGCTGGCGCCTTCGGTGACTTTCACCGAGAACATCCTCAAGCGCTTCATGCCCGACATGAACGATCGGCAGTTCCTGCTGGCCATGCGGATCAGCGTGGTCGCCATGACCATCGCCACCTCCACCTTCGCCCTGTACTCCGACGCCAGCATCTACGAGATGGTGGGCAACGCCTACAAGGTGACCCTGGTGGCCGCCGTGGTGCCGCTGTTCGCCGGCCTGTTCTGGAAGCGCGCCACCACCCAGGGCGCGCTGATGGCCATCGCCTTCGGCCTGCTGTCCTGGGTCTGGCTGGAGTCCACCTACGTGGAAACCGACTTCTGGCCGCCGCAACTGGCCGGCCTGCTGTTCAGCGCCCTGGGCATGCTGGTGGGCTCGCTGCTGCCGCAGTTCGTGCGCAGCCGCCGCGAGAGCCTGGAGCCGAGCGCCGCCTGATCGGTCGATCGCCACGCCGAAGCCCCGCCCCGCGCGGGGCTTTTTCGTGTGCGTGACGGCCAGGGCCCTGCAGGCGCGCGCTCGCTCGCGAATCGGTACGCAGGATTCGCCGGCAAGCCGGCTCCTACAGGCCCAGCCCCGTCTCTTCGTAGGAGCGAGCTTGCTCGCGAAGCGTTTCGAGGTTCGCCGGCAAGCCGGCTCCTACAAGCCCGGCCCTGTCTCTTCGTAGGAGCGAGCTTGCTCGCGAAGGTGGCGGCTCAGGCCACCAGTTCCACCACGCCGCGCAGCACGGTGAGGCCGACGAAGGCGCTCATGGCGATGGCGCTGCCACGGGGCAGGTTGTCGCAAAGGCTGCGGGCGTTGCTGAGGGGGGAAAGCAGCAGCTTCGGCCAGCAGGCGAAGGCGGTGCAGAGGGCGCTCAGGGAGAGCAGTGCCAGGCCGGCGGAGACGTCGAGGGGCTCGCTGGAGAACAGGCTGTTGAGGGGGATGATGACCGCCAGTGCGATCCAGCCTCCGGTGACCAGTTTTTCGCCTCGGGAGCGTGGAGCGGCTGGCGCGCTGTCACTGGCCATGGGGGTTCCTTGTCTGACTGCAGGCTGAGACTGTCGCGCATTCTCCACCCGCGTTTTCCACCGCGCAAGACGGAAGGGCCCGTCTCCAGGACGGGCCCCTCGCCCATCAGAAATGCACCTTGGCCAGCAGGCTGAAGGTGTTCTGGTCGGTGCCGCCGAGGATCTCGTCGCCGAGGAAGCTGTTGTCGTCGATGGCGTACTTGTTCTTCCAGTAGTCGTACTCGATGCCGACGTAGAAGTGCTTCACCGCGCTCCAGCCCATGGCCTTGCCCAGGTCGTACTTGATCTGCGGGTTGAAGTGCAGGTTGGCGTGGAGGTCGTTGGGGCGGCTGGAGGTGGCGTCCTTGTTGTTCCACACCCAGTCCATGAAGCCGTCGATGACGAGGTCCGAGTTGCCCACCGGGATGGTGTAGGACCAGACCGGGGTGACCTGCCACTGGCCGGACGGGTTGTTGGTGATGCCGTCGGGCTTGCGGTAGTAGAAGTTCAGCTGGAAGTAGTCGAAGCCGGGGAGCTTCAGGTCGAAGCCCGGGCCGACCAGGTAGTTCTGGTTGCGGTTTTCGCCGCGCTCGTAGGTGGCGGCCAGCAACACGTCGCTGATGGGGCCGAATTCCAGTTTCTGCTCGAAGACCTTGCCGAAGGACAGGCGCGGGGAGAACTCGCCGTAGTAGGTGTTCTTGCCGGCGTTGGCGTCTTCCTCGCCGTTGTAGTTGATCTGGTCGACGAAGACGAACAGGTCGCCCCAGGTCCAGCCGCTGGCGTGTTCGAAGGTGAAGGTCTGCTGGATCTCCGGGTTGATCTTGAAATCCTTGCCGTAGAGGTAGGTCAGGCTGTTGTCCTGCCACAGCAGGGGGCCGTCGGCCAGGGCGGTGCCGGTCGCCAGCAGGCTGCCGGCGAGCATCAGGGAGGAAAGGGCGCGGTTCATCAAGGGCTCCAATGGTTAGCGAAGTTCCATCTCTGTGGAACTTGTCTGGTTGGTCAGGCTTGCTGGCTTGAGCAAGAAAGGCGCCAAGTTTTCACGACGCCTGGCCGGGCGCGGGATTATCGAGGGAATGCGCCATTTTTCAAGGACTTGTCGGACGTTTGCGGGTTCTTGACGCGTCCGGAAGCTGGGCGATTCGCACAAAACTGGTGAGAGAAACTGACCTTGCGGGCAGGTTCGCCTCCTATTGGGGCGTAGCGGGCGGGCGGCGGGGCCCGGTCCGGCGATCACGCCGCTCGCCGTGCGCGGTGCGCCGTTTATCAGGCCATCGGCCGTCGTGTCGGGAGGTGCGCGCGCGGCGAGCAAATCCCTTGCCACCTCTCGTCGAGCGCTCTGCCACGGGGATGCGCCGGCGGCGCCCGCGTCCGTCGTCGTGGGGCTCGCGGCGGAACCTGGGGACCCAGGCCCCACAAGTGGGTAAAAAATGGGTGGGGAAGTGGGGGTTTCCCGGCACTACCGTCCAGCGGTCGCCGAACGGTAGCGCCCGGCGCCGTTGGGCCTGGGCTATAACTAAGCCTACGTTTGCGCAGGACGCGCCAACCGGGTGACGGGCCAACTTCTCGCCCACCTTGTGGGTGAACCCTCAGCCAGAGAAGGGGAGGACTCAATGAAGATGCTGCTGGCGGCCAAGCCCTTCAACCTGTTTCGCTGGTTCTCCCTGGTGAGCCTGGTCATCATCCTGGCGGTGGCGATCCTGCTCGGCTCGGCGGCGACCCGCTTCCTCATGAGCGAGAGCATCGACCGGGATGCCATGCTCAGCGCCCAGTTCATCAAGTCCATCGCCGACGTCGAGGTCATCCACGGCAACTTCTCCCCTGGCCTGACCCTGGGCGAGTTCCTCGACAAGCGCGTCGACGGCGACCGCCTTGGCGTGTCCCACGAACAACTGGCGAAATCCCACGAGGAATTCTTCGACCACATCGTGCGCCTGCCCGATGTGCTGCTGGCCAACGTCTATGCGCCTGACGGCATCGTGATCTGGTCGACCAACCCGAAGCTGATCGGCGGGCGTTCGCTGGAGAAGGCCAAGCTGGAAGAGGCGATGCGGAGTCGCGACACCGTGACGATGGAACACTTCGGGCCGGACGCCTGTCCCGCTGAAGACTATTTCATGCGCAGTCCCGACAGCCTCTACCTGGAAAGCTTCATCCCGCTCAAGGATGCCAACGGCAACCTGATGTCGGTGATCGAGATCTACAAGGAGCCGGTGGACCTGATCGCGCGTATGAACCGGGGCCTGATCCTGCTCTGGATCGCCACCGCCCTGGGGGGAGCGGCCATCTACCTCAGCCTGTTCTGGTTCGTGCGCCGCGCGTCCCGCCTGCTGGACGACCAGCAGCGGCAACTGGTGGAGAACGAGACCCTGGCGCTGCTGGGGGAAATGTCCACCGCCGTCGCCCACAGCCTGCGCAACCCGCTGGCGTCCATTCGCTCCAGCGCCGAGCTGGCCCTGGAAGTGGACCCGGGCCCGCTGCACAAGAACCTCGGGGACATCATCACCCAGGTGGATCGCATGTCGAAGTGGGTGCGCGAGCTGCTGATGTCGTCCCGGCCCCTCGCCGGTGACCAGGAGCCGGTGAACCTCACCGCCGCGCTGGAGGAAACCCTGGCCGCCTACGAGCCGCAGATCCGTCACGCCGGCATCCAGGTGGACTGGACCACGCGCGAGGCGCCCAGGGTGGTCAGCCATCCGGTGCTGCTGCAACAGTTGCTCGGCAGCGTGCTCTCCAACGCCATCGAGGCCATGCCCCGGGGCGGGCGCCTGGCCATCTGCCTCGAACCCGACCAGCGCCGCCAGCTCCTCACCCTCACCATCAGCGACACCGGCAGCGGCATGACGCCGGCCATGCTGGAGATGGCCTTCAAACCTTTTCACACCACCAAGCGCGGTGGCCTGGGCGTCGGCCTGGTGCTGGTGCGCAAGATCATCGAGCGTTTCGGCGGTGCCGTCAGCATCGACAGCCGGGAAAACGCCGGTACCAAGGTGCACCTGACCTTCAGGGCCACGGCAGGGGGATAAGAAGAAATGGGCAACAGCATTCTGATCGTCGAGGACGACGAGATACTGGCGGACAACTTCTGCACCTACCTGCAGAGGCGCCAGTTCGAGGTGATGGTCTGCAGCTCCGCCGAGGAGGCGCTGACCCTGATCGAGGCCCAGCACCCGGACCTGGTCCTGACCGACTACTGCCTGCCGGGCATGAGCGGGTGCGACCTCATCAGCCGAGCCCGGGCGCTGGACGAGCAGCTCAAGGTCATCATGATCACCGGTCACGGCAACGTGCAGGGCGCGGTGGAGGCCATGAAGGCCGGCGCGGCCGACTACCTGACCAAGCCGGTGGCCCTGGCCGAACTCAAGCTGGTGGTGGACAAGGCGCTGGAGGCCGGTCGCCAGGAGCGCCAACTGACCTTCTACCAGCAGCGTGCCGCCCAGGATGCCGGGCTCTCGGCCCTGATCGGCGATTCGGCGCCCATGCGCTCGATGAAGGACATGGTGCGCCAGGTGCTGGCGGCCGAAGAGCGCATGAGTGGCGAGGACCTGCCGGTGGTGCTGATCGAAGGCGAAACCGGCACCGGCAAGGAACTGGTGGCCCGCGCCCTTCACTTCGACGGTGCCCGCAGCAAGGGGCCCTTCGTCGAGTTCAACTGCGCCTCCATTCCTTCCCACCTGCTGGAAGCCGAGCTGTTCGGCCACGAGAAGGGCGCCTTCACCGATGCCAAGGATCGCCGCGTCGGGCTGGTGGAGGCCGCCGACGGTGGCACCCTGTTCCTCGACGAGGTGGGCGAGATCGACCTGCTGCTCCAGGCCAAGCTGCTGAAACTGCTGGAGGACCGCACCATTCGCCGGCTGGGCTCGGTGCGCGAACGCAAGGTCAACCTGCGCATCATCAGCGCCACCAACTGCAACCTGGAGCAGATGGTGCAGGAGGGCAAGTTCCGCCGCGACCTGTTCTTCCGCCTGCGCATCATCACCATCAAGGTGCCGCCGCTGCGGGCACGGGGCGATGACATCCTGATCCTGGCCGAGCATTTCGTCGCCCAGCACGGCAAGCGCTACGGCAAGACGGGGCTTCGCTTCAGCCCGGAAGCCCGGGCCCTGCTCAAGGGCTACAGCTGGCCGGGCAACGTGCGCGAACTGCGCAACATGCTGGAGCAGACCGTATTGCTGGCCCCGGGCGAGGTCATCGGCCCCGAGCAGCTCACCATCTGCCGGAGCCTGCTGGCGGGTGCGGGCGTCACCGAGGCCGTCGAGCCGGAGCTGGCCGGCAGCGGCCTGGGCCTTGAGGACGAGAACCTGAGCCTGTCGGATGCCGAGCGGGACCTGGTGGTGAAAGTGCTGGGCAAGACCGACTGGAACATCTCCAAGTCCGCCCGCATGCTCGGGCTGACCCGCGACATGCTGCGCTACCGCATCGACAAGCTGGGCCTGGAGCGCCCGGACCGCCATCCGCATTGAACGGGTCCCGATAACGGGCGAGCCCCCGACCAATGTCGGGGGTTTTTTCATACTGGAACCTCCGCTCCGATCTAGACTCTAGTGATCATCGGCCCGGGCGGGTCGACGCAGCCTTGGCTCGGAAGCTGCAAGGGTGCAAGCAGCGGCCAGCCTGGCCGCCGTTCCGACCTCCTGACAGGGGAGCAGCCGCAGTGTCGAAGAAAGTAATGATTGTCGACGATGAAGACATCCTCGCCGGGAACTTCCAGACCTACCTGGAGATACTGGGCTGCGAGGTGCGCACCGCCTCCAACGGCGCCCAGGCGCTGGAGAGGGTGGTGGCCTTCAAGCCCGACCTGCTCGTCCTGGATTACCGCCTGCCGGACATGACCGGGTTCGACGTCTTCGACGCCATTCGCACGCTGCACCCCTGCGAGGCGGTGCTGATGACCGCGCATCCCAGCATCGATGTGTGCAACCGCGCCATCGAGCGCCACATCGACATCATCCTGCTCAAACCCTTCCCCTTGCATGAACTCGGCAATGTCGTGCTCCACGGCCTGCCCTCGGCGGCCTTGAACGAGGAGCAGGGCGGCGCGGCGCAGCCGGTCCAGCCGGAGCGCCGCAAGGGCGGCGACGTGAGCTTCCCGCTGAAACTCTACGACGGCGCCTGGGTGCTCTCCGACCGTCGCCGCTCGTCCGGTGATACCGCGCCTCCAGTGCTCCAGAGCAAGAAGGCGACCTGATCGACCGGCGCCCGCCGGAAACGAAAAAGCGCAGGCAGGTCCTGCGCTTTTTGTATTGATCGGCTGTCGCGAATGAGTTCCCGCAGTGAGCCTGCGTAGAGGCCCAACGAACCTCCGGCACTTCGTTTTCCCTGGGGAGGCTCAGCCGATTCCCACAGGTCAACCGCATTGCCGCTTCCCTCTCCCCAGCCCTCTCCCGGAGGGAGAGGGGGCTGTCCGTGCCCGATCCGTAGGGTGCGCCGCGCGCACCGGCGCGGCGGGTGGAAGGCTCGCCAGCGTACCGTGCCTGCTTCCCTCTCCCGGAGGGAGAGGGGGCTGTCCGTGCTCGATCCGTAGGGTGCGCCGCGCGCACCGGCGCGGCGGGTGGAAGGCTCGCCAGCGTGCCGTTCCCGCTGCCCTCTCCCCCGCCCTCTCCCGGAGGGAGAGGGGGCTGTCCGTGCCCGATCCGTAGGGTGCGCCGCGCGTACCGGCGCGGCGGGTGGAAGGCTCGCCAGCGTGCCGTTCCCGCTGCCCTCTCCCGGAGGGAGAGGTGGCTGTCCGTGCCCGATCCGTAGGGTGCGCCGCGCGCACCGGCGCGGCGGGTGGAAGGCTCGCCAGCGTGCCGTTCCCGCTTCCCTCTCCCGGAGGGAGAGGGGGCTGTCCGTGCCCGATCCGCAGGGTGCGCCGCGCGCACCGGCGCGGCGGGTGGAAGGCTCGCCAGCGTGCCGTGCCTGCTTCCCTCTCCCGGAGGGAGAGGGGGCTGTCCGTGCCCGATCCGTAGGGTGCGCCGTGCGCACCGCGTCCGGCCCTACTGGATGCTCGATGCCAGCTCGAAGATGGGGATGTACATCAGGATCACGATCACCCCGATGATCAGCCCGATGAAGGTCATCAGCAGCGGCTCGAACAGGCGCACGAACCACTCGATCCAGCGCCCGGTCTCCTCGTCATGGAAGTCGGCGGTGCGCTCCATCATCGCCCCGAGGTTGCCCGACTGCTCGCCGGCGCGGAGCATCCGCGAGGACACCGGCGTCGCCAGGCCCTGCTCTTCCAGGGCGCGGGACAGGGCCTGGCCCTCGCGGATGCGCAGGGCCGCCTGGTCCAGGCGGGGGCGCGAGGCCGGCCCCAGCAGGCCGCGCACCATCTCCAGGGCGGTGAGGATGGGAATGCCCCCCTGCAGCAGGATGCCCAGGGAGCGGTAGAAGCGCGCCAGTTCGTAGACCTTGATGCGCTCGCGAATCGCCGGCAGGCGCTCCACTTGCCGGGCTAGGGCGCGGCGCACGGCTTCCTGGCGCAGCAGCACCACCAGTGCCAGCAGGCCGAACGCCGCGCCGCCGAACACTTCCGCCTGGTGTCCATGGAGGAACAGGCCGCTGTGCAGCAGCACCCGCGACAGCCAGGGCAGGTTCGACCCGAGCCCCTCGAACACCAGACTGAAACGCGGCACCACATAGCCCACCAGGAACAGCAGCACGGCGCAGCCCACCAGGAACAGCAGCACCGGATAGACCGAGGCGCTGATGACTTTCTGCCGCACCTCGTCCATCCGCGTGCGGTAGGCCACGTAGCGGCCCAGCGCATCGCCGACGGCGCCGGTCTTCTCGCTGGACTGCACCAGCGCCACGTAGAGGGCGGGAAACACGGAGGGAAAACAGGCCAGGGCCTGGGACAGCGACTTGCCCTCATAGAGCAGGCGCACCAGGCCGCCCAGCACCTTGCGCGCCTGCGGATCGGCCTCCTTCTCCGCCAGGCTTTCCAGAGCGTCGATCAGGGCCAGGCCGGCGTTCAGCAGGGTGGTCAGCTCCTGGCTGAACAGCAGCAGCGGAAAGCCGTCGCGGCGCCGCCATCCCGCCAGGGACCAGCGTCGCTCCCGGGCCAGGGCCAGCACCCGCAGTCCCTGGGATTCCGCCTGGCGGCGGGCGTCCTCCGGGTTGGCCGCGTCCACCACCATCGCCACCACGCCGGACGGGGCGCGAACCGCCTTCACCTGGAAGCGCATGGCGGTCACTGCCAACTGGTGACTTCGGCGTTTTCGCCGTCGCCGCCCGGTTGGCCGTCCTTGCCCAGGGTCAGCAGGTCGAAATCGCCGTTCTCCCCCGGCGAGCGGTAGACATAGGCCCGGCCCCAGGGATCCTGCGGAACGCCTTTCTGCAGGTAGGGCCCGGCCCAGCGCGGTTCATCGGTGGGAGCGGCCACCAGCGCCGTCAGGCCCTGCTCGGTGGAGGGGTAGCGGCCCACCTCCAGGCGGTAGATATCCAGGGCCTTCACCAGCCCTTCGATCTGGGCCCGGGCCACCTTGGTCTCGGACTTGCCCAACTGGTTGAAATACTTGGGTGCGACGATGCCGGCCAGCAGGCCGAGCACCACCAGCACCACCAGGAGCTCCAGCAGGGTGAAGCCCCCTTGGGGTCGATGCGGCGTCTTCATGGGAACCTCCGTTTCGGGTCGCTTAAGGCGGCTATGCAAGAGCTGTGCAC
Organism: Pseudomonas furukawaii; assembly: GCF_002355475.1. Classification (NCBI taxonomy): domain Bacteria; kingdom Pseudomonadati; phylum Pseudomonadota; class Gammaproteobacteria; order Pseudomonadales; family Pseudomonadaceae; genus Metapseudomonas; species Metapseudomonas furukawaii. The sequence continues at coordinate 5,413,966 of NZ_AP014862.1, read as the reverse complement.
GACGAGCGGGCGAGAAGGGCGACCTGATGCCGGTCACATCGACGGGCACGTGCTTTGCTGAGGTGGCAGCACCGAGAAACCCGAAGGGCATTGGCCCGCACAGGGGAGAACGACAATGAACCTGATGGCCCTGGCGCTGTTCAGCATCCTTGCATCCATTGCCTTCGAGGTCCGCGCCGATATCTACCAGGTGGTGTCCGCCAACGGCTCCATCACCCTCACCAATATCTACAGGACCGACCGCAAGCAGGTCCGGGTCGCCCGCGAGCGTGCCGTGGCGAACCGCGTCGTCGCGCCCAGGGCCTTGCCGGCGCCGTCCGCCAGACGTTCGCGCTACGGCCTGATCGTGGCCCAGGCGGCCTTCGACTACGGCCTGCCGGCGGAGCTGCTCCACGCGGTGATCCAGACCGAATCCAACTACGATCCCGTCGCCCTCTCGCCCAAGGGCGCCGCCGGCCTGATGCAGCTGATGCCGGATACCGCGCGGGACCTGGGGGTGCGCGACGTCTTCGACCCCACCGCCAACGTGCGTGGCGGCGCGCGCTACCTGAAGCGCCTGATGCGGCAGTTCGACAATGACCTCAGCCTGGCCCTGGCCGCCTACAACGCCGGTCCCGGCGCGGTCCTGGCCCATGGCCGCGCCATTCCTCCCTACCCGGAGACCCAGCGCTACGTCCCCAGCGTCCTGGGCCACTACCAGCGCCTCCAGGCGGCCGGGAATCGTCCCCGCTAGTGGGGAAATCCCCCAGTTGCGGGGGTGATTCCGCTGGCCTCCAGACCTCGTCTTGCTGATCCATCGACCCCATCCATGACCCCTTCGGCCCGCCCCGGGAAAAACGGGGAATTGGGTGGGGAATCGGGTGGGGAAATACTGGCCTGTTCTGGGTTTCTGCACGCAACTAATTGAAAGAAAAGGTCTTTCGATGATGGCACAGGCATTGCTCGGACTGCCTTGCCCTCATTGGCATCCCTGCACCTGAGACCGAGGTCAGCCAAGATGAAACGGACCTGCGTACCGAGCCGAGAACCCACCCGTCGAACCCTGGTTCCGGGCCCTTTCCTTCTTCTTTCCGGCGTGCTGGCGCTGCTTGGCGTCACCTGGCCGGGAGGGAATACCGAGGCGGCGCAGTGCCAGCGCAATGTGGTGGCCAACGTGGTGGCCCTCGACCAGCCGCTGATGTTCAACCGCCTGGGGGCGCAGAACGTCAACGGCATGATGTTCGCCCTGCGCCGCGACGTGGTGGACCGCAACGAGGTGCCCCTCACCCAGGGCGGCGCCGCGGTGCCCGGCGAGGTGGCCCTGCGCCCGGACAAGCGTCCGCGCCCGCTGGTGCTGCGGGTGGCCGCGGGTGACTGCCTGACCATCAACCTGCAGAACCTGCTGGCCTACCAGGCCAACCCCAACAACCCGGACGACCCGCTGTTCAAGAAGGACGAGCAGGTGGCCGACCGCCATGTGGGGCTGCAGGTGAACGGCATGCAGGCGGTGAACGCGGCGGGGGATATCGCCAGCAACGCCGGCCGCAACGACAACAGCCTTATCCCGCCCGGCGGCAGCCGCAGCTACACCCTCTATGCCGAGCGTGAAGGCGCCTTCGCCGCCAGCAGCTACGGCGCCACCTTCGGCGGCGAGGGCAGCGGCGGCAACACCGCCAACGGCCTGTTCGCCCAGGTGGTGGTCCTGCCCAGGGGCGCCCGCACCTACCGCAACGTAATCACCGAAGAAGAGATGCGCCTGGCCACCACCGGCCGCACGCCGGCCGGCCAGCCCATCATCGACTACGAGGCCCGCTATCCCCAGGCGTCGCCCTGGACCGAGGAAGGCAAGGGCGGACTGCCCATCATCGCCATGATGGACAACGGCGAGATCGTCGCCAGCGATACCGATGCCGTGGTCATGGGCCCCAATCCCGACGGCAGCTTCCCGGCGAGCACCTACCCGCTGGAAAGCTATGGCAAACGCAATCCGGCGCTGCCCAACCGGCTGGAGCCCTTCCGCGACTTCTCCTCGGTGTTCCATGACGAGAACGCCGTGGCCCAGGCGTTCCCCGGCTACTGGAACGACCCGGTGTTCGGCCATGTCCTGGAGCCCACCCGCGACTCCTTCATGATCAACTACGGCGCCGGCGGCATCGGCGCCGAAGTGGTGGCCAACCGCCTCGGCGTCGGTCCCATGCACGACTGCCTGTCCTGCGCCTACGAGGAGTTCTTCCTCAGCGCCCACACCGTGGGCGACATCGCCATGCAGGTGGACGTGCCCGCCAACGTCGGCCTGGAGAGCATCCTCCCCGGCCAGGTTCCGCCGGAAGGCACCACCGGGGTCAAGGCCACCATGGCCCTGTTCCCCGCCGAGCCCTCCAACGTCGCCCACAGCTACATCGGCGATGCCGTGCGCTTCCGCAACAGCCACAACGGCTACGAGCAGCACGTGTTCCACCTGCACGGGCACCAGTGGCTGTTCAACCCCAATGACGACAACTCCGACTACATCGACGCCCAGGGCATAGGCCCGGGCTCGGGCTACACCTACGAGATCGCCAACGGTGGTTCCGGCAACCGCAACCGCACCTCCGGCGACGCCATCTACCACTGCCACTTCTACCCGCACTTCGCCCAGGGCATGTGGAGCATGTGGCGGATCCACGACGTCTTCGAGGAAGGTACCCGCCTGGCGGTGTCGGAGGAGGGCGAAGACGGATTCCACGAGGAACCCTTCGAGCTGCGCAGCGGCCTGCCGGCCCCGGGTGCCCGCGCGCTGCCGGATGGCGAGATAGTCGCCGGCACCCCGATCCCCGCCATAGTCCCGCTGCCGGGCAAGGCCCTGCCGCCCATGCCGGGCAAGGTGGTGGTGGTGCCCAAGTACGGCGAGGAGCTGCTGGCCGACGAGGACGATGACGACGAGCACGATGACGACGATTCCTACAGCACCGACGAACGCCGGGCCGTGGGCTCGGTCGCCCTGGTGGACCGCAGCGAGGCCAACCGCAACGCCGACGGCAGCCTGAAGAACCCCGGCTTCCCGTTCTGGATCGCCGGTATCGAGAGCACCGTCGGCCAGCGTCCGCCGACCCCGCCGCTGGACATGCTGGACACCGCCAAGGCCCAGGCCCTGAAGGATTCCGGCGACGCCCTCTGGGCCAACATCGACCCGGCCCAGGCCGGAGGCTGGGACGGCGGCCTGCCGCGTCACGCCCTGGACGGCGTGTCGGCCGGCGGCGAGGCCGAGGTGGTGACCAGCGCCCTGGACTTTTCCAAGGTGGTCCACCGCGCCAAGGCGGTGTTCTTCCCCGAGGAAGGCAACGACGTCGAGCAGTCGGCCATGGCCTTTCACGCCCAGGCCAGCCACCCGAGCTTCTCCGTATTGCCCGACGGCGCCGTGCAGCCCGGGCTGTTCCGCACCAACGGCTCCCTGCCGGTCGGCGGCGCCCCCTACAACGAGCCCTGCCTGGACGACACCGGCAAGCGCCTGACCCAGTCCAGCGGCCCCGGCCGCTACAACAGCGGCGAGACCGGCAGCGGCCAGAGCTTCATGGGCAGTTCGGTGTTCACCGCCGATCGGCCGCGCATCTACAAGGCCGCCAACATCCAGTTCGACGCGGTGTTCAACAAGGTGGGCTACCACTTCCCGCAGACCCGCATCCTCGCCCTCTGGGAGGACGCCTGGCCGGTGATCAACAAGCAGCAGCCGCCGGAGCCGCTGGTGATGCGGATGAACACCTTCGACTGCACCCTGTACCAGCACACCAACCTCATCCCGGCGGTCTACGAGCTGGATGACTACCAGGTGCGCACCCCCACCGACGTCATCGGCCAGCACATCCACCTGCCGAAGTGGGACCTGACCTCGTCCGACGGCTCGGCCAATGGCTGGAACTACGAAGACGGCACCCTCTCGCCGGCCAGCGTGGTGGAGCGCATCCACGCCATCCGCGCCTACAACCAGTGCACCGAGGGCGATGCCCGCGACGGCACCGCCGACTGCCCGGTGGCCAAGCAGCACCCGTACTTCGGCCAGTTCGGCCGGGCCGACTGGCTGGGGGCCCGCACCACCCTGCAACGCTGGTTCGCCGACCCCCTGGTGAACACCCATGGCGTCGACCGGGGCCTGGGCAACATCTTCACCCACGACCACTTCGGTCCCTCCACCCACCAGCAGGTGGGCCTGTACGCCACCGTGCTCACCGAGCCGGCCGGCTCCAGCTGGTACCACGCCGAAACCGGCCAGCCGCTCTACAGCAGCGCGCGCCAGGACGGCGGCCCCACCTCCTGGCAGGCGGTGATCGCCACCGGCGACCTGGACGGCGACGGCAAGAACGACAGCTTCCGCGAGTTCTTCCTGGAGTACAGCGACTTCCAGCATGCCTACGAGGCGGGCGTCTATGTCGGCGCCGGACCTGACGGCATCCCCGATGCCGCGGCCTACCCCACCTCGGCCGACAGCTTCCGCTACGCCATCAACCCGCCCGTGCGCCAGTCCGGCCCGAACCTCTTCGAGTCGGTGCGCGAAGTCGCCGGCGGCCAGGTCCTCGGCTGCCCGAGCCGGCCCTGCCCGCAGGCCATCTCCGTGGACGACCCGGGCATGTTCGTCGTCAATTACCGCAACGAGCCCGTGGCCCTGCGGGTGTTCGACCCCAACAAGCCGGCGCCGGACGGCAAGCCCGGCATGCAGGCCGACGGCCTGGCGGGCGATCTCGCCTACGCCCTGCAGACCCGCACCGACCGCGCCATCCCGGCCCTGAACCTGGCGCCCAGCGCCATCACCACGGCCACCGGGCCGACCGGGGCGAGCACCGGCTTCCCGCCCCATATCAACCGGGGCGGCGACCAGCCCGGCGACCCCTTCACGCCCATGCTGCGGAGCTACTCCGGCGACAATGTGCGCCTGCGCCTGCACGCCGGCGGCCATGAGGAGGAACACAACGTCACCCTGCACGGCGTGAAGTGGCTGCACAGCGGCACCGGCTTCGGCAGCGCCGGCAACTCCGGCTGGAAGGCGTCGCAGATGGTGGGCATCTCCGAGCAGTTCGGCTTCGTCGCCCCGGTGACCATGATGTCCGGCACCCCCTACGAGGCGGCGGACTACCTGTACAACATGGACGCCTCCATCGAGGGCTACTGGAATGGCATCTGGGGCGTGATGCGCAACTACACCACCCCGCGCGCGGACCTCTTCGCCCTGCCCAACAACCCGCGCCCGGTGGCCTCGCGCAACACCACCCAGTTCGACGGCGTGTGCCCGCGCACCTCGCCGAACCCCAGTGGCATCGGCACCCGCACCACGGTGAAACGCAACTACGAGATCGTCGTGGCCCTGGCCAACGACATCCTCGCCAACCCCCTGGGCCTGACCATCGGCGACCCCGCCGGTGTCGACCAGCACGCCGGTGGTCCCTTGAATCCGCAGGGCGGCACCCTGGTGTTCAACCCGCGACCGGTGACCATTCCCCAGGTCACCGTGGTGGACGAGGAAGATGGCGAGGTCTTCACCATCGGCGGCCAGTCCGGCCCGCTGCATGACCCCACCGCCATCCTCTACGTGCGCAAGGCCGACCTGGACCCGGTCACCGGCAAGCTCAAGCCCAACGTTCCGGTGGAGCCCCTGGTGCTGCGCGCCGCCGCTGGCGACTGCGTGAACATCACCCTGGAGAACCGCCTGCCGCCGGTCATGCCGGACCTGCCCACCTACGCCGTGCTGCAAGGCGTGGTCAAGCGTGACCGCGACAGCCCGCAAGGCCCCACCACCTTCAACAACAACATGCTGCGCCCCTCCAGCCACGCGGGCATCCACACCCAGTTGCTGGCCTACGACGTCACCCAGGCGGACGGCTTCAACGTCGGTATCAACCCGGTGCAGACCGTCGCGCCCCGAGGCGCCTCGGGCGGCTCCTGGCCCACCAGGGCCTACAAGTTCTACGTCGGCCACCTGGAGCGTGAAGGCAAGCCGGTGACCCAGTTGGGCCGCGCGGTGGACAACATCACCGCCACGCCCATCGAGTTCGGCGGCTTCAACCTGCTGGCGGCCGATCCCGTCAAGCAGGGCCAGAAGGGCCTGGGCGGCGCCATGAGCATCGTGCCCCTGGGCGCCACCTGGACCGAGGACGCCGGCATGCGCGCCGCCGCCACCGTGACGCCGCTGTCCGGCACGCCGTACCGGGACTTCTCCCTGGTCCTGCACAAGTCGCTGAACCTGCGCTGGGCCAACGGCCGGCCGGTGGAGAACATGGCCTCCGAGGGCTTCGGCGTCCCGGCCGATCCCAAGGACAACTCCGGCATGGCCGTGAACTACAAGAGCGAACCCCTGTGGTACCGCTTCGGCAAGGCGCCGGACGCGCCCTTCGGCCGCGCCCAGGGCCAGGGTTGGGGCGACGTGCCCAACGCTCACCAGGCCTACAGCAACGCGCTGGTGGGTGGAGACCCGGTGACCCCGGTGCTCAAGGTCAAGCCGGGGCAGCCGTTCCGCACCCACGTGACCATGCCCTCGGGTGGCAGCCGTGGCATCACCTTCCAGCTGGATGGACACCTCTGGGCCTTCAACCCCTTCCTGTCCGAGAAGCTGGATGTCTGGGGCTATCCGGAGAAACTGTCCGGCATCGGCTCCACCCGCTTCGGCCTGAACCCGGCGGCCCTGTACATCGGCGCCCAGGAAAGCGTGCTGCCGGCCGCCCACTTCAGCCTGATGCTGCCCAGCGCCGGCGGCGCCAACGCCATCCCCGGCGACTACCTCTACCGGGACTACGCGGCCTTCGGCAACGCGGGCGGCATCTGGGGCCTGCTGCGGGTGACCAACGAGCCCTGAGGCGCGGTTGCGCGCAGCGCACCCTACGGATGGGAAGGACTGTCCGTAGGGTGCGCCATGCGCACCACCAACCCCCACAACAGGGGAATCCTGTGGGGAATGCCCTGGGGAAAATCCCGCTCGAACAGGGCAACCCACTGATCCCAATGGTTTTTCCCGCCTGGCACAGGCATTGCTCCTGCATCGGTGCAGGGTCCAGAAGAGGGGAGGAATGCCAGGTGAATACCCTACCGATCGCCGCAAGCCTGCTGCTGGTCACCGCCGCGCTGGCCGCCCAGGCCGAACCTCCGGGGGATTCCCCCAATCGCCTGGTGCGGGATGGCGTCGCCATCGAGTTCGAGGCGGTGCCCCTGGGCAGCGACGGCGTGCTCACCGAAGGGATGTTCGCCGACATCCGCCTGCGCCTCAGCGATGCCACCACCGGCCAGCCGCTCTCCGGCCAGACGCCCGGCGCCTGGCTCGACCAGGCCCTGCCGGAGGCCCAGGCCGGCCAGTGCAAGATGCGCATCGGCACCTACCTGAAGGGCGTGCTCAGCGCCCGGGCCCTGGTGGACCTGAACAGCTACTACCTGGTGGTGATGAACAAGGACTCGGCCCTCACCGTCATCGATCCCATCACCTCCGTGGGCGGCATCACCAGCACCCTGTCGCGGATCCCGCTGAAACGCCCGCCCATGGACTGGGTCGCCAGCGAGGACGACCGCCTGCTCTACGTCTCCATGCCCAGCGCCGGCGAAGTGGCCGTGGTGGACACCAGCGAGTTCAAGGTGGTCGCCAGCCTGGACGCCGGGGCCGAGCCGGTGCGCGTGGCCCTGCAGCCCGATGGCCGCTACCTCTGGGTCGGCAACAATGCCCGGCGTGGCGAGCGGGGCGGGGTGACCGTGATCGACACCCGGAGCCGCGAGACGGTGGCCAGCCTGGCCACCGGCGACGGGCACCACGAGATCGCCTTCAGCGCCGACTCCCGCCACGCCTTCATCAGCAACCGCGAGGCCGGCGGCGTGAGCGTGGTGGACATCGCCAGCCTGAAGAAGCTGGCGGACATCCCCACCGGCCCCAGCCCGCTGTCCCTGGCGGTCTCCGCCCTGTCCGGCGCGCTCTACGTCAGCGACGGCCAGGCCGGCACCCTCACCGTGATCGACGCCCGCAGCCTCAAGGTGCGCAAGGTGATCGAGGCCGGCAAGGGGCTTGGGCCGCTGCGCTTCACCCAGGACGGCCGCTTCGGCCTGGCGCTGAACAGCCTGGAGGACCGGGTGCTGGTGGTGGACGCCGGCAGCGACGAGATCGTCCAGCGCGGCGAGATCACCGCCGAGCCCTATCAACTGGTCTTCACCCGTGACTACGCCTATGTGCGCGGCCTGGCCTCGCCCAAGGTGAGCATGATCAACCTGGAGTCCCTCGGGGCCGGCAAGCAGCTGATCATCCAGGGTTTCGAGGCGGGGCCGGCGGCGCCCAAGCTGGCCGGCGACCTGCCCATCGCCGATGGCCTGGCCCAGGCCCGCGACGAGGGCGCGGTGTTCGTGGTCAACCCGGTGGACAACACCACCTACTTCTACATGGAGGGCATGAACGCCCCCATGACCGGCTACCTCAACCGGGGGCACAGCTCCCGCGCCGCCCGGGTGGTGGACCGCAGCATGCGCGAGGTGGAACCCGGGCTCTACAGCAGCCGGGTGAAGCTGCCGGCTCCGGGCGAGTTCGACCTGGCGGTGGCCCTCAACCAGCCCAATATCGCCCACTGCTTCCGCACCGAGGTCAAGGCCAACCCGGTCCTCGCCGCCCAGCGCGACCGGCCCCGGGTCGAGTTCCTCCTCGATCAGGGCCGGGTGACCCTGGGCGAGCCCGCCAAGGCCCGCTTCCGGGTGGTCCAGGGGACCGCCGGCGAACCCCGTGCCGGGGTCGGGGACCTGCGGGTGCGCTATTTCCGCGCCCCCGCCTCGCGGCCCGCCGAAGTGGCCGCGGTGGAGGTGGAGAAGGGCGTCTACGAGGCACCGCTGCAACTCGACCAGGCCGGCGCCTACTACCTGCACGTGGGCTCCGTTTCCCTGGCGATGCCCTTCGGTTCGCAACCCTACGCCAGCCTGCGCGCCGTACCGGCCCAGGCCACACCCTGAGGAATACGCCATGGATTCCCTGACCTCCGTTTTCCGCGTCGCACTGCTTTCCCTGGGGCTGCTGGCGGGCGCCGCCGCCGCTCACTCTCCCGAGGAACATGCCGCGCTCGTGGCGGCCAACCCGGGCGCCCACGCCCCCGAGACCCGGGTCACCCTGGCCGACGTGCCCCTGGTGGACCAGGAGGGCCGCCCGGTGAACCTGTCCCGGGAGCTGGCCGGGGACCGCATCAGCGTGGTGGGCTTCGTCTACACCCAGTGCACCACGGTCTGCCCGGTGATCTCCGCCATCCTGCAGAAGCTGCAGAAACAACTGGGCGAGCGTGCCGGCCGCGAGGTCCAGCTGGTGTCCCTGAGCATCGACCCGCAGCGGGACACGCCCGAGCGCCTCAAGGAATACGCCGACCGCTTTTCGGGCGGCGAGGGCTGGCGCTGGGTCACCGGCAGCCAGGAGGCGATCACCGAAACGCTGAAGGGCTTCGGCACCTTCACCCCGAACTTCGAGGAACACCCGCCGCTGATCATGGTGGGCGACGGCCGGACCGGGCAGTGGACGCGTTTCTACGGCTTCACCGACCCGGCCGTGCTGCTGGCGCGGGTGGACGAACTGCGTGCGGCCCGCGAGGCGCTGGCCGCCCAGCCCACCGCCAGGGCCCTGGCCGGCGGCGGCACCCGTGACGCCCAGTCCTATTTCACCGACACCCTGCTGAAGGACCAGAACGGCAGGGAGCTGCGCTTCTACAGCGACGTGCTCAAGGGGCGGCGGGTGATGCTCAACGTGATCTTCACCCACTGCGACGACGCTTGCCCGCTGATCACCCGCAAGCTCAAGGCGGTGCGCGAGGCCATGGACGAGGACCTGGCCCGCGAGGTGTATTTCATCTCCCTCACCAGCGATGCCGAGCGCGACACCCCCGAGGTGCTCAAGGCCTTCGCCACCCGGCACGGGGTGGACTCGCCCAACTGGATCTTCCTCACCGGCGCCAGGGCCGACATGGATCTCGTGCTGGCTCGCCTCGGCCAGCTGGGTGAAACCCCTGAAGGCCACTCCACACTGCTGATCGCCGGCGACGTGCCCAACAAGCGCTGGAGCAAGATCCGCCCCGACGCGCCGGTGGAGGCCATCGCCCAGCGCCTGCAACTCATGGGCCTGCCCCCCGTGGCCGGGCGCTGAGGAGCCCGTCATGTGGCGTGCGCTGCTGCTGGTCGCCTTGCTCGGCCAGGCCGGCCTGGCTCCGGGGCTGGAGCTCACGCCGGAGGAAGCGGCGGGCCGGCGCATCTACCTGGAGGGCGTCGGCTCGGCCAACGGCGAGATCAGCGCCCGGGTCGGCGCCGCCGACACCCTGGTGCCGGCCAGGGTGATGCCCTGCGCCAACTGCCACGGCGCCGATGGCCGGGGCCGCCCCGAAGGCGGCGTGCGGCCGCCGGACATCACCTGGAGCCGCCTGACCCGGCCCTATGGCCAGTCTCGCGCCAACGGCCGCAGCCACGGCCCCTACGACGAGGGCGCCCTGGCCCGGGCGGTGGGCGAGGGCCGCGACCCCGCCGGCAACCGCCTCGATCCCGCCATGCCGCGCTTCGTCATGTCCCTGCGCGACATGGCCAGCCTCACCGCCTACCTCAAGCGGCTGGAGGACGATCGCGACCCCGGCGTGGCGGAAACCGAGCTGCGCCTGGGCACCCTGTTGCCCACCCGGGGCCCGCTGGCCGACCTGGGACGGACGGTGGAAGCGGTGCTGCGGGGCGCCTTCGAGCGGGTCAACGCGGCGGGGGGCATCCACGGTCGGCAACTGACCCTGGTGGTGCGCGATCCGGGCACGGACCGGCGGAGCACCGGGCAGGCCCTGCAACGGCTGCTGGAGGAGGATGGCGTGTTCGCCCTGGTGGCGCCCCTGGTGCCGGCGCGGGATGGCGCCCTCGCGGCCCGGGTGGCCGAGGCCGGCGTGCCCCTGGTCGGTCCCTTGCTGCCGGCCGCGGGCGAGACCGCCAACCCGCTGGTGTTCAACACCCTGCCGGGCCTGCGTGAACAACTCTTCGCCCTGGCCGGCTACGCCAGCAGCGACCTGGGCCTGGAGCGGCCGGAGGCGCTGGTGGCCTATCCCCGGGACGCCGACCAGCGTCCCCTGGCCGAAGCTCTGGCGCTGCACCTGATGGACCAGGGGTGGGCGCAGGTCAGGCTGCTGGGCTACGACGGCGGCGCGGACACCCTGAACCATGCCGCGAAGGGAGTCGAGGGCCTGTTCTTCCTCGGCCAGTCCGAGGACTTCGCGCGCCTGGCCGATCAGCTCCGGGCGGACCTGTCGCCCTATCTCTTCGCCGTCTCGGCCCAGGTGGCCGGCGCCGCCCTGCGCCTTCCGCCGCGCTTCTCCGGACGGACCTTCCTCGCCTATCCCTTCATGCCCGGCGACTGGACAGCCGAGGGCCAGGCGGCGCTGCTGGCGATCCGCCGCAGCCAGGGCCTGGGCAACCAGCACGCGGCCTTGCAGGTGGGCGCCTACTGCGCCGCCATCCTGCTGGAGGAGGGGCTCAAGCGCGCCGGCCGCGAGGCCAGTCGGAAAAAGCTGGTCAGCGCACTGGAGGGCCTGCACGGTTTCCAGACCGGCCTGACCCCGGCCCTGAACTTCGGCCCCGGCCAGCGCACCGGCCTGGCCGGCGCCCATATCGTCACGGTGGACCTGGCCGGCGGCGGTTTCCGTCCCCTGGGTCGTTTCATCAAGGTGGACAGGAGGATGTAGCCCATGAAAGGCAATCCCTGGCTGGGCCTGGTGCTGGGCCTGCTCACCCCGCTGGTGCTGGCGGGCGAAACCGGTGTCGCCGCGCGGGTCAATGGCACCGAAATCAGCAACTTCCGCCTGGATCGCCACTTCGCCGACTACCTCCGGATCCAGGGTCGCCAGGTGGGGGCCATCCGCAGTCCGCTGGCCTACAAGCGGCTGAAACGCGAGGCCCTGCAGCAGCTCATCGACAAGGAGCTGCTCTGGCAGGAAGCCGGTCGCCTGGGCGTCAGGGTCTCCGACGAAGAGCTGGACGCCAGCCTGGCGGAGATGAAGGCCGCCTTCCCGGACACCCAGGGCTTCGCCCGTGCGCTGGGCGAGGCCGGTTTCGACGAGCCCGGCTACCGCGAGTACCTGCGCCACGAACTGGCCGCCAGCCGCATGCTCGACCTGCTGGCCGACTACCCGCTGCCCGGCGACGAGGATGTGAATGCCGCCTACCAGAGCCTGAAACCGCAGCTGGACCCCACCCTCGACGAAGCCCGCGCCCGCAGCCTGGTGCGCCAGTACCTGATCGGCCAGCGCGTGGCCGAAAGCCGCGAACAGGCGCTGGAGGCCCTGCGGGAAAAGGGCAGGGTGGAGGTACTGGTGGGGTTGTAGGCCAAACGATGGGCATCCCATGCGTCCCGTTCCCCACATCTGGGGGATGGCATCTGGCCAATACCGGACCTTTCCCCGTTTTTGGGGGAGCCCCCGTCAGTGGGGAAAACATCCCCATTTGAAATCAGCCACTTAGCGCCTCTCTCGCGGTCGCCGACGGCTGGCACGATGCGTGCGTATGTCCAGGCGAAGGCGAGATCCCGGTCCACCGGCTCGCCAGGCCCCTGGAGGGACGACCATGGACAGCCACAGCTTCGCTGCGCAGACCCAGGCGGAACGCTTCGATCCGGAGCTGATGCGCGCCGCGCGCAAGCGCTCCCTGGAGCGGGGGCAGCGCCTGGTGGACGTCCTGGACGAGCTGGCCGACCTGCCACCGGATGAGTTCGCCCGTCGCCTCGGCGCCACCCTGCATTACCCGGTGCTGCCCTTCGAGTCCCTCGGCCGTGGCGTGCCGCTGTTCGAGCGGGTGCCGCTGGCCCTGGCGCTGAAGCGCGAGTTCGTGCTGCTGGAACTGGACGGCGCCACCCTCGGGGTCTTCGCCGACCCCTTCGACGAGGCGCGCCTGGCCTGGGTCGAGGAGCAGCGCCGGGGGGCGTCGCTGCACCTGGTCCATCCCCGCGAGCTGGCGGCCTTCCTCGAACGCCATGAAGAGGGCTTCCACGCCGTGGAGTCCCTGCAGGCCGAAGCCGGTTCGGTGCAGGAGCACGAGGCCCTGGAAACCCTCTCCCTGGCCCGGATCAGCGAAGACGCCAGCGTGGTGGTGAAGCTGGTCAACTCCACCCTCTACGACGCCCTCAAGCTGCACGCCAGCGATATCCACCTGGGCATGACCGGCAGCGGCCTCTCCATCAAGTACCGCATCGACGGCGTGCTGGGCGGCTCCAGCCGGGTGCCCGGGGCGGAGCTGGCGGAGCAGGTGATTTCCCGGGTCAAGGTGATGGCCGAGCTGGACATCGGCGAGAAGCGCGTGCCCCAGGACGGTCGCTTCAAGATCGGCATCAACGGCCGGCAGATCGACTTCCGCGTCTCCATCATGCCCAGCATCTTCGGCGAGGACGCGGTGCTGCGGGTGCTGGACAAGCAGGACCTGGCGGACCAGGTCCAGGGCGTGCGCCTGGAGGCCCTGGGCTTCGAGGACGCCACCCTGCGCAGCCTGCGCCGGCTGGCCGCCGAGCCCTACGGCATGGTGCTGGTCACCGGCCCCACCGGCAGCGGCAAGACCACCACGCTCTACGCCATGATCACCGAGATCAACCACGGCATGGACAAGATCATCACCATCGAAGACCCGGTGGAGTACCAGCTTCCCGGCGTGTTGCAGATCCCGGTGAACGAGAAGAAGGGCCTGACCTTCTCCCGGGGGCTGCGCTCCATCCTCCGCCACGACCCGGACAAGATCATGGTGGGCGAGATCCGTGACCCCGACACCGCGCAGATCGCCGTGCAGTCGGCCCTCACCGGCCACCTGGTGTTCACCACCATCCACGCCAACAACGTGTTCGACGTGATCGGCCGCTTCACCCAGATGGAGGTGGACCCCTACAGCTTCGTCTCCGCCCTCAACGCCGTGCTGGCCCAGCGGCTGATCCGCCTGGCCTGCCCCCACTGCGCCGAGGCGGTGCAGCCCGACGCGGACGAACTGGCGCTCTCCGGCATCGACCCGGCCAGCGCCGACGCCTACCGCTTCGTCCGCTCGCCGGGCTGCGGCCACTGCCGGGGCACCGGCTATCGCGGGCGCACCGCCATCGCCGAGCTGCTGCGCCTGGACGACGACCTGCGCCAACTCATCATCGAGCGCCAGCCCATCAGCCGGATCAAGGAACTGGCGGTCCAGCGCGGCCTGCGCCTGCTGCGCACCTCGGCCCTGGACCTGGTCCGGGAAGGCCGCACCACGCTGGAGGAGATCAACCGTGTCACTTTTGTGGCCTGAGGCCCTGACCGCCGTGATCGGGCCCCGCAGCCTGGGCCTCTACCGTCGCGACCTGTGCCTGGGGCACGCGGTGTTCGAGGCGGCCGGCGGCCCCGCCTGGCCCGCCGCACTGGAGGCCCTGGAGCCGCTGCTGGCGCGCCCTGCGCCGGGCCGTGCCCGCCTGCGGGTACTGCTCTCCAGCCACTACACCCGGTTCTGCCTGGTGCCCTGGAGCGACGCCATCGGCAGTCCCGCCGAACTGGAGGGCTACGCCCGGCTCTGTTTCGAGGACCTCTACGGCGCTCAGGGCGAAGGCTGGAGCCTGCGCCTGTCGCCGGAGGCCGCGGGCCTGCCGCGCCTGGCCGCCGCCGTGCCGGAGGAGCTGCTGGCCCGCCTGCGGGCCCTGGCCAGGGGCGCCCGGCTGCGGCTGGAGTCGGTGCAGCCCTACCTGATGGCCGCCTTCAACCGCCATCGCGCCGCCATCGGCGTCGACGACTTCCTCTTCCTGGTGGCGGAGCCGGAGCGGGGCAGCCTGCTGCAGGCCCGGGGCGGGCGCTGGACTTCGGTGCGCTCGGTGGCCCTGGGCGCCGACGAGTCCGCCCTCGACGACCTGATCGCCCGGGAATGCGAGCTGCAGGCGCTGGACGCCGATACGCCCCTGCGCCTCTTCCTCCACGCCCCGGGGCGCCAGGTCGACAGGCTGCACGACGCCCGGCGACTGGACCCGCCCCTGGCGAGCCGGGATGACGGCGATCCCCTCCAGGCCATGGCCATGACGGTGAACTGAGATGCGCGCCCTCGACCTCGACTTCCAGCACAACCCCATCGCCAGCCGCCCCGGCTGGGGCCTGCTGCTGGCCGGCCTGGCACTGGTGGCCGCCGGCGTGGTGATGCAGCTGGACCTGGACCGGCGACTGGCGGAGGTCCGCGCCGATCTCGACCGGGTGGAGCAGCGCCTCCAGGCCCGTGGCCTGCGCCAGGCGCCGCTGTCGGCCGCCGACGAGAAGCTGCGGGCCGCGAGCCAGGTCGAGCTGCGTCGCATCACCGCCCAGATGAACCTGCCCTGGGACGGCCTGTTCGCCACCCTGGAAGCCCAGCCGCGCAAGGACATCGCCCTGCTGGCCCTGACCCCGGACGCCCGCAAGGGCCAGCTGCGCATCACCGCCGAGGCCCGCGACCTGGCCGCCATGCTGGCCTTCCACCGCGAGCTGGAAGCCAGCGACGCCCTCCGCGACGTGTCCCTGCTCAACCACGAAACCCAGGCCGAACAGGCCGAACAGCCCATCCGCTTCAACCTGGTGGCCACCTGGGAGGTGCAGGATGCGCGTCCCTAGGCTGGTCCTCCTCGAACAGGCCCGCCGCCTCGGCTGGCCGGGCCTGGCCGGCGCGATCCTGCTGGCCCTGGCCCTCGGGCACCTGCTGCTGGGCCTGTTGCCTGGCCGCCAGGACCTGACCGCGAGCGAGCGCCGGCTGGCGGCGGACCGTGCCCAACTGGCCGCCGCCGTGACCCCCGGCCGCACCGCCGGCCCCGTGTCTTCGGGGCAACTGGACGAGCTGCGCCGCAGCCTGCCGGCCCAGCTCGACGCCACCGGTGCCTTCGACCGGCTCTACACCCTGGCCCAGCAGGAGGGCATCACCCTGGCGCGGGCCGAATACGCCCTGGGCCTGGACCCCAAGACCCGCCTGGCGCGCTACCAGGTGCTGCTGCCGGTACGGGGCAGCTACCCGCAGCTGCGCCGCTTCCTCCATGGCCTGCAGGCGCAACTGCCGGCCATGGCCCTGGAAGAGGTGGACCTGCAACGCAAGCAGATCGCCGACTCGCAACTCGAGGGGCGCATCCGCATGACCCTGTATCTGGCGAGGTGACCATGGCACGCCGTCTGTTCTGGTTGGCATTCCTCGGCTCGGCCGCCGCCCTGGCGGTGGTTCCCGAATTCCTCGGCGAGCGCGCCGAACCCCGGGCCATGCCCCACAGCCAGGCCCCGGCCGCCGCCCCGCGCCTCGACGCGCCTTCGGCGCCGGCGGCCGGCGAATCCCCGGAAGCCCCCCCGGCCCTGGTGCCCGCCGCCGACCTGTTCGCGTCCCAGAGCTGGTTCGTGGCCCCGCCGCCGCCCCCGCCGGTGGCCGACCAGGCGCCGCCCCCGGCGCCGAAGCCCACGGCCCCGCCGCTGCCTTTCCGGTTCATCGGGCGCATGGACGACCGGCTTCAGCAGCAGGTCTTCCTGTTGCGCGGCGAGGAGGTGCTGGTGGTGCGCGAGGGCGACCTGATCGGCGATACCTACCAGGTCCGGCGCATCGAGCCCGAGCGCATGACCCTGGTCTACCTGCCCCTGGACAAGGCCCAGACGCTGACGGTCGGGAGGTCGAAATGAACCGCTTGGCCGCGTGTCTCGCCCTGGTGCTGCTGGCCGGTTGCGCCACCAACCTGGCCCAGCGCGAGGGGCTGGACCTGATCGACGCCGGCCAGTTCGAGGAGGGCCTGGCCAAGCTCGAACAGGCCGCCCGCGACGCCCCTCGTGACGTCGGCGCGCAGATGGCCCTGACCACCCAGCGCGAACGGGCGGTGAAGGCCCTGCTGAGCAACGCCGATCTCGCCCGCAGCCAGCGTGATTTCGCCACCGCCAACCTGGGCTATCAGCGGGTACTGCGCATCGAGGCGCACAACCAGCGCGCCCTCGACGGCCTGCACCTGATCGAGCAGCAGCGCAACATCCAGGACATGCTGCGCCAGGGCCAGACCGACCTGCGCCGGGGCGATGTCGTCGGCGCCTCGCGGCAGGCGCGCGGCATCTTCGCCCTCGACCCGCAGCACGAAGGCGCGCGGGAACTGCAGCGCAGCATCGAAATGGTCCAGGCCCGCGCCGCCGTGCCCTACCCGCAGCTGCGCTCGCGCCTGGACCGGCCGGTGACCCTGGAATTCCGCGATGCCAACCTCAAGGTGATCTTCGAGGTGCTGGCGCAGACCTCGGGCCTCAACTTCATCTTCGACAAGGATGTGCGCCCGGACCTGAAGGCCACCATCTTCGTCCGCGAGGTGCCCATCGAGGACGCCGTGGGGCTCCTGCTGCAGCAGAACCAGCTGCACCAGCGGGTGGTGAACGACAACACCATCGTCATCTACCCGGACTCGCCGCAGAAGCTGAAGGACTACCAGGACCTGGTGATGCGCACCTTCTACCTCACCAACACCGACGCGGCGACCGCGATGAACCTGGTCAAGACCCTGCTCAAGACCCGCGACGTGTTCATCGACGAGCGCCTCAACACCCTGACCATGCGCGATACGCCCGACGCGGTGCGCATGGCCGAGAAGCTGTTCCAGGCCCAGGACCAGTCCAACCCCGAGGTGGTGCTGGAAGTGGAGGTGATGGAAGTGTCCCGCCAGCGCATCCTCGACCTCGGCCTGCAATGGCCCAACACCTTCGGCGTGCTCAACGACGCCGGCCAGCCGGTGAGCATCCTCGACCAGCTCAAGGGCATCAGCTCCGACCGCATCAGCATCTCGCCGTCGCCGCAGCTGAAGATCAACGCCCAGGACAACGACGTGAACACCCTGGCCAGCCCGGTGATCCGCGTCAGCAACCGCGAGCAGGCGCGGGTGCATATCGGCCAGCGGGTGCCGGTGGTCAGCGCCACCTCGGTGCCCTCGACCCAGGGCCCTGTGATCACCGAGAGCATCACCTACCTGGACGTGGGCCTGAAGCTGGAGGTGCAGCCCACCGTCCACCTGAACAACGAGGTGGCCATCAAGATCGCCCTGGAGGTGAGCAACGCCACGCCGCTGGCGCCCACCCAGCAGGGCACCATCCCGGTCCAGGTGGACACCCGCAACGCCCAGACCACCCTGCGCCTGCGTGATGGCGAGACCCAGGTGCTGGCCGGCCTGGTGCGCAACGACCAGGCCAACGCCGGCAACAAGATCCCCGGCCTCGGCGACATTCCCGGCCTGGGCCGGCTGTTCGGCAGCAACAAGGACACCATCGGCAAGTCCGAGCTGGTGCTGTCCATCACCCCCCGCATCGTCCGCAACCTGCCCTATCAGAGCCCCTACGACATGGAGTTCCCCTCCGGCACCGAGAGCAGCATGCGGGTGCCGACGGTGCGCACCCCGGTGGAAGCCCTGGGCGTGACCCTGCCCGATGCCCCGGCGGTGGTGGCCAGCCCCGACCCCCTCGGCGGGAGGCCCTGAGCCATGCAGCGCCAGGCCGCCTTCTCGCTGATCGAGCTGGTGATCGCCATGGCCATCCTCGGCCTGCTGGCGAGCATGGCCGCGCCGCTGGCGGAAACCGTCATCCGCCGGGGCAAGGAGCAGGAACTCAAGGCCGCCCTGTACCAGATCCGCGATGCCATCGACGCCTACAAGCTGGCCGCCGATGCCGGGCACATCGAGAAGTCCGCCGCCGGCTCCGGCTACCCGGCGTCGCTGCAGGTGCTGGTGGACGGCGTGCGTGACGTGCGCAGCGCCAAGGGCGAGCGCCTCTACTTCCTCCGCCGCATCCCCCGCGACCCCTTCGCCGACGCCCGCCTGGAACCGGCGGAAACCTGGGGCCTGCGCGCCTACGGCAGCCCGGCCAACGACCCGCGCCCCGGCAGCGACGTCTTCGACGTCCATTCCCAGGCCCGGGGCAATGGCCTCGACGGCACGCCCTACCGGGAGTGGTGAAGATGCGCCAGAGAGGCTTCACGCTCATTGAACTGCTGGTGGTCATGGCCATCATCGCCACCCTCATGACCATCGCCGTGCCACGCTATTTCTCCAGCTTTGAACACTCCAGGGAGACCACCCTGCGCAACAGCCTGGCGGTGATGCGCGAGTCCCTGGACCAGTACTACGGCGACACCGGCCGCTACCCCGATTCCCTCGAAGAACTGGTGGCCCGGCGCTACCTGCGGGCCCTGCCGGTGGACCCCATGACCGAGCGCAGCGACCTCTGGCAGGTGCTGCCACCGCCGGACGGCGCGCCCGGCACCGTGTTCGACGTGAAGAGTGGCGCCCCCGGACGGGCGCGGGACGGGAGCCTCTATGCGGACTGGTGAGCGGGGCTTTACCTACCTCGGCGTGCTCTTCCTCGTCATGCTGATGGGGATGGCACTGGCCGGCGCCGGCCAGCTCTGGTCCACCACCAGCCAGCGGGCCCGGGAGCGCGACCTGCTCTGGGTCGGCAACCAGTACGCCCAGGCCCTGCGCAGCTACTACCGCGCCTCCCCCGGCGTCGCCCAGTACCCGGCCAGCCTCGAGGACCTGCTGGAGGACAACCGCTTCCCCTCGCCCCGCCAGCACCTGCGCCGGCTCTACCCCGACCCCATCACCGGCCGCACCGACTGGGGCCTGGTACGGGCCTTCGACGGCCGCATCGCCGGGGTCTACAGCCCCTCGCGGCAGGCGCCGCTGAAACAGGCGCGCTTCCCCGCCGAGTGGGTGGAGTTCGAGGGCCTGCGCAGCTACGCCGACTGGCGCTTCGTCGCCGAGAAGGCCTTCATGGAGGGCACGCCGGGGAGGACCACGCCATGACCCGGCGCCTCGCCCTGACGCTGCTGCTGATCGCATGCCTGTCCGGCGCGGCGCGGGCCGAGGAGGAGGAGATCATGGGGTTCATCGTTGACCACACGGTGTCCCACATCGGCCACGAGTTCTACCGCGCCTTCAGCGAACGCCTGCGGGACACCAGCAAGCTGGATTTCAACCTGGTGGTCCGCGAGCGCCCCGACGCCCGCTGGGGCAGCCTGGTCTGGGTGGAGTACGAGCAGCGCCTGCTCTACCGCCAGTTCCTGCCGCCCAACACATCCGAACTGAAACCCACCGCCTACGCGGCGGCGGACCTGGTGCTGGAGGCCATCGCCCAGCAGAAGCTGCAGCGCCTCCTGCAAGACACCCACGATCTGGAGAGGGACGAGCTATGAACAAGAACCGCCTTGCCGGGTACTGCCTCCTGTGCGGCCTGTCCGTTTCGGCCCCGGCCACGGAGCTGGTCTACACCCCGGTCAACCCGTCCTTCGGCGGCAACCCGCTGAACGGCACCTGGCTGCTGAACAACGCCCAGGCGCAGAACGACCACGACGATGGCGGCAGCGGCTCCAGCGCCAGCCGGCAAAGCGCGCTGCAACGCTTCACCAGCACCCTGGAGTCGCGCCTGCTGTCGCAGTTGCTGACCAATATCGAGGAGGGCAACACCGGCAGCCTCACCACCGACGCCTTCATCATCAACATGATCGACGACGGTGGTCAGCTGACCATCATGATCACCGACCGCGCCACCGGCGAAGTGTCCGAGGTCATAGTCGACGGCCTGCTGCCCAACTGAGGTCCAGGAGTGGATGCCATGAGCCCGAACAGAGTGCTGATGCTGGTTGCGATGCTGGCCTCCCTGCAGGGGTGCGGCGTACGCGAGCCGATGCCGGCGGAGACCGAAGGCGAGATCCCCACCCTGACGCCGCGGGCGTCCACTTACTACGACCTGCTCAACCTGCCCCGGCCCAAGGGGCGCCTGGTGGCGGCGGTGTACGGCTTCCGCGACCAGACCGGCCAGTACAAGCCGACGCCGGCCAGTTCCTTCTCCACCAGCGTGACCCAGGGCGCCGGCAGCATGCTGGTGGACGCCCTGCAGGCCAGCGGCTGGTTCATGGTGCTGGAGCGCGAGGGCCTGCAGAACGTGCTCACCGAGCGCAAGATCATCCGCGCCTCGCAGAACAAGCCCAACACCCCGGCCAATATCCAGTCCCAGCTGCCGCCCCTGCAGGCCGCCAACCTGCTGCTGGAGGGCGGCATCATCGCCTACGACACCAACGTGCGCAGCGGCGGCGAAGGGGCCCGTTACCTGGGCATCGGCGCGTCCCACGAATACCGGGTGGACCAGGTCTCGGTGAACCTGCGGGCGGTGGATGTGCGCAGCGGCATGGTGCTGGCCAATGTGATGACCACCAAGACCATCTACTCCGTGGGCAAGAGCGCCAGCGTGTTCAAGTTCATCGAGTTCAAGGAGCTGCTGGAGGCCGAGGCGGGCTACACCACCAACGAACCGGCGCAGCTCTGCGTCCTCTCCGCCATCGAGGCCGCCGTGGCCCACCTGATCGCCCAGGGGGTTGAGCGGCGCCTGTGGCAGGTGTCCGGTGGCGAGCCGGTGGACCAGACCTCGCTGAAGAAATACCTGGGGGCCCAGGCGTCGATCGAATGAGCCCGATGAGGTCCGAGTGTCGGCCCGGCTTCCCTCACCCCCGGCCCCTCTCCCAGTGGGAGAGGGGTGACGCGAGGCCCAGCCCTTGTGTGGATAACCCCCTCTCCCTTCGGGAGTAGTAGTCCGCCCTAGGGGTTGAGCTCGCCTGTGGCAGGTGTCCGGTGGCGAGCCGGTGGACCAGACTTCGCTGAAGAAATACCTGGGGGCCCAGGCGTCGATCGAATGAGCCCGATGAGGTCCGAGTGCCGGCCCGGCTTCCCTCACCCCCGGCCCCTCTCCCGGTGGGAGAGGGGTGACGCGAGGCCCAGCTCTTGTGTGGATAACCCGCTCTCCCTTCTCTCCCAGCGGTAAGAAGAACGCGAGGCCCAGCCCCCGTGCGGACAGCCCCCTCTCCCTTCGGGAGAGGGCTGGGGTGAGGGCTGCCGCCGGAGCCCGCTGATCAACGTTCGCAGGGCATCACTCGATGATCACGCGCCTTTCCACCGGCGCCTGTTCCACACCGTCCAGCCACCAGACCAGCCTCGCGTCCACTTGGGTGGAGGCGGGCAAGCGGAGGTCGTTCCGCACGGGGCAGGGACGGTCGGCGGTGCCCTGGTGGCGGCTGCGGCTGCGGCCGGCGGGACCTTGGGTGGTGACCAGGAGTTCGTAGCGGATCGGTGCGTCGGGGCGGTCGAAGCACAGGCGCAGGCTGGCCTGGCCGGGGCCTTGGGAGCTGAGCTGGAGGCTGGCGCTGGCCAGCAGGGCGGCGAGGAGCATGGGGAGGGGACCGCCGCCCGGCATGGGCGGCGGTTGCGGGGGTCATTGCTGGGTGACGGTGGCGGAGTTGCCGGTGCCGGTCTGGTTCAGGGTGGCGGTCATGTTGAGTCCGCTCTGGGTGACGGTGGCGATGTTGTCGAAGCCTGCCTGGTTGACCAGCGCCATGTTGTTCATGTCCGCCTGGGTGACGCTGGCGAAGTTGCCGCCGCCGCTGCTCTGGAAGGTCTGGCTCAGGTTGTCGCTGCCGGACTGGTCGACCTCGACGCTGTTGCCGTCGCCTTCGCTGGTGCCCTCGGCGAGGTTGCCACCATCACGCTGGGCGACCACCAGGCTGTTGTCATTGCCGACCTGCTCGAAGTACAGCTCGTTGTAGTTGCCTTCCTGGGTGAAGTTGGCGGTGTTGCCGCTGCCGTTCTGGTCCAGCACCGCGACCTGGTCGGTGCCGAACTGGCCGCCTGCCTGGTCGCCTTGCCAGTTGCTGGCGAAGACGGTGTTGCCGTCGCCAGTCTGGTTGACGGTCAGGTCCAGTGCGTCGCCGGACTGGTAGGTCAGGCTGAGGTTGGAATTGCCCACCTGGTTGACCGTGCTCACGGAGTTGGTGGATTCGAACTGGTCGGCCCAGGCGGCGTTGGTGTCGCCTTCCTGGAGCATGCTGGCCGTGTTGTTGCTGCCGAAACTCTGGTCCACCACGAGCTCGTTGAGGGCGCCGTCCTGGTTCACGGTGACCCGGCCGCCTTCCTGCTCGGACTGCCAGACCTCGATGTAGCTGGTGTCCCCGCCCTGGAAGACGTCCACCTGGTTGTCGCTGCCGACGCCGCTCTGGTCGACATAGGTCTCGTTGAAGGTGCCCGATTGCTGGATGCCGATGCGGCTGCCGGACTGGTCCATCTGCCAGGTGCCGGCCTGGTTGCCGGTCCCGCCCTGGCTGATCTCCGTGCTGTTGCCGGTGCCGAACAGCTGTTCGGCGTCGGCGCGATTCTGCTGGTCCATCTGGTTGATGGTGATGACGCTGGCGACCTCGGTGTCCTGGTAGCTGAAGGCCTCGTTCTCGTCGCCGTTCTGGGTGACGTTGGCGCCGCTGTTCTGGCTGAACCACTGCTCGCTATGGGCCTGGTTCCAGCTGCCGGTCTGGTCGTGGGTGATCTGGCTTTCGGTCACGGAGGCCTGGACGCCGGTGGAGGCGTTGTAGTCGCCGTTCTGGGTCTGGGTGATGGTGCCGGTGCCGCCGGACTGATCGGCGAAGGCGTTGTTGTACTCGCCTTGCTGGTCCTGGACGACGCTGCTCATCGAGGCGTCGCTCTGCAGGACCTCGCCGACGTTCTCCAGGCCGTTCTGGACCTGGGTCGAGGTGCTGTCGTCGGCGAACGCCTGGACGGCGATCAGGGTCAGGACGGCAGCGGCAAGCGGTTTGTACTGGAACATGTTGAAGCCTCCTGGGGATGGTCCCCCACAGATTCGTTCAGGGTTTGTCCGTGCCTTCAGTGCTGGATCACCTGCACGTTCAGGCCGTTTCCGTACTGGTTGATACTGCTGTTCAGTCCCTCCCCGGACTGCACGATCGAAGCGCTGTTGTAGGCGCCAACCTGGGTGATGTCGGCCCGGTTGTTCGCCCCGTTCTGGGAGATGTAGGCCTGGTTGCCCTGGCCTTGCTGGGTGATGAAGGCCAGGTTGTCCGCGCCAGCCTGGAGGATGTAGGCCTCCTGGTCGCTGCCCTCCTGGACGATCCGTCCCAGCAGTGATTGCCCGTTCTGGCTCAGCAGCGCCAGGTTCCCATCCCCCAGTTGGCGCACCAGGGCCTCGGTGGCCAGGGGCGCGCTGCTGGGCGTGAGGTCCGGGTTGCCGCCGGCCAGGTCGTGGTTGTCCATCAGGTCCGCCGCCTGCGGCGCACCGCCGGCCAGCCCGAGGGCCAGGAGCAGCGCGGTGCGAGGCAGGACGGCGGCGTTCACCTCGGCCTCCTAGCGGGTGCTCAGGGGAACGGTGCGGACCGTGCCCTGGGAGGTGGTGATGGTGGCGGTCGGGTTGGCGCTGGGCACCAGGCCGGTGGTGGTGGCCGAGAACCGCCAGCGTCCGCTACCCAGCACCGTCGTGGTGCCGATGTCCACCAGGCCGGTGGTGGTGGTGACCTGCACCCTCACGCTGTTGCCGGTGGTGACCGAGGATTGGCCGTCCAGGCTCCAGGTGACGCGGTTGTTGGAGCGCAGGACGAACTCGGCGGTGCCCACGGTGAAGGTTTCCGCGGCCGGTTGCGGCGACACCTGGACGCTGACGCCGACCGGGCCGGAGCGGGCGCCGAAGGCGTCCTGGACCTGGTAGGTGAAGCTGGCGGTGAAGCTGTTGGTGACGTTGGCCGGCGGCGTGTAGGTGACGCTGGTGCCGTCGGTGCTCACGCTGCCCTGGCCGGCGGCCGGCTGGGTCAGGTTGACCACGCTGAGCGGCACGTTCCCTTCCGGATCGCTGTCATTGGCCAGCACGTTCAGGGTCAGCGGTACGCCCAGGGTGGCGCCGGTATCGGCCACGCCCACTGGCGGCTGGTTCGGGCTGACGCTGACGGTGACCGTGGCCGGCGCCGAGGCTTCGCCCCGTGCATCCACGGCACGGTAGGTGAAGGTGGCGGTCAGCGGGGTGTTGACCACCGGCGGCGGGGTGTAGACCACGCTGGTGCTGCCGTTCAGGGCGACGGTGCCCAGCCCGGCGTCCGGCTGGGTGAGCCCGCCGATGGTCAGCGGCAGGTCGCCGTCGGCGTCCGTGTCGTTGGCCAGTACGGCGATGGTCACCGGGACGCCGAAGCTGGTGCTGGCGCCATCGTCCCCGGCCACCGGCGGCGTGTTGGGCGTCGGTGTCGGCGCGCTGCCCACCACGACCACCGGCTCGGTGTCGGCACCGCCCGCAGCGGACTTCACCGTGACCACGGCTGGCGGCTGGGACAGGTCGGTCACCCGCAGGGTCTGCAGGGTGCCGGCCTTGGTCAGGCGGCCGAAGCCCTGGGCGGCGAGGTCGGGGACCTGCACCTCGTCGCTGGAGCTGGCCTCGATGGTCAGCGAGCGATCGGCCCAGGAGTAGCGGGCGGTGCTGATCTTGACCAGGTCGGTGACATCGCGGGACAGCGAGGTGGTCCGGGTGGTCCCGGTGGGGTCGGTGGCGGTCACCACCACGAAGGGCGGGATCACCGCCGGCGCGGGGTTGTGGGCGAAGAAGTAGCCGTTGCCGTCGTTGACCATCTCCTGGAGGCAGGCCGGGTCGGTGCCGCCTTCCACCAGTTCCAGGGTCTCCCGGTAGCAGAGCTCGGCATCGGCCGGGCCATTGGCGAACACTTCCAGGCGGGTGCCTTCGCTGGTGCGGCGGTAGCTGGCGCGCTCGATCGCCACCGGCGTGGCGGCGCGGGAATCGAAGACCTTGCCGGAGACCAGGAACAGGTTGTTCTCGATGGTTCCCGCCGGCCCTTCGATGCGCACGAAGTTGTTTCCGCTGGGGCTGCCGGTGACCGGCTCGGCGATGTTGGGGTCACCGACGAAGGTTTCCACTTCGCCGGTTTCCGGGTTGGTCTCCTGGACCGGGCCTCCCACGCGGGTGAGGAAGGGCCCGACATCGCCGGTCAGGGCGCCGGTGTAGACGCCGGGGGCGCCGATGCCGATGTCGCGGGTCATGTTGATGGCGCGGCGGCCACCCCGCGCGGCGATATCGGCGGCGGTGACGTTGAAGACCTCCACGCCGTAGGGGTGGGTCACGGTGTAGGTGCCGGGCACGGGAATGCTGGCGCGGATGCGGATGCGGGCGAAGCTGACCTGGTCGCCGTTGACCGGTGCGTCACCGCCGAAGGCGGCCTCGATGGCGGCGGTGTAGACCTCCAGCTCATAGCCGTTGCCGGCATCGGGAATGCTGGTCTCGGCGATGAACCAGAACAGCTCGCTGGGCCAGTTGTTGGGGAAGATCATCGGCTGGGTGTCATCGAACACCCCGGGCTCCGGGATCAGGGTGCACATATAGCCGCCGACGCGGGAGCTGACGGCCTTGGACTGGCAGAGCTCCAGGGCCAGGTCGTCATGGTCCTGGTACCACTGGGGATAGTGGCCGGTCGCGGCCGTGTAGGGGCCGGGGTGCACGGCCTTGAGTTCGGCCTGGGCCAGGCCGATACCACCGATGGCGAGACCCAGGGTTGAGAGGAACAGGCGGGACCACGTGTTCATGTTGCCTCCTGGCGCTATAGCGCTTGGCTCCGGGTTCGCTTAGGGAAGGATGACCACTTCTTCGGTATCGCTGCCGCCATGGGCCGAGGTCACGATGACGCTGGCCGGCGGGTAGGGCGTGATACCGGTGGTGAGGGTCTTGGTCGCGCCGTCGCCGGTGAGGCTGCCGATCGCGGCCCCGCTGCTGGCGGTGGCGCTGAGGGCGGGGGGCGACACCTCATCGCTGCTGCTGGCCACCAGGGTCAGCTGGCCGGAGGACAGGCTGTATTCCGCGCGCTCGATCCGCACCAGGTCCACCAGCGGCGAGGCCAGGGTGGTGGGGGTGCTTTCCGGGATGGCGGCGCTGTTGTCGGCGGTGATCTCCACGCTGGCCGGCAGGCTGGGACTGGCGGTGGACTGGCCGTACCAGTTGCCGGTGGTGTTGGCTTCGGTCATGGGCACCGTGGCCCCGGCGGTGTCCGCGTACTCGGCGGTGCCGGGGGGCGGCGGGGCCATGGCGAAGACGTCCTGCTGGCTGCTGGCGCCCTCTTCACCGGTGCTGCGGGAGTAGGTGGCGCGCTGGACGATCACCGGGGTCGGGCGGACCAGGTTCGAGAGCTTGCCGGAGATGGCGAACAGGTTGGTCTGCAGGTCGATGCCGCCCGGGCCCTGGATGCGCACGAAGTTGGTGGCGAAGGGGCTGCCGGTCACCGGTTCTTCCAGGTTGGGGTCGCCGATGAAGCGTTCCTCCGCGCCGCTCTCCGGGTTCACCTCGACGTAAGGGCCGTTGACGCTGCGCAGGAAGGGGCCGATGTCGCCGGTGAGGGCGCCTGTGTAGGTCTTCGGCGCGCCGATGCCGATGTCGCGGGTCATGTTGATGGCGCGGCCGCCATCGGTGCCGAAGTCGTCGGCGGTGACCTCGAACACTTCCACGCCGTAGGGGTGGGTCACGGTGTAGGTGCCGACGCTGGGAACATCCACCCGGATGCGGATGCGGGCGAAGCTGACCTGGTCGCCCTCGGCCGGGTTCTCCACCGCGAAGGCCGCTTCCAGTGCCGCGCCGTAGCTGAGGTCGATGCCGCTGTTGGCGTCGACTATGGCGGCGTCGGCGGTGAACCAGAAGGCTTCCGGCGGGAAGTTGGTGGGGAATACCAGGGGTTGGGTGTCGTCGTAGACACCGGGTTCCGGCAGCAGCGAGCACATGTAGCTGGGCGCCCCTGGTGTGCCCGGAACCCGCGAGCTCTGGGTCTTCGACAGGCAGAGGTCCAGGGTGCGCCCGTGGGTGTCCTGGTACCAGGCGGCGAAGGAACCGATGGCGGGGTCGTAGGGGCCGGGGTCGACGTCGAACAGTGCGGCCTGGGCGTGGCTGGCGGTGATGGCCAGGAGAAGCGTGGTGGCCTTGGAAATCGTGCGTTGCATGAGCATGTCCTCTTGCAATGTGGGCGCCTCCCTTGGGTTTTGGCGGCCCCGCAGGCTGGCTGATCGCCCCTCCGCAACGACCGTGCCAGTGTCTCCTGAGCACCGTTGAAAGCCATCTCCCACGAGGCTTTCAGCGAATCGGGAGGGGGTTGCCAGGACCGCCGCAAGGGTGGGGGAGTCCCCCCATAACTGGGTGAATTTGGGGGCGGTTGGGGGCACTGGGGAATGCTGGGGAAAGTGGGGCAAGCCTTCTGTGGAGGGGCTTTGCGCAGGGCCGGAGAAAGTCGGCCTGGTTTATGCAACGGCACCAGCGTCCAAGGCCGTCCCGGTTGGTTCGACGGGTCGAACCCATCACGCACCGCATAGGAAGGTTTCCATGAGCGCTCTGTCTGTGATCTGGGATAGGTACACGACTGGCAAGACCGGCGATTCGCCGCCTCCGGAATTCAACCTGCTGCGCTGGTTCTCGCTGGTGAGCCTGGTGGTCATCGCCAGCGTGGCCATCGGCCTCGGCGTCATTTCCACGCGCTTCGTGCTGACCGAAAGCATCGAGCGCGACGCCATGCTCAGCGCCCAGTTCATCCAGTCCATCGCCGACGCCGAGACCCGCCACGTGGCGCTGCCGGCCAGCATGACCATGGGCGAGCTGCTGGACGCCCGGCAGGACGCCTACCACCCGCAGTCCATGCTGGCGGCGCGACAACGGGCGCGGAGCGAGTTCCTCGACCACATCGCCCTGCTGCCCGATGCGCTGCTGGCCAATGTGTACGGCGCCGACCGGGTCATCGTCTGGTCCACCAACCCCTCGCTGGTGGGCAAGGACCTGAGCGGCCACGACGACCTGGAGCAGGCCTTCGCCCATCCCCGCCAGGTGGCCACCAGCTACGACGCGGTGAGCGGCAGCCGCAGCGAGCAGAAGTTCCTCCGCGCGCCGCGCACCCTGTTCATCGAGAACTACATCCCGCTGCTGGATGACCAGGGCAACGTGGCCACGGTGGTGGAGATCTACAAGGAGCCCCGGGACCTGGTGAGCCGCATCCAGCGCGGTTTCATGCTGATCTGGCTGGCCAGCGCCCTCGGTGGCGGCCTGATCTACCTCGGGCTGTTCTGGATAGTGCGCCGCGCCTCGCTGCTGCTGGCCCAGCAGCAGAGCCAGCTGATCGCCAACGAGACCTTCGTCGCCCTGGGGGAAATGTCCTCGGCGGTGGCCCACAGCCTGCGCAATCCCCTGGCGTCGATCCGCTCCAGCGCGGAGCTGGCCCAGGATATGGTGGATCCCCCGGTGCGCAAGAACATCACCGACATCATCAGCCAGGTGGACCGCATGTCGAAGTGGGTGCGCGAACTGCTGATCTCGGCACGCCCCATGTCCGGGGAGTTCGAGGCCGTGGAGCCCATCGCGGCGATCCACGAGGCCCTGCACGGCTTCGATCAGCAGATCCGCCATTCCGGCGTGCGGGTGGAGTTCCGGGCCGAGGCCGCGCCGGCGGTGATCAGCCACCGGGTGCTGCTGGCCCAGGTCCTCAACAGCCTCCTGGCCAATGCCATCGAGGCCATGCCCAATGGCGGCCTGCTGCGCATCGAGGTGACCCCCGACAGCAGCGGCAAGCGCCTGGCCCTGGCCATCACCGACACCGGCCAGGGCATGAGCCGCAAGCAGGAAACCCTGGCCTTCAAGCCCTACTACACCACCAAGCAGGGTGGACTGGGGGTGGGGCTGGTGATGGTGAAACGCATCATGGAACGCTTCGGTGGCCAGGTCAGCCTGACCAGCCGCGAACGGGAGGGAACCCGCATCTGCCTGAACTTCAAGGTGGCGGGGGAGCGTGGATAAATGGAGCACAGCGTACTGATCGTCGAAGACGACGAGCTATTGGCCGGCAATATCAGGACCTACCTCGAGCGGAAGAATTTCGAGGCCCTGGTCTGCCACTCCGCGGAAGAAGCGCTTGAGCTGCTGCAGGAGCAGGTGCCCGATGTGCTGCTGACCGACAACTCCCTGCCGGGCATGAGCGGCCATGAACTCATCCGCGAGGTGAGCCACCGGGTGCCGCAGGTCAAGCCGATCATGATGACCGGCTACGGCAACATCGAGGATGCGGTGCAGGCCATGAAGGCCGGCGCCTTCCACTACCTGACCAAGCCGGTGGCGCTGGCCGAGCTGAAGCTGCTGCTGGACAAGGCCCTGGATGCCCAGCGGCTGGAGCACAAGCTGGACTTCTACCAGGCCCGCGCCGCCCAGGACGCCGGGCTGGAGGCGCTGATCGGCGAGTCGGCGGCGATGCTGGAGGTCAAGTCCATGGTCCGCCAGTTGCTGGACGCCGAGAGCCGCATGGTCGACGCCGAGTTGCCGGCCGTGCTGATCGAGGGCGAGACCGGAACCGGCAAGGAACTGATCGCCCGCGCGCTGCACTTCGACGGCGCGCGTTGCAAGGGGCCCTTCGTCGAGTTCAACTGCGCCTCGATCCCCGCGCACCTGCTGGAGGCGGAGCTCTTCGGCCATGAGAAGGGCGCCTTCACCGACGCCAAGGACCGCCGCCTGGGCCTGGTGGAGGCGGCCGACGGCGGGACCCTGTTCCTCGACGAGGTGGGGGAGATGGACCTGGTGCTCCAGGCCAAGCTGCTCAAGCTGCTGGAGGACCGCACCATCCGCCGCATCGGCTCGGTGAAGGAGCGCAAGGTGAACCTGCGCATCATCAGCGCCACCAACTGCAACCTGGAGCAGATGGTGCAGCAGGGGCGCTTCCGCCGGGACCTGTTCTTCCGCCTGCGGATCATTTCCATCAAGGTGCCGCGCCTCTATGCCCGCGAGGGGGACGTCCTGCTGTTGGCCCGGCATTTCCTCAAGCTCCACGGCAGGCGCTACGGCAAGCCGGGGCTGCACTTCTCCAGCGAGGCCGAGCACCTGCTGCAGGGCTATAGCTGGCCCGGCAATGTGCGCGAGCTGCGCAACATGCTGGAGCAGACCGTGCTGCTGGCCCAGGGCGACCTGGTCACCGCCGCGCAACTGCATATCTGCCCGACCCTGGTGGAGGGTGAACACTACCGCACCCAGGCCAGGGGGCACGGCCCGGGCGATGGCGAGCCCGATTCGGAGCGGGACATGGTCATCCGCATGCTCGACAGGACCGACTGGAACGTCACCAAGTCCGCCCGGCTGCTGGGGCTGACCCGGGACATGCTGCGTTACCGCATCGAGAAACTGGGCCTGGTGAGGCCGGATCGTCACCACTGATCCGCCCTGGGACCCGGCGCGCCAGCGCCACGATTCCCTGGCACTCCCTCTCGCCTGTACGGGAGGTGGAGATCCTTGTGGACGGGTTGCGATCCTGCTCGCATCGCCCCATCGTCCACCGGGGCCGGTGCCCCTCACACCGGCCCCGATTTCTTTTCTTCTCTTCAGGCGCCAAGACCGCTGCGCATGCTCATTACGTAGACATCATGGATTGACCTGCCCCACCTCGAAAGCGCGGGTTATGTTTTCGGGGTGGAAACACCTCCAACACAGAGCCGCATCGAGGGGGACAGGTCATGAACGAGTTTAACCAGGTCTATGTAGGTTTGGACGTTCACCAGGCGACGATTGCTGTCGCGGTGGCACGGCCGGGGCGCGGTGAGCCGGACTATCACGGCACCATCGAGAACCGCGACAGCGCGCTGCGCAAACTGCTCAAGCAGCTGAGCCGGCAGGGCGAGGCGTTGAGCTTCTGCTACGAGGCCGGCCCCTGCGGCTACGGCCTTTACCGTGAGCTGACAGCGCTGGGCCATGGTTGCGTGGTGGTGGCGCCCTCGCTGATTCCGCGCAAGGCGGGCGAGCGGTTGAAAACCGACCGTCGGGACGCCCTGATGTTGGCGCGCCTGCATCGGGCGGGCGAGCTGACGGCGGTGTGGGTGCCGGATCAGGAGCAGGAAGCGATCCGCGACTTGACGCGCGCCCGGGAGGACATGAAGTCCCTGGAACTGAAGTGCCGGCAACGCCTGGGCGCGTTCTTGCTGCGTCATGGGCACGTCTATGCCGGTAAAAGTCGCTGGACCCAGGCCCATTTCCACTGGTTGGCGAGCGTGAAACTTGACTCGCCGGTGCAGCAGATCGTCCTGCAGGAGTACCTCGACACCGTTAAATCGATGCAACGGCGGGTGGCCGATCTGGAAGCGCAAATGCACGAAGCGCTGGCCGGCTGGTCGCTGGGTACGGTGGCGCAAGCCCTGATGGCGTTGCGCGGGGTGAGCCTGATCACGGCGATGACGGTGTTGGCGGAGTTGGGCGACCTCAGTCGCTTCGACTCGCCGCGCGAGCTGATGGCCTACCTGGGACTGGTTCCCAGCGAGCACTCCAGCGGTGGCTCACGCCGCCAGGGCCGCATTACCCGCACGGGCAATGGCCATGTCCGGCGGGTGCTGGTGGAAGCGGGGTGGAACTACCGTTTCCCGGCACGCAAGACACGCGTCATCGAGGCGCGCGCGGCGAAAACCTCGGCGGTGGTTCAGGCCATCGCCTGGCACGCGCAGATGCGCTTGTGCGGTCGTTATCGAGCGCTGCTGGCGGCGGGCAAGCTCAAGCAGCAGGTCACCACCGCCATCGCCCGGGAGCTGGCGGGATTCATCTGGGCCATCGCCTGCGCGGTGGCGGGCAAGGCACACGGTAGTAAGGCCGTGGCATGAACCCGCAGCAGTGGCTTCGGTTCAGGGGGTGGAGGGCCGGTGAGGAGAACCCCTGGCGCTCCTATGTGGCGTCCTCTGCGAGGAGGACAGACCCACGACCGTAGAGAAGGGCAGCTCCGCGACGAAGTGAAGTCAGGTCGGTAACCAACCCACGTATATCAGAGTGATCCACCGTCGCCTAATCGCCCTCCACCCCCTGAACCGAAGCCACTGGCGGAGAAGAACAAAACGAAAGAATAGACCCAGAGTTGACAGGTCAATCCATATCAGGAGCGGGCTCGCCCGCGAAGCTGTCCGCGCGTTCGCCGGCAAGCCGGCTCCTACGGCGAACCTGTTCGCTCATTTGCTGTAGGAGCGGGCTCGCCCGCGAAGCTGTCCGCGCGTTCGCCGGCAAGCCGGCTCCTACGGCGAACCCGTCCGCGCATTTGCTGTAGGAGCGGGCTCGCCCGCGAAGCTGTCCGCGCATTCGCCGGCAAGCCGGCTCCTACGGCGAACCTGTTCGCGCATTTGCTGTAGGAGCGGGCTCGCCCGCGAAGCTGTCCGCGCATTCGCCGGCAAGCCGGCTCCTACGGCGCTCGCTGCTCGATCGCGATCGACGACGCTCCTGATCGACGCCCACACATCGGCATCCTGCTGGGGACGTTCGAGGACGCGGGTATTACGCCATCGCCGGCTGTTGCTCCAGCAGCGACCAGCCGCCCTGTCCGTCCACCTCCAGGCGATGGGTGTGGAACTGGGTGAGGGTGGCGCGGTGGCCGACGCTCACCAGCAGGGTATCGCCCAGCTCTTCACGCAGCAGCGAGTAGAGGGCGTGCTCCAGGCCTTCGTCCATGGCGGAGGTGGACTCGTCGAGGAAAACGATGCGCGGCTGGTTGAACAGCACCCGGGCGAAGGCCAGGCGCTGCTGTTCGCCGATGGAGAGGATGCGCGTCCAGTCCTGGCTGAGGTCCAGGTGCTCCGCCAGGTGGGCGAGGTTGACCCGGCGCAGGGCCTGCTTCAGGCGTTCGTCGTCGGCCGGGGTGCTGGTGTTGGGGTAGGCGATGGCGGTGCGCAGGTCGCCCAGGGGCAGGTAGGGGCGCTGGGAGAGGAACAGCGCCTGGTGCCCGCCGGGGCGCTGGACCTTGCCCTCGGCGTAGGGCCAGAGGCCGGCCAGGGAGCGCAGCAGGGTGGTCTTGCCGCTGCCGGAGGGGCCCCTGATCAGCAGCGCCTGGCCGGGTTGCAGCGCGAGGTTCAGGTCCGCCAGCAGCCGGTGGCCGTCCGGGCGCAGCACGTCCATGCCTTCGATGCGCAGGCTGTCCGCCGCATCCTGGGTGATGACCCGGGGCAGCTCGCGGGCGTCCTCGTTGGCGTCGAGGAAGCCGGTGAGGCGGTCGAGGGTGGCGCGGTACTGGGCGAAGGTGTCGTAGGAGCTGCGGAAGAACGACAGCGAGTCCTGCACCTGGCCGAAGGCCTGGGAGGTCTGCATCACGTCGCCCAGCTTGATGGCGCCGCTGAAGAAGCGCGGCGCCTGGAGGATGAAGGGGAAGATCACCGCCACCTGGCTCACCGCCAGGTTGAAGCCGTCGAACTTCAGGGTCCGGTAGACCAGCGCCCAGACGTTGCCGATCAGCGCGGAGAAGCGGCCGAGCAGGGTGCCGCGCTCGATCGCGGTGCCCTGGTAGAAGGCGACGTTCTCGGCGTATTCCCGCAGGCGCATCAGGGCGTAGCGGAAGTTCGCGGTGAGCTTCTCGTTGAGGAAGTTCAGCCGGATCAGCGGACGGCCCAGGCGGAAGGCGATCCAGGTGGCGACTATCACGTAGATGTAGACGGCGAAGACCATGGCCCGGGGAATCTCCACGCCACCCAGCTCGAAGGGCGCCGACAGGCCCCAGAGGATGCCGGTGAAGGCCACCAGGG
This sequence comes from Pseudomonas furukawaii, assembly GCF_002355475.1. Classification (NCBI taxonomy): domain Bacteria; kingdom Pseudomonadati; phylum Pseudomonadota; class Gammaproteobacteria; order Pseudomonadales; family Pseudomonadaceae; genus Metapseudomonas; species Metapseudomonas furukawaii. Next base: position 5,379,708 of record NZ_AP014862.1, on the reverse strand, counting down.
AGACCAGCGCGCTCACGGCGCCGAGCGCCAGGGAGACCGAGCCGTTGACGAAGGAATTCACGTCCAGCTCGATACGCTGGTCGGGGTTGTCCACCGGCTCGGCGAGGAACTGGCCACGGTAGTAGGCGTCGCCCTTCATCCAGTCAGCGGTGAGCCGGTCGTTGAGCCAGACCCGCCAGTGGATATTGAAGGCCTGGGTCACGTAGTAGGTGAACAGCGCCCGCAGCACGTGGATGGTGGCCAGCACCGAGAAGATCCCGAGGAAGTACCAGAAGGCCTTCTGGTCCAGCCCCTGGAGGGCGCTGTAGAAACCGTTGTACCAGAACGAGAAGAGCACGTTCATGCGTACCGAGAACAGGGTCAGCACCAGCAGCAGGGTGAACGCCAGCAGCGGTCGCCAGCTGCGTTTCGGGCTGAGATAGGGGCCGGCGATCTGCCAGAACTGGCTGCCCCAACGGGTGAACTTCACTGCTGCGGCACCGGCCGCGGCGAAGGCAACGATGGTGATCAGGGACGCGATGGCAAGCCAGCCGAGGCTTTCTTGCAGCGCCTTGCTCCAATCCATTTCCATGCTGGGTATCCGTGGTTCTTCAGGGGGATAGGGCGGGGATGCGCTTGCCAGGGACCGCGACGGGCCGCCGGCAGTGCGGGGCGATAGTAGCACCGCCGCATCCCTGGCCAGCAGTGAGACCGTCTTTGCGGCAGGGTGTTCATCTGGCTCGACATCGGGACGTTTGGGGCCGGAGTGGTCGGGAAGCGGCTCAGCTCGGCAAGAATCGGCGTGTATCCGGAGACGACTGAAATTCTGACGAGTCCTGGTGTGAAGTGCGGATCAATTGGTGCCGGTCAGATAGGGGGCGGTTCACATGTTCAATAAGCTTTTTCGCATTCGAAGAGCCGCCTGCTTTCCCGATCTGCGGCTGTCGATTTCGCCCCCTCCGCAACCGCTGCGCGGCTCAAGTTCCAGCCTGCAGCGGCTGATTTCCACTTATGGAGCAACAATGGCTCGTGTTCTTGGTTCGTTTATCGCTGCAGTGTGCCTGAGTGTTCAGGCCGTTAGCGCCTCGCCCGCCCACTGGTCCTATCGAGGTGACCAGGGGCCCGATCATTGGGGCGAGCTGGGGGACAAACTCTGCTCCACCGGGCAGATGCAATCGCCGGTAAACATCGATTGGCGTGAGGTGACCTCCCGTAGCGTCGACTCCGATGCCTTGCGCGTGGACTACCAGGTGCTGCCGATGGAGGTCCTCAACAACGGCCATAGCATCCAGGCAAAGCCGATGGGGGAAACCGGTTTGAGCTATATGGGGCGGCACTATCGTTTGATGCAGTTCCATTTCCATACGCCCAGCGAGCACCAGTTCGATCAGCGCGAGTACCCGATGGAGATGCATCTGGTCCACCAGGCCGATGATGGTGGTTTGCTGGTGCTGGGCGTGATGATCGAGCAGGGAGAGGCGAACGATGAACTGGCCGATCTCTGGGACGTCCTGCCCGAAGAAGAAGGGGGTGAGGCGAGGCTTGGCCTGCTGATGGCACCGCAGCTGCAAAGGCTGCTCCCCGCCACCGGGCATCATCTGTTCTATGACGGCTCTCTGACCACTCCGCCCTGTACCGAGGGCGTGAAGTGGGTGCTGTATGAGCAACCCATTCAGCTATCCGCCAGCCAGATCCAGCGATTCCGGGAGTTGTTCCCCGACAACCATCGCCCGGCTCGCGCTCTTGATGGGCGCGAGGTGGATGAGGACTGAAGCCGGGTGTCGGGTTGGATACGCCTTCGTCGAATGGGCGACGCGCGCCGCGATCTGCTGGCGCGTACCTTGTGAGGAAAGTCGGGCCCGCATGGACGCAAGGCCCGTCCCGGCCCTTGGCGCAGAAAACAAAAAACCCCGCACCAGGCGGGGTTTCTTGTGGGTAAGGCGTGCTTACTCGGCGCGAACGGCTTCGGCTTGCGGGCCTTTGGCGCCGGCAGTAACCAGGAAGCTTACGCGCTGGCCTTCGTCCAGGGACTTGTAGCCGGTGGACTCGATCTGACGGAAGTGAACGAATACGTCCGGACCTTGCTCAGGGGTGATGAAGCCGAAACCTTTCTCGGCGTTGAACCACTTAACGGTACCGGTTTGACGTGCGGACATGATGTGTCTCCAAGGTAAATTGAATGCTAGCCGGGCAACTTGCCAGGCCATGACTGTATGCGTAGTGAAGCGAGCCGAGGAGATGGAACATCGAAAGGACAGATCATCAAGCCGGTGCCGCGAGACTGTGCAGGCAGTGGCGGCAGGATACAGGGTCTGACGAGATTGGATAGCTTTTTCTTTCGGTTGCTGCGGTTTTTTGTTCGGATCGGGGACGGGCGGTCGATTGTTCACGCGGCTGGCGAGCGAGCCTGTATAGTCCCTCGTCCGGGCGCACATCATGACGCCCCGCGACTAAAAGGTGACGTTCATGTCCGATTTCGAGACGAACCGCGCAAGATCCCAACTCGATGAGCAGACCCGGGCGTTCCTTGAGAAGGGCGGGGCGATCACCAAGGTGCCTACCGGCAAGTCCGGCTGGGACCCGGACCGCAAGAAGTCCCAGTGGTCGAAGGCCCAGCCCAAGCCCCCCGCCAGCTGACAGGGGGCCACGGCTCCCGTGGTCCCGCCGTCCCCGCCGCCACTCAGCACTCCGGTGAATTGAACACCGGCGCATCGAAACCATCGAAGCGCAGGATGCCTTGCAGCGCGCGCTCCGCCGCGTGGGTCGCCTCGGACAGTTGCGCGAAGCTGGTGCCGTCATACACCAGGTGAAAACGTGCTTCCTTGCGCGGATTGCGCGGCTGGACCGCGACGAAGGCCAACGCATGGTCGCCGTTCATGCGCGCTTCGCTCCAGGCGATGTGCTCGGGGAATTCTCGTTTCATGGCCACCTCGCTCGAAGGTCGAAGGGGGTGAAAAATTTACTATCTACCCATAGAACGGCAATTACCCTGCCTGGGTGGAACTTTCTGACCGGAGGTCGCCGACGAGTGGTCGTTTCACGACTGCCGTGCCGTGACTGGGGGGAGGAAAAGGCGCAGGGCGGGTGAAAAAGGGGGCCGCAATCAGCAGGGCGGGAGCCTGAACACCATCCAGGGTGGTACTGATTGCGGCCCTAACTCGTTGATGATTTCAATTGCAATGAGTACTGAGCCTTGCAAGCCCATTTAACAGTCCGTGGTGCTGGGGAAGATATAGAACGAGTTCGGAAGTTCTCGTCAGCGCAGCGTTTCGCGTTCCGGCACCTGGCCCTGGAGTCGCGGCATGTCCTCGTAGCGAATCCACAGCGTGCCCTGCCACTCCATCAGGGTCAGCGGCTGGCCCTGCCAGCGCAGTAATCGCCGGCGCGGTTGCTGACCCGCCGTCCCTTCGCGGCTGAGGGCCGGCACCACCTCGTCGCTGATCCAGCGACGCAGCCCGCGATGTTCCGGGTGGTAGTAGTGCACCAGCAGCAGCTGATGCAGGCCGCTCTCGTTCACCAGCCGCTCCAGGCGGAAGCCGCCGTCCTCCAGGCGGATCACCTCGTCGCGCCATTGGTCCTCATCCAGCTTGCGGGTGAAGTCCGTGTCGGTGCGGATGCTGGCCAGCTTCGCCAGGTCGCGGGCGACGAACCAGGGGCGGTCGTCGATCAGCAGGGCGCGCAACGACAGGCGAAAGCGCAGGAAGCGCGTGGGGGTGAGGTAGTCAGTCATGGCGCACCTCCTGGCGGAGGCGGGGGGAAAGGGCGCCTTTGCGGCGCCGAGGCAGGGTTGGGGCTCTCATGTTCAAACTCCTTGTCTGGAACCGAGTAGCCGCCACCGTGAAGGAGGGTGGCGGACCGTGCAGGGTTAGAACCCCGGCCGCGAAGCCAACAACCGGATGGGCATGAGCCCACCCTGCACGGTCCGCCATAGACTGCCAGGGGCGGCGAGTCGACAGAGCGGCTCGCTGATCCTGCTTATGGCGCTATTGGCTTCGCGATACATCTACGGGGGTTCTAATCCCGGTCGCAGCCGAAGCCGCAACGGGGCGAGACGCTATCGAGGGGCCTTGTAGGACTGCAAGGCGGTTGGCGGGTAGGACTGTTCGTAGGGTGCGCTGCGCGCACCGGCCAGGTTCACAGGGGCACCCTGCTGGCGAAGGTTCAGCATCGCTCGACATCGGTTCGATTCGCGAGTCCCGGGCACCTACAGCCCGCCAAAAATCGTCCAGTACTCAGACGTTTCGAGCGCCTTTCCAGATTCCTCTGATTTCCCCACCCAAGCGTTATCGGCCTAGATAACCGCCGTCCCGCCGGCTTCCGGCTCCAACGACGAAGCCCGTTACCCACTCGCCCTGGAGCCGCGCCAGGGCCAGAAAGGAGACACTCGATGAGACCCGCCAACGCCAGGCACCCCGAAATCGTCGTACCCATCGCCCTCCAGCACACCCACGAAGCCGTCTGCAGCACGCCCTGGTTCGTCTGCGATACCGAGTACCGGCCCTGGCCCGCCAGCTACAAGCCCCTGATCAATGGCGAGGAGGCCTTTCGTGCGGTGCACCAGGCCATCGCCGAGGCCCAGCGCTCGGTCGACATCATCTGCTGGGGCTTCCAGCCCTCGATGCACTTCATCCGCGATGGCAGTGACGACCGCTGCATCGGCGTACTGCTGGAAGAGAAGGCCCGGCAAGGGGTGCGGGTGCGCATCCTGGGGTGGGAGATGCCGCTCAATGCGGCGGGGATGGCCGGTGAAGCCAACCTGCCCGGCAAGGGCGGTCTCGCCGACCGGGCAGGACAGACCTCCAGCGATGAGCAGTACGCCTACGACCGCCAGTGGTTCAAGCAATACGCGGTCGCCGATGACAAGGCAGCCGACTTGGCGGATGCCCATATCCCGCTGTTCGTCAGCCGTGACTTCAGCCTGTCCGAGCGTACGGAAATCGCCCACCAGCTCAAGCTCAGGCGCCTTGACCCGGAGCTGGCCAAGCGCTCCGCCTTCGTCATGCGTCACACGGTGACCCACCACCAGAAGTCCGTGCTGGTCGACTTCGAATTGCCGGAGCGGGCCATCGGCTTCGTCATGGGCCACAACATGCTCGATGAATACTGGGACACCGACCACCATTCGGCCCTCTGGCGGCCCGATCCCAAGCGCCCCGATGCGAAGACCCACGCCCCCAATCGTGGCCCCCGCGGGGCCTTGCCGCGCCAGGACATTTCCTGCCAGATCACCGGCCGGATCCTCAGGGACCTGCACCACAACTTCGCCACCGCCTGGGCCAAGGAAACCGGCGAAGACCTGCTGCGCTCACGCAACGCCTATGAGGTGGCCGTGCAACTGCAACCACGCACGGAATGCGGGACTGCGCTGATGGCCCAACTGTTGCGCACCCAGGCCCAGGAACGGGGCGGGATTCGCGATATCCAGGCGGGCTACCTGAAGGCCATCAACAACGCCACCCAGTTCATCTACATCGAGAACCAGTACTTCCGCTGGCCGCCCCTGGCAGAGGCCATTCTCGAGGCCGCCAAAGTACAGACCAACAACGGGCGCGATCCAGGCATACATGGCGCGTTGCACCTGTTCGTGGTCACCAATGTCACGGACGAAGGCATCGGCAAGGGCACCGTCAACACCCAGCGCATGCTGGAAAGCCTGGGACGGGCCGACACCATTCCCAAGGTCACCAAGGAGTTGCGTATCAAGCGAGCCGAACGGGACATGCCACCCAAGCCTCGCCCGGATGGCGCCAATGACTGGCATGGCAAACAGGAGCTGGCCAAGTGGCAGAAGGAGCTGGATGAGCAGATCAAGGAGATTGAAGACGAAGACCTGATCCCCGAGACACGCCCTGGCCTGAAAGTCCACGTCTGCTCCCTGGTGGCCCCCGATTCGCCGGCCGGCAAGCCCTGGGTACCGGTGTACATCCACTCCAAGCTGATGATCGTCGACGACGTGCTCACCACCCACGGCTCGGCCAACATCAACACTCGCAGCATGCAGGTGGACAGCGAGCTGAACATCCTCCACGAGTGGCACGAGGTGACCCAGGCCATGCGCCGGCGGCTCTGGAATCTGCATACCGCTGGCCAGGGTGTGCAGGACAATCCGAAGGATGCATTCAAGGCCTGGGAAGAGCTCATCAAGAAGAATAAGGAGCGCCAGTCAAAAGATCTTCCACCAGATACTCCTGTAGTGGAATTCCTCTACGACAAGACCACCCTGAGCAATCTCGACTGATGCGCACCCTACTCCTGCTGATGACCCTGCTGCTGGCCGCCTGCGGCGGCCATGGACTCAAACTGAAAAAGGACACCGCCGTGGACCCGCTCTCCCAGATTCGCGCCAACCTGGCCTTCACCTGCCGTCACGAGCGCATCCCCGAGGCCTCGGCCGACAGCGACCTGCTGTTCAAGTACGCCCGCTGGCAGCAGAAGCACAACCAGCTCAAGGAAGACCCGGCGGTGGACGCCGAGGTCGAACGCCTCTACCGCATTGCCGCCGAGCACCAGCACTACAAGGCCAGCATCAACCTGATCAACGGCGCCTTTCGTGGCCACTTCAAAGTGCGCGGCGAGGAGCGCTTGCGTCTGAGCCAGGAGCTGATGGATGCCGGCGTCGCCAGTGGCTACTACTTCGTTGGCCTATTCCTGCAACGTGGCTCTGCCGGCCTGCGGGAGAACCCGGAAATGGCCCTGCGTTATTACCGCAAGGCCGCCGACGAGGGCAGTGCACTGGCCCAGGCCTTGGTAGCGGACAAGTTGGCGCCTATCAGATTCGCACCGGATATCGCCCGGCAGATGCGGCGATGTGCGGCGGAACAAGGGCATGGCGATGCGGCGACGGACCTCGGCGTAGATTTAGCTGGGGATGGTCACTATCAAGAGGCAGTCGAAGCCTTTCAACTGGGCGTCGCAGCAGGCGATGAAACATCTGCAGGCTTTCTGGATGAAGGCTTTCGTGGCCCCACCCCAACGAACACTCTCCATTATCTAGGCCAAGAGAAAGACCTCGAACGCGCTGAACGCTACAAAGCAATCTGGAGCATCCTTGCGGACTACTCCTATGCCTCTCCCAAGGTCCCCGAGATCAACGACATCCTCCCGCTGCCCCCCGCCGAGCTGCCGCCCTGGGACGGCAAGCTCCAGTGGCTGGAGGAACGCAAGGCCAATATCCCGCCGCCCAAGCCCAGCGAGGCGCTGATCCACCAACTGGCCAGGGACAAACACCTCGATCCCGCCACCGGCCGCCCAACGCCGGAGTCCCCCCACTTCGTCTACCTGGATTCGCCGCCCATCTGCGTCAGCGGCGAGCCCTGCCCACGCGCCGGCTACTGGGAGGCGATGGATGTGAACTTCTTCTGGATCACCGTGAAGGACAAGGCCCGCCGCCGCTTCCGGGAGGGCGAGATCCTGCCGACACTGACGCTGGAGCGACGCACGGCCCGCCTCTGGCCACTGCCACCCAAAGTCACCGAGGGCCCGGAGCGGGTCAGGTGGAGGATGCTCGGTGAGGTCTAGAACCTGGGGGCTGGCTGTTCCGTTTGTGCTGCTGGCCGCCTGCGGCGGCCATGGACTCAAACTGAAAAAGGACACCGCCGTGGACCCGCTCTCCCAGATTCGCCCCAACCTGGCCTTCACCTGCCGTCACGAGCGCATCCCCGAGGCCTCGGCCGACAGCGACCAGTTGTTCAAGTACGCGCGCTGGCTGCAGAAGAACAACCAGCTCAAGCAGGACCCGACAGTGGATGTCGAAGTCGAGCGCCTCTACCGCATTGCCACCGAACACCAGCACTACAAGGCCAGCATCAACTTGATCAACGGCGCCTTTCGTGGCCACTTCACGTTGCGCAGCGAGGAGTTCCTGCGCCTGAGCCAGGAGTTGATCGACGCCGAGGTGGCCAGCGGTTACTACTTCATCGCCATCCTGCTGCAACAGGGGGCGGCCGGCCTGAGGGAAGACCCTGAAATGGCCCTGCGTTATTACCGCAAGGCCGCCGACGAGGGCAGCGCCCTGGCCCAGGCCTTGGTAGCGGACAAGTTGGCGCCAAGCGATATCGCACCGGATATTGCCCGACAGATGCGGCGCTGTGCCGCAGAGCAAGGGCACGGTGATGCGGCTTCGGATCTCGGTGTAAATCTAGTTGGAATTCGCCGCTATCAGGAGGCACTAGAAGCCTTTCAACTGGGAGTCGCAGCAGGCGATGAATCTTCTGCAAGCTTTCTGGAAGAAGGCTTTCGAGGCCCCCTCCCGACTGACACTCTTTACTACCTGAACCAAGAGAAAGACCTCGAACGCGCTGAACGCTACAAGACCATCTGGCGCATTCTCGCCAGAGCCTCCTACGCCTCTCCCAAAGTCCCCGAGATCAATGAAATAGTCCCGCTGCCCCCCGCCGAGCTGCCGCCCTGGGACGGCAAGCTCCAGTGGCTGGAGGAACGCAAGGCCAATATCCCGCCGCCCAAGCCCAGCGAGGCGCTGATCCACCAACTGGCCAGGGACAAGCACCTCGATCCCGCCACCGGCCGCCCAACGCCGGAGTCCCCCCACTTCGTCTACCTCGATTCGCCGCCCATCTGCGTCAGCGGCGAGCCTTGCCCACGTGCCGGCTACTGGGAGGCGATGGATGTGAACTTCTTCTGGATCACCGTGAAGGACAAGGCCCGCCGCCGCTTCCGGGAGGGCGAGATCCTGCCGACACTGACGCTGGAGCGACGCACGGCCCGCCTCTGGCCGCTGCCGGCAAAAGTCACCGAGGGTCCGGAGCGGGTCAGGTGGAGGATGCTCGGTGAGGCCTAGAACCTGGGGGCTGGCTGTTCCGTTTGTGCTGCTGGCCGCCTGCGGCGGCCATGGACTCAAACTGAAAAAGGACACTGCCGTGGACCCGATCTCCCAGATTCGCGCCAACCTGGCCTTCACCTGCCGTCATGAGCGCATCCCCGAGGCCTCGGCCGACAGCGACCTGCTGTTCAAGTACGCCCGCTGGCTGCAGAAGAACAACCAGCTCAAGGAAGACCCGGCGGTGGATGCCGAGGTCGAACGCCTCTACCGCATCGCCGCCGAACACCAGCACTACAAGGCCAGCATCAACCTGATCAATGGCGCCTTTCGTGGCCACTTCAAAGTGCGCGGCGAGGAGCGCTTGCGTCTGAGCCAGGAACTGATGGATGCCGGCGTCGCCAGTGGCTACTACTTCGTTGGTCTATTCCTGCAACGTGGCTCTGCTGGCTTGAGGGAAGACCCTGAAATGGCCCTGCGTTATTACCGCAAGGCCGCCGACGAGGGCAGCGCACTGGCCCAGGCCTTGGTGGCGGACAAGTTGGCGCCGATCGATATCGCCCCGGATATTGCCCGGCAGATGCGGCGCTGTGCGGCGGAGCAGGGGAATGGGGAAGCGGCTAGAGCACTTGGCGTTCATCTGTCCGTAGCACATAGCTATCAAGAGGCAGTGGAAGTCTTTCAATTGGGTGTCGCAGCAGGTGATGAAAGCTCAGCAGGGCGCTTGTGGAAAGCATTTGAGGGGCCGCCTCCGACGGACACACTCTACTACCTGAACCAAGAGAAAGACCTCGAACGCGCCGAACGCTACAAAGCGATCTGGAGCATCCTTGCGGACTACTCCTACGCCTCGCCCAAAGTCCCCGAGATCAACGATATCCTCCCGCTGCCCCCCGCCGAGCTGCCGCCCTGGGACGGCAAGCTCCAGTGGCTGGAGGAACGCAAGGCCAATATCCCGCCGCCCAAGCCCAGCGAGGCGCTGATCCACCAACTGGCCAGGGACGAACACCTCGATCCCGCCACCGGCCGCCCAACGCCGGAGTCCCCTCACTTCTCCAACCTGGATGAGCCCCGGAACCGAGGCTCGTTCAACGGTTTTCCTGCACATGAGAAGGCCCCGCCGGCGCGTGTCCGGCGGGGCCTTGCTTGGGGTCAGAAGGTGTTGGCGAGGTCGATGCCGGACTTGCCGGGCGCGAGGATGTTGTTCGGGTCCAGGGCGCGCTTGATGGCGTGCTCCACCTTGCGCTTGACCGTGCCGTAGCTCTGCGCCACCCGCTCCTGGAAGGCGGTGTTGACGCGGTACACGGCGTAGCCGTGCTGCTCGAACACGTCCAGCAGTTCGGCGAAGCAGGCGTTGGCGCGCTGGGTTTCCTCGGGGTTGGTGCGGTCGTAGAGCACATCGATCACGTGGTGCATGTCGCGCCAGCCGACGATGAATTCGCCGACGTAGTCCAGGCCGTGCTTGTTGAGGACCTTCTTGGCCAGCGCCTGCTGCTTCTCGCACTCGCTGCCCCGGGCCTGGCTGACCGGCGCGAACCACATGGAGCCGCCGCCCCCACGCCAGTTGTAGAGGCCGAACTCCTGCAGGTTGGGCACGCCGGACATGAGCTGGGCGCGGTACTTGAAGGGCTGGGTATCGCCGGCCTCCTCCTGGGTGACGATCTTGCCCTTGCCCAGTTGCTTGAGGGCGCCGGTGACGATCTTCCAGTTCACGTCCACCTGCTCCTGGGTGCCGTAGAGGGCGGCGTAGACGTTCCAGGCGCCGAGGTTCTTGTCCTTCTGGATCTGCTTGAGGATGGCGTCCGGGGTGGCGCCGGGCTCGGTGGTGTAGTCGCTGCGGCGGGTGTTGCAGGTGGAGGCTTCCCAGAGCACGCCGGCGATGACCACAGAGTTGGGGATCACCTGGGCGATGCGCAGCGGGCGGATGAATTCGACGATCTCGGCGATGTCGGACTCGTTCTCGAACTTGATCTCGAAGGGCTTGAACACCGGCGGCTTGGGCATCAGCCAGAAGCCCATCTTGGTGCAGATGCCGTAGTTGGCCTGGGTGAACATCCCGTCCAGGGTCGGGCCGTAGCCCCATTTGAAGACCTGCCAGGCGTTGTCGCCTTTCACGCCGCCCATGCCGGTGCGGTAGATGTCGCCGTTGGCCAGCACCACTTCCATGCCGCACTGCATGAGGAAGTGTTCGCCATAGGGGGTGTAGCCCACGCCACGGTCCATGGTGTTGCCCAGGGGACCGGCGATGGCCGAGGGCGCGGAAAAGGACAGCATCAGCGGCAGGTTGTTTTCCTGGATGTAGTCGTACAGCTGGCCGTAGGTGACGCCCGGCTCCACCAGGGCGGTGCAGAGTTCCGGATCGACGTGGAGGATCCTGTTCATCTTCTTCAGGTCGAGGATGACCTGGCCGCGCTGGCCGGGGGCCGCCGAGCCGTAGCCGAAGTTGCGGCCGGTGGAGATGGTCCACACCGGGATGCCGTGCTCGTTGCAGATCTTCACCACGCCCTGGACCTGCTCCACGCTGGTGGCGGTGACGGCGGCGGAGGGCGCGTGTTCGGCATTGTCCACGGCCATCATGATCTTGTTGTAGGGGATCAGCTGATCGTCCCTGACCAGGACGTTGTCCTCGCCCAACAGCGCGCGGAACTTGGCCAGGGCTTGCTGGAAGTTGGCGTGGTCGACGCCACGGGGAAGCAGGGTGCTTGGGGTTTGCTCGGTCATGTTCAGCTCCTTCAAGCCTCGATCGAGAACGAAACGAAATGGCCCGCCAGGGCCGGGTGGCGTTGGGCGATCCGGGGCGCTGGGGCGATGTCGGTGCCGCCGAGCCCGGCCAGGCTGTGGCCGAGGGTGGCGGCCCACTGGGCGCTGGCGTCGCCCCCGCGCGGCGCGGCGGCCAGGTTCAGGGAACGCTGGCCCTGCTGGCGCTGGGCGGTCAGGTCGAAACCGCCGCCGCAGGCCTGCAGTTGCCGGCCCAGTTGCAGGGCGCAGGCGTGGGCGCGCTCGGCGCTGAGTACCTGGTGGCGGGAGCCGGCGGCGCCGACGCTGTGCTGGCCGAGCCAGTGGATCCGTGCGCCGCTGCTGCGGGCCAGGTCGAGGACCAGCGCGGCGCTGGCGTCGTCCACCAGGCCGATGATGCGTTGCGGCTGGCCGCTGTCCAGGCGCCGCTGCAGGGCCAGGATGAAGTCCAGGCCGAGGTCGCTGTGCAGGGCATCGGCGTGGCGTGCCATCGGGCTGTGGCGGACGCCTTCGAGGAAGGCGGCGCCGGCGTCGCCCTTGACCAGTACCAGGGTCGGCAACGCCTGGGCCCGGCCACCCAGGATGGCCTTGCCGAGAGACAGGCTGGACGCGCCCATGGCCGCGCCGGCAATACCGCCCAGGGCCAGGCCCTTGAGCAGGGATCGACGTTCGATGTTCATGCCGGGCACCTCAGGGCTTGGCCGCCGGGGCGGCGGACTTGGCGATGTAGTCGGCGACCTGGCCCAGGGCCTTGTCGTCGATGAAGGAGGCCGGGAAGGCGGGCATGGCGCGGAAGCCGTTGCGGACCACCGCGATGCTGTACTGCGGCGGCAACTGACGGCCCTTGAGGTTGGGGCCGATGTTGGTTTCGTGGCAGTGGCCGCAGACCTTCTGGTAGACGTTCTCGCCGCTCTTCCAGACGCCGTCGCCATCGGCGAAGGCCTGGCCGGCGAGCAGCGCGAGGGGCAGGGCAAGGCAGGCGGCCAGGCGCGATTTCACAGCTCGGCTGTTGAGGAGTGAAGGCATTTCAGGCTCCGTTTCTTATTGGTGGGGTGCGGGTTTCGGGGCGGCCGTCTCAGAACGGATAGGGCCGCGGGCTGTGTTGCAGGGTGATCCAGTGGTCGGTGGTGAACTCCTCGATGGCCCAGTCGCCGTTGAATCGGCCGAGGCCGGAGTTCTTCTCGCCGCCGAAGGGGGCGTTGGGTTCGTCGTTGACCGGGATGTCGTTCACGTGGGTCATGCCGGCGTGGATGCGCCGGGCGAACTGCACGCCGCGCTCCAGGCTGCCGGTGAACACGGCGCTGGAAAGGCCGTACTCGCTCTGGTTGGCCAGTTCCAGGGCGTGCTCGGCGTCGCGGGCGGACTGGATGCCCACCAGCGGGCCGAAGATCTCTTCGCGGGCGATTTCCATATCGGCGGTGACGTTGCCGAAGACGTGGGGCGGCAGGACGTTGCCCTGGGCCTCGCCGCCCGCCAGCAGGGTGGCGCCTTCGGCCAGGGCGGTGGCGACCTTCTCCTTGAGGCCGGCCAGTTGCCGGGCGTTGATCACCGGGCCGACCACAGTCTCGGGCCTGCTTGGATCGCCATAGGGCAGGGCCTTGACGCGCTCGACGAAGCGGCGGGTAAAAGCCTCCAGCAGCGGCGCCTCGACGATGATGCGGTTGACCGCCATGCAGATCTGGCCCTGGTGGAGGAACTTGCCCACCACGGCGGCGTTGACCGCCTGTTCGACGTCGGCGTCGGCCAGGACCACGAAGGGGCTGTTGCCGCCCAGCTCCAGGGCCACGTGCTTGAGGTGCTCGCCGCCGCTGGCGATGCGGCCGATGCCACGTCCCACCTGGGTGGAACCGGTGAAGGAGATGAACGCCGGGATCGGGTGCTCGACGAAGGCGTCGCCGATTTCCGCGCCGGAACCCACCACCACGCTGAGTACCCCGGCGGGCAGGCCGGCTTCCTCGAAGATGCGCGCCAGCAGCAGGCCGCCGGTGACCGGGGTGTCGCTGGCGGGCTTGACCACCACGGCGTTGCCCAGCGCCAGGGCCGGCGCCAGGGAGCGGGCGGTGAGATGGAGCGGGAAGTTCCACGGGCTGATGACGCCGATCACGCCCAGGGGCACGCGGTAGACGCGGCTTTCCTTGCCGGGAATGTTGGAGCCGATGATGCGGCCGTGGACGCGGTTCGGCAGGCTCGCCGATTCCAGGGTGATCGCCCGCGCGGCGCCCCATTCGATCTGGGCCTTGATACGGGTGCTGCCGGATTCGCGGATGATCCAGTCGATGATCTCCTCACGGCGCTCGTCGAAGATCTTCACCGCCTCCAGCAGCACCCGGGCGCGCTCCGCCGGGGCCTTGGCCGCCCACTCCCGCTGGCTGTCGCGGGCCTTGCGGTAGGCCTCATCGAGGTCCTCGCGGCTGGCCAGGGCGATGCGCAGCAGCGGCGCTTCGGTGAAGGGGTCGACCACCTCGAGGGGGCGGCCGGTGCTCCCGGCGCGCCATTGCCCGGCGAGGGGTTGCAGGTCGAGGTTCTGGTAGGCAGGGCGGATGCTGTTCATGGGGTCTCTCTTGTTGGTTCCAGGGTTCGCCGGCTGGCGGCGACCACGCGCGGTTTTCCAGGGGCGTGCGAGGACGCGGGCGCGATGGCGGGCGTCAGCTCCGGGCGGGCGGAATGGGGGTCAACAACGAAGCGGCGGTGCCGGCGGGTGATGAAAGGCGCTGGGCAGGGGAAGAATGTTCATGGGCCGTAACCTGCGTTGTTGTTGTGGGCGATGCACGCAGTTGAGCCCTAAACAACTACCGTGCCAGCTTCCTGTGTTTCTGGTTTTTTCTTTTAAAACAAAGGCTTGTATTGATCGTTTGCCGGCGCGTGGAGGGGCCTTGGGCGGCGTTGGCAGGGGGTTGCGCGGAAATTTCTGCAGAGAAGTCTGCGTGTCGGCGAATCTTCCTCGCCTCGGTTGCCGGAGACTGTGCGGTTATCGAGTGGTCGCCGATTCAGCGGACGAGCCGGGCAATTGACCGGACTTTCGAGGCGGGCATACTGAAAAACTCCTTTCCTGCCTCCCGTCCATGACCATGACTCGCAAATCCCCGAGCAATCCCGGCCGCGCCATGGGGGATGATTTCCTCAAGCAGTTGCTTGGCCGACAGAAGCGCCTGATCGTCGACCGTGCCAACCAGTTCGGCAGCAGTGGCCTGCCGTCCGCCGAGCAGTTGGCCGAAACCGTCGCCTTCGCCCCCCAGGACGGCAATATCTGGCTCTGCGGCCAGCGCATGATGCTGTTGCAGGGGGCGGCCTTCGGCGCCATCCGCCGCGAGCTGGTGGAGGCCCTGGGGCTGGACAAGGCCCGAGGCCTGCTGACCCGCATCGGCTGGCAGGCCGGCGCGCGGGACGCCGCCCAGGTCAGCGCGCACTGGCCCGAGGGCGATCACGCCAGCCTCTACAGCGCCGGCCCGCGCCTGCACATGCTGGAGGGCATGGTGAACGTGGAGGTGGTGCGCTTCGACATCGACTCCAGCGTCGGGCACTTCTACTCGGAGTTCTTCTGGCACAACTCCCTGGAAGCGGACGAGCACATCGCCGCCTACGGGCTGGGCAGCGAGCCGGGCTGCTGGATGGAGGTGGGCTACGCCAGCGGCTACGCCTCGTCCCTGCTGGGGCGGCTGGTGGTGTTCCGCGAGCAGGAGTGCCGTTGCATGGGGCATTCGGCCTGCCGCATCGTCGGCAAGCCGGCCGAGCAATGGGACGATATCGACCTCGACCTGGCCCATCTGGATGCCCTGGATTTCCTCAGTCGCAGCACCTATGGCTCGGATGAGGAAACCCGCATGGCCGAACTGCCGGAGCCCGCCGATGACCGGGCCATGGTGGGCATTTCCGCCGCCTTCGTCGCCGCCAGCCAGCAGCTCTACCGCGTGGCGCCGACCCAGGCCACGGTGCTGCTGACCGGCGAATCCGGGGTGGGCAAGGAACTCTTCGCCCGCTCCCTGCACCAGGCCAGCCCGCGTGCCGGCACGCCCCTGGTGGCGCTGAACTGCGCGGCCCTGCCGGAGACGCTGCTGGAGGCGGAACTGTTCGGCGTGGAGCGTGGCGCCTTCACCGGCGCCGACCGCTCCCGGCCCGGGCGCTTCGAACGGGCCAGGGGCGGCACCCTGTTCCTCGATGAAATCGCCACCCTGAGCCTCAGCGCCCAGAGCAAGATCCTGCGGGTGCTGCAGGAGGGCGAGATCGAGCGGGTGGGCGGCACGACGCCGATCCCCGTGGATGTGCGGGTGATCGCCGCGACCAACCTCGACCTGCGCCGGGAAGTGGAGGCCGGGCGCTTTCGCGAGGACCTGCTGTACCGGCTGAACGTCTTCCCCATCCACCTGCCGCCGCTGCGGGAGCGCCGCGAGGATATCCCGCTGCTGATGAGCTACTTCCTGCGCAAGTTCAGTGCCCGTCACGGACGCAAGCCCCTGGGCTTCAGCACCCGGCTGGTGAACGCCCTGCTCACCTACCGCTTCCCGGGGAACATCCGCGAGTTGCAGAACCTCATCGAGCGGGGCGTGATCGCCGCCGGCGACGGTGAGCTGATGGACCTGGTGCACCTGGCCGAGGCCGGGGAACCGCTGCGTTCCTGCGGTATCGGCCTGACGGCCGAAGGAAAGCTGGATGGGCTGTCCGAGAAGCCGCAGACGGCCGCGACAAGCACCACGCAGGAGGTGGGGATCGAACCGGAGCTCGCCAATCTTCAGGCGTTTCTCAGTGGCCGCGAGCGGGTGCTCGGCACCTCCCTGAAAGAGATCGAGCAGCGCCTGGTGCAACTGGCGCTGGAGCGCAGCGGCGGCAACCTCACCGCCGCCGCGCAGATGCTGGGCATGAGCCGGGCGCAGATCAGCTACCGGCTCAAGGGCGAGTGAGCGCAGCGAAACCCATCAACCACGGCCCGCATGGATTTCGTCCCTCAGCCCATCCGGGGCTCATCCCTCTCGTAGGATGCGGTAGAGCGAAGCGAAACCCATCAACCACGGGTCGCATGGGTTTCGTGCCTCAACCCCTCCTACGGCTGCGGGGCCTTGCCCGGATGATCGGCTCCGTTCAGAGCGGCATGGTGAACTTCAGCCAGTAGGTCTGGCCTTCCGCGCGGTTGCGCACGCCGCTTTCGTCCTGCCACTTGGCGCTGAGGAACCAGCCCTCGCCGGTGTACTGCACGGCCGGGCCGATGGAGAAGCTGCGGCCTCGGTTGCCGTCGTTGGCGTCCACCAGGGCGGCGGAGGCGCAGTTGGACGCGCTGCACTTGTCGTCGCTGATCTGTTGGTAGGCGTGCCCGCCCACGCCGACCACCCAGCCGTTGCCCAGGCCCCAGCCGAGGGTGTAGTCGGCGTGCAATTCGCGGCCGGACTGGTAGTGGGTGTCGCGGTTCTCGAAGTTGTAGTCGTGCATCAGGCGCACGTCGGCGTTGAAGCCGGCAGGGTCGGTGTAGGTCAGCGCATACACCGCCTGCACCGTGTAGGTGTTGTTGCCGAGGTTGACCAGGTCGTCCCTGTCGTAGCTGCCGGTGGGCAGCACGAAGTCGATGCCCACCGCGCTGTGCAGCTTCTCGCTGTGGTGGAAGCCGATGACCGGGCCGAGGTGGGCGTCGCCGATGCCGCGCTTGTGGTCGTGGGGGCCGTTCTTGACGTTCAGGCGGATGTCGTTCAGGGGCAGCAGGGCGTGGAAGCCGAGGTTGCCGCCGAGCACCTGCTGCTCGGTCACCCAGACGAAGCGCGGGACGATGGTGGTGGCGCGCAGGTCGATATCGGCGGCCTTCCTGCCTGCGTCATCGCGCAGGGAGTCGGCCAGGTAGTTGCCGACGAACACCTGCCCGTAGGTGCCGGGCGGCGGCAGGATGCCCATGCCGTAGATCTCGATGCCCATGGGCCAGGAGGACAGGCCGCCCTCGGTGGCGGAGGCGGTGGTGCCGAGCATCAGGCTGGCGGTGCAGGCAAGCAAGGAGGTGCAAAGGACGTTCTTGTTCATGGTGGACAGCCTTGTTGTTGTTGGAGGCGCTCACGGTCCGGCCGTGGCTGGGGCTGCCCTAAACAATTTGCATGCCAGCGGTTGTTTCATGGTTTTTGGCGATGATGCGCGCATGATCGCGTTCATTTGTCGGTATCGATCACGCCCTGCCGACCACGCGGCGGCAAGCTGTTAAGAAAATTCCGCAGGCTGGAGAAATCTCGACGCTAGCGTTCCTCTTTCCCCTGGCCGTTCTCGCGACGGAAGGCGTTGGGCGACTGGCCGCTCAAGCGGCGGAAGAAGCGGGAGAAGTAGGTGGGGTCGCTGAAACCGAGCCGGTCCGAGACCTGGGCGATGGTCATGTTGGTGTAGATGAGGTTGCGCCGGGCCTCCAGCAGCAGGCGCTGGTGGATGATCTGCAGCGCGCTCTGGCCGGCCAGCCGGCGGCACAGGGTATTGAGGTGGACGCTGGAGAGGTCCAGGCGATGGGCGAAGGCTTCCACCGTGAGGTGCTCGCGGTAGTGCCGTTCCACCAGCTTGATGAAGCGCCCCAGCAACTGGCGATTGCGCTCGTCGCGGCCGCTGGGGGGCGTGTTCTGCTGGCTGCGCCGGGTGATCCAGACCATCAGCACATTGACCAGGGAGTCCAGCACCAGGTCGCGTGAGGCGGCGCTGCCCTCGTACTCCTGCAGCAGCGCGGCGAACAGGGTGTTGATGTAGCGGCGGTCGCGCCCCACCGGGTAGCAGCCGGAGGAGGCCAGCACCGCCAGGGGGGCGCCCAGCCGCTCCTCCAGGCGCTCCACCAGGGGCGCGCCGAGGGTGAGGACGAAGCCCTCGATGTTCTCGGAGAACTGGAAGCCGTGGACGCACAGCGGCGGCGTCACCTGGATCGAGGGTTCGGTGATTTCGCTGCGCCGGCCCTCCACCTCCACCACCGCCTGTCCGCGCTGCACGTAGAGCAGCTGGAACAGGTCGGCGTGGCTGTGGGGCTTGATCTCCCAGTGGTGCAGGCTGCTGCGCTTGGGGATGGATTCGCAGTGCAGCAGGTCCGGGGTCGGCCAGGCCTGGTTTTCGCCATAGAGCTTGAATACGGGAACGCCTGGGATGCGGGTCGTCATGGGTTGGCCGGGTGCGTATGGGGATGGTCAGGAGTTGATCGATAATCGGACGTTGTTTTCAAAAGTGCAATTACTGGTGTGGATATCACCTTCTTTTTCGATTTCCGTCAGCAAAAATGCAGGGGAGTCCAAACCCACCCGTTCGCGACCGCTGCCAGCCACAAGGTCGCGACGCACCATGAGAGACAAGAACAATGAAAACCCAGGTTGCCATTATCGGTGCCGGTCCTTCCGGCCTGCTGCTCGGTCAATTGCTGCACAAGGCGGGTATCGACACCCTCATCGTCGAGCGCCAGAGCCCTGAGTACGTGCTCGGCCGCATCCGCGCCGGCGTGCTGGAACAGGGCACCGTGGACATGCTCCGCGAGGCGGGCGTGAGCGAGCGCATGGACGCCGAGGGCCTGGTACACCACGGCGTCGAGCTGGTGTTCGATGGCAAGCGGGTGCCGGTCCACCTCACCGAGCTGACCGGTGGCAAGAGCGTGATGGTCTACGGCCAGACCGAAGTCACCCGCGACCTGATGGACGCCCGGGCCGCCAGCGGCGCCCCCATCGTCTACTCCGCCAGCAACGTGGAGCTGCATGAACTCAAGGGCGAGCGCCCCTACGTGACCTTCGAGAAGGACGGCGAGCGGGTGCGCGTCGACTGCGACTACATCGCCGGCTGCGACGGCTTCCACGGCGTGTCGCGCAAGAGCATCCCGGAAGGCGTGCTGACCGAGTACGAGCGCGTCTATCCCTTCGGCTGGTTGGGCCTGCTCTCCGACACCCCGCCGGTGCATGAGGAACTCATCTACGCCCACCACGAGCGCGGCTTCTCCCTGTGCAGCCAGCGTTCCCTCACCCGCAGCCGCTACTACTTGCAGGTGCCGCTGACCGACAAGGTGGAGGACTGGTCCGACGAGCGCTTCTGGAACGAGCTGAAGGCGCGCCTGCCCGAGGACGTGGCGGACAAGCTGGTGACCGGCCCGTCCCTGGAGAAGAGCATCGCGCCCCTGCGCAGCTTCGTGGTCGAGCCCATGCAGTACGGCCATCTGTTCCTGGTGGGTGACGCCGCCCACATCGTGCCGCCCACCGGCGCCAAGGGCCTGAACCTGGCGGCTTCCGACGTCTGCTACCTCTACCGCATCCTGGTGAAGGTGTACCGCGAAGGCCGTACCGACCTGCTGGAGAAATACTCCGAACTGGCCCTGCGCCGGGTGTGGAAAGGCGAGCGCTTCAGCTGGTTCATGACCAACCTGCTGCACGACTTCGACGGCCACAAGGACGCCTGGGACCAGAAGATGCAGCAGGCCGACCGCGAGTACTTCCTCGGTTCCCACGCGGGCCTGGTGAACATCGCCGAGAACTACGTGGGCCTGCCCTACGAAGACGTGGAATAACCGCGCCGCTCCCTGGCGGACGTCACCCGTGCGGTCGAATCAGGGCTGGACGAGGTGCCGGCTCCGAAGCAGCGGTTGAGACCAGGCGGGCCCGGTGGCCCTGCTGATGCCTCCAGAAGCCCCTGGGCCCCGTGCTTCAGGGGCTTTGCGTTTCGAGGGCGAAATGGTCCGGACTTCTCCATCCGCCGCCGGCTAGACCAGCACCTGGCGGGTGCTGGCGATCAGCTGATGGACCTGGCGCTCGACATGCGCCTCCGTCGGGGTCTCCGGTCCGCGTCCGTGGGGGCAGGGCAGGCTCGGGGTCGTCCCGAACAGCCGGCAGATCAGCGGACGCTGGTCGTAGGCTTCGCACCCGTGCTCACCCAGGTGCACACAGTTCCAGTGCGCCAGCGCGGCGTCGTGCTCGGCATCGCTTTTCACCGGCAGTCGCGACAGTTCCTCGGATGACGCCGTCACCGGCCCGCAGCAATCGTGGCAGCCCGGCACGCAGGCGAACGATGGGATCTGGCGGCGCAACTGGTCGATCTTTCGAAAGTTCGTGCAGCTCACCGGGCTGACCGCCCTGCGCCGTCGCCCGGCATTCCTGCAAGGCGGTCCGGTGCATCGAGCCGCGTCCTGGGCGTGATCGCGAGGCCCCGGGGGCAACGCTCATGGCGCGGCCGCACTCGGTGGGTCGGCGAATCGATCTGTTCTGGCATGACGGAGTCTCCGGTCGGCCTGGCCTGTAGGCGGTGGATTTTCACACGTTGATTCCGAGGCCGCGCGGTTTGTGCATCAAGCCTTACATGGCGGTGGGGAGCATGTGGAGGACGCTTCCATCGTTACGCCGAACTGAACGCTCAGTAGAGTCGGGTGGCTGCAGGGCAGTCATGGCCACCCGCGCATCCGGGGGATCGAGGTCGGGCCAGCCAGGGCGAGCCGGCTTCGCCGCTTGCCTGCACGAAGGATGCTCCGTTGTTTGCGCGCCCCATATACCGACGTGCTGTCGTCAACGCCAACAGTTCATGAGGAACTCGCCATGCGCTTGAATGTTGCGGTTGTAGTTTTGCTGACCGGCCTGGTGGCGGCGACCTATGGCTTCGGGATCTATCTGTTCGCCCAGCTCGTACCCGATATGCAGGCGTCCCTGGGGTTCGGTTTTTCCTACGTGGGCACCATCACCGCTTCAGCGCAACTGGGGTTCCTGCTCTGCGCCATGCTGGCGGTCTGGCTGACGCCCAAGGTCGGCGGCGGCAGGATGATCGCGGCGTCGGGGGCGGTGTGCGCGCTGGCGTTGCTGCTGATCCCGCTGTCGAGCAACACATTCGTCATAGGTGTGCTGCTGACCCTGCTGGCGGGCACCGCCGCCACTGTCTTCGTGCCCATGGTCGATGTCATCGCCAGGGTGGTCGCCTACCGCTACCGAGGCCTGGCCATGGGGCTGGTGTCCAGCGGGACCAGCTATGGCGTCGCCATCAACAGCCTGCTGGTGCCCATCTATGCCCCCCAGGGCGAGTGGCGCAGCGTCTGGTGGGTGGTGGGGCTGCTCACGTTGGCGATGGCCGTGCTGGTGCTGGTGGTGCTGAAGCGGGGAGGCTTGCTCGGCCAGACCCTGCCGTCAGCGCCGACGGCAACGACAGACGAAGCCGCCTCATCCAGCGGCCGCCCAGGACTGATAAGACCCTGGGTACTGCTGATCTGGTCAATGAACTTCCTGATAGGTTTCGCCACCTTCCCGTTCCAGACCTACCTCTCGTCCTATCTCCGCACCGAGCTTGGCTTCGACGTGCAGTACACCGCCCAGGTCTGGGCCGTGATCGGATTCGTCGGCATGTTCGCCGGGCTCGCGGTCGGTTGGCTCTCGGACCGCACCGGATTGCGCTTTGCCATGTATCTCGTCTACGGCTGCGTGGTGACGGCGGCGCTGATCTTCGTGGTGCAGCCTTCAGGTCATTGGCCCCTGGTTGCCGCCGTACTGTTTTCCACTGCCTTCTACCCCATCTTCGGCCTTATTCCGGCTTACGTTTCCAAGTTGGCATCCTCCAGCGCCATGGCCGTCTCGATCTTCGGTATCGCCAATGTGATGCAAGGCTCCGGCGGCATGCTCGGCAACTATGGTGCGGGGCTGCTGGCCAATCACAGCGGCAGCTTTGCCGGGGTTTACGCCGTCATCAGTGGTGTCGGCGTGTTGCTGATAGTGCTGACGCTGAGACTGCCCAGTGAGGCCCCGGCCGCGGCTTCCAAGGGGTTGGCCGTCGGTTGACGGCGTGGTCTGGACGGGGGTGGCCAGGTTAGGCGGGTTCATCATCGCGGCTCCTGCGGGCGCGCCTGGTGTCGTCGTCATTCACCCCTGTCGGGGCAGTCCCCTTCGCCTTGCAGCGTTCCCGGCAATCGGTACACAGGTCCCAAATAGACCTACCATTTGTCAGGTTTTTGTTCAAAAACTGAACAACACCCTCGTCCGGCGCTCTGAGTTCCCTGAGTGATCGAGTGCCCCGCCTCGCTTTTCCCTCAAAGTTCCCGGAAGCGATAACCCCTTGATGCGCAAAGGCGCGCAGGGGCGCTTCATGTCCAAGAAAATTGGAGGGCAGAGAATGTCTAGCCAATCGTTGCAGAGCATCGAGCGCCTGCCACGCCTCGTACAGGCCCAACGTCAGCCGCAACAGAAAACCTTCTGGCGCCGTCTGTTTGCCATCGCCTCGCCCTCAGGGCGCAGCTGGCACGGAGGGCTGAAGCTCAGAGGCTACAAGGAGTTGTCCAACGCCGATCCCATCGCCCCCGTGGCGGTGGGACAGCTGCAGCTGGCGATCCCCCTCGAGCGGGGTCGCCGCTGCGCCCAGCCTTGCGTGCAGCCGGGACAGCCTGTGCGCAAGGGCGAGGTGATCGGCATCGGCGATCACGACACCCCCTGGGTGCATGCCAGCACCTCCGGCGTCGTGGAACGGGTCGGCCTCGCCTATGCGGCCGACTCGGCCGAGCCGGTCATGGCCGTCATCCTGAATGCCGATGGCCGGGATGAGTGGATCGAACGCACGGTGACCGAGGTGCCGCAAACCCCCGAGGCGCTGGTCGAGCGCGCCTTGCGGATGGGGATAGTCGGCCTGGGCGGGGCGGGTTTCCCGACCGCCCTCAAGCTGGCCGACGCCCGGCACCCCGACCTGCTGCTGATCAACGGCGCCGAATGCGAACCCTTCCTGACCTGCGATGACCGTCTCATGCGCGAACGCGCCGAGGCGCTGATCGAGAGCGCCGACTATCTCGCGTCCTTGATGGGAATCACGCTGACCCGCTTTGGCGTCGAAACCAACAAACCCGAGGCGATGGCCGCGTTGCGCGCCGCCTCCCGCCAGGCCCGCACCCGGGTCGAGATCTGCCCGCTGCCGGCGCGTTACCCGGCCGGAGGGCAGCCGCTGATGATCAAGAGCCTGAGCGGCCGCAACCTGGCGCCAGGGACCCGGCCCGCCGAGATCGGCGTGCTGGCGTTGAATGTCGCGACACTGCATGCGCTGGGACGTGCCGCCTTCCACGGCGAACCGCTGATATCACGCGTGCTGACGCTGACGGGCGGCTGTGAGCGGCCCGGGAATGTCGAGGTGCCGGTGGGCTATCCGGTCAGCGCGTTGCGCGCGCTTGCCGGTGCCGACTCCGAAGGCCGGTTGACCCAGGTCGGCGGCCCGATGATGGGGCAGCCGCTGCCGGACCCTGCAGCCGTGATCAGCAAGACCAGCAGTTGCCTGATCTTCGCGGCCGAGCGCTACCTGCCGGCAGCCCAGCCCGCGGGCAGCTGCATCCGCTGTACGCGCTGCGTCGATGTCTGTCCGATGTCCCTCAGGCCGCTGGACCTCTACGCCGCCGCCGAACGTCAGGACAAGGCCGACCTCCAGGCGCTGCGGCTGGACGCCTGCATCGAATGCGGCAGCTGCAGCAGCACCTGCCCGAGCCATCTGCCGCTGCGCGAGCGCTTCCGCCAGAGCAAGACGGAGCTGCGTCCATGAGCCTGATACTCCGTCCCGCCCCCCATCGTCTCCGCACGGTGATGCTGCTGGTCAGCCTGTGCCTGCTGCCGGGCACCGTCCTCTACGCCTGGCAGTTCGGTGTCGTGGTCTGGTTGCAGACCTTCTGGTGCGTGCTGCTGGCCTTCGGCTTCGAAGCGGGCCTGCTGCGCCTGCGCGGACTGGATGTGCGCGCCGGCTTGAGCGACCTGAGCTGGCTGGTGCTCGGCCTGATACTGGCTCGGGCCCTGCCGTTGCTGGTGCCGCTGTGGATGATGGCGCTGGCCAGCTTTGCCGCGCTCGCGCTCTGCAAGCACGGCAGCGGCGGTCTGGGCCGCAACCGCCTGAACCCCGCCATGGTGGGACTGGGGATCATCGCCATCTGCTTCTACCAGCAGTTGTACCCGGCGCCCTCGAACCATGCCCCCTGGACCCACGGCCTGGGTGCCAGGGAGGTTCTGCTGCAGCAGTTGCAGCTGGCGCCCCCCCTCGCCCTCGATGCCTTCGCCGGCGCCACCCAGCTGTCCCGGGACCAGCTCACGCCGATCACCCCCAATCTGTCGGGGTACGGCTATGTCGCCGGCGGTCTGATACTGGCGGTCCTGCGGGTGATCCGGATCGAGATTCCGCTGGCGATGCTCGCCAGCACGGCATTGCTCTGCCTGGCGGCCGGACATAGCCCGCAGGAAAGCCTCTACAGCCTCAGCCTGGGCGGCCTCCTGTTCACCGCCTTCTTCATCGCCACCGACCCGGTCACCAGTCCCGATACGCGCACCGGCCGCATCCTCTTCGGCGTGGCCATTGGCGTGCTGACCGAGTTGATTCGCGAGTTCGGGCTTTATGCCGATGGCCTTTGCTTCGCCGTGCTGGCCGCCAACCTGCTGGTGCCGCAGATCGACCAGCTGGTGCGGCGCCTGCAACGGCCCTGGTACGCGGCGAGCCGGAGCTGATTCCGCGCGGCGAGCCGAGGCGCCGCTGTCTCAGGTGGCACAGGTATGCCACGCGCTGGAAGAGTCTGTGCCGCCGCAACCGCGACCTGGCGATCACGCCCCTTTTCCCCTCGGCGAAGGCTGATCGTGCCCGGTCGGCCTTCGAGCATCGGGGGCCGGGACGGGTGGGCTAGGGGCTTTGCGGCGATGGCCGGATTCGCCAGCGCGTTGCACTGACAATGGCATGACGACGTTCCTGCGGAGCCTCGGCCTGGCGGCTTGGCGTTCGTGATTCCTGTTCAGCCCAGGTCAGGTGTTCAAGCCAGCCTGCCGGCTCGAGGCGCAGTGCTCGTGAGCACTGGCCTCTCGACAAGCCGTTCGTTCTCCTTCAGGTGCGGCTGATGAAGCGCCTTGTCACCGCGCCTTGCCGGACCCATCCGGCACGCCTGCGACAAGTTGCTCGCACGCGCGTATGGCCGCGTCGTGGTGGGGCAACAGGGCCTGTTCCGGAAGATTCAGGACAGTGCCGATCCAGGGATCCTCGACTGCCGTGCGCCGCCCGGCGAGGGTTTCAACCACGGCGAGCCCGCAGAACGGCCCCATGAGCGGGTCGTAGCCGCCCTCGTGCACGGCGGCCACTCGCGACTTGCACACTTCATCGGCCAGGTCCATCACGAGCGTCGTCAGTTCGCGATAGGCCTCGGAGTGCAGGAGCTGGCGGCCAAAGGGGTCCATCGCCGCCGAGTCGAACCCGCTCGCTATCACGATGAGGTCCGGCCGGAAGCGGCGGATCGCCGGTACCACGACACGCTCGAACGCGGCCACGTACGCCCCTCGCCCCGACCCTGCGGGAAGAGGGATATTGAGGTTGGCGCCCACTCCGGGGCCGGTGCCGACGTCCTGTACCTTCCCGCGTCCGATGGGGTAGAGGTCGTCCTGATGGAGCGAGATGGTCAACACCGACGGGTCGTCGTAGAAAAGGGTCTCGGTCCCGTTGCCGTGATGAACGTCCCAGTCGATGACCGCGACGCGTGACACCGCTCCCGTTTGCTGGAGATGGCGGATTCCGATCGCGGTGTTGTGGAATATGCAGTAGCCCATTCCCTGACCGGCAATCGCATGGTGGCCCGGCGGTCGTACGAGGGCGTAGGCGTTGGTCACAGTGCCCGATACAACGGCACCGAAGGTCGAGATGACGGCCCCAGCGGCGAGCCTGGCAACGTCCGCCGAGCCAGGCCCAACCGGCGTCTCGCCATCGCCCGCATCGCTCCAGGCGGGACCGGTCGGGTTCAGGATCCGGTCGACGTACTCCGGCGTATGCACCCGCAGCAGGTCGGCTTCCGAGGCCGGGCTGAACGGCAGCGGAACGAGGTGCTGTTCAAGGCCGCTGCGTTTCACCAGGCTCGCGAAGCGTCGTTTGGTGTCGCCCTTCTCGGGATGGTCGATGGGTTCCTGCCACGGCAGGCTCCATGCCCGCGTATCGTGAGTGATGAACCTTTCGTCCCAGATCCAGCCGGTTGTCTTCGTATTCATGATTCGCTGACCTTCCTTTCCTTTTCCACCAGGCTGCGTTCGGCGCCCAGATCAAGGGTTCGAGATGTGAGGAGATAAAGTGCGCTGGCAACCAGGAGACCTACGAACATCGAGATGTCGATATCGCCGATTTGGCGAGCTATCCATCCGGTGTAAGGCGCGGTGACGAAGAAGGGCACCATTGCCGCCAGTGCCCCGATATAGGCGACATTCCCTTGCCATCCCCATCGTCCGTAAATACCAGCGGGATTGAAGAGTTCGCGGATCGAGTAGCAACCCTTGCGAACGAGGTAGAAGTCCACCAGGTTGATGGCCGTCCAGGGTGTGAACAGGTACGCCAGGAACACCAGGACGTTTCCGTAGAACAGGTTGAACCGCTCCTCGCCGACCATCGCCGCGACAATCCACACCGACAGCGTCATCACCATGATGGTGATGGCTCGCATGGCCAGCGATGGCCGGACCCGGCGGAAACAGTCCAGGATCGAGATGAGGGTCAGGCTGCCGCCATAGGCATTGAGCGCCATCACCACCAGCAGGCCGATGAACAGCAGTGCGACTGCGATTCGGCCGCCGCCTGCGAACAGGGCATCGCCACCCTGCGCTATCGCGGTGATGACCGTGGCGCCTGGAGCCGCCGCCGCGAGCAGGGAGCCCAGGCCGATCACCCATAGCGCGGAGATCGCCGAAGGCAGATAGGTCCACAGGAACGATGCCCGCGTGGAGACGGTGGGGGCGAGGTAGCGGGAGTAGTCCGATACGTAGGGCGCCCAGCCAAGCTGGAAGCCCGCCACGATGACGAAGGTCGTCGCGAAGGCATGCCATTCGATGGGACCGGGGGCGAATGCGTCCGCAGAAACCCCGCCCCGCGCCACCGCGGCGTAGGTGAGTATCACGATCGTCAAACCCAGTGGTACGACCAGGAATCGGTTGACCCGGTGGATCCATCGGTAGCCATACAGCGCCAAGGTGCCGGCGAACACTACGGCGATCGGAAACCCCCAGGAGATTGGAATACCGAGGAGGAAGTTCAGACTCGAGCCTGCGAGGATCGCGTCGGCGACGTTGTAGTTGAAGTAATTCACGAGGGCGAAGACCCACACCGTGATCGCGGCCCCGAGGAATCCGAACTGCGCTCGGGACTGAACCAGCTGGGGAAGGCCCAGGTGGGGGCCCTGCGAGGAATGCAGAGCCATGAAGAGGGTTCCGAACAGTGAGCCGAACACGGTCGCGACCAGCGTCCAGAAGAGTGAGCCGCCAAGCGCCAAGGTTGTAGCGCCGGTAGCCATCGCTGTCAGGTTGATGTTTGCAACTATCCAGACCGCACCGAGATGCCGCACCGTGCCGTGACGCTCGGTCACCGGTACGAAATCTACGGAGCGCCGTTCGGCACCATCGGATCGACCCTGCGCAATCGCAGGACTCACCGAGGCGCTTTGCCCGTTAGACGTCATTCCCATTTTCTTGTTTTCCTGATTGAGATTGATCGGGGTTGCATCATTGATGCTTCATTCATCGAGCTATCTGTGGGGTCTCCATTTCGGGTCAATCGCGGTGCAACGTTCGGTGCCTCTACAGCCACAAGGGACACGCGACCTCGGTCGCCATGGAGGAACAACTCAGGGCGCGGGATGAAGCCGAGAAGACTCTGGCCGGCTCTCCATGGCACCTGATCGATGCGTGCAAGATCGTTCGGGGCATTTCATTTCCGCTCATCCGGGGGTTGAAGCAAAGGTTCGTGGTCCGGTAACGCGATGACTCAACCCGCTGCCATCGGCAGGGGGGCTCCCTTCACATTGGCCAACAGGGCGGCCGCCAGCCGGTGGCGCTCGCTGGCGTAGTCGCGGGTGATGTTCTGACCGCGTTGCCGGGTAGCCCACTGCGGATCCGCCAGGAGCTGGGCTCCTTGTGCCTCCGGCAGGTGACGGCCACGGATCAGGTCGGACAGCCGCTCGGCCAGCACCAGGGTGGGGGCCTGCAAGTCGCCGGCGGTGGCCGCGGGCATCAGCGAGGCGTCCACTACGCGCAGCGCCTCGACGCCGCGCACCCGGCCGTCGGGGAAGGTCACCGCAGCCTCGTCGCTGCCCATTCGGCAAGTGCCACAGGGGTGGTAGGCGCTTTCCAGCTTCTGCTTGAGAAAGGCATCGATGGCGGCATCGTCCTGAACCGCCGCGCCCGGCGCCAGTTCGCGGCCCCGATAGGGCGCGAAGGCCGGTTGGGCGAAGATCTCCCGCGTCAGGCGCACACAGGCCCGGAACTCCGTCCAGTCATCGGCATGAGTCATGTAGTTGAAGCGCACCCGTGGCAGGCTTTCCGGACGGGCGTCACGCAGTCTGACCCAGCCACGGCTCTTCGAACGCTTGGTGCCGACATGCACCTGGAAGCCGTGCCCCTCCGCGAGTGTCTGCCCGTCATAGGAAATAGCCAGCGGCAGGAAGTGGAACTGGATGTCGGGATAAACGATGCCCGCCCGGCTGCGGATATGTCCGCCGCTCTCGAAGTGGTTGGTCGCACCGAGCCCACGTCGGGTGGCGAGCCATTCGAGACCGATCCGGGCCTTGCCCAGAAGGCTCTGGGTGGGAAACAGGCTGACCGGCTGGGTGCACTCCATTTGTAGGTAGAGTTCCATGTGATCCATCAGGTTCTCGCCTACTTCGGGGGCATCGCAGATCACCGGGATGCCATGTTGTGCGAGTTCCTGCGCCGGCCCGATGCCGGAGCGCTTGAGGATCACCGGGGACATGATGGCCCCGGCTGACAGGATGACCTCCCGCGTGGCCATGGCCCTGGCAGGCTTGCCCGCCACCGAGAACAGGACCCCGGTCGCCCGTCGGCCATCGAATATCACCCGGTCAACCAGCCCGCCCTTGATGACACGCACGTTGCCCCGGGCCATGGCCGGCCGCAGATAGGCGCGGGCAGCGCTCATGCGGCGCCCGTCGCCAACGTTCATTTCCATCGGCCCGAAGCCTTCGTGCTGCCGACTGTTCATGTTGTCACTCACGGCGTAGCCAGCCTCGGAACCGGCTTTGACGAACGCTCGGTAGAGTGGGTTGGTCTCTGGCCCGCGCTTGATGCGCATCGGCCCCTTGGTCCCGCGAAGGGGGCCGCCACCCTCGACGTTCTCCATGCGCAGGAAGTAAGGAAGCACGTTCGACCAGCGCCAGCCATCGGCCCCCAGCGCCTCCCATAACTCGTAGTCCATGGGGTTGCCGCGCACCCAGCACATGCCGTTGATCGATGAGGAGCCGCCCAGTCCCTTGCCACGGGGCAGGTTCACTTGCCGGCCGCCCAGGCCGGGTTCCGGCTCGGTCTTCATGCCCCAGTTGAAGCGCCTGGTGTTCATCGGGATCGACAGCGCGGCCGGCATCGCCACGATGACCGAGGCATCGCTGCCACCCGCTTCGATCACGAGGATCCGCACATCAGGGTCTTCGCCAAGGCGATTGGCGAGCACGCAACCGGCGGCGCCGGCACCGACGATGATGTAGTCATAGTGCCCCTCGTCTTGCGGGCTGGATAATGATGTTTGCTCAAGAGTCGACATGGCGCGGATTCCCACAGTCGTAGGGCTGGAGGCAGAGCCCATCCAACTGGCGCGGCGAGGTCCGCGCCAGGGGAAGGGGCCGGGTTGAATTGGGTTGTAGGGGCCTTCGCTGAGTCCGGGGTCTGCGGCGTCCACCTCAGGTCTGGCTGAGTGGACCGACTCGCCCCCGGCACCCAGGCTGGCTAGCCGACGATCACGTAGAACTTCAGCATCGGCACCGGTTGACGCCAGATGCCGCGAAAGCCCTTGGGCACCAGAAAGGAATCGCCTTGGGTATAGGTTTCGCGGAAGCCGTCAGCCTCCAGCGTGACTTCCCCTTCCAGCACGACCATGAACTCATCGGCCGGGTAGCTTTCGTAACGCTCGGTATACGCCTCGCAGCGCCAGATGCCCGACTTCAGCGGCGGTTCGCTGCGGCTGAAGTAGGCATGGTCCAGGCCCATCGGCCGGCCTTCGATCAGCTCGGCATGTTCAAGGGCTTCGTCCGGCAATTGCTGCCAACCATTGGGGCCAGTGGAGGAGAAACGGATCGGTAGGAGCATGATGAAGCCTCGGATTTGCGCGTTGGGATTGACGCCTAAGCTAGAGTCGGGCTCCCATGCGAACAAGTGACAAGATTTCCTCCTGCGTCACCTCAGGTTACGGAGCCGCTTCTTGAGAAAACACCAGTCCCTGACCGCGCTTCGCGCCTTCGAGGCCGTCGCCCGACTCAACAGCATTTCGTCCGCTGCGGAGGAGCTGCATGTAACGCGGCCGGCAGTGTCAAAACAGGTTGCGCAGCTGGAGAGCGACATGGGCTGCCCCCTGCTGCTGCGTACGGGCAATGTGATCCGCCTGACGCCGTCCGGCCGCGAGTTGTTTCTGGCCCTGCAGCAAGCCTTCGACCTGATCCAGCTGACCACCGACACCATCAGCCGCCGCGCGCGGCAGGGCGAGCATCTGAGAGTGCTTGTGTGTCGTGACTTCGCGTCGAGCTGGCTGGCCGGCCAGGTCGGGAAATTCCTGGTTGCCAACCCCGGC
Source organism: Pseudomonas furukawaii (assembly GCF_002355475.1). Lineage (NCBI taxonomy): Bacteria > Pseudomonadati > Pseudomonadota > Gammaproteobacteria > Pseudomonadales > Pseudomonadaceae > Metapseudomonas > Metapseudomonas furukawaii. Next base: position 5,348,744 of record NZ_AP014862.1, on the reverse strand, counting down.
ATCTCGGTGGAGATCACCGCCGAAAACAACGGTACTTTCCGCCTCGATGAGGATTTCGACTTCCGTATTTTCTATGGCATGCAAGGCGCCCGGGCCGGCGGAGGGCTGGAAGAAACCGAACTGTGCCGTTGGATCGACCTGCTGGTCTGCACCCAGGCCTTTGCCGAGAGCTATCTGGGCGAGGGTCACAAGCCTTGCGATGCGCCTTACCTGATCGATGCCAATTACGATGTCTGGGAGGAGTGGTGCGCCCTGACCGGGCTCGACCCTGGCGGCCCGCGTCGCCAGCAGACCCTGTTCAACGAAACCACCCTCTGCTTGTCGGTCGCCGCATCAGGTGGCGGTCTGACCATCGGCGACAGCTTCCTCGCACTGCCCGCTATCCGGGCAGGCGAGCTGATCGTCCCCTACCCGTTGGGGCTGGTCAGCGAGCAGAACTACAGCCTGTTCAAACCCAGGGCAAGACCGAACTCACCCGCAAGCCAGAAGTTCGAAACCTGGCTGCGCGGTGCGATAGATGCCTACCAGGTGGCCGTGCGGCAAGCGCTTGCTGAGAAAGGCATTCGAGTCGTGGAGCGTGCCGGTGCTAGCAAGCAGAGTGCGCCTATCGGCTGAGTGGCGATCACCTCGCTGACGCAGTCAGGGTGGGGCCTTCGATGACTGAGAAGTTTGCAGGGCTGCGCGCGAAGATGTCGCCTGACGCCCAGGAGCGAGTCCAGGCAAAGGCTCAGGAATTGCTGGCTGAGTTGCCCTTGAACGAGCTGCGCCAGGCGCGTGGCTTGTCGCAGAAGACGCTGTCGGAGGTGCTGCATGTCCAGCAGCCGGCCATCGCCAAGATGGAGAAGCGTACGGACATGTACATCTCCACGCTGCGCAGCCATATCGAGGCAATGGGTGGACAGCTGGAGGTGATTGCGCGCTTTCCTGACTGTGCCGTGAAGATCAGCAATTTCGCGGACCTCGATGAGCGCCACGGCTGAGTTCGACACTTCTTCGACACATCAAGGCAGAAACGAAAAAGCCCCTGAAATTCACTAGGAAAATCAGGGGCTTAGTCTTGGATTTTGGTGGAGCCGGGGGGATTTGAACCCCCGTCCGCCAGCTCTCCGCTTTCGGGACTACATGCTTAGCCAAGTCTACTGAGTTAGCTCTTTGCGGCCCGACTGGCAGGGTGCTCAGAGCGAGCTGTATGAGTTTTAGCCGTTACGTCTACAGCGAACTTGGCGGCGATCCTGTTCTATCTGACAGTCATTTCGGGTTTACAGGCATCCCCTTATGACTGCTGGCAGCCGAAGCCGCCAGAAGGGTTAGGCCGCGAGGGCCGCCCCGTAGTTGTCGTCGTTGGCAACTAATAGTTTGCAGCAGCTAATTTACGAGGTCTGCTACCAGCTCGGCATGCCCCTAGAGTTTTGTTACCGGCGTCGAATCCTAATCGGCCCCAGAAAACTCAGGGTTTTCAACGGAACGTAGTCTACGGCAAAGGCGTTCGCGCGTCGACCACGCAATTCGCCTAGCGCGGCCAAGCGCTTGCTATATGATTGATAGCTATTGTCAGGACGACCTTTGAGCCGAGACGTCGCCATGCCGCGATCCGCCCAAATCCCCCTGCGCCAGTGGATCTGGCGTGCCTTCGTGCAGAGCTCCCTGATCCCGCTGATTCTCGTCGAGTCGGTGCTGATCACGGCTTACCTGCTGACCAACAGCGCGATTCGCGATTCCCAGGTGGAGTACCTGCAGCAGAGCGCGCTGGAGGATCTGAGCAGCGCGGTGGTGCGCGAGGGCAAGGTGATCGACATGCGCCTGCAGGGCATCGAGGTGCCCACGCGGTTGTTCCGCGATGCCATTGCCCGGGCGCTGCAGGATACGTCCTTCCAGCCGGACGAGTTGGAGCGCCAGCGGCACGTGCTGAGCAACGACGGGGTCTTCTACACCCGCAGCGACGATGGTCGTGCCGCGTCCTTCTACGCCAGCAGCACGCCGGTGGAGAAGCAGGATCACGAGAAGGCCCTGCGACTGTCACAGGTGGACCCGCTGATGCGTTCGATCCGCGAGTCGAACCCGCTGGTGGCGGCTGTCTATTTCAACAGCTGGGACAGCTACAACCGCATCTATCCCTTCTTCATGACGCCCGAGCAGTATCCCCATGACATGGTGATACCCAATTACAACTTCTATTACCTCGCCGACGCCAAGCACAACCCGCAGCGCAAGACGGTGTGGACCGACGTGTACCTGGACCCGGCCGGGCTGGGCTGGATGATGTCGGCGATCACGCCGGTGTACCGCGGTGACTTCCTCGAGGGGGTGGTGGGCCTGGATATCACCGTGGGGCAGATGCTCGGCGAGATCGGCAGCCTGAAGGTGCCGTGGCAGGGCTACGCCATGCTGGTGAGCCGCGACCACAGCATCATGGCGCTGCCCGAGGCGGGCGAGCGCGACTTCGGCCTGCGGGAGCTGACGCGCTTCTCCTATGACGAGGCGGTGCGCCGCGAGGTGCTCAAGCCCGAGGACTTCAACCTGACCCGCCACCGCGAGATGCAACCGTTGCTGGAAGCCATGGCGACCGGCAAGGGCAATGTCCAGGAGGTGGAGCTGGGCGGTCGCAAGCAGCTGGTGGCCTGGACCGAGATTCCACAGACGGGCTGGCGCCTGATGATGGTGGTGGATGAGGCCAATATCTTCCGCGAGACGAACCGCCTGGCCGCGCGTTACCAGCAGATCGGCTACCTGCTGATTGCCGGCCTGGTGTTCTTCTATGCGCTGTTCTTCGCCTGGATGTGGGGGCGCTCGCGGCACCTGAGCGGCGAGCTGGCCACGCCCATGAGCGGGATCATGGGGATGATGCGCAGCATTGGTCAGGGCGACTTCCGTCCAGCGCCGCCGTCGCCCAGTCGTATTGGCGAATTGCAGGCCCTGGCCGAGGCGGTGCAGCACAGTGGCGAGCAATTGCAGGCCAGCGAGGAGGAGCGGCTGGAGGCTCGCCGCAGCCTCGACCTGGTGCTGGAGAGCACCACCGAAAGCCTCTGGGAAGTGGACGCGATCACCTTGTCGATCAAGATGAGTGGGCGCTTCGTGAAGCGTTTCGGCCTGCGCAGCGACGAGATCACCTTCGCCGAGTTCAATGACCGGGTGCACCCGGACGATGTGGAGCGGGTGCGCCGCCTGCGCATGCTGTTCTCGGTCAGCGACCAGGACAACTTCGACGCCGAGTACCGCTTCGCCGATGTCGAAGGGCGCTATGCCTGGCTGCTGAGCCGGGGCAAGGTGCTGGAACGGGACTCTGACGGCCGCGCCCTGCGGGTGGCCGGCACCCATGTGGATATCACCCGGCTCAAGCAGGTGGAGGAGGAACTGCGTATCGCGACCCGCGAGGCCCAGGCGGCCAGCCAGGCCAAGAGCCGTTTCCTGTCCAGCATGAGCCACGAGCTGCGTACGCCGCTCAATGCCATCAACGGTTTCGCCCAACTGATCGCCCTGGAGGCGGAGGGCCGGGAGGACCGCAAGGTGGAAGGCGACTACGCCCAGGAGATCGTCAATGCCAGCCGCCATCTCACCTCGTTGGTGGACGACATCCTCGATCTTTCCAGCATCGAGAGCCGTCGCCAGAAGTTGCAATTGAAGCCGGTGGATATCGGTCCCCTGCTGGCCAGTTGCGGAGAGCTGATCCAGCCCGAGCTCCAGGCCCGCGAGTTGCAGTTGCAGCAGATGCCGCCGCCAGTGCCTCCGCTCTACGTGATGGCCGATGCGCGCCGGTTGCGCCAGGTGGTGCTGAACCTGCTTTCCAACGCCGTGAAGTACAACAGCCCGCAAGGCATGGTGAGCATGGGCTACGAGATCCGCCCGGCGGCCATCCGCATCTGGGTGGCGGACAGCGGGTCGGGACTCAGCTCGGAACAACAGGCCATGCTGTTCCAGCCGTTCCAGCGCCTCGGGCGGGAGAACTCCACCATTCCGGGAACGGGTATCGGCCTGGTGCTGTGCCGGGAGCTGGCGGAGCTGATGGGGGGCGAGATGGGCTTTACCAGCGCGCCGGAGATCGGCAGCCGATTCTGGATCGACCTGCCCAGTGTCGCCACACCGGGTGACTTCGAAACGTCGATGCCGCCGAAGGCCGAGGCGGAGGTGCCGCCGTCGCTACCCAAGGTGCTGTGCGTCGAGGACCATCCCGCCTGCCTCAAGGTGCTGCAGGAAGGCCTGAGGGACCTGGCGGAGGTCAAGGGGGCGGGCTCGGTGGGCAAGGCCCTCGGGGTCCTGGCGGATATCACGCCGTCCCTGCTGCTGCTGGACCTGGACCTGCCTGACGGCGACGGCCTGGATGTGCTGGATTTCGTCCGCTCCAGTCCTCGCCTGGCGATGATGCCGGTGTTGGTGGTCAGTGCCGCGGTGGATGACAAGGTGCTGGCCGAAGCCCGCAGGCGCGGGGCCGACGCTTGCCTGAGCAAGCCGGTGGACCTGAAGCAGGTGCGCCGCATGGCCCTGTCGCTGCTCGGCCAGGAGGCCTGAGGGCCTTTCTCGGGCCGATGCACGGGCTTGCTCGCGAAGGTCTCTTCGCGGGCAAGCCCGCTCCTGCGAATGGGGCGGCACCGGGGGGCTTGTAGGAGCCGGCTTGCCGGCGAAGGGCGTGGATTCGTTCGCGGGCAAGCCCGCCCCTACAGGTTTCCTGCGGTCTTTTCTATTCGCTGGACTGCAACAGGTTCAGCGCTTCCCCCAGAACCCTTTCCGATTCGGCGTGGTCGCCGGATTTGTGCAGTTCCTCGCCCTCGGCGCGGAGTTTCTTCACTTGTTCGAGAACGGCCGGATCGGCAGGGGGATCGGTTTTCAGGATTTCGTCGATCTTCGCCATGTCCTGGGGACAGTGCGAGGCGAGTACCGGTGCGCTGAGCAGGGCGGCGACGAGCAAAACGGCAAAGCGGCGCATGGCTGACCTCCAATGGGGATTGACCGTTGGGGAGTATAGGTAGCGCCCGGGAACTGTGTGGCGGAATGGATCGGTGGGAAGAACCGGCCGGAGCGGCCCCGGTTGGGGCCTCCGGCCAGGAGAGGCGGGGCAGGGCGTCAGAGGCCGGCGCGGGGGCGGGTGACTCGATCCACCAGGTACACCAGACCGTGATAGTCGATGCCGCCGTACAGGCTCAGGCCGATCTCGCAGGTTCGGCTGGTGGAAATTCCTTCCTCGCAGTGCTGCACCGCGTCTTTCAGTGAGCGCAGTGAGTGGGCATTGAGTTCCGGCGTGATGAAGCCCTTGTCTCCGGCGAAGCCGCAGCAATGGATGCCTTCCGGGATGACTACTTCGTGGGTGCAGCGGCGGACGATGTCGATCAGTCCCTGGGCTTCGCCCAGGTGCTGGGTGCTGCAGGTGACATGGACCGCCACGGGTTCGTTCTGGGGCGTGAACTCCAGGCGTTCCAGCAGATGACTGCGGATGAAGCGCACCGGGTCGAAGAGTTGCAGCCGTGCGTCCAGGCCGTCCTGCACCAGGCGCAGAGTGCAGGGGCTGGTGTCGCAGTAGATGGGGTCGAGGCCGCCACGACTGGCGCCGAGCAGGGCGTCCACCAATTCGCGGCGCTTGGCGTCGGCCTGCTCGGCGTAACCCTTGGAGGCGAAGGGCTGGCCGCAGCAAAGGCTATCGAGGTTCTCGGGGAAGACCACCTGGTAGCCAGCCTTCTCCAGCAGCATGCGGGTCTTGTCGATCAGGGGCACCTGTTCCCGGTCGGCGGCCGAGGGGCCCATGGCCCGGGAAACGCAGGCGGCGAGGTAGACGACTCGCGGGCGGTTGTCGGAGGTGGGCGGGGTGAAGTGGATCGGGGCCGCAGCCTGGGGCAGGGCGGGGGTCCATTGCGGCAGCCGGTTGCCGGAGAGCTGGCGCAGGGCGCCCGAGGTCTTCTCCAGCAGCGGCGCGCCGAGCAAGCGGTGGGCGCCGTTGGCGATCCGCAGGGTAAGTCGCGTGCCCTTCAGGGCGGCAGCGAAGTGTCCTGCCAGCCACTTGGCGCTGCCGGCGTGGTGAGCGTCGCGGGCGCGCAGCTTGCGTACCAGGTCGCCGGTGTTGATGCCCACCGGGCAGCGCTGGGCGCAGAGACCGGTGGCGGCGCAGGTGTCCACGCCCTGGTATTGGTAGGCCCGTTCCAGGTCGGCGGTGTCGATGCCGGCGCGTTGCCTGGCCTGGATGTCGCGCCAGATGACGATGCGCTGGCGCGGGCTGAGGGTCAGGCCCCTGGAGGGGCAGACGGGCTCGCAGAAGCCGCATTCGATGCATTTGTCGATGATGTCGTCGGCGGCGGGTAGCGGCTTGAGGTTTTTCAGGTGGAGGTCGCGGTCCTCGCTGAGGATCACGTCGGGGTTGAGCACGCCGCGTGGGTCCAGCAAGCGCTTGATCCGCCACATGAGCTGGTAGGCGTCGCTGCCCCACTCCAGCTCCACGAAGGGCGCCATGTTGCGCCCGGTGCCGTGCTCGGCCTTGAGGGAGCCACCGAACTCCACGGCCACCAGCTGCGCCACGTCCTGCATGAAGGCTTCGTAGCGGGCCACTTGCTCGGGTTGTTCGAAGCCCTGGGTGAAGACGAAGTGCAGGTTGCCTTCCAGGGCGTGGCCGAAAATGATCGCTTCGTCATAGCCGTGCCTGTCGAATAGCTGGAGCAGGCGGTTCACGCCTTCTGCCAGTCGTTCGATAGGGAAGGTGACGTCCTCGATGATCACGGTGGTGCCGGTCTGGCGTACGGCGCCGACGGCGGGGAAGGTGTCCTTGCGGATCTTCCAGAGAAGGTTGTAGACCGCCGGGTCTTCGCTGAAGTCCACCTTCTGTTCCAGGGGGAAGTCGGCGATGGAGGCCATGATGAGCCCCAGTTGTTCGTGGAGCAGGCTCTGGCTGGCGGCGCGGGACTCGATGAGCAGCGCGCAGGCGGTGGCCGAGAGGCCTTTGACCCATTCGGGCATGCCCGGTTTTTCCTGCACCGAGCGCAGGCTGCGACGGTCCAGCAGCTCCACGGCGGAGACGGGCTGGGTCTTGAGCAGGGTCACGGCCTTGCAGCAGCTTTCCACGTCGGGGAAGACGATCAGCGCGCTGGCCTTGTGGGAGTGGTCCGGCACGGTGTCGTAGGTCACCGCGCTGATGAAGCCGAGGGTGCCCTCGGAGCCCACCAGCAGGTGGCTGAGGATGTCGAGCGGCTCGTCGAAGTCCACCAGGGCGTTCAGCGAAAGGCCGGTCGTGTTCTTCAGGCGGTACTTGTGGCGGATCTTCGCGGCAAGATCGGTGTTGGCGCGGGTGTGTCGGCCCAGTTCGGCCAGTTCGGCCAGCAAGGGGCCGTGGCTGGCGCGGAAGGCGCTGACGCTGGCGGCGTCCTCGGTGTCCAGCAGGGTGCCGTCAGCCAGCACCAGGCGCAGGCCGGCGAGGGTGTGGTAGCTGTTCTGGGCGGTCCCGCAGCACATGCCGCTGGCGTTGTTGGCGACGATTCCGCCGATCTTGCAGGCGTTGATGGAGGCCGGATCCGGCCCGATTTTGCGGCCGAAGGGGGCGAGCCAGGCGTTGGCCTGGGCGCCGATGACACCGGGTTGCAGGCGGATCTGCTCGCCGGCGTTGCGGATGTCGCGGCCGTTCCAGTTGTCACCCAGCACCAGCAGCACCGAGTCGGTGATGGCCTGGCCGGAGAGGCTGGTGCCGGCGGCACGGAAAGTCACCGGGACGAGTTCGGCGTGGCCGGCCTTGAGCAGGGCGATGACTTCGGCCTCGCTTTCGACGCGGATCACCAGCTTGGGGATCAGGCGGTAGAAGCTGGCGTCGGTGCCGAAGGCCAGGGTGGACAAGGGGTCGTCGAAGCGCCGCTCCGGAGGGATCAGGCGCTCGACGGTGTTCAGGAAGGGAATCGGCAGGCTCATGCGGTGTCCCGTCTGCAGTCGCGGGCCGTTGGGGCCCGCCGGGTGGTGTCGGCTCAGCGGCCGAGTTCGCGTACCAGGGCGTCGGCGTTGATTTCGCCGATGGACTTGGCGCCGGTGAGCACCATGGCGACGCGCATTTCCTTTTCGATCAGGTCCAGCAGGTTGCCGACGCCCGCGCCACCGGCGGCGGCCAGGGCGTAGACGAAGGCGCGGCCGAGCATCACGGTGTCGGCGCCCAGGGCCAGCATGCGGACCACGTCGAGGCCGGTGCGGATGCCGGAGTCGGCGAGGATCTTCAGGTCGCCCTTCACCGCGTCGGCGATGGCGGGCAGGGCGCGGGCGCTGGAGAGCACGCCGTCGAGCTGGCGACCGCCGTGGTTGGAGACGACGATGCCATCGGCGCCGAACTTCACCGCGTCCTTCGCATCGTCCGGATCGAGGATGCCCTTGATGACCATGGGACCCTGCCAGTAGTCGCGGATCCACTCCAGGTCCTTCCAGGAGATGGAGGGGTCGAAGTTGGCGCCGAGCCAGCCGATGTAGTCGGCCAGCCCCGTGGGGTTGCCGCGGTAGGCGGAGATGTTGCCGAGGTCGTGGGGCTTGCCCAGCAGGCCGACGTCCCAGGCCCAGGCGGGGTGGGTCATGGCTTGCAGCACGCGGCGCAGCGGCGCGTTGGGACCGCTCATGCCGGAGTGGGCGTCGCGGTAGCGGGCGCCGGGCACCGGCATGTCGACGGTGAACACCAGGGTGGTGACGCCAGCGGCCCTGGCGCGTTCCAGGGCGTTCTTCATGAAGCCGCGGTCCTTCAGCACATAGAGCTGGAACCACATGGGCCGGTCGATGGCCGGGGCGACTTCTTCGATCGGGCAGACCGAGACGGTGGAGAGGGTGAAGGGAATGCCCTTGGCCGACGCCGCCTTGGCCGCCTGCACCTCGCCGCGCCGGGCATACATGCCGGTCAGGCCCACGGGGGCCAGGGCGACGGGCATCGAAAGTTTCTCGCCGAACAACTGGGTGTCGAGGCTCAACTCGGACATGTTGCGCAGCACGCGCTGGCGTAGGGCGATACCGGCCAGGTCTTCGATGTTGCGCCGCATCGTGTACTCGGCGTAGGCGCCGCCGTCGATGTAGTGGAACAGGAAGGGCGGCAGCTTGCGCTGGGCGGCGGCACGGTAGTCGGTGGAGGCGGAGATGATCATGGAGTCGATCCGTTTCGGGCGTCAGGGCAGTGAAAGAGGGTCGGACCGCGTTCTCACGCGGTCCGGGGGGCCGTCAATGCACCAGCATGCCGGTGAATATATAGGCCTGGGCCAGGGTGATCAGGCCTACCATGGCGGCGAAGATCAGGCTGTGCTTCAGGGTGAAGCGGAACAGGTCCGATTCCTTCCCTACCATGCCGGTGGCCGCGCAAGCCACGGCGATGGACTGCGGAGAAATCATCTTGCCGGTCACGCCGCCGCTGGTATTGGCCGCTACCAGGAGGGTGTCGTTCACGCCGATCTGGTGGGCGGTGGTGGCCTGCAGCGAGCCGAACAGGGCGTTGGACGAGGTGTCAGAACCGGTCAGGAAGACCCCCAGCCAGCCAAGGAACGGCGAGAAGAACGGGAAGGCTGCGCCGGTGCCGGCGAGCACCAGGGCCAGGGTGGTGGACATGCCGGAGAAGTTGGTGACGAAGGCGAAGGCCAGCACCATGCCGATGGAGAGGATCGGCCACTTCAGCTCGACGAAGGTTTCACCTAGAGTGGTCAGACCATTTCTAACATTGATCTTCAGGATGACCATGGAGAGCAGCGCGGAGAGGAAGATCGCGGTGCCGGTAGCGGAGATTGGGTCCAGCTTATAGACCGCCGGAATCGCAGTGGCCGTGGCGACGATGGGGGCGCCTTTCACCACCAGTTGGTCGAGGTGCGGGATGGCGAACAGGATGACGAACTGCTCCAGCGCGCCGCCCGGGGCGAACAGGGCCTTGAACGGTTTCAGGGTCCAGATGGTCACCAGGACGGTCAGCACCAGGAAAGGCGACCAGGCCTTGAGGATCTCGCCGAAGCCGTAGGGCGACGGGGTGGTGCTGCGTGCACCGCCGAAGCCCCCCATCACGGCCGCGCCGCCGGATATGCCGACGACTTCGGCGCTCTCGGCGCGTTTGGGCTGCCAGACCTTGAGGAACAGGGTCAGGGACACCAGGCTCACAAGGGCGGAGGTGATGTCGGGCAGTTCCGGGCCAATGAAGTTGGAGGTGAAGTACTGGGTGACGGCGAAGCTGGCGCCTGCTACCAGGGCGGCCGGCCAGGTTTCCTTTACGCCGCGCCAGCCGTCCATCATGGCGACCAGCCAGAAGGGCACGATGATGGACAGGAGGGGCAGTTGGCGGCCGGTCATGGCACCGATCTTGAACGCGTCAATGCCGGTCACCTGGCCCGCGACGATGATCGGGATGCCCAGGGCGCCGAAGGCCACCGGCGCGGTGTTCGCGATCAGGCAGAGGCCGGCGGCGTACAGCGGGTTGAAGCCAAGGCCCACCAGCAGGGCGGCGGTGATGGCCACCGGGGCGCCGAAGCCGGCCGCGCCTTCCAGGAACGCGCCGAAGGAGAAGCCGATCAGCAGCACCTGCAGGCGCTGGTCGTCGGTGATGGACAGCACGGAGCTGCGGATCACTTCGAACTGGCCGCTCTTGACCGTCAGTTTGTAGAGGAACACCGCCGCGACGATGATCCAGGCGATGGGCCAGAGACCGTAGGCGAAACCATAACCCGCGGCGGCGAAAGCCATGTCCACTGGCATCTGGAAGGCGAATATGGCGACCGCGAGGGACAGCGCCAGGGTGATGGTGCCGGCGATGTAGCCCTTCATGCGGAACACCGCCAGGGCCAGGAAGAAGAAAATGATCGGGATCAGTGCGACGAGCGCCGACAGCCAGAGGCTGCCAAGGGGGGTGTAGAGCTGCTGCCAGGTTTGCATCGTGGGGTGGCTCCCTAATTGTTTTTTGAGTGCCTGTTAGCCGGATCGAACTGGAACCGCCGAGTTTGTGGCAGGACGGCAGGCGAAGACCGAGTCGGCGCTGCATTCGCCGGGTAAATTGGTAAGACCAATTTACAAGAGCGAGCGCCAAGAGTAAAAGCAGCACTATTCTTGTGTCAATTTGCCGCGCTCAGACTTTGGTCGGGGTCTAGGGGGCGGGGCTGGAGCTTGTAAGGGGGGAGTGGTGTCGCTAGGCTGCGCCGTCACGCGCCGCAGGCACCGGAACAGAAGGCCGCGCGGCGGCTCGCAACCAAGTGGGTGAAGCAATGGGATTCGGTCAGGTACGTCAGCGCCGTTTGTCGGACGACATCGTCAGCCAGCTGGAGGCGATGATTCTCGAGGGCACCTTGAAAGCGGGTGAGCGGTTGCCGGCCGAGCGCGCCCTGGCCGAGCAGTTCGGCGTGTCGCGCCCGTCACTGCGAGAGGCGATCCAGAAACTGGTGGCGCGCGGCCTGCTGGTCAGTCGCCAGGGCGGCGGCACCTACGTAGCGGCGGAGCTGGGCAGCACTTTCAGCGATCCGCTCCTGCAACTGCTGGAGGGCAATCCGGATGCCCAGCGTGACCTGCTGGAGTTTCGCCACACGCTGGAAGGCTCCTGCGCCTTCTATGCGGCCCAGAGGGCGACCCCGGTGGATCATCAGCGCCTGACCGAGGCGTACGAGAACCTTCAGGCCTGCTATGCGCCGGACAGCACCGCGAGCCGCGCGGATGAAGGGGCGGCGGATGCCCGTTTTCACCTGGCCATCGCTGAAGCCAGCCATAACGCGGTGCTGCTGCATACCATCCGCGGGCTGTTCGACCTGCTCAAGCACAACGTGGTGACCAATATCGGCGGAATGTACCTGCAGCGCAGCGAGACCCGGGAAATGCTGGTGCGGCAGCACCGCGCACTGTATGAGGCGATAGTCCAGCGGCGCGCCGAAGAAGCCCGGGAGATCTCCCACCAGCACATCCAGTATGTGCAGGAGGTGCTTGCGGAAGGGCAGCTGGAAGCTCAGCGCCTGGCGCGCGCGCAGCGGCGCCAGGGTAGCTGACGGGAGAGGGCGTCGCAGAGGGTCTTGCCCGGGCGCAGTGCCCGAGGCGCTTATTCCTTGCCCTTGGTGCGCATGGCGCGGGCGATCTCGCGGTCGGAGTCCCGCTCCTTCTCCGTGGCGCGCTTGTCGAATTCCTTCTTGCCCTTGGCCAGCGCGATCTCGCACTTGATCAGGTGCTTCTTCCAGTAGAGCGAGAGCGCCACGCAGGCGTAGCCCTTCTGTTGCACCGCACCGAACAGCTTGCCCAGCTCGCGCTTGTGCAGCAGTAGCTTGCGGGTGCGAACCGGGTCGGCGATCACGTGGGTGCTCGCGGTTTTCAGGGGGGTGATGTGGCTGCCGAGCAGCCAGGCTTCGCCGTCCTTGAGCAGCACGTAGCTGTCCACCAGCTGTGCCTTGCCAGCGCGCAGGCTCTTCACTTCCCAGCCGGCCAGGGCGAGGCCAGCCTCGAACTTCTGTTCGATGGAGTAGTCGTGCAGCGCCTTCTTGTTGAGGGCGATGGTGCCTTGTGGATGTTTCTTTTGCTTAGCCATAGGCGGCGCATTATAGGGAGTCGCAGTCGGCGCGGCTACGGCGGCGTAGGCTTGAGCCATGGAGGCTTATCCTCGACAATGCTGCACTTTTTTCGACCAGTCCGCCCCGGTGCGTCTTCGCCTGGCGCGGCGTGGAACACCGTTCGAGGCCAGAATGACCACCCATATCCAGCGCTCCGCCCTGTTGCCGTTCCCTGCGCAGGCGCTCTACGACTTGGTCAACGACGTGGCGCGTTACCCTGAGTTCCTGCCCTGGTGCTCCGCGGCGACTGTGATGGAGCAGAGCGAAAGCCATATGCTCGCCAGTCTTGAAGTGGCCAAGGGGAGCATGAGTCAGCGGTTTGTGACGCGGAACAGGCTGACGGCGGGCCAGAGCATCGAAATGAACCTCGAGGAGGGGCCCTTCACCCAGCTGCATGGGGTCTGGCACTTCAAGGCGCTGGGAGATAAGGCCTGCAAGATCAGCCTGGACCTGCGCTTCGACTATGCCGGCCCGATCATCAAGGCCACCCTTGGACCGCTGTTCAATCAGGCCGCCAACACCTTGGTGGATGCTTTCTGCCAGCGGGCGAAACAACTCCATGGCTGAGGCGCTGATCCAGGTCGAAGTGGTCTACGCCTTGCCGGAGCGTCAGGTATTGCTGCGTATGGAGGTGCAAGAGGGATGCAGCGCTCGCGAGGCGGTATTGCAGTCCGGGTTGGGGGCACAGTTCCCCGGGCTCGACCTGGCAACCTGCCCGCTGGGGATCTTCGGCAAGGCGCTGCCCAAGCCCGAGGAGCGGGTGCTGGAGCGGGGGGATCGGATCGAGATCTACCGCCCCCTGGTCGCCGATCCCAAGGAGGTGCGCAAGCAGCGCGCGGCCAAGGCGGCACAGGCCAGGGCTGGCGAGCCGGATGCCTGATTCGCACCCATGAAAAAGCCCGGGACCAGCCCGGGCTTTTTGTCGCCACCTGTTACTGCGGCGAGGTGTCTAGCGGTTCCGGGATCGGTACCGGTACCGGTTCGGCGCTGTCCACTTCCTTCTGGATCTTTTCCAGCAGCGAGCCCGGTGCCGGAGGCTCTTCGGCCTTCTGCTGCTGTTGCGGCTGATCCGGTTTCACCTCGGTGGTGGTGCTGTCGGTACCCAGGATGGCTTCGTCGCGGCTCACGCCCGGCATGAAGTCACCGGCCAGGCCGATCAGTTGATCGTTGCCGTCGAACATCAGGCTGACACGCTCCTGCAGGCGCTGACCACCGCCCGGCTGGATGCTGTAGAGATAGTCCCAGCGATTGGCGTGGAAGGTGTCGGTAATCAGCGGATTGCCCATGATAAACCGCACTTGGCGCCGGGTCATTCCGGGCTTCAACTGGTCTATCATGTCCTGCGTTACGACGTTGCCCTGCTGGATATCGATCTTGTAGACCCCGGGAAACGAACAACCGGCGAGTGCGAGCAAGCCTGCGAAGGATAGGCTGGTCAGCAGGAGCTTGGTGTTTTGCATCGGTGGGAGACTTCCACTATCTTGGCTGGGCACGAAAAGTCCCGATCATACCTGCATTAAGGGAAGCTGCGAAAGCCGCATTCCACGAGAAAGCTGACCATGGTTGAAAACAACGAACTGCGTAAAGCCGGCCTCAAGGTGACCTTGCCTCGAGTCAAGATCCTCCAGATGCTCGACTCCACCGAGCAGCGCCACATGAGCGCGGAGGACGTCTACAAGGCCCTGATGGAGGCGGGCGAAGACGTTGGCCTTGCCACCGTCTACCGGGTGCTGACCCAGTTCGAAGCCGCGGGCCTGGTGGTCCGTCACAACTTCGATGGCGGTCATGCGGTATTCGAACTGGCTGACAGCGGCCACCATGACCACATGGTGTGCGTGGACACCGGCGAGGTCATCGAGTTCTTCGATCCGGAGATCGAGCGTCGCCAGAAGGAGATCGTAAAGGAGCGTGGTTTCGAGCTCGTCGATCACAATCTGGTGCTCTACGTCCGCAAGAAGAAATAAGCGCGACGCATGATGCAGGAAGGCGACCCTTGGGTCGCCTTCTTCGTTTCCGGGGTCAGCCCTGGGCGCTGGTGACCATTTTTCGCGCGTGGGCGAGGGACTCCTCGGTAAGGTCGACGCCTCCCAGCATCCGGGCGATTTCCTCCACGCGCGCCGACTCCTGCAGCTTGGCGACAGCGGTGCGGGTTTCCTGGCTGCCGCGTTGCTTGTGCACGAAGAGATGATGGTGGCCCTGCGCGGCGACCTGGGGAAGGTGGGTGACGGTGAGCACCTGGCCGCGTTCGCCCAGGCGGCGTAGCAATTGCCCGACCACTTCGGCGGTGGGGCCGCCGATGCCGACATCCACTTCGTCGAAGACCAGCGTCGGAACGCGCGAGGTCTGGGCGGTGATCACCTGGATGGCCAGGCTGATGCGCGACAGTTCGCCGCCGGAAGCGACACGTGCCAGGGTCTTGAGGGGTTGCCCCGGGTTGGCGCTGACGAGGAACTCCACCTGTTCCAGGCCGAAGTGCTGGGGCTCGCAGGCCTCACTGCGGCTGAGCTGGATGCTGAAGCGGCCGCCGGGCATGCCCAGGCGCTGCATCTCGGTCTCCACCGCCCCGGCCAGTCGTGCGGCGGCGTCATTGCGCAGGAGGCTGAGTTCTTCGGCCTTTTCCCGGTAGTGACGCTCGTAGGCGGCCAGCTCGTCGCCCAGGCGCTCGGCGGCTTCGTCGTCGGCGTTCAGGGCTTCCAGTTCTTCCAGCAGCCGTTGCTGCAACTCACCAAGGTCATTGGGCTGGACCCGGTGCTTGCGGGCGAGGGTGTAGATGGCGTCGAGTCGCTCCTCCAGGGCCTGCTGGCGCGCGGGGTCGGCATCGAAATGATCGATGAAGCGGTTCAGTTCGCCGACGGCCTCCTCGACCTGGATCTGCGCGCTCGAAAGCAGGTTGACCGCTTCCGCCAGGGCGCCAGGCTGGGTGTGGAAGGCGGTCAGGCGGTTGAGGCTGGCGGTGAGCGCACTCAGTACATTGCCGGCATCGCTCTCGCTGCACATGTCGATCACCTGGCGGCAGGCGCCCAGCAGGCTACCGGCGTTGGTCAGGTTCTTGTGCTCCTGCTCCAGTCGCTCCAGTTCATTCTCGCCCAGGGCCAGGTTCTCCAGTTCTTCGAGCTGGTAGCTGAGCAGTTGGTGGCGGGCGCGTTGTTCATCTCCGGAGCGGGATATCCGCTCCAGCTCCTGGCGTGTCTGTCGCCAGCGCTGCGCCGCCAGTTGGACCTGGCGAGCGAGCTCACTGGCGCCGGCGAACTCGTCCAGCAGGCGGCGATGGGTGTCGGTCTTGAGCAGGGACTGGTGCTCATGCTGGCTGTGGATGTCGATCAGCAATTCGCCCAGGCTCTTGAGGTCGCCGAGGGGGCAGGGCGTGCCGTTGATGTAGGCGCGGGAGCGGCCTTCGGCCGTGATGACCCGGCGCAGGATGCAGGGGCCGTCCTGTTCCAGGTCGCGTTCGTCGAGCCAGTCGCGGGCCTCGGCGATGCCGCTGACATCGAAGCTGGCGAGGATATCGGCCTTGTCGGCGCCGGGCCTGACTGCGCCGCTGTCGGCGCGGTCGCCCAGGGCCAGGCCCAGGGCATCGAGCATGATGGATTTGCCGGCACCGGTTTCGCCGGTGATCACGCTCATGCCGGCTTCGAGCTCCAGGTCAAGGTGCTCGACGATGGCGTAGTTGTGGATCGACAGGTGGACCAGCATGGTGCGACTCCCGCGCTGAGATGGCTGGCTATTTATACAGTGTTTGTTTTCTGGCTGACAATTGCCTCTCCCCCTTGAAGCGACAAATTGCGACCCCATATAGGCGGACAGATCAGCGGGTCTTTCCCGCAGCTGTCTTTTATGAGGAGGAAGGCATGGCCGACGAACAGACCCTGGATACCCAGACCCCCGACGCGAATTCCGCAGCCGAAACCGCTTCCGGTGACGACCTCGCCGCTCGCGTCCAGGTGCTGGAAGAGCAGCTGGCCGCGGCCCAGGATCAGTCGCTGCGCGCTGTGGCCGAGCTGCAGAACATTCGCCGCCGCGCCGAGCAGGATGTGGAGAAGGCGCACAAGTTCGCCCTGGAAAGGTTCGCCAATGATCTGCTGCCGGTGGTCGACAGCCTGGAGCGTGGCCTGGAAATGACCAGCGCTACCGACGAGGCCATCAAGCCGGTGCGCGAGGGCATGGAACTGACCCTCAAGCTGTTCCACGACACCCTGAAGCGTTTCCAGGTGGAAGCGGTGGACCCCCACGGCACGCCATTCAATCCGGAACACCATCAGGCCATGGCCATGGAAGAGAGCACCCATGTGGAGCCGGGCAGCGTGCTCAAGGTGTTCCAGAAGGGCTACCTGCTCAATGGCCGCCTGCTGCGCCCCGCCATGGTGGTGGTCAGCAAGGCGCCGAGCGCTACGCCGCCGTCGATCGACGAGCAGGCTTGAAATTCGCCCTCGGGGCCCCATCTGTTAGTTCAAGCGTTTATGTGCTGCCGCAGCCCTCGAGTCGGGGCTGCGGAGAATCCAAAGTTTCGGGAGATCAAATATGGGCAAAATCATCGGTATTGACCTGGGGACCACCAACTCCTGCGTGGCCATCCTGGAGAACGGCAGCGTCAAGGTGATCGAGAACGCCGAAGGCGCTCGCACCACGCCGTCCATCATCGCCTACACCAATGACGGCGAGACCCTGGTTGGCCAGTCCGCCAAGCGTCAGGCGGTCACCAACCCGCACAACACCCTGTACGCCGTGAAGCGCCTGATCGGTCGTCGCTTCGAAGAAGACGTCGTGCAGAAAGACATCAAGATGGTTCCCTACAAGATCGCCAAGGCCGACAACGGTGACGCCTGGGTCGAGGTGAAGGGCCAGAAGATGGCGCCGCCGCAGATTTCCGCGGAAGTGCTGAAGAAGATGAAGAAGACCGCCGAAGACTACCTCGGCGAGCCCGTGACCGAGGCGGTGATCACCGTTCCGGCCTACTTCAACGACAGCCAGCGCCAGGCTACCAAGGACGCCGGCCGTATCGCCGGCCTTGACGTCAAGCGCATCATCAACGAGCCCACTGCGGCTGCGCTGGCCTATGGCATGGACAAGGCCAAGGGCGATCACACCGTGATCGTCTACGACCTGGGTGGCGGTACCTTCGACGTGTCGGTGATCGAGATCGCCGAAGTGGACGGCGAGCACCAGTTCGAAGTGCTGGCCACCAACGGTGACACTTTCCTGGGTGGTGAGGACTTCGATATCCGCCTGATCGACTACCTCGTCGACGAGTTCAAGAAAGAGTCCGGCATGGATCTGAAGGGCGACCCCCTGGCCATGCAGCGCCTGAAGGAGGCCGCCGAGAAGGCCAAGATCGAGCTCTCCTCCAGCCAGCAGACCGACGTCAACCTGCCGTACATCACCGCAGACCAGACCGGTCCCAAGCACCTGAACGTGAAGATTTCCCGCGCCAAGCTGGAAGCCCTGGTGGAAGACCTGGTCGCTCGCACCATCGAGCCCTGCCGCATCGCCCTGAAGGACGCCGGCCTGGACGTGGGCGACATCCACGAGGTGATCCTCGTCGGTGGCCAGACCCGCATGCCGCTGGTGCAGAAGCAGGTCGCCGATTTCTTCGGCAAGGAAGCGCGCAAGGACGTGAACCCGGACGAAGCCGTGGCCATCGGTGCCGCCATCCAGGGCGCCGTACTGGCAGGTGACGTGAAGGATGTGCTGCTGCTCGACGTCAGCCCGCTGACCCTGGGTATCGAGACCCTCGGTGGCGTGATGACCGCGCTGATCGAGAAGAACACCACCATCCCGACCAAGAAGTCGCAGGTGTTCTCCACGGCCGATGACAACCAGTCCGCCGTGACCATTCACGTGCTGCAGGGTGAGCGCAAGCAGGCGGCCCAGAACAAGTCCCTGGGCAAGTTCGACCTGGCCGAGATTCCGCCGGCGCCCCGTGGCGTTCCGCAGATCGAGGTGACCTTCGACATCGACGCCAACGGCATCCTCCACGTGTCCGCCAAGGACAAGGCCACCGGCAAGCAGCAGTCCATCGTGATCAAGGCCAACTCCGGCCTGTCCGAGGAAGAAATCCAGCAGATGGTGCGTGATGCCGAGGCCAACGCCGAGGAAGACCGCAAGTTCGAGGAGCTGGCCGCTGCCCGTAACCAGGGCGACGCGCTGGTCCATGCCACCCGCAAGATGATCACCGAGGCGGGCGACAAGGCTACCGCCGAGGACAAGGCCTCCATCGAGAAGGCGCTGGGCGATCTGGAGGCAGCGCTGAAGGGGGATGACAAGGCCGACATCGAAGCCAAGATGAACGCCCTGTCCCAGGCGTCCACTCCGCTGGCGCAGAAAATGTATGCCGAACAGGCCCAGGCCGGCGGTGAGCAGCCGCAGGGCGCTTCCGCGGACAAGGCTGGTGACGATGCCGTCGACGCCGAGTTCGAAGAGGTCAAGGAAAACAAGTAAGTGTCACGCTTGCTTCCGCTCCAGCGTGCAGGGCTGATCGCCCGGCACGCCTGATCCGCCGCGCGGGAGCCTGCTCCCGCGTTGGCGTGTCTGGGGCTGATGAATTCGAGAGTGCAGGAAACTATGGCTAAACGTGACTTTTACGAAATCCTCGGTGTCGAGCGTGGCGCCAGTGAAGCGGACCTGAAGAAGGCCTATCGCCGGCTGGCCATGAAGTACCACCCGGACCGCAATCCGGACGACAAGGCTGCTGAAGAGAAATTCAAGGAGGCCAACGAGGCCTACGAAGTGCTGTCCGATGCCAGCAAGCGTGCTGCCTACGACCAGTACGGCCATGCCGGCGTCGATCCGCAGATGGGCGGTGGCGCGGGTGCCGGCTTCGGTGGGGCCAGCTTCTCCGACATCTTCGGCGACGTGTTCAGTGACTTCTTCGGAGGCCAGCGTGGTGGTCAGCGCGGTGGTCCGCAGCGTGGCAGCGACCTGCGCTACACGCTGGAGCTGGACCTGGAGGAGGCGGTGCGTGGCACTACGGTGACCATTCGCGTGCCGACCCTGGTCAACTGCAAGACCTGTGATGGTTCGGGGGCCAAGAAAGGCACCAGTCCGGTCACCTGCACCACCTGTGGCGGTATCGGCCAGGTGCGGATGCAGCAGGGCTTCTTCTCCGTGCAGCAGACCTGCCCCCGCTGCCATGGCTCCGGCAAGATGATCAGCGACCCTTGCGGCAGCTGCCACGGCCAGGGGCGCGTGGAAGAGCACAAGACCCTGTCGGTGAAGGTGCCGGCCGGGGTGGATACCGGCGATCGCATCCGCCTGTCGGGTGAGGGCGAGGCTGGTGCGCTGGGTGGCCCGGCGGGCGACCTTTACGTGGTGGTCAATGTCCGCGAGCACCCCATCTTCCAGCGCGATGGCAAGCACCTCTATTGCGAAGTGCCCATCAGCTTCGCGGACGCCGCCCTGGGCGGTGAGCTGGAAGTGCCGACCCTGGATGGGCGCGTGAAGCTGAAGATTCCGGAGGCCACCCAGACCGGCAAGCTCTTCCGCCTACGGGGCAAGGGCGTGGCACCGGTGCGCGGTGGTGGGGCGGGTGATCTGATGTGCCGGGTGGTGGTGGAGACGCCGGTCAACCTGGACAAGCGCCAGCGCGAATTGCTGGAGGAATTCCGCAAGACGCTGCAGAACGATGGTTCGCATTCGCCCAAGGCCAGCAGCTGGTTCGAGGGTATGAAGCGCTTCTTCGGCGATCTTTGACACAGTGGCTCCAAGTTGCGCGCCACGGGCTTCCATGGGCGGTGCGTGCGGCTTGAAGCGGCTAGCGTGGAGCTAACTTTATGCGACGTATTGCAGTGATGGGCGCCGCCGGGCGCATGGGCAAGACCTTGATCGAGGTGGTGCAGCAGACTGGCGGCAGCGCCGGCCTCACCGCGGCCATCGATCGTCCTGACAGTACCCTGGTCGGGGCTGATGCTGGCGAGTTGGCGGGCCTGGGTCGTATCGGCGTGCCGTTGTCGGGTGATCTGGCCAAGGTGACCGACGAGTTCGACGTACTGATCGACTTCACGCATCCCTCGGTGACCCTTAAGAACCTGGAGGTCTGCCGTCAGGCGGGCAAGGCCATGGTCATTGGTACCACCGGCTTCACCGCCGAAGAGAAGGCTCTTCTGGCCCAGGCGGCCAAGCAGATCCCCATTGTCTTCGCCGCCAACTTCAGCGTCGGGGTGAACCTCTGCCTGAAGCTGCTCGATACCGCGGCGCGCGTATTGGGTGACGAGGTGGACATCGAGATCATCGAAGCTCACCACCGTCACAAGGTGGATGCGCCGTCCGGTACCGCCCTGCGTATGGGGGAAGTCGTGGCCAGTGCTCTGGGGCGCGATCTGGAGAAGGTGGCGGTCTACGGTCGCGAAGGCCAGACCGGCGCCCGCGAGCGCGAGACCATCGGTTTTGCCACTGTGCGAGCCGGTGACGTGGTGGGTGACCACACCGTGTTGTTCGCCGCCGACGGAGAGCGCGTGGAAATCACCCACAAGGCGTCCAGTCGCATGACGTTCGCTCGTGGTGCCGTGCGTGCCGCGCTCTGGCTGGAGGGCCAGGATGCGGCGCTCTACGACATGCAGGATGTGCTGGGTCTGCGCTGAGCGATCATCCGTCGCGTCAGACCAAATCGGGATGTCTTTCTGGTGGACCGAAATGACGCATTCCTATAAACTGCAGCTTTAGTGTGTCCACTAAAAGTTACGCAGATGGCTCAGATAAAAAAGCGGGGTGACGACAACGTCATCCCGCTTTTTTACAACCTGCGTTTGCTTCAGCCTTAGATCTACGGGAGGTCTTCTTGACTAAGCCAGCCATACTCGCGCTTGCCGACGGCAGCATTTTTCGCGGCGAAGCCATTGGTGCCGATGGCCATACCATCGGCGAGGTAGTGTTCAACACTGCCATGACCGGCTATCAGGAAATCCTTACTGATCCGTCCTACGCCCAGCAAATCGTTACCCTGACTTACCCGCACATCGGCAACACCGGCACCACGCCGGAAGACGCCGAGTCCAATCGCGTCTGGGCCGCCGGCCTGATCATTCGCGACCTGCCGCTGTTGTCCAGTAACTGGCGCAACAAGCAGCCCCTGCCGGAGTACTTGAAGGAGCACGGTACCGTCGCCATCGCCGGCATCGATACCCGTCGCCTGACTCGTATCCTGCGTGAGAAGGGCTCCCAGAACGGCTGCATCCTCGCGGGTGCCGACGCCACCGAAGAGAAGGCCCTGGAACTGGCTCGCAGCTTCCCGGGACTGAAGGGCATGGACCTGGCCAAGGAAGTGACCAGTGCTGAAGCCTACGAGTGGCGCTCCAGCGTCTGGAACCTGGAAAGCGACAGCCATCCGGAAATCGCCGCCAGCGAGCTGCCCTACCACGTGGTGGCCTACGACTACGGCGTGAAGCTCAACATCCTGCGCATGCTGGTGGCCCGTGGCTGCCGTCTGACGGTGGTGCCGGCGAAGACTCCGGCCAAGGACGTGCTGGCCCTGAACCCGGACGGCGTGTTCCTTTCCAACGGCCCGGGTGACCCCGAGCCCTGCGACTACGCCATCGCCGCGATCAAGGAAATCCTGGAAACCGAGATCCCGGTGTTCGGCATCTGCCTCGGTCACCAGCTGCTGGCCCTGGCCTCTGGCGCCAGGACCGTGAAGATGGGCCATGGCCACCATGGCGCCAACCACCCGGTCCAGGACCTCGACACTGGCGTGGTGATGATCACCAGCCAGAACCACGGTTTCGCCGTGGACGAGAGCTCCCTGCCGGCCAACCTGCGTGCCACCCACAAGTCGCTGTTCGACGGCACCCTGCAAGGCATCGAACGCACCGACAAGGTAGCTTTCAGCTTCCAGGGCCACCCCGAGGCGAGCCCCGGTCCGCATGACGTCGCCCCGCTGTTCGACCGCTTCATCGAAGCCATGGCCAAGCGCCGCTAAGCACGCCTGACGACTGACCTACGGATTCGAGTGAGTAAACATGCCTAAACGTACAGACATCAAAAGCATCCTGATCCTCGGTGCCGGTCCCATCGTGATCGGCCAGGCCTGCGAGTTCGACTATTCCGGCGCCCAGGCCTGCAAGGCCCTCAAGGAAGAAGGCTTCCGCGTCATCCTGGTGAACTCCAACCCGGCCACCATCATGACCGACCCGGCTATGGCCGACGCCACCTACATCGAGCCGATCAAGTGGGCCACCGTGGCCAAGATCATCGAAAAGGAGCGTCCCGACGCCCTCCTGCCCACCATGGGTGGCCAGACCGCGCTGAACTGCGCCCTGGACCTGGAGCGTCATGGCGTTCTGGAGAAGTTCGGCGTCGAGATGATCGGTGCCAACGCCGACACCATCGACAAGGCCGAGGACCGCTCGCGCTTCGACAAGGCGATGAAGGACATCGGCCTGGCCTGCCCGCGCTCGGGCATCGCCCACAGCATGGAAGAAGCCTACGGCGTCCTCGAGATGGTGGGCTTCCCTTGCATCATCCGTCCGTCCTTCACCATGGGCGGCACGGGTGGTGGCATCGCTTACAACCGTGAAGAGTTCGAGGAAATCTGCGCCCGTGGCCTGGACCTGTCGCCGACCAACGAGCTGCTGATCGACGAATCCCTGATCGGTTGGAAGGAATACGAGATGGAGGTGGTCCGCGACAAGAAGGACAACTGCATCATCGTCTGCGCCATCGAGAACTTTGATCCCATGGGCGTCCACACCGGTGACTCCATCACCGTGGCCCCGGCCCAGACCCTGACCGACAAGGAATACCAGATCATGCGCAACGCCTCCCTGGCGGTGCTGCGCGAGATCGGCGTGGAAACCGGTGGTTCCAACGTCCAGTTCGGCATTTGCCCGAACACCGGTCGCATGGTCGTGATCGAGATGAACCCGCGGGTGTCGCGTTCCTCGGCGCTGGCCTCCAAGGCCACCGGCTTCCCGATCGCCAAGATCGCCGCCAAGCTGGCTGTCGGATACACCCTGGATGAACTGCAGAACGACATCACCGGTGGTCGTACCCCGGCCTCCTTCGAGCCGGCCATCGACTACGTGGTGACCAAGGTTCCGCGCTTCGCCTTCGAGAAGTTCCCCAAGGCCGACGCCCGCCTGACCACCCAGATGAAGTCCGTGGGTGAGGTCATGGCCATCGGCCGCACCTTCCAGGAGTCCGTGCAGAAAGCGCTGCGTGGCCTGGAAGTCGGCGTCGCCGGTTTCGATCCCAAGCTCGATCTGGCCGACCCGGAGGCCGAGAGCATTCTCCGTCGCGAACTGACCGTGCCGGGCGCAGAGCGTATCTGGTACGTGGCTGACGCCTTCCGTGCCGGCAAGACGGTCGAGCAAGTCTTCGAGCTCACCCGCATCGACGAGTGGTTCCTGGTGCAGATCGAGGACCTGGTGAAGGATGAGGAGCGTATCAAGACCCTCGGCCTGTCCGGTATCGATGCCGACCTGATGCGCAAGCTCAAGCGCAAGGGCTTTTCCGACGCGCGCCTCGCCAAGCTGCTCGGTGTGACCGAGAAGAACCTGCGCAGCCATCGCCACAAGCTGAAGGTGCTGCCGGTCTACAAGCGCGTGGACACCTGCGCCGCCGAGTTCGCCACCGACACTGCCTACATGTATTCCACCTACGAGGAAGAGTGCGAGGCCAATCCCTCCGGTCGCGACAAGATCATGATCCTGGGCGGCGGTCCCAACCGTATCGGCCAGGGCATCGAGTTCGACTACTGCTGCGTACATGCGGCGCTGGCGATGCGTGAAGATGGCTACGAGACCATCATGGTCAACTGCAACCCGGAAACCGTCTCCACCGACTACGACACCTCCGATCGCCTGTACTTCGAGCCGGTGACCCTGGAAGACGTGCTGGAAATCGTCCGCGTCGAGCAGCCCAAGGGTGTCATCGTGCAGTACGGCGGCCAGACCCCGCTGAAGCTCTGTCGCGCCCTGGAAGAGGCCGGTGTGCCCATCATCGGTACCAGCCCGGACGCCATCGACCGCGCCGAAGACCGCGAACGCTTCCAGCAGATGGTGCAGCGCCTGAACCTGCGCCAGCCCGCCAACGCCACCGCTCGCAGCGAAGACGAAGCCCTGGCGTTGTCCAAGGGCATCGGCTACCCGATGGTGGTGCGTCCGTCCTACGTGCTGGGTGGCCGCGCGATGGAAATCGTCTATCAGGAAGAAGAGCTCAAGCGCTACATGCGCGAAGCGGTGAAGGTGTCCAACGACAGCCCGGTGCTGCTGGATCGCTTCCTCAACTGCGCCATCGAGGTGGACGTGGATGCGGTGTGCGACGGCGAAACCGTGGTGATCGGCGCCATCATGCAGCACATCGAACAGGCCGGCGTTCACTCCGGTGACTCCGCCTGCTCGCTGCCGCCGTACTCCCTCCCTGCCCACATCCAGGACGAGATCCGCGAGCAGGTGAAAAAGATGGCCCTCGAACTCGGCGTGGTCGGCCTGATGAACGTGCAGATGGCCGTTCAGGGCGAGGACATCTACGTCATCGAGGTGAACCCACGCGCGTCCCGCACCGTGCCCTTCGTCTCCAAGTGCATCGGCGACTCCCTGGCCAAGGTGGCCGCTCGCGTCATGGCGGGCAAGACCCTGGCCGAAGTCGGCTTCACCCAGGAAATCATTCCGCCCTTCTTCAGTGTCAAGGAAGCGGTGTTCCCCTTCGCCAAGTTCCCGGGCGTCGACCCGATCCTCGGCCCGGAAATGAAGTCCACCGGTGAGGTGATGGGCGTCGGCGATACCTTTGGCGAGGCCTTCTCCAAGGCCCAGCTGGGGGCCAGCGAGATCCTGCCGAACTCCGGTACCGCCTTCATCAGCGTGCGCGAGGACGACAAGGCCCAGGCCGTCGAAGTCGCCCGTGACCTGGTGTCCCTGGGCTTCGAGGTCGTCGCCACCGCCGGTACGGCCAAGGTCATCGAGGCGGCTGGCCTGCCAGTGCGTCGTGTGAACAAGGTCACCGAAGGTCGTCCACACGTGGTCGATATGATCAAGAACGATGAGGTCACCCTCATCATCAACACCACCGAGGGGCGTCAGTCCATTGCTGACTCCTACTCGATTCGTCGCAACGCCCTGCAGCACAAGATCTACTGCACCACCACCATCGCGGCGGGGCAGGCGGTCTGTGAAGCGCTCAAGTTCGGTCCCGAGAAGACCGTGCGCCGTCTGCAGGATCTCCATGCAGGAATCAAGGCATGAACAAGTACCCCATGACCGTCCAGGGCGCTCGCGCCCTGGAAGAGGAACTGGCCCATCTGACCAAGGTGATGCGTCCGCAGCTGAGCCAGGCCATCGGCGAAGCACGTGAACTGGGCGACCTCAAGGAGAACGCCGAATACCATGCCGCGCGCGAGCAGCAGGGCATGGTCGAGGCGCGTATCCGCGATATCGAAGGTCGCCTGCAGAACTCGGTGGTCATCGATGTGACCACCATCCCCCACACTGGCAAGGTGATTTTCGGTACCACGGTGGATATCGCCAACGTGGAAACCGACGAAGCCGTGACTTACCAGATCGTCGGTGAAGACGAAGCGGACATCAAACAGGGCAAGCTGTCGGTCAGTTCTCCCATCGCCCGCGCCCTGGTGGGCAAGGAAGAAGGGGATGTGGTGACCGTCAGGACCCCGAGTGGCATCGTCGAGTACGAGATTGTCGAAGTCCGCCACGTCTGAGTCTTCATTGTCACGGGCCGGTGCCATTGCCTGGCAACTGGCCCAGACCCTTTGGGTCGGCGGCCTCTGGTTGTTGCACTTCGTCATGCTTCCGGCGCTGGAACGAATCGGTCTGGCGCCGTTGCTGGTGGATGAGGTAGCCGCCACATTGCGGCCGCTGTTGGTAGTGTTCGCTGGATTCTGCGCCTTGCTCCAGGCCCTGTTGCTGATACAGCATGCGGGGCTCGCGCGCTTGTGGCGTGATGCGCGTGCGCAACTGCTCGCCGCTGTGCTGGCCTTGGCGGCACTGTTCCTGTTGATGCGTTTCTGGATGCCGGAAGCGTTGTACTGGCAGAATTTCAGCTATTTGCTGCTGGCCTTCTGCGGTCTGCTGCTGGTGATCCAGCCTCTGCCGTTGCGGCGGCTGGAGAGCCGGGCGCGCTGAGTGCGCGCCCCTGGCAATGGGCTCAGAGGCCGCTGAAGCGGCTGATGTTGGACAGGTTGCGGTTCGGCTTGGGATTGCGGCGATAGACCAGAGCCATCTTGCCGATGACCTGGACGAGCTCGCAGTTGCCCGCGGTGCAAAGCTCGTCGATCAGGGCGCGGCGATCTTCGCGCTCCATGATGCGGAATTGCACCTTGATCAGTTCGTGATCGTTCAGCGCGCGCTCCAGTTCGGCCAGCACGCCCTCGGTCAAACCGTTCTCGGCCACCGTCAATACCGGTTTCAAGTGATGGCCGATAGATTTGTATTGCTTCTTGTGCTCCTGTGAGAGCGCCATAATCAGACCCCTGCGAAAAAAGGCTGCTAGTTTACCCGAGTGATTCCGGGGCGCACAGCCGAACACGAGGTATCCCGTGGCCCGTTCCAAGACTAGCCAGCGTTGGCTGAAAGAACACTTCGACGATCCATACGTCAAAATGGCGCAAAAGGACGGTTACCGCTCCCGCGCCAGCTACAAACTGCTGGAAATCCAGGAAAAGGACCGCATCCTGCGGCCCGGCATGACCGTGGTCGACCTTGGTGCCGCGCCTGGTGGCTGGTCTCAGGTCACCAGTCGGGTGATTGGTGACCGCGGGCGACTCATCGCCTCCGACATCCTGGAAATGGACAGCATCCCCGATGTGACCTTCATCCAGGGCGACTTCACCGAGGATGAGGTCTTCTCGCGAATCCTCGAGGCGATCGGTGACCATCCGGTAGACCTTGTGATTTCGGATATGGCCCCCAATATGAGTGGGGTGAGGGCGGCCGACCAGCCGCGTGCCATGTACCTGTGTGAGCTGGCGCTTGATCTGGCCAGCCGTGTCCTGCGGCCGGGTGGCGATTTTCTGATCAAGATATTCCAGGGCGAAGGTTTCGACGTCTACCACAAGCAAGTGCGGGAGATGTTCGACAAAGTGCAGATGCGTAAGCCGCTTTCGTCGCGCGACCGTTCTCGCGAGCAATACCTGCTCGCGCGAGGCTTTCGCGGGGAATAGACTGCGTGAAGGCCTGACCAGTGGGTCGCCGAGGCCGTGCCGATGGTGCAGGGAGGCCGCAGGGTCTCATAAAGGGTTACAGACGGCGCCTGCCAGGGGCAGGGGTTGTGTAGTAAGTTAGGCCGGTTAATCACCAGCCGTCATGCGGGGTGCGCTCCAGGATAGGGGCCCGTTCCAGAGGGTAGCTAATTGAACGACATGGCAAAAAATCTGATCCTGTGGCTGATCATCGCCGCTGTGCTTGTCACGGTGATGAACAACTTCTCCAGCCCTAGCGAACCGCAGACCCTTAACTACTCGGAATTCATCGAGCAGGTCAAAGAAGGCAAGGTCGAGCGCGTCACCGTCGACGGCTTCGTCATCACCGGCAAGCGCAGCGATGGCGAGTCTTTCAAGACCATTCGTCCGGCCATTCAGGACGGTGGCCTGATTGGTGACCTGATCGATAACAACGTGATCATCGAGGGCAAGCAGCCCGAGCAGCAGAGCATCTGGACCCAGTTGCTCGTCGCCAGCTTCCCGATCCTCGTGATCATCGCGGTCTTCATGTTCTTCATGCGCCAGATGCAGGGCGGCGGCGGTGGCCGTGGCGGCCCGATGAGCTTTGGCAAGAGCAAGGCACGCCTGCTGTCCGAGGACCAGGTGAAGACTACCCTGGCTGACGTCGCCGGCTGCGACGAGGCCAAGGAAGAGGTGGGCGAGCTGGTGGAGTTCCTGCGTGACCCGGGCAAGTTCCAGCGCCTGGGCGGCCGGATCCCCCGCGGCGTGCTGATGGTCGGTCCGCCCGGTACCGGCAAGACGCTGCTGGCCAAGGCTATCGCCGGTGAGGCCAAGGTTCCGTTCTTCACGATCTCCGGTTCCGACTTCGTCGAAATGTTCGTCGGTGTGGGTGCGTCCCGCGTCCGCGACATGTTCGATCAGGCCAAGAAGCATGCTCCGTGCATCATCTTCATCGACGAGATCGACGCCGTCGGCCGCCATCGTGGCGCAGGCCTGGGCGGTGGCCATGACGAGCGTGAGCAGACCCTCAACCAGTTGCTGGTAGAGATGGACGGCTTCGAGATGAATGACGGCATCATCGTGATCGCCGCCACCAACCGCCCGGACGTGCTGGACCCCGCGTTGCTGCGTCCAGGTCGCTTCGACCGCCAGGTTGTCGTGGGGCTGCCGGACATCCGTGGTCGCGAGCAGATCCTCAAGGTGCACATGCGCAAGGTCCCGATCGGCGATGACGTCGATCCGGCTGTGATCGCCCGCGGTACTCCGGGTTTCTCCGGTGCGGACCTGGCGAACCTGGTCAACGAAGCGTCCCTCTTCGCCGCTCGCGTGAATAAGCGCCTGGTGGAGATGAAGGAGTTCGAGCTGGCCAAGGACAAGATCATGATGGGCGCCGAGCGCAAGACCATGGTCATGTCCGAGAAGGAGAAGCTCAACACGGCCTACCACGAGGCAGGTCATGCCATCGTCGGTCGCCTGGTGCCTGAGCACGACCCTGTCTACAAGGTGTCCATCATTCCTCGTGGTCGTGCGCTCGGTGTGACCATGTTCCTGCCCGAGGAGGATCGCTACAGTCTGTCCAAGCGCGCCCTGGTCAGCCAGATCTGCTCGCTGTTCGGTGGCCGGATCGCCGAGGAAATGACTCTGGGCTTCGATGGCGTCACCACGGGGGCCTCCAATGACATCATGCGCGCCACCCAGATCGCCCGTAACATGGTGACCAAGTGGGGGTTGTCGGAGAAGCTCGGTCCGCTGATGTACGCGGAGGAGGAGGGTGAGGTTTTCCTGGGGCGCAGTGCAGGTTCCCAGCACGCCAACGTGTCCGGCGAGACCGCCAAGCTAATCGACCAGGAAGTTCGTCGCATCATCGACGAGAGCTACACCACCGCGAAACGCCTGCTGGAAGAGCACCGTGACAAGCTCGACCAGATGGCTGATGCGCTGATGAAGTACGAGACCATCGACTCCGACCAGATCGACGACATCATGGCGGGTCGTACCGTCCGTGAACCCAAGGACTGGGAGGGCGGTTCCGGTACTGGCACCCCTGCTCCGAGGGAAGAGACCAAGCGTCCCGAGACCCCCATTGGTGGGCCAGCCGGCGAACACTAAGGTTCGTAGATGAGTTCGATGCAGTACCCGACCCGGTTGCCTTGTGGCAACCGGGTTCTTGATTTGGCCCAGCCTCAGGTGATGGGCATTCTCAATGTCACTCCGGATTCCTTTTCCGACGGCGGTCGCTTCAGTGGCCGTGACTCAGCCCTGCGGCATGCGGCTGAAATGGTCGAGGCCGGCGCAACCCTCATCGATGTGGGGGGCGAGTCCACTCGCCCCGGCGCTCGAGTGGTATCCCCGACCGAGGAACTGGAGCGGGTTGCGCCCGTGGTCGAAGCCATCGCCCGCGAGCTGGATGTGGTGATATCCCTGGATACCTCCACGCCCGCCGTCATGCGCGAGGGTGCCCGCCTTGGCGCGGGCATGATCAATGATGTGCGGGCGTTGCGTCGGGACGGCGCATTGGATGCCGCTGCCGATACTGGTCTCGCGGTGTGCCTGATGCACATGCTGGGCGAGCCGGGCACCATGCAGCAGGATCCTCGCTACGATGACGTGACGCGGGAGGTAGGCGAGTTCCTGGCGGT
Source organism: Pseudomonas furukawaii (assembly GCF_002355475.1). Lineage (NCBI taxonomy): Bacteria > Pseudomonadati > Pseudomonadota > Gammaproteobacteria > Pseudomonadales > Pseudomonadaceae > Metapseudomonas > Metapseudomonas furukawaii. The sequence continues at coordinate 5,318,529 of NZ_AP014862.1, read as the reverse complement.
GCGCATGCAGGCTTGTCTTGCGGCGGGCATTCCGGCCGAGCGGCTCGTGCTGGACCCCGGGTTCGGCTTCGCCAAGACCCTGACCCACAATCTCAGCCTGTTCAAACACATGGAAGCGCTTCACGGTTTGGGACGTCCCTTGCTGGTGGGCGTCTCCCGAAAAAGCATGATTGGCCAGACGCTGGGACGGGACGTCCATCAGCGGCTGTCCGGCAGTCTCGCCCTGGCCGCGCTCGCGGTTGCCAAGGGCGCCTGCATCCTGCGCGTTCACGATGTCGCGGAAACCGTCGACGCAGTACGCATGATCACCGCTGTGCAGGCAGCGGAATAAGAAAACACGGAGCACCCCATGAGCAGAAAGTACTTTGGCACCGATGGCATTCGCGGACATGTCGGCCAGTTCCCGATCACACCGGATTTCATGCTCAAATTGGGCTGGGCTGCGGGCATGGCATTCCGCAAGCAGGGCAAGTGCCGCATCCTGATCGGCAAGGACACCCGGATTTCCGGCTACATGTTCGAGTCGGCCCTGGAGGCCGGCTTGCTGGCTGCAGGCGCTGATGTGCTGCTACTGGGCCCCATGCCCACGCCTGCCATCGCCTACCTGACGCGCACCTTTCTCGCCGATGCCGGTATCGTGATCAGTGCCTCCCACAACCCTCACCACGACAACGGCATCAAGTTTTTCTCCGGCAAGGGCACCAAGCTCTCCGATGAAGTGGAGCTGATGATCGAGGAGCTGCTGGATCAGCCCATGACCGTCGTGGACTCCGCCCAGTTGGGCAAGGTTTCGCGGATCAATGACGCTGCGGGGCGTTACATCGAATTCTGCAAGAGCACTACGCCTATCAGCACCGACTTTGCTGGGCTCAAGGTGGTGGTCGATTGCGCCCATGGCGCGACCTACAAGGTGGCGCCCAGCGTCTTTCGCGAGCTGGGAGCCCAGGTCAGTGTAATGGCGGCGCAACCCAATGGCCTGAATATCAACGAGGATTGCGGCTCCACTCACATGGCCAGCCTGCAGGCGGCGGTGGTGGAACAGCAGGCGGATCTCGGCATCGCCTTCGATGGCGATGGCGATCGCGTGCTGATGGTGGATCACACTGGGGCTGTTGTGGATGGCGACGAGCTCATCTATCTGATTGCCCGTGACCTTCACACACGCGGCCGCCTGAACGGTGGTGTCGTGGGTACGCTGATGAGCAATCTGGGTCTTGAGCTCGCGCTCCAGGAGTTGAGCATTCCCTTTGTTCGCGCCAAGGTCGGCGACCGCTACGTGATGAGCGAGTTGCAGGCCAATGGCTGGACCCTGGGGGGTGAGAATTCCGGTCACATCGTGTGCAGCCATTACACCACTACGGGTGACGCCATCGTCTCGGCGCTCCAGGTGCTGATGGCGCTCCAGCGCGGCGGCCAGTCTCTCGCCGAGGCGCGCCAGGGCATGCGCAAGTGTCCCCAGGTGCTGATCAATGTCCGTTATTCCGGCGGCGACGTGGATCCGGTCAATCACCCTGCGGTCACCGAGGCGTCCGCTCGAGTCACCGAGCAGATGGCGGGTCGTGGGCGGGTTCTGCTGCGCAAGTCCGGCACGGAGCCGCTGGTTCGTGTGATGGTAGAAGGTGACGATGAAATGATGGTTCGTGGCTATGCCGAAGAACTCGCGAAAGTCGTCAACGAGGTATGTGCTTGATTTCTCTTGCTTGTTGGAAATTCCTTGGGTAACATCTGCGCCCACTTTGATCGACGGAATAAAGCATGCGCCGACCATTGGTAGCCGGTAACTGGAAAATGCACGGTACCCGCGCCAGCGTCGCAGAGCTGATCAAGGGTCTGCGCCAATTGGCGTTGCCTTCTGGCGTCGAAGTCGCGGTCATGCCGCCATGTCTGTACATCAGTCAGGTCATTCAAGGCCTGGACGGCAAGTCGATTGTCGTTGGTGCTCAGAATTGTGCGGTGGAGCCTGTGCAGGGAGCCCTCACAGGTGAGGTTGCGGCGAGTCAGTTGGCGGACGTGGGTTGTCAGATGGTTCTCGTCGGTCACTCGGAGCGTCGCCTGATTCTGGGTGAGAGCGATGAGGTCGTGAGTCGCAAGTTCGCGGCTGCTCAGTCCTGTGGTCTGGTCCCGGTGCTATGCGTCGGCGAGACCCGGGAGCAGCGCGAAGCCGGCAAGACGCTTGAGGTTGTTGGGCGTCAGCTGGGTAGCGTGATCGAGGAGCTTGGTGTGGGTGCGTTTACTCGTGCGGTGATTGCCTATGAGCCTGTCTGGGCGATTGGTACGGGGTTGACCGCTTCGCCGCAGCAGGCCCAGGAAGTTCACGCGGCTATCCGCTCGCAGCTGTCGGCCGAAAACGCCGAAGTCGCTCGCGGCGTACGGATTCTGTACGGCGGCAGTGTGAAGGCGGCCAGTGCGGCCGACTTGTTCGGCATGCCGGATATCGATGGGGGGCTCATTGGTGGTGCCTCCCTGAATGCGGATGAGTTCGGTGCGATTTGTCGCGCCGCAGGAAGCTGACAAGATGCTGGAAACTGTCGTTGTTGTGGTGCATCTTCTGGTCGCTCTGGGTGTGGTAGGCCTGGTTCTGATTCAGCAGGGCAAGGGTGCGGATGCTGGTGCCTCCTTTGGGGCTGGTGCGTCGGCTACTGTGTTCGGTAGTCAAGGTTCCGCTACCTTTTTGAGTAGAGTTACTGCTATACTCGCCGCGGTTTTTTTCATTACCAGCCTGGGTTTAGCGTACTTCGCTAAAGAAAAGGCTGATGCGCTGAGCAATGTGGGGCTGCCGGATCCGGCGGTTCTGGAAGTTCAGCCAAGCAAGCCGGCAGCTGACGATGTGCCGGTGCTCGAAGAGCAGAAGCCAGCCACTCAGTCGAGTGATGTGCCGCCAGCTCCAGAGCAGAAGTAAGGCAAGTTTTGCCGAGGTGGTGGAATTGGTAGACACGCTACCTTGAGGTGGTAGTGGCCATAGGCTGTAGGGGTTCGAGTCCCCTCCTCGGTACCATACAAAGAGCGGCCCGCAGCAATGCGGGCTTTTCTTTTTGCGGGATGTTCGGTTGACCATGCAAGGTGCTGGCCGTATACTCTCGCACCAGCTTTGACGCGGGGTGGAGCAGTCTGGTAGCTCGTCGGGCTCATAACCCGAAGGTCGTTGGTTCAAATCCAGCCCCCGCAACCAGTAGTCGCGAAGCCCCTTTTTAGGGGCTTTTTGCTAGCTGGACAGTTGGCCTCCGATCACGGATCAGGCGGTTTGAAGGGATGGGCGTTTCGCCCATTTTTTATTTGCACAGCATGCGAGAGGCAATCAGGTGTCGAGCAAGCTAGAACAGTTGCAGGCCTTGTTGGCCCCGGTAGTCGAGGCGCTCGGTTACAAGTGCTGGGGCATCGAGTTCCTGTCCCAGGGGCGTCACTCGCTCCTCCGGATCTATATCGATCACGAGAACGGCATCCTGGTGGACGACTGTGAGAAGGTCAGCCGCCAGGTGAGCGGTGTTCTCGATGTAGAGGATCCGATCAGCAGCGAATACACCCTGGAGGTTTCTTCGCCAGGTATGGATCGTCCGCTGTTTACCCTTGATCAGTACGCCGCCCATGCTGGCGAACTGGTCAAGATCAAGCTGCGCTCGCCGTTCGAAGGGCGACGTAATTTTCAGGGGCTTCTCCGCGGGGTGGAGGAGCAGGACGTGGTGGTTCTCATTGAAGACCGCGAGTTCCTCCTGCCGATCGAACTGATCGACAAGGCCAACATCATTCCCCGTTTTGACTGAGACGCGGATCCCGCGGATCCAATGGATTGCGAAAGGCGAGGCGTACGATGAGCAAAGAAGTACTGCTGGTTGTTGAGTCGGTATCCAATGAAAAGGGCGTACCGGCCGGCGTGATTTTCGAGGCGCTTGAGCTGGCTCTGGCCACTGCTACCAAGAAGCGCTACGAGGACGAGGTCGACCTGCGCGTGTCGATCAACCGTCACAATGGTAACTACGACACCTTCCGTCGTTGGACTGTGGTGGCAGACGAGGATTTCGAGGATCCCGACATCCAGCTGACCCTCGATCAGGCTCAGGCTCGCGATGAGAACGCCAAGATCGGTGATGTCATCGAAGAGAAGATCGAATCCATCGAGTTCGGCCGCATCGCTGCCCAGACCGCGAAACAGGTGATCGTGCAGAAAGTGCGTGAAGCCGAGCGCGCGCAGGTCGTCGAGGCCTATCGCGAGAAGCTGGGCGACATCATTTCCGGCACCGTGAAGAAGGTCACCCGCGACAACGTGATCGTCGACTTGGGTAACAACGCCGAGGCGCTGCTGGCTCGCGAGGACATCATTGCCCGGGAAACCTTCCGTGTTGGCGCTCGCGTGCGGGCCCTGCTGAAGGAAATTCGCACCGAGAACCGTGGTCCGCAACTGATTCTGTCGCGCACTGCGCCGCAGATGTTGATCGAGCTGTTCCGTATCGAAGTGCCGGAAATCGCCGAAGAACTGATCGAAGTGATGGCCGCGTCCCGTGATCCGGGCTCTCGCGCCAAGATCGCCGTTCGCTCCAAGGACAAACGCATCGACCCGCAGGGCGCCTGTATCGGCATGCGCGGATCCCGCGTCCAGGCCGTGTCCGGCGAACTGGGTGGCGAGCGTGTCGATATCGTCCTTTGGGACGACAACCCCGCCCAGTTCGTGATCAATGCCATGGCTCCGGCCGAAGTGGTCGCGATCATCGTCGACGAAGATGCCCACGCGATGGATATCGCCGTTGCCGAGGACAACCTGGCCCAGGCCATCGGTCGTGGCGGTCAGAACGTACGTCTTGCCAGTCAGCTGACCGGCTGGACCCTGAACGTGATGACCGAAGCGGATATTCAGGCCAAGCAGCAGGCTGAAACCGGCGGCATCCTGCGCTCGTTCGTGGACGAGCTGGAAGTGGATGAGGAACTGGCCCAGGTCCTGGTGGAAGAAGGTTTCACCAGCCTGGAAGAGATTGCCTACGTCCCTATGGAAGAGATGCTCAGTATCGAGGGTTTCGACGAAGACATCGTCAACGAGCTGCGCGCCCGGGCGAAGGACCGCCTGCTGACCAAGGCGATCGCCACCGAAGAGAAGTTGGCGGATGCCCAGCCTGCCGAAGACCTGCTTTCCCTCGAAGGCATGGACAAGGACCTGGCTGTCGAACTCGCCGTGCGGGGCGTGATTAACCGCGAAGACCTGGCAGAGCAGTCGATCGACGACCTGCTCGACATCGACGGCATGGATGAAGAGCGTGCCGGCAAGCTGATCATGGCCGCCCGAGCCCATTGGTTCGAGTAAGTATCGCGGCCTGAGGAGAGAAGTGCATGACGCAAGTCACGGTGAAAGAACTGGCCCAAGTGGTCGATACACCGGTGGAGCGCCTGCTGCAGCAGATGCGTGAGGCGGGTCTGCCGCACACCAACGCCGAGCAAGTGGTAACCGACAACGAGAAGCAGGCCCTGCTGGCTCATTTGAAGAGCAGTCACGGTGAGCGCCTGGAAGAGCCGCGCAAGATCACCCTGCAGCGCAAGACCACGACTACGCTGCGAGTTGCTGGCAGCAAGACCATCAACGTCGAAGTTCGCAAGAAGAAGACCTACGTCAAGCGCAGCCCCGACGAAATCGAGGCTGAGCGTCAGCGCGAGCTGGAAGAGCAGCGCGCCGCTGAAGAGGCCGCCCGCCTGAAGGCCGAGGAAGAGGCTCGTCAGCGTGCTGAAGAAGCCGCTCGCCGCGAAGCCGAGGCGCGTGCCAAGCAGCCAGCCGATGCAGTACCTGCCAGCGCTGCCGCACCTGTTGCCCAGCCTGAAGCAGCGCCGGTCGTTGCTGTCGCCCCTGCTGCCGCTCCGGCCACTGGCGCCGCCGCCGCGGCAGGCGCTGCCGATCGCAAACGCGAAGAACCTCGTCGTCCCGAGCGCGCTCGTGACGAGGACGATCGCCGTGATCGCAAGCATGCGCAGCACCGGCCGTCCGTCAAGGAGAAGGAAAAGGTTCCTGCTCCCCGAGTTGCCCCTCGCAGCACCGACGAAGAGAGCGATTCCTATCGTCGCGGCGGTCGTGGTGGCAAGTCCAAGCTGAAGAAGCGCAACCAGCACGGGTTCCAGAGCCCGACAGGACCTATCGTGCGTGAAATCAGCATCGGCGAAACCATTACCGTGGCCGAACTGGCTGCCCAGATGGCCGTGAAGGGCGCAGAAGTCGTCAAGTTCATGTTCAAGATGGGCACTCCGGTGACCATCAACCAGGTGCTCGATCGCGAGACCGCCCAACTCGTCGCCGAAGAGCTCGGCCACAAGGTCAAGCTGGTCAACGAGAATGCCCTGGAAGATCAACTGGCCGAGTCCCTGAAGTTCGAAGGTGAGGCGTCGACTCGTGCCCCGGTCGTGACCGTGATGGGCCACGTCGACCACGGCAAGACCTCCCTGCTCGACTACATCCGTCGTACCAAGGTGGCGAGTGGCGAGGCGGGCGGCATCACCCAGCACATCGGCGCCTATCACGTCGAAACCGATCGTGGCATGGTGACTTTCCTGGATACTCCCGGCCACGCGGCGTTCACCGCCATGCGTGCCCGCGGCGCCAAGGCGACCGACATCGTGATCCTGGTGGTCGCGGCCGACGACGGCGTAATGCCCCAGACCGAAGAAGCCGTCCAGCATGCCAAGGCGGCTGGTGTACCTATCGTTGTCGCCATCAACAAGATGGACAAGCCCGAAGCCAACCCGGACAACATCAAGAACGGCCTTGCCGCGCTGGATGTGATCCCGGAAGAGTGGGGCGGCGATACCCAGTTCGTGCCCGTGTCGGCCAAGGCCGGTACCGGCGTCGACGACCTTCTGGAAGCCGTGCTGCTGCAGGCTGAGGTACTGGAACTCACCGCCACCCCGTCGGCTCCCGGTCGTGGGGTCGTGGTGGAGTCGCGCCTCGACAAGGGCCGTGGCCCGGTGGCTACCGTGCTGGTCCAGGACGGCACCCTGCGTCAGGGCGACATGGTGCTTTGCGGCGTCAACTTCGGTCGCGTACGCGCCATGCTCGACGAGAACGGCAAGGCCATCAAGGAAGCCGGTCCGTCCATCCCGGTCGAGATCCTCGGCCTGGACGGCACCCCGGATGCGGGTGATGAGCTGACCGTGATCAGCGACGAGAAGAAGGCGCGTGAAGTGGCCCTGTTCCGTCAAGGCAAGTTCCGCGAGGTCAAACTGGCCCGCCAGCAGTCCGCCAAGCTGGAGAACATCTTCGAAAGCATGGGCCAGGACGAGAAGAAGACCCTCAACATCGTGCTCAAGTCCGATGTGCGCGGTTCTCTCGAAGCGCTGCAGGGAGCCCTCTCGGACCTCGGCAACGACGAAGTACAGGTCCGCGTGGTAGGTGGTGGCGTCGGTGGTATCACCGAGAGCGATGCCAACCTGGCGCTGGCGTCCAACGCCGTGCTGTTCGGCTTCAACGTGCGTGCCGACGCCGGCGCGCGCAAGATCGTCGAGCAGGAAGGTCTGGACCTGCGTTACTACAACATCATCTACGACATCATCGAAGACGTTAAGAATGCCCTGTCCGGCATGCTGGGCAGCGACGTCCGGGAGAACATCCTGGGTATCGCCGAAGTGCGCGACGTGTTCCGTTCGCCGAAGTTCGGTGCGGTCGCGGGTTGCATGGTCATCGAGGGTCTCGTACACCGCAACCGCCCGATCCGCGTTCTGCGCGACGACGTGGTGATCTTCGAAGGTGAACTGGAGTCCCTGCGCCGCTTCAAGGACGACGTGTCCGAGGTGCGTGCCGGCATGGAGTGCGGCATCGGCGTGAAGAGCTACAACGACGTCAAGGTCGGCGACAAGATCGAAGTGTTCGAGAAGGTCCAGGTGGCGCGTACCCTGTAAATGCAGGATCAGCGGGAAGCTGGAAGCTGGGGGTGGAAGCGTGATCTTCCTACCCTGAGCTTCCAGCTTTCAGCGTTTTAGAGTGATACGAAAATGGCTAAAGACTACAGCCGTACCCAACGCATCGGCGATCAGATGCAGCGCGAACTGGCGCTGCTGATCCAGCGGGAGATCAAGGATCCGCGCCTGGGCCTGGTGACCATCACCGCGGTCGACGTAAGTCGTGACCTCTCCCATGCCAAGGTGTTCGTCACCGTCATGGGGCAGGAGGACAATATCGAGAAGACCCAGCTCAACATCGACATCCTCCAGGATGCCGCCGGTTTTCTGCGCATGCAGTTGGGCAAGGCGATGAAGCTGCGCAGCGTGCCGCAGCTTCACTTCCACTACGACGCCAGCATCCGTCGTGGTGCCGAGCTGTCGGCGCTGATCGAGCGTGCCATGGCGGAAGACCGCAAGCACCCGGGCAACGACGGGGAGTGACGGTGTGGCTCAGGTGAAACGAATCCGCCGTAACGTCAGCGGCCTGCTGATCCTCGACAAGCCACGGGGCATGAGCTCCAACCAGGCCCTGCAGAAAGTCCGCTGGTTGCTCAACGCCGAGAAGGCCGGCCACACCGGCAGCCTCGACCCGCTCGCTACCGGCGTGCTGCCGTTGTGCTTCGGCGAGGCGACCAAGTTCTCCCAGTACCTGCTGGATGCCGACAAGGGTTACGAAACGCTGGCCCAGTTGGGTGTGACCACCTCCACCGGCGACGCCGAAGGCGAGGTGATCGAGCGTCGCGAGGTGACCGTCGGTCGCCCCGAGATCGAGGCGTTGCTTCCGCGTTTTCGCGGTGAAATCAAGCAGATACCGCCGATGTACTCCGCACTCAAGAAGGACGGCCAGCCGCTCTACAAGTTGGCTCGTGCGGGTGAGGTAGTGGAGCGTGAGGCGCGTTCTGTTACTATTGCGCGCCTGGATTTGCTGGCCTGTGAAAATGACCAGGCCAGATTGGCCGTAGCCTGCAGCAAGGGCACCTATATCCGTACCCTGGTCGAGGACCTTGGTCAGGCATTGGGATGCGGAGCCCATGTGGCGGAGCTGCGTCGGACCCAGGCAGGGCCCTTCGTACTGGCCCAGGCGATCAGCCTGGAGACCCTGGAAAAGGCCCACGCCGAAGGCGGCAACGAGGCGCTGGACCAGTTCCTCCTGCCGGTCGACAGCGGTCTGGAGCACTGGCCGCTGATCCAGCTAACCGAGCACAGCGCCTATTACTGGCTTCACGGCCAGCCGGTGCGTGCTCCGGAAGCGCCGAAGTTCGGCATGATGCGGGTGCAGGATCATACCGGTCGCTTTATCGGAATCGGTGAAGTGAGCGATGACGGGCGCGTAGCGCCGCGTCGACTGATTCGGTCGGAGTGACCGAACCGAGGATGGCTGTCAATAGGCACGGTCATTCCTCCATTTTGAACACGGAACCCAGGTTCCGGCCTATTACTCTCAGAGGAAGCCCATCATGGCACTGAGCGTTGCTGAAAAAGCCCAGATCGTTAACGAGTACAAGCAAGCTGAAGGCGATACCGGTTCTCCGGAAGTGCAGGTTGCCCTGCTGACCGCCAACATCAACAAGCTGCAGGACCACTTCAAGGCCAACGGCAAGGACCACCACTCCCGTCGTGGTCTGATCCGCATGGTTAACCAGCGCCGCAAGCTGCTGGACTACCTGAAGGGTAAGGACGCCTCTCGTTACAGCGCCCTGATCGGTCGTCTGGGTCTGCGTCGCTAAGCGACACAGATGAGCTGGAAGCTGGAAAACCGGAAGCTGGACATCGTTCCAGCTTTCGGCTTTCCAGCTTTCGGCTTTTTTAGGGACTGAACCGGGTCCGACTCCCGCCATTCCCACGATTTCCCCCAAAGGCAACAAAGAGAAGGAAAACACCGTGAATCCGGTAATCAAGAAGTTCCAGTTCGGTCAATCGACCGTGACCCTCGAGACTGGCCGTATCGCCCGTCAAGCCTCCGGCGCCGTCCTGGTCACCATGGATCAGGACGTCACCGTGCTGGTGACCGTAGTGGGTGCCAAGCAGGCCGATCCGGGCAAGGGTTTCTTCCCCCTGTCCGTCCACTACCAGGAAAAAACCTACGCCGCCGGCCGTATCCCGGGTGGTTTCTTCAAGCGTGAAGGCCGTCCTTCCGAGAAGGAAACCCTGACCTCCCGCCTCATCGACCGCCCGATCCGTCCGCTGTTCCCGGAAGGCTTCCTGAACGAAGTGCAGGTCATCTGCACCGTGGTTTCCACCAACAAGAAGACCGATCCGGACATCGCCGCCATGATCGGTACGTCTGCGGCCCTGGCCATCTCCGGCATCCCCTTCGCAGGCCCCATCGGCGCCGCGCGCGTGGCTTACCATGAAGAAGCCGGCTACCTGCTGAACCCGAACTACGAGCAGCTGAAAGCCTCCGCCCTGGACATGGTCGTCGCCGGTACCGAAGACGCCGTGCTGATGGTGGAATCCGAAGCCCAGGAGCTGACCGAAGACCAGATGCTGGGCGCCGTGCTCTTCGCCCACCAGGAATTCCAGGCCGTGATCCAGGCCGTCAAGGAATTCGCCGCCGAGGCTGGCAAGCCCGCCTGGAACTGGACCGCTCCGGTCGAGAACACCGCCCTGCTCAGCGCCATCAAGGCCGAGTTCGGCGAGGCCATCTCCCAGGCCTACACCATCACCATCAAGCAGGACCGCTACAACCGCCTGGACGAGCTGCGCGAGCAGGTCATCGCCCGCTTCTCCGGCGAGGCAGAGGGTCAGTTCCCGGCCGGTGAGGTGAAGGAGGCTTTCGGCCTGCTGGAGTACCGCACCGTTCGCGAGAACATCGTCAACGGCAAGCCCCGTATCGATGGCCGTGACACCCGCACCGTACGTCCGCTGAAGATCGAAGTCGGCGTACTGGACAAGACCCACGGTTCCGCCCTGTTCACCCGTGGCGAGACCCAGGCCCTGGTCGTCGCCACTCTTGGCACCGCCCGTGACGCCCAGCTGCTGGACACCCTGGAAGGCGAGCGCAAGGACGCCTTCATGCTGCACTACAACTTCCCCCCCTTCTCGGTGGGCGAGTGCGGCCGCATGGGCAGCGCCGGTCGCCGCGAAATCGGCCACGGCCGCCTGGCCCGTCGTGGCGTTGCCGCCATGCTGCCGAAGGGCGACGAGTTCCCCTACACCATCCGTGTGGTTTCCGAGATCACCGAATCCAACGGCTCCAGCTCCATGGCTTCCGTGTGCGGTGCCTCCCTGGCGCTGATGGACGCCGGCGTGCCGATGAAGGCTCCGGTTGCCGGTATCGCCATGGGTCTGGTGAAGGAAGGTGACAAGTTCGCCGTCCTGACCGACATCCTGGGTGACGAAGACCACCTGGGCGACATGGACTTCAAGGTGGCCGGTACCGCCAAGGGCGTGACCGCCCTGCAGATGGACATCAAGATCAACGGCATCACCGAAGAGATCATGGAGATCGCCCTGGAGCAGGCGCTGGAAGCACGTCTGAACATCCTCGGCCAGATGAACCAGGTGATCGCCGAGTCCCGCAGCGAGCTGTCCGAGAACGCTCCGACCATGCTGGCCATGAAGATCGACTCGGACAAGATCCGTGACGTCATCGGCAAGGGCGGCGCCACCATCCGCGGCATCTGCGAAGAGACCAAGGCCTCCATCGACATCGAAGACGATGGCAGCGTGAAGATCTTCGGCGAAACCAAGGAAGCCGCCGAGGCCGCACGTCAGCGCGTCCTGGCCATCACCGCCGAAGCCGAGATCGGCAGGGTCTACGTGGGCAAGGTCGAGCGCATCGTCGACTTCGGTGCCTTCGTCAACATCCTGCCCGGCAAGGACGGCCTGGTGCACATTTCCCAGATCAGCGACAAGCGCATCGAGAAAGTCACCGACGTACTGAAGGAAGGTCAGGAAGTGAAGGTCCTGGTGCTGGACGTGGACAACCGCGGCCGCATCAAGCTGTCCATGAAGGACGTGGAAGCCGCCGAGGCCTCCGGCGTCTGATCATCGCCAGCCGATGAAGAGAGGGCCCCTTGCGGGCCCTCTTTTTTTGCCCGGACAATGGCCAATCGCAATCATCCGGAACCCCGTCATGGACAAGACGCTCTGCCAGTACCACCCCACCCAGCCCGCCACCTGGCAGTGCTCGCCGTGCCAGCGGCACTTCGGTGATTGCTGCATCCCGCTCAATGCCGATGCCCCGGACGATGCCCCGGCCTGCCCACTGTGCCGTAGTCCGCTGACCTTCCTGGGCGCCGCCAACACCGCCCAGCCCTTCTGGGAGCGCCTGCCGCAGTTCTTCGCCTACGCCCTGCAGACCGGGCCGCTGGCCTTCGCCGCACTGTTGGCGCTGGCCAGCCTGTTCATGCCGCGATCGCTCATCCTCTGGGTCGCGTTGCTCAGTGTCGCCACCAAGTACTTCCACAGCGTCATCGAGGCTAGCAGCGAGGGGCGGCGGGAGGCACCGAGCCTGATGGAGGCCTTCACCGGCGAAGGCTTCAGCCTGTTCTTCAAGCAGATGGCCGTGTTCCTCGTGGCCCTGGGCGCCCTTTGGCTGGCGGCGGACTTCGATAGCGAAGTGGTGTTCTGGGGGATGAACATCGCCATCGTCCTCCTGCTTCCGGCCAGCATCATCCGCCTGGCCCTCAGCCGAGAACTGGGGGCGGCCTTGAGTCCCGACCAGGTGGGTGAGGTCATCCGTGCCATGGGCTGGCGTTACCTGATCCTCTGCGCTTTCCTCTTCATCCTCTGGCAGTCGCCGGGGTACGTGGCCTGGATGCTCGCCAGTGGCCTGCCCAAGGTGGTGCTGATGCCGGTGGCCACCTTCCTCTTCGGCTACTTCGGCGTGGTCATGTGCAGCATGATGGGCTACGCCGTCTTCCAGTATCAGGGCGCCCTGGGGTTCGCCATCGCCGAGGAGGGTGCCCAGGTCGGCCTCCCCGAGCAGGAGTGGCGCCGGCGCCGTGCACTGGCGGATGCCGAGATCCGCCTGAAGGAGGGGCAGAGCGACGGGGCCCTGGAAACCCTGGCCAAGGCCCTGCAGCGGGACCCTGAGGACCTGCGCCTCAACGAGCGCTATCACCAGTTGCTGTTCGGCCTCGGGGCGCGCGAACGCTGCCTGCAGCACCTGACCCATTACCTGCCCCTGGTTGCCCGGCAGAATCCCGCCCTGGCCGCGACCGCCCTGCTCAACGCACGCCAACTGCAGGGCGATTACCTGCCGGACGATGCGCTGGTGTGCGAGCAGGTCGCTACGGCCCTGCTGGAGCGACACCGGGTGCGTGAGGCGCTGAGCCTGTTGCGCAACCTGCATCAGCGCTTCCCCGACTACCCCCATATTCCCCGGGCCTACCTGCTGGCGGCGCGGGGCTTCGCCGAAGGACTGGGCCAGCTGGATCCGGCACGCAAGCTCCTGGCCTACATCCGGGCGCGTCATCCGGCTTCGCCCCTGCTGGATCAGGTCGCCGCCCTGGAAGAAACCCTGGGCAGGCTTGAGGGTGTTCGCCGTTGAAGGGGGCTTGATGTCGTGCAGTCTGCACGGCCCTTCGCGGGGCAACGTGCAGACTGCATGTAGGAGGTGGAAGGGAGTGTCTCGTAAATTATTGATTACGCTATGTTTTTCTCTTTGTCGTGAGCTGGCACAGGGCTTGCGATGTTTCAGGTGAGCCTGCAGCCAGGAGCCGGTTGCAGATGATCCGAAGCGAAGAGGAGAACCCCTCATGAAACAGACTTTCACCAAGTGGACCTTTGCCGCTGTCACCGCTGCCGCCCTCAGCCTGCCGTACGCGACCGGCGCCTATGCGGATACCCTCAGCGGCCCAGCCGTGTTGGCGGCCAACGAGACCATGCAGAAAGCCGAAGAGGCTGTCTCCGACACCTGGATCACCAGCAAGGTCAAATCCACCTTCCTGGCTGACAAGAACCTCAGCGGCATGGACATCAAGGTGGAGACCAACAAGGGTGTCGTCGCCCTGTCCGGCATGGTCAAGACCGATGCCGAGCGTGAGCTCGCCATCACCACTGCAAAGGGCATCAAGGGCGTGACCGCCGTGTCCGCCGATGGCCTGAAATCCGCCGAGTGAGGCTCGGCCCCCCTGAACGATGAGGCCCTGCGATACGCGGGGCTTCGTCGTTCAGGGGGCAGTCAGCGACCCAGGTATTGTTGGTAGAGCGCCAACTGGCGGGTCTGCTCCGCCTCGGGAAAGGCCCGGCGCAGGTACTGCCCCAGTTCGCCCACGCCTCGCAGGTCCTGGCGCTGACCCAATTGCTTGGCCAGTTGCAGGGTCAGGCCGGGCAACTGCGCGGGTGCCGGCGAGACCTGCGCCAGGCGCCGCCAGGGCGCCAGGGCGCGGCCGGCCTCGCCGGCCTTGAGCAGGCGCTGCAGCAAGTGCAGCAACACGGCGGGATGCTGCAGCAGGCGTTGCTGGGGGTCGGCGACGTCATCGGCCAGCTTCTGCAGCAGAGGCAGGGTGCCCGCCTGATCCGCCAGCCCGAAGAGTTGCTTGAGCACCGCTGACATCAGGGCCTTGTCCTGGCGTCCCTTGGCGACTGGATAGAGACGCTCCAGCAGGGTCGGGCGCCCTGGATAGCGCGCCAGCAGGTCGAGCCCGCGAGGCACCGCCTGGTCCAGGGCGAAACGGCCGATCAACTGATCCAGCGCCGCCAGTTCCCGCTTGAAGGGCCCATCCGGGTCTTCCTTGTTCAGGTAGGCCTCGTCCACCCGGAGGATTCCTGCCCGGCCCAGCAGCCAGGTGGCGAGGAAACCGAAGCCCAGTCCCCCCAGGTGCGCGTAATAGTTCACATGGTCGTCCGCCGCCAGTACGCCGTAGAGCTCCTTGCCCAGCCAGGCGGGGAATATCCACAGGGCCGGGGCCTTGAAGTAGCCGATCAGGGGCCCGAGCCAGTAGAAGAAGCGAATGCGCCGCAGGCCGTAGACGCCGATGGTCATCCCCATCAGGCCGGAGACGGCGCCCGAGGCGCCGATGCCGGCGACCCAGACCGGGTCCAGCGCCCACCAGAGCAGGTGCGAGGCGAGGCCGCTGGCGAGGTAGAGGCCCAGGTAGACCCAGCGCCCGAGCGCCGCTTCCAGGGCGAAGCCGCAGATGAACAGAAAGAGCATGTTGCCCAGCAGGTGATCGAAGCTGCCATGGAGGAACATGGCGCCGAACAGCCCCTCTACGCTGAACTTCTTGGGAATGAAGCCGAAACGCTGGGCGCTGATCCGGTCCCTTGCCTCCTCGGCCCGCGCGCGCGCCTGCTGCCAGGTGGCGTCGGCCTGGTAGGCCGGTCGTTGGTGCAGCCAGTCCTCGAACTCCAGGTCACGGAGAATGATGGCGGCGAGGTCCTGGCGGCGCATGGCATCGACGGCGTGGCGCTGGTCGGTGTCGAGCTTTTCCCGCTCCACCAGATGGTCGATGTACAGGGCACGCTCGCGGTTCAGCAGGCCTTCGTCGAGATAGAGCCGTTGTGCTTTCTCTGCCCGTGCCTGGTCACCGCCCTGGTAGCCGATGTAGATCAGGGTATTGAGCAGGATCAGCAGCAGGGTGATGACCGGCGGCCGCCGCCAGTCCAGGGGTTGGTCGGCGGGCAGGATGATCATGATGCGCGGCTCAGTTGCGCTGGCTTTCGATTTCGCTGAGGCGGCCGCCGACGAATCTCAGGTAGTGGTACATGCCGTTGGTAGGTCCGTAGACCCATTCTTCCACCTGCATCTCCTGGCGACCGCTCTGGGTTTCCGAGTAGCCGATGAAGTTGCGGGAAGCGGGTTCGCCGCACTTTCGCTGGACCTCGACCGTGCGGTCCCCAACGCTCACCAGCTTGCTTTCGCAGCGAAAGGTGCTGGCCTGGGCGTCGAGGGCGATGAGGAGGGTGGCTGCGAGGGCGCAGGTCAGGCTTTTCATGGGGCGGGCATCCTGTCCGGTGGTTGAAGGCGCAGAGCCTAGCATTCCGTCAGAGCGGCTGTCAGTTGCCGCGCTTGCTGCTGATACCGCGCAGGCGGTTACCCTCGAAACGGAGGAAGTGGTACATGCCGTTGCGGGGGCCGTAGACCCATTCCTCAACGCGGACTTCGGTGCGCTGTCGGTACTCGTCCATGACTTCGCGGTAGCCCAGATCCGCGCGGCTGGTGGGTTCGCCGCACTTCTCCAGCACCTCGCCGACGGTGTCGTCGAGGCTGATCAGGTGGCTGGCGCAGCGCAGGGTAGAGGAGGCCTCGGCGGTCCCCAGGACGAGCAGCAGTGGCAGGCAGGCGAGCAGACGGAGGATCACGTGCGGGTCCGGAGGCGTAGGGGAGCTACAGCCTACACCCGGCGCATGCGGACGTCAGCGGCTTCGCCGCGTCTCGATGCGCACCAGGCGGTTGCCCTCGAAGGTGAGGATGCTGAGCATTCCGTTGTTGGGGCCGTAGACCCATTCCTCCACGGTGAACTCACGCCGGTCGTAGCCGCCCAGGGTGTAGCCTACCTGGTCACGGTGGGCCGGCTCGCCACACTTCTGCAGGACCTCGAAGGCACGGTCGCCGAGGCTGATGAGCCGGCTGCCACAGCGCATTGTGTCCGCCCCGGCCGGTGTGGCCAGGGCGAAGGTCAGCAGGACGGCGGCCAGGGCGTTGCGCATGGTCATTCGCTGTCCAGGTGCAGCGGGGTGATGACCTCTCCGGCCTGATTCGGCTCCACCAGGCTGACGTCCAGCAGAAAGATGCGTTCGTCGGCGAGTCCGCCGCGGTCCACCAGGTAGTCCTTGATGCTGGCCGCTCGGGCCTGGCCCAGCTGGCGCAGCAACAGGTCGCTCTGGGCCCAGGAGGCGAGTACGGCGTCCCGTAGCCTGGCGGCACGTTCGTCGCCGTCCAGTTGCTGCCACTCCGCCGGGGGCTGCTGTTTCATCCGGGTGCGGTAGATGCCTTCGAGCATCGGCGCCTTCTCGTCCTCGGGTACCTCGATCTGGCTGGCGTCGGTTGGCACCTTGTCGCCCCGGCGCTGGGCGATCTTGTAGTAGGTGGACTGGTACTCCCGGGCCAGGCGCTGTTCGGCCAGGAGTGGGCCGTCTGCGGATCTGGCGCTTGCGCCTTCGACCTCCAGGCGTAGCGCGGGGCGTTGTTTCAGGGCCTCGGCCAGGGTGTCCAGGGCTTTCTGCGCGTCGGCGTCCAGCTCGCTGCTGCCGGCGGGGAAGGGCACCTGGCCCAGGTCCTCACCGCTGCCGCCCACCAGCCCGGCGACGAAGTTGAAGGGAGCCTGGACCGCACGCAGCACCAGGTTGCGCAGGGTCTGCCAGACGATGGGGGCGACGCTGAACTGCGGGTCGTTGAGGTTGCCGGCCACCGGCAGGGAGATATCGATCTTGCCCTGGGTGTCCTTGAGCAGGGCGACTGCGAGACGCACGGGCAGGTCGACGGCGTCGGGGCTGTCCACCTGCTCGCCCAGTTGCAGTTGCTCCAGCACCAGGTGGTTCTCGGCCTTCAGTTGGCCCTTCTCGATCTGGTAATGCAGGTCGAGGTTCAGCCGCCCCTTGCGGATGCGGTAGCCGGCGAACTTGCCGGAGTAGGGCGTCAGGGTGGTGAGCTCGACACGCTTGAAGCGGGTGGCGATGTCCAGGCTGTCCAGCGGGTCGAAGGGGTTCAGGCTGCCCTTGATGGTCACCGGCGCGTAGCGGTCCACCTTGCCCTCCACCGCCACCTTGGCCGGTTTCGGGTTGCGATTGTCGAGGGTGCCGATCTCGCCATTGAGTTGCTGGATGGCGGTGGCGAAGTTGGGGGTCAGGCTGAAGTCGGCGAAGTTGGCCGAGCCATCGTGAATCTCGATGCCGCCGATGCGGATACCCAGCGGCTTGCCGGCGGGTTCCGCCTTGGCCTGGGGATTGGCGGGCTGCGGGATCACCAGGTCGCTGGCGTTGGTGGTCAGGTCCTCGTTGATGATGAAGCGCGCATAGGGCTGGCTCAGGCTGACCTTGTCGATGCTGAGGCTGTCCCCGTGCCGGTAGTCGAGGCCATCCACCAGCAACTGCTGCCACCTGACGAAGTCCCGCTCCTTGAGGGTGTCCAGGGTGTGCATCTGGTTGACCAGGGCGCGACCGGTGATGGCCAGGGCCAGCGGCTCGGTGCCTTTCAGGTCGACGTCGAGGTCGCTGTCGAGCATGCCGCTGCGCAGCTCCAGGCGGATGAAGGGACTGATGTAGGCCTGGGCCACCCGCAGGTCGATGTCGCGGGTCTGCACCTGAAGCTTCGCCGTGGTGGGCTTCAGTTGCACCTGGCCCACCGCCTGCACCTTGCCCTGCTTGCCGAGCCCGGTGTCGAGGCTGAGGTTGAAGGGGGATTCGCCACGGCTGTCGAAGTCCTTGATGTCCAGGTCGAGCGGACCCAGGTCCAACTGCACCGGCTGCTTGGGCACGCGGTCGGCCAGGTGGACCTTGTAGCCCCGCAACTGGGTGTCCTTGAGGGTGACTATCCAGGGCCTGGCCGGCTCCGCTGATGGTTTCTCCGCCGGGGCGTCGGCATTCTCGGCCTTGGCCGCCGGTCTGGCCTCGCTGGCGAAGAGTTTCTGCCAGTCCAGCTGCCCGTCGGCCTCGCGGGCCGCCCAGGTTTCCAGGTTCCGGCTCTGGATCTTGCCCACCAGGACCTCCTGCTTGGCCAGGTCCAGGCTGCTGTCGCTCACCTCCAGCACCTCGAGGTTGGCCAGGGGGCGGTTGTCCGGTGCCTTGATGGCGAAGGGGGAGACCTTGATCCAGATCTTGTCCAGGTTCAGTTGGGTGCCTTCGGCGAGGCTCAACCTGTAGTCGGTGGACAGGCTCACCACGCCCTTCTCCAGCACCAGCGGCACGGCATCGCGGACGTAGGGCCAGAACGCTTTCATCTGGCCCTCGGTGAGTTTGAGCTGACCGCTGGACGTGAAGGGGATGAGGGTCATCTGGCCTTGCCAGTCGATGCGCCCGCCATGGGGGCCGGTGGCCACCAGGCTCATGTCGGTGTTGTCGTCCGGAAGGGTGCTGAGATTGGTCAGTTCCAGGTTGAGGGAGTCGTAGTTGAACTCCACCGGCTCGCTGGGGCGCAGGTCCTGGAAGTGCAGGCTGCTCTCGCTGAGTTGGATGTGGTCGATGCGCAGGGGAAAGGGATCGCCGGCCGGCTCCTCCGCCTTGGGTTCGCTGGGGGGAAGCTTGAACAACTGGGCGAGGTTGAGCGACCCGTCCTTGGCGAAGAGCACTTCGGTCGTGGATTTGTGCAGCGCTACGTTCGCCAGGTGCAGGGCGCCGGACCAGAGGCTGTCCAGTTCGAGGTTGGCATAGAGCCGTTCGAAGCCCAGCTGTTCGGCCCGCTCTTCTCCCAGGTGCAGGCCCCAGAGGGTCAGTTCCAGGCTGAAGGGGTTGAGCTGGATGCGTTCCAGGCGGGCCGGCACCGTGGCGTACTCCGCCAGTTGCTGGTTCGCCACTCGCAAGGCGATACCGGGGAGGATGAGGAAACCGAGCAGGCTGTAAAGAGCGACGGCGATCAGCAGGGCGCAGGCGGCCCGTTTCAATCCTTTGTACATGAGGCGTCAACTATCCCGGAAAAGTCTGCCTTGGATTATGGCACGGCCTCCGGGTTCCGCTCGGATGCCCAACCCTGTTCTCGCCGGTCTCTAGAGCTGCAGGATCAGGGTCTTGAGGGGCGGTCGCCCATCCCTGGAGGGAAAGTCGGCAGCCGGCGACAGGGGCTGCCAGTCTCGCACCGGCCGGCCCAGCTTGCTGGCGCAGCGCAGGACCTGATCGCGCCATTCGTCCATGTCCACCTTGGCCAGGTTGTTGTTGCACACGAGGACGCCGTCCTCGGCGGTGGCCAGCAGGGCGGGCTTGAGCAGGCTCTGGTAATCCCTCTGGAGGTCCACGGTGCCGAAGGCGCTTTTGGCCCAGGCCGGCGGGTCGAGGAAAACGAGGTCGAACTGGCGCGCGTCGAGGCGCGGGTAGCTGGGCAGCTTCTGTCCATGGCGACGGGCGATGGGCAGGCCGGCCAGTTGGCGAATGGCTGGGAAGTAGTCGGACTGCACGAATTGCATGGGCGCGAGCCCCGGATTGAGCGAGGCGTTCTCCCGACCCACCGCCAGGTTGCCCTCGGCGAAGTCCAGGTTCCACACCTCATCGGCTCCGCCTGCCGCCGCAGCGAGGCCGACTCCGCAGGTATAGGCGAACAGGTTGAGTACCGACTTGCCCGCACTGTGCTCCTTGACCCAGCCCCGGGCGTTGCGCAGGTCGAGGAACAGCAGCGGATCCTGGCCAGGGTGGCGACCCCGTACCCGGTAGTTCAATCCCCATTCATGCCCCATCAGGTCCTCCAGGGCACTGGTTTCAGCCTGGTACACCGGGTCTCGGCGGTCTACGCGGGAGTTGCCCTGGGAACGGTCGTTGTAGACCAGCAGCAGGGGCTGGCCAATGAAGGCGTCCACGGTGGCGGCCAGTTCCAGCAGTTCGTCCCGCTCCAGTGGCTGGTGGAAGCTCTGCACCATCAACTGCGGGCCGTAGCGGTCGAGGGTCAGGCCGGGTGCGCCTTCCTGGCTGCCGTGGAACAGGCGATAGCAGTCGGTGCCCTGTGCATGGAGCTCGGCCAGCAGCGGTTGGCGGGCGTCAAGGGCGGCGCGCAGCGCCGGGAGGAGGACGGAGGGCATGCGCGACGTCTCGCAGGAAAGGGCGCGCAGTTTAGCAAAAGGGCACAGGGTGGACCTTAGTGGATGCCGCCCTGTTTGGCCCTGAGTCGAGGAGCTGATGGCGCTCCTGCGATGACGCCGGCCAGGGCCGGCGTTGTCGTTCAGCGCGGGATCAGCGCTCGATGGCCAGGGCCACGCCCTGTCCGCCGCCGATGCAGAGGGTCGCCAGGCCCTTCTTCGCGTCGCGCTTGATCATCTCGTGCAGCAGGGTCACCAGCACGCGGCAGCCGGAGGCGCCGATGGGGTGGCCGAGGGCGATGGCGCCGCCGTTGACGTTGACCTTGCCGGCGTCCCAGCCCAGTTCCTGGCCCACGGACAGGGCCTGGGCGGCGAAGGCCTCGTTAGCTTCGATCAGGTCCAGGTCCTGGAGGCTCCAGCCGGCCTTCTCCAGGCAGCGGCGGGTGGCGGAGACCGGGCCGATGCCCATGATCGCCGGGTCGACGCCGGCGTTGGCGTAGCCGGCGATGCGCGCCAGCACCGGCAGGCCCAGGGACTTGGCCTTCGCGGCACTCATCAGCAGCACGGCGGCGGCGCCGTCGTTGAGGCTGGAGGCGTTGCCGGCGGTGACGCTGCCGTCCTTCTTGAACGCCGGTTTGAGCTTGGCCAGGGCTTCTGCGGTGGTGCCGGCGCGGGGCTGCTCGTCGGTGGCGAAGGCGACCGGCTCGCCCTTCTTCTGCGGGATCAGGATCGGGGTGATCTCGTCATTGAAGCGGCCGGCCTCGATGGCGGCGCAGGCCTTCTGCTGGGAGGCGGCGGCAAAGGCGTCCTGCTGCTCGCGGCCGATGCCGTACTTCTCCACCAGGTTCTCGGCGGTGATGCCCATGTGGTAGTCGTTGAAGGCGTCCCAGAGGCCGTCCTGGATCATGGTGTCCACCAGCTTGGCGTGGCCCATGCGCAGGCCGGTGCGGGCGCCGGGCATGACGTAGGGGGCGAGGCTCATGTTCTCCTGGCCACCGGCGATGATCACCTCGGCATCGCCGCAGCGGATGGCCTGGGCGCCCAGGTGCAGGGCCTTGAGGCCGGAGCCGCAGACCTTGTTCAGGGTCAGGGCGGGCACGGCGTGGGGCAGGCCGGCGAGGATGGCGGCCTGGCGCGCGGGGTTCTGGCCGCTGCCCGCGGTGAGCACCTGGCCGAGGATGACTTCATCGACCTGCTCGCCGGCAAGGCCGGTCTGGGCCAGCAGCTGGCGGATCACCGCCGCGCCCAGCTCCGGGGCCGGGATGTTGGCCAGGCTGCCCTGGAAGCTGCCGATGGCGGTGCGGGTGGCGGCGACTATGACGACGTCTTGCATGTTTTCAGTCCTCGAACAGTAGAGTCGGCCCAGGTTGTGACCGGAAAGGCGCTTATGGTCGCACAGGGCCGGGTGACCGGCCAGCCGCTCAACGGGGTGGCAAGCCCATGCGACGGCGGGCCCGATGGACGGCGCCATTGCGCATCGCCCAACGCAGCAGTGGCGCGACACGCCATACGAGATCGCGAACCACCCGGCGTTGCCATGGGCGCTGGTGCAGGCCCAGCGTGGCGCTCGCCCAGTCGGGCAGGAGGTCGACCCCCGCCTGCATCATCAGGATGCCGAAAGGCTTGGCGAGGGCGCTGGGGGCCGGGGCGCTGAACAGCAGGCGCACGACCTCGCGGGTACGTTCGTCAGCCTGGAGCTGCGGGCGCATGGCGTCCAGGTAATCGGCCACCGCCTGACGCGACCTGGGGACGTTGCGCGCACCCAGGCGCTCGGCCACCAGGGCGATCTCGGCGTAGTAGCGGTCCTGCTCCTCGCCCGAGAGGTCCGGGTTCAGGTAACGCAGGTGGGCCTTGAGGAAACAGCTGACCTCGGCGACATGGACCCAGGTGAGCAGGTCCGGGTCGCTGGCGGCGTAGGGGCGGCCGTCCGGTGCGGTACCCACCACCTTGAGGTGGATCTCGCGGACCTTGTCGATCAGCCATTCGGCGTCCCGGCGAGTGCCGAAGGTGGTGCCGGAGATGAACTGGCCGGTACGACGCAATCGACCGAGCATGTCGTCGCGGAAGTTGGAGTGGTCCCAGACACCCGACAGGGCGAGCGGGTGGAGCATCTGCAGCAACAGGGCGCTGATGCCGCCGATCATCATGGAGGTGAAGTCGCCGTGGATCTTCCAGCAGGCGGAGTCCGGGCCGAACAGGCCGGGATCGCCCTCTGGGTTTTCGTAGTCGAGCTGTCCCAGAGCGAGGCCGGTGAGGCTGATGATCTGGCGTTCGATTCGGCTGCGGATGAATTCCATGGGGCGGAAAGCTACAAGCCCCAAGCGGCAGGCTGCAAGTGGGAAGCCCCTTGCGACCTGCCGCCTGGCGCAGCCTACTGGTTGAGGCGTTTGTCGATCAGGCTCTGCACCACGGACGGATCGGCCAGGGTGGAGGTGTCTCCCAGGTTGTCCAGTTCGTTACAGGCGATCTTGCGCAGGATGCGGCGCATGATCTTGCCGGAGCGGGTCTTGGGCAGTCCCGGGGCCCACTGGATCAGTTCTGGCTTGGCGAAGCTGCCGATTTCCTTGCTGACCAGGGCCAGCAACTCCTTCCTCAGTTCGTCGGTCGGTTCCAGTCCGGCCATGGGCGTGACGAAGGCGTAGATGCCCTGGCCCTTCACGTCATGGGGATAGCCCACCACCGCGGCTTCGGCGACGGCGTCGTGGAGCACCAGGGCGCTTTCCACCTCGGCGGTGCCGATGCGATGGCCGGAAACGTTGATCACGTCGTCGACCCGGCCGGTGATCCAGTAGTAGCCGTCCTCGTCGCGACGAGCGCCGTCGCCGGTGAAGTAGTAGCCCGGATAGGCGGCGAAATAGGTGTCGATCATCCGTTTGTGGTCGCCGTAGACACTGCGGATCTGGCTCGGCCAGCTCGCCTTGATGGCGAGGACGCCTGCGCCGGGGCCGTCGATTTCCTTGCCCTTGTCATCCAGCAGCACCGGCTGTACGCCGAAGAAGGGGCGGGTGGCGGAGCCGGGCTTCAGGGTGGTGGCGCCCGGCAGCGGCGTGATCAGGATGCTGCCGGTCTCGGTCTGCCACCAGGTGTCGACGATGGGGCAGCGACGGTCGCCCACCACGTTGTAGTACCACTCCCAGGCTTCCGGGTTGATCGGTTCGCCCACCGAGCCCAGCAGGCGCAGGCTGGTGCGGGCGGTCTTCCTCACCGGTTCCTCGCCTTCGCGCATCAGGGCGCGGATGGCGGTGGGGGCGGTGTAGAAGATATTCACCTGGTGCTTGTCGATCACCTGCCAGAAGCGCGAGGCATCCGGGTAGTTGGGCACGCCCTCGAACATCAGGGTGGTGGCGGCGTTGGCCAGGGGACCGTAGACGATGTAGCTGTGGCCGGTGACCCAGCCCACGTCCGCGGTGCACCAGTAGATGTCGCCCTCGTGGTAGTCGAACACGTACTTGTGGGTCATGGCCGCGCCCAGCAGGTAGCCGCCCGTGGTGTGCAGCACGCCCTTGGGTTTGCCGGTGGACCCGGAGGTGTAGAGGATGAACAGCGGGTCTTCCGCGTCCATCCATTCCGGCGGGCAGTCGTCGCTGGTGCCGTGGAGGGCCTCGTGGTACCAGAGGTCGCGGCCTTCCACCCAGTCCACCTCGCCCTGGGTGCGCTGGACCACCAGCACCGAGGAGACGTCGGGGCAGTCTTTCAGGGCCTTGTCGACGTTCCGCTTGAGGGGGACGTACTTGCCGCCGCGCACGCCTTCGTCGGCGGTGATCACGGTGCGGCAGTCGGCGTCGAGGATGCGGTCACGCAAGGCGTCGGGGGAAAAGCCGCCGAACACCACCGAATGCACGGCGCCGATGCGGGCGCAGGCGAGCATGGCGTAGGCCGCTTCGGGGATCATCGGCATGTAGATGCAGACGCGATCGCCCTTCTTGACGCCCCGGCTCTTCAGCACGTTGGCCAGGCGCGCGACGTTGTTGTGGAGCTTGCGATAGGTGATGTGGGCGGATTCGCCGGGGTTGTCGCCTTCCCAGATGATGGCGACCTGCTCGCCCCGCTGTTCCAGATGGCGGTCGATGCAGTTGTAGGCGACGTTCAGCTTGCCGCCCTTGAACCATTCGGCCTCGCCCTTGGCAAGATCGCTGCGATGCACCTGATCCCAGGGTTTGAACCAGCTGAGGAAATTGCTGGCCTGTTCGCCCCAGAATTGCTCGGGCTGTTCGACGGATTGCTGGTACAGGCGCTGGTAGGCGGCGTCATCCAGGAGGGCATGCTTGCGCACGGCTTCCGGCACGGGGTGAAGGCTGATCTCGTACATGGTGGGGTCCTTGTTGTTGTTGGCTCGAGATGCGCACAAGGGTGCCCCCAAGCCGGCGCCTCGTTCAAGGGCTGACCCAGGAGTTTCGAGAGATCGGGGGAGGGCGAGGCCCGCTGGCCTCGCCGTTCGCCTCAGCCGCGATGGCGGGCGCGGAAGAAGTCGATCAGGCCCTGGGTCGAGTTGTCTTCGGCCTGCGTTTCCTCCTGGCCGGTCAGGCGCGAGTACACGGCCTTGCCCAGCTCCTTGCCCAGTTCGACGCCCCACTGGTCGAAGGCGTTGATGCCCCAGAGCACGCTCTGCACGTAGACCTTGTGTTCGTACATGGCGATCAGCGCGCCCAGGCGGCGAGGGCTGATGCGCTCTACCACCAGGGTGTTGCTCGGGCGGTTTCCGGGCACCACCTTGTGTGGAGCGAGGCGCTGGACTTCGTCTTCCGGCAGGCCCTTGGCACGCAGCTCGGCCTCGGCTTCCTCGCGGGTTTTGCCCAGCATCAACGCCTGGCTCTGGGACAGGCAGTTGGCGAACAGCCACTGGTGGTGATCGGCTACCGGGTTGTAGCTGGACACCGGGACGATGAAGTCCGCCGGGATCAATTGGGTGCCCTGGTGCAGCAACTGGTGGTAGGCATGCTGGCCGTTGCAGCCGACGCCGCCCCAGATCACCGGCCCGGTGCCGGCGCTGACGGGGCTGCCGTCCTGGCGCACGCTCTTGCCGTTGGATTCCATGTCCAGCTGCTGCAGGTGGTCCGTGAAGTTACGCAGGTAGTAGTCGTAGGGCAGGATGGCGTGGCTGCGGGCGCCCCAGAAGTCGCCGTACCAGACGCCGAGCAGGCCCAGCACCACCGGGATGTTGCGCTCGAAGGGGGTGGTCTGGAAGTGCTGGTCCATGCTGTAGGCGCCGGACAGCAGTTCCTTGAAGTTGGAGATGCCGATGGACATGGCGATCGGCAGGCCGATGGCGGACCACAGGGAGTAGCGTCCGCCCACCCAGTCCCACATGGGGAAGATGTTTCCTTCGCGGATCCCGAAGGCCATGGCCGCTTCCTTGTTGCTGGAAACCGCGATGAAGTGCCGGTAGAGCTCGGCCTCGCTACCGCCTTGGGCCAGGTACCAGGCGCGTGCCGCCTGGGCGTTCTTCAGGGTTTCGAGGGTACCGAAGGACTTGCTGGAGACGATGAATAGAGTGGTCTCGGCGTTGAGCTTGCACGCCAGTTCGCGGAACTCGCTGCCATCGATGTTCGCCAGGTAGTGGCAACGCACGCCCTTCTGGGCAAAGGGCAACAACGCTTCGGATACCAGCTGCGGGCCGAGGAAGGAGCCGCCGATGCCGATGTTCACGACGTCGGTGATGGGCTTCTCGGTGTAGCCGCGCCAGAGACCGTTGTGCACGGCGGTCACCAGTTCGGTCATCTGGTGCAGCACACGGTGCACTTCGGGCATCACGTCCTGGCCATCCACTGTCACCCTGTCGCCGATGGGGCGACGCAGGGCCGTGTGCAGCACCGGACGACGTTCGGACGCGTTGATCACCTCGCCACGGAACATGGCCTTGATGGCGTCGCCCAACTGGCCTTCCTGGGCGAGCTTGACCAGCAGCGCCAGGGTGTCGGGGCGGATCAGGTTCTTGGAGAAGTCCAGCAACAGGCCACAGGCACTCAGGCTGAATCGCTGGAAACGATCGGGGTCGGTGGCGAAGGCCTGGCGCAGGCTGAAGGCGGCCAGTTCCTGGCGGTGCTGTTGCAGCGCGCTCCAGGTGGGCAGTTGGGTGACATCGAGGGGCGTCAGGTGATGATCCATGGCGTACCTGTAGGCGACTTATGAAAAAGCCCGGAAATATCCGGGCTTCGAGGCGTTCCGCTGATTGGTCTCAGGCGACCTGGACAGGAATCGCGTTGCTGGTGTGGCTGAGTTCGTTGCCCGGGGCCATGTACAGCATACGCGGTTTGAAGTTGGCCAGTTCCGCCTCGCTGTAGTGGGCGTAGGCGCAGATGATGACGCGATCACCCACCTTGGCCTTGTGGGCGGCGGCACCGTTCACCGAGATCATGCGCGAACCGTTCTCGCCGCGGATGGCATAGGTGGTGAAGCGCTCGCCGTTGTCGACGTTGTAGATCTGGATCTGTTCGTACTCGCGGATGCCGGCGAGATCGAGCCACTCACCATCGATGGCGCAGGAGCCTTCGTAATCGAGCACGGCGTGGGTCACTTCGGCGCGGTGCAGTTTGGCCTTGAGCATGATGGCGTGCATGGCATTTCCTCGTCGTTACGCGGGCGGCGGCAGAGTGTGCCCGAACCCCCTTGGGGGTTCAAGGTGCTTGGAATGGGGTCAGGCTTGCGCTTCCAGGCTGAAGGCCAGGTTGTCGATCAGTCGGGTATTGCCCATGAAGGCGGCGGCCAGGATCACCAGATGCTGGTCCTCGACGTCGGCGCGACGCAGGTTCAGGCTTTCGCGGATCTCCAGGTAGTCGGGGCGGAATCCGGCGGCGGCCAACTCGTCGCGGCCTTCCTGCTCCAGGCTGGCGAAGTCGCGGCGGCCTTCGCGGATGGCGTTCGCCAGCCGCTGCAGGGTGCGATAAAGGGCCGGCGCGGCGGCGCGCTGGCCTTCATCCAGGTAGCCGTTGCGGGAGGACAGGGCGAGGCCGTCCTCCGCGCGAACCGTAGGCTCTCCGATGATCTGGATGGGCATGTTCAGGTCCCGTACCAGCTTGCGGATCACCGCCAGTTGCTGGAAGTCCTTCTCGCCGAAGACCGCGAGGTCGGGCTGGACCATGTTGAACAGCTTGCTGACCACGGTAGCGACGCCCTCGAAGTGACCGGGGCGGCTTTCGCCGCAAAGGCCCTCGGAGACCAGGGGAACGTTGACGCGGGTCTGGCCGTCCATGCCGTCGGGGTACATGTCCTCGACATCGGGATGGAACAGCAGCTGGCAGCCGGCGGCGACGAGTTTCTCCTGGTCGGCCACCAGGGTGCGCGGGTATTTGGCCAGATCTTCGTTGGGCCCGAACTGCAGCGGATTGACGAAGATGCTGGTGACCACGAAGTCGGTGCGCTGGCTGGCCTTCTCCACCAGGGCGACATGCCCGGCGTGGAGGTTGCCCATGGTGGGCACGAAGCCGATGCGCTTGCCTTCGCTGCGCGCACGGGCGACGGCGGCCCGGAGTTCGCGGACGGTCTTGACGGTGATCATGCGGAGAATCCGTGTTCGGTGGCGGGGAACGAAACGTTCTTCACCGCGTTGACGTAAGCGGCGAGCGCGGCCTGGATACTGGTCTGGCCTTCCATGAAGTTCTTCACGAACTTGGGCGTGCGGCCGGTGAGGGAAAGGCCCAGCATGTCGTGCAGGACCAGTACCTGTCCGTCGGTGGCGCTGCCGGCGCCGATTCCGATCACCGGGATTTTCACCGACTGGGTGATCTCGGCGGCCAGTTCGCTGGGGACGCACTCCAGCAGCAGCATGGCGGCTCCGGCCTGCTCCAGGGCCATGGCGTCGGCGCGCAGTTGGCGCGCCTGGGCTTCCTGGCGGCCCTGGACCTTGTAGCCGCCAAGGATGTTGACGGCTTGCGGGGTGAGGCCCAGGTGGGCGCAAACGGGGACGCCGCGTTCGGCCAGCTGACGGATGGGTTCAGCCAGCCAGGCGGCACCTTCCAGCTTGACCATATGGGCGCCGGCCTGCATCAGGGCGGCGCAGTTGGCGAAGGTCTGCTCGAGGTTGGCGTACGCCATGAAGGGCAGGTCGCTGATGATCAGTGCGCCCCGGTTGCCGCGTTTCACGGCGGCGGTGTGGTAGGCCATATCGGCCATGGTGACCGGCAGGGTGCTGTCATGGCCTTGCAGGACCATGCCAAGGGAGTCGCCCACCAGCAACACATCCACACCGGCCTGGCAGGCAGCCTGGGCGAAGGTGGCGTCATAGGCTGTCAGCATGGCGATCTTCTCGCCTTTCAGCTTGAGCTCTTGCAGGGTGGTCAGGGTCACATCAGGCATGAAAACGTCCTCATCGGCGCCGTTTTGCACGGGCGCGGGGCAACGGGACGCTTATAGTCCCGATGGGGGGGCATGGTGTCAATTGCAGGTGTTACCGACCTGTTACGGCGTTACCGCCAAGCCGGGAAGGCGCTCGAGGCCTTCGAACGGGCAGGCCTCCAGCAGCGCCTGGAGGGGGCGCCCGTCGGGCAGCACCAGTCCGGCGGCGATTTCGGCCAAGGGGTAGAGCACGAAGGCGCGGGCGTGCATGTGGTAGTGCGGTACCTGCAGCCTGGGTTCGTCGATACGACGCTTGCCGAACAGCAGGATGTCCAGGTCGAGGGTGCGGGGGCCCCAGCGTTCGTCCTTGCGCACGCGCCCTTGGGACTGCTCGATGGCCTGCAGGGCGTCCAGCAGTTGCAAGGGTTCCAGTGTGGTCTCCAGACACGCCACGGCATTCATGTAGCGGGGCTGGTCGGGCGGGCCCAGCGGGTCGCTGGCATAGAAGGAGGATACGGCCGACAGGCGGCTATCCGACAACTCGGCCAAGGCGTTCAGGGCGCCACGCAACTGCCTCACGGGGTCGGCGAGATTGCTGCCGAGGCCAATGTAGACGCGTTCCATGGATCAATCGCCGGAAGCGCCGCCCGGGGCGCCTTCGCTGCGCGGGCCACGCCGACGGCGACTGCCGCCACGCTTGCGGCGTTGGCCGGAGGGCTGCTCGTCCTTGGAGCTGAGCTCCCGGATCATGGCGCGGCGCTGGCTGTCGCTGGCGTCCTGGTAGTCGGTCCACCATTCGCCCAGGCCATCGGTTTCCTCTCCGGCGCTTTCGCGCAGCAGGAGGAAGTCATAGCCGGCGCGGAAACGCGGATTCTCCAGCAGCATGTCGGCGCGCTTGCCCTGGCGGCGTGGCAGGCGTTCCTGCATGTCCCAGATCTCGCGGATCGGAATGCTGAAACGTTTGGGAATGGCGGTACGCTGGACCTGCTCCATGATCAGGCCGTGGGCGGCCTCCTGCATCGCCGGGATCGGCGGCATGCCTCGTTCCTGCAGCAACGCCGCGCGTGCGGGCAGCGCCGGCCAGAGCAGCGCGGCGAAGAGGAAGGCGGGGGTGACGGGCTTGCCCTGGTGGATACGCTCGTCCGTATTGATCAGCGCCTGGCGGATCAGTCGGCCGGTGTACTCGGGATCGCGCTCAAGGGCGGCGGCGCTGGCCGGGAACAGGGGGGCGAACAGGTCGTACTGCACCAGCAGATCGAAGGTCCGCTCGGCCTTTCCGCTGAGGAACAGCTTGAGCACCTCATCGAATAGGCGCGCGGAAGGGATATCCCGCAGCAGAGGTGCCAGTTGGCGAATGGGGGCGGCGCTGTGCTTTTCGATTTCGAAGCCCAGTTTGGCGGCGAAACGTGCCGCCCGCAGCATGCGCACCGGGTCTTCCTGGTAGCGCTGCTCTGGAATGCCGATCAGTCGGACCAGACGGTTACGGATGTCGTGCACGCCGTGGGCGTAGTCGAGGATGCGCTCGGTGGTGGGGTCGTAATACAGCGCGTTGATGGTGAAGTCTCGGCGCTGGGCATCGTCTTCCAGGCTGCCATAGACATTGTCACGCAGGATGCGGCCGCTCTCGTTGCGGGCCGCCTGGTTGTTGTCTTCCTCTTCCTCACCCTGGGGGTGGTTGGCGCGGAAGGTGGCGACCTCGATGATTTCCCGACCGAACTGCACGTGGGCCAGCTTGAAGCGGCGTCCGATCACCCGTGCGTTGCGGAACTCGGCGCGCACTTGCTCAGGTGTGGCATTGGTGGCGACATCGAAATCCTTGGGGCGCAGATCCAGCAGCAGGTCGCGTACGCAGCCACCTACCAGGTAGGCCTGATAGCCGGCCTTCTGCAGGCGATCCACCACGATCACCGCGTTGCGGCTGATGCCTGTGCGGCGCAGCGAATGCTGATTGCTACCCAGTACTTCGGGGGTGCTACGCGGATGCTGGGCGCGGCGAAGGGGAGAACGGAAAGACTGGAACAGCTTCTTCAGCATGGGATGCACTGTTTTGCGGAATGGACGGCCAGAAAAGGATATGGGCGCACGATGGCCGCGAATTCTAGCACTGGGAGGGGGGGATGTTGAAGGAAAGGTCTGAAAGGTGTCAAAGCTACTGGGGGAGCCGAAGCTCCCCCCCAAATTGGTGTGTGCTTTGTTTTTATTGTGTCGGGCTTGCTGTTCTTGTTGTTCGACCCGTTCCCGCAGGCTTGACGCCATCTGGGGTGCCCTCCATTCGAGGGTCAATAGCAAACGGATTGCTTTGGACGCTGACGGTGCCGTGATCATTCCATGACCCAACCAGTACGGGCGCTGCTTTGGAAGCAGTTTTTGTTGTTCTCTGCCTGGCTGTGGGGCGAGCCCCAAGGGCAACTCCTCTCCAAAAGAATCAGTTAGCTCCGCCTCCGCTGTCTTGTTTTTGTTGTGCTGGAGTCGATACGTCTTGTTTTTATTGTGGGGTTCAGCATTTGTTATTGTTGTTGTGCCCCAGATAAAGCAGAAGCCGTGCCAACTTTATCGATTCCTTTAAAATCAAGGGGTTGCGCGAGGTTCGGTGAAAACGCTGGGCCAAAAAAAGCCGGGTTTTCGTTACCTTTAGACCCGGCTTTGTTACGCGATGTTAGGTGGGGTAACAGCGCGGGGAACCGATTGTGTTCCCCACGGTCGCCAGCAGCCGCTGGCTCAAGGACCAGCTGCAGCTCCGGATTTGCGGCGCGGGATACCCAGGCGCTGGCGGCGCTCCCACAGGCACTTGCGGCTGATACCCAGTTTGCGAGCCAGTTCTGTCTCGGTCATGTGGTCCTGGTGCTCCAGCACGAAGTGCTGGAAGTAGTCCTCCAGGGAGAGGTCCTCGGTCGGCTCGTGCGCGGTGTTGTTGCCCTGGGACGGCGCGGCGGCTTCGTTGAAGTCATCGTCCTCCAGGTCATCCAGTTCAATGTCGATGCCAAGCAGGTCCGCCGAGATATCCGGGCTCTCGCAGAGGATGACCGCGCGCTCGATGGCATTCTCCAGCTCGCGCACGTTACCCGGCCAGTTGTAGTGGCGAATCGCCTGTTCGGCATCGGTGGCGAAGCGGAGGTTCTCGCGTCCCATCTGGGCGCATTGGCGCGCCAGGAAGGCACGGGCGATTTCCAGCACGTCGTTGCCGCGCTCACGCAGTGCAGGCAGTTTCAGCGAGATGACGTGCAGACGGTAATAGAGGTCCTCGCGGAACTGTCCGGTCTTGGCCAGGGTCTTGAGGTCCCGGTGCGTGGCGGCAATCAGGCGGACATCCACCTTTTGCGACTGCACCGAACCGACACGACGAATCTCGCCTTCCTGGAGCACTCGCAGGAGGCGCGCCTGGGCTTCCAGGGGAAGCTCGCCGATTTCGTCGAGGAACAGGGTGCCGCCGTCGGCCGCTTCCACCAGGCCGGCGCGGCCCGCAGTGGCGCCGGTGAAGGCGCCTTTTTCGTGGCCGAAGAGTTCGGATTCGATCAGGGTTTCCGGAATGGCCGCGCAGTTCACCGAGATCAGCGGGGCCTTGGCGCGGCGGGAGAGATTGTGCAGGGCGCGGGCCACCAGTTCCTTCCCGGTACCCGACTCCCCCTGGATCAGTACGGTGGAGTCGGTGGGGGAGACTTTGCGGATCTTGCTGTAGAGCTCCAGCATCGCAGGGCAGGAGCCGATGATGCCGATCTCGCCATCGGCATTGGCGGCCTGCGCCTTGTCGCCGCCGCGGCTTGCCGCTGGACGCTCGCCAGTAGAGGACTTGGCCTCCTGCCGCTCCTTGAGGATGCGGGCGACGGCCTGGAGCATTTCGTCATGGTCGAATGGCTTGGCGATGTAGTCCACCGCGCCCATCTTCATCGAGTCCACCGCCGAGCGCAGGCTGGCGTAGCTGGTCATGATCAGCACCGGGGTGCCCTGGGCCAGCTTGATCAGTTCGGTGCCGGGAGCGCCGGGCAGGCGAAGGTCGCTGATGATCAGGTCGAAACCGGGAATGCTGTAGCGCTCCTGGGCCTCTTGTACCGAGCCCGCCTCGCTGACCTGGTACTGGTTACGTTCCAGCAGGCGGCGTAGGGCGGAGCGGATGATGGTTTCGTCTTCGACGATCAGAATATGTGGCATTAATTCGGCTCTCTAGACGGTCTCAGCCCACGGCGGATGTTGCTTCGACAAAACGAGGCAGCGTCACCCTGATTCGGGTGCCGCGTTGCCGCTCTGTGTCGGTCGGGCTTTCTATGGTTATCTGTCCATAATGCTCTTCCACGATCGAATAGACCAGTGCAAGGCCAAGGCCGGTCCCTTTCCCTGGGTCCTTGGTGGTGAAGAATGGTTCGAACAGGCGGTCCATGATTGTCTTCGGAATTCCGCTGCCTTCGTCTTCGACGATCAGGTCGACGGTGTGCTCGGACGCTTCGCTGCGGACACGGATGGCGCTGCCGCCGGGTGATGCGTCGCGGGCGTTGGAGAGCAGGTTGATCAGCACCTGAGCCAGGCGCTGTGGATCGCCCTCGGCAATATGCTGCGGGTCGCAGAGGTTGAAGAAACCCACCTCGACGCTGCGCTTGTTCAGGGCCAGCAGGCCGATGGCGTCCTGGGCGACTTCGGCCAGGCACACGGGCTCGCTGGCCTGCTGGCGGCCGCCGGCGTGGGCGAAGCTCATCAGCGACTGGACGATGCGGGTGACGCGCTTGGTCTGCTCGAGGATCTGGCTGCTGATCTCCTTGATCTCGGCGTCTTCCTCACGCTCTTCCCGAAGGTTCTGAGCCAGGCAGGCGATGCCGGTGATGGGATTGCCGATCTCGTGGGCAACGCCGGCGGCCAGGCGTCCGATGGAGGCGAGGCGCTCGGAGTGCACCAGCTTGTCTTCCAGCAGCTGGGTGTCGGTGACGTCCTCCATCAGCACCACGAGGCCGCTGCTGCCGGGGGCCAGGGGCTCTTCGATGGCAGCCTTGTGCAGGTTGAGGGCGCGGACCTGGCCGTCGAGTGTCAGGCGGTGTTTGTGCAGGTGCTCGTCGGGCAGGTTGATGAAGCTCTCCAGCAGCCCCTTCCAGGGCTCGGCGATGGTGGACAGGCGCGAACCCACCACGCGTTGGGCGGGCACCTCCGTCAACTCTTCCATGGCCCGGTTCCACATGAGGATTTCCTGGTCCTTTGCCAGGGAGCACACGCCCATGGGCAGCTCCTGCAGTGTCTGGCGGTGGTAACGGCGAAGGGCGTCCAGTTCCGCGGCGAGACCGGTGAGGCGTGAGTGGTAGTCCTCCAGCCGGCTTTCGATGAAGTGGATGTCCTCGGTGACATAGCCTTCGCTGCCGGATTTGTAGGGCAGGAAGGTTTCCACCATGTCCTGGGCCACGCTCGGTCCCATCAGTCCGGACAGGTTGGCCTCGATCCGGTCGCGCAGACGGCGCAGCGCATAGGGACGGCGCTCGTCGAACGGCAGGTGGAGGTCGCGCAATGCCTGCTCCACTTCCTTCTGTGCGGTCTTGGCGCCCAGGGGCTTGGCCAGTTGCGTGGCGAACTCCTGGGGCGAGCCGGCCATGAGCTCGCGGCGCTGGGGGCGGCGCACGTTGTCCACTGTGCAGGCTTCCGCTGCACTGCGTTCCTCGGGGCTCGCGTCGGTAAAGAGGGAGACCAGGGTGAAGATCAGCACGTTGGCCGCCAGGGAGGCGATGGCCGCGATGTGCCAACTGGTGTCGTCCAGCACGTAGATGGCGTTGAACAGCGGCAGGTAGACGCCTTGCAGGTTGCCGACCAGGGGCAGCAGCATGGCGAACAGCCAGACACCGAAGCCTGCCAGCAGGCCAGCGATGAACCCGCGGCGGTTGGCGGTGGGCCAGTACAGTACCGAGAGGGCGCCGGGCAGGAACTGCAGGGTGGCGACGAAGGCGACGATGCCCAGGTTCGACAGGTCCTGCTCCGCCCCCAGCAGCAGGTAGAAGCCATAGCCGGCCATGATGATGAAGGCGATCAGGGCGCGGCGGGTCCACTTCAGCCAGCGGTAGATATTGCCCTCCGCTGGCGGCTGGTAGAGGGGGAGCACCAGGTGGTTCAGGGCCATGCCGGAAAGGGCGAGGGTCAGCACGATGATCAGGCCGCTGGCGGCGGAAAGACCACCGACATAGGCCAGCAGTGCCAGCACTGGATTGTCCACGGCGATGCCGAGCCCCAGGGTGAAGTACTCGGGGTTGGTGGTGGCGCCGAGCTTGAGGCCCGCCCAGAGGATCAGCGGGATGGCGAGGCTCATCAACAGCAGGAACAGCGGCAGGCCCCAGCTGGCGCTGACCATGGCGCGGGGGTTGAGGTTCTCGGTGAAGGTCATGTGGTACATGTGCGGCATGACGATCGCCGAAGCGAAGAAGACCAGCAGCAGGGTACGCCAGGGACCTTCCTGCAGGGGCGTGTGCAGGGTGGAGAGCGCGGCCTGGTTCTGCAGCAGCCAGAGCTCCAGTTCGCGAGGGCCGCCGAATACTCCATAGAGGGCGTAGAGGCCGATGGCGCCCAGGGCGACCAGCTTGACCAGTGACTCGAAGGCGATGGCGAACACCAGGCCTGCATGCTTCTCGCGGGTGGCGATGTGGCGAGCGCCGAAGAGAATGGTGAAGAGCGTGATCAGCGCGCAGAAGCTCAAGGCGACGCGATTGTGCACCTGCTCGCGGGTGAGGATGCCGATGGAGTCCGCCACTGCCTGGATCTGCAGGGCCAGCAGCGGCAGCACGCCGATGATCATGATGACCGTGGTGAGGGCGCCGGCCCAGGTGCTGCGGAAGCGGAACGCGAAGAGGTCGGCCAGCGACGACAGCTGGTAGGTCCTGGTGATGCGCAGGATCGGATACAGCAGCACCGGGGCCAGGAGGAACGCCCCGGATACGCCCAGGTAGCTGGCGAGGAACCCGTAACCGTACTGGTAGGCCAGGCCCACGGTGCCGTAGAACGCCCAGGCGCTGGCATACACGCCCAGCGAGAGGGTGTAGGTCAGCGGGTGACGGATGATCCAGCGCGGGACGAAGCCCCGGTCGCTGAGCCAGGCCACGCCGAACAGGGCCAGGAGGTAGGCAGCGCTGATCAGGATCAGTTGGGTGAGGCTAAAGCTCATCAGCATCGCGTTGACTCTGCAGGATGAAGGTCACCACGATCAGGATCAGCCACAGCAGGTAGGGTCGGTACCAGGCGCCATTAGGGTCGATCCACCAATCCATGATGGCGGGGGAGAAGAGGTAGATCCCCACCACCAGGAGCAGCACCAGTCGATAAATGTACATGCCACAAAGTCTCGTCGTGTCTGCGGCGATGGTAGCGAATGCACCGGGGCGCGGCGAGTGCCCGGTTCAGGTGACTAGCGCAATTGCGCCTCGGGGATGGTCCGGCTGCGTGGAATGAGTGTGGGGTCCCAGTGGGCGATGCCCCAGTCCAGTACGTCTCGTGGCCGGGCGTCGGCGAGCGTTTCCGGCGGCTCCTGACCCAGCGCCCGAAGGGCACGGGTAAGCAGCGGCGCCGCGCGGTCGGCAGGGAGGGGGGGAGAGCGATACGACTTGCCCAGCTTGTGACCATCCGGCTGGGTGATCAGCGGGACGTGGAGGTAGCGTGGCTGGCTGAGCCCCAGCAGCTCCTGGAGGTAAAGCTGGCGCGGAGTGGAGTCCAGCAGGTCGGCGCCGCGCACCACCTGGTTGACCCCCTGCCAGGCGTCGTCCAGGACCACGGCCAGTTGGTAGGCGTACAGGCCGTCGCGGCGGCGGATCACGAAGTCGCCCACTTCGCGTCCCAGGTGCTGGCGGAACTCGCCTTGCACCCGGTCGATGAAGTGGTACTCCAGCTCAGGTACGCGGATGCGGATCGCCGCATCCTGCTGCGGATGCTGGGCCAGACGGCAGAAGCCGGGGTAGACGCCCTGGTGGTCTTCCAGCTGCTTGCGCGAGCAGGTGCAGGCGTAGGCCAGCCCGGCTTCGAAAAGGCGATCGATCACCTCGGCGTAGGCAGCATGGCGTTCGCTCTGGCGGACCATGTCACCGTCCCACTCGAAACCATAGTTCTCCAGGGTCTGGAGAATCGCCGACTGGGCGCCAGCCACTTCACGGGGCGGGTCCAGGTCTTCCATGCGCAACAGCCAGAGGCCGTCGTTGGCACGGGCATCGAGGTAAGAGGCAAGGGCTGCGACCAGTGAGCCGAAATGCAGATAGCCGCTGGGAGTGGGGGCGAAGCGCCCGATGTAGGCGGGGGAACTCATGGTGTGCCAGGCAGATAAGCAACGGGGCGCCAGTGGCGCCCCGCTTCGGCATCAGGAGCCGAGCTGCTTTTCCTTGATCTCCGCCAGGGTCTTGCAGTCGATGCAGAGGGTGGCGGTTGGACGGGCTTCCAGACGACGGATGCCGATCTCGACACCGCAGGAGTCGCACCAGCCGTAGTCGTCGTCTTCGATCAGCTGGAGCGTCTCGTCGATCTTCTTGATCAGCTTGCGCTCGCGGTCACGGGCGCGCAGTTCCAGGCTGAACTCTTCTTCCTGACTGGCGCGGTCGGCCGGGTCGGGGAAGTTGGCAGCTTCGTCCTGCATGTGGTGCACGGTACGGTCCACCTCTTCCATCAACTCCTGCTTCCATTTGTTGAGGATGTTGGTGAAGTGAGCGCGCATGCGGTCGCTCATGTACTCCTCGCCCTTCGTTTCTTGGTAAGGCTCAAAGCCACGAAGCAACTGGCTGTTCTGTTGTTTAGCGTTGATGGGCATGGATGGCCGCCTCTCACTTTCTCTAATCCATAGCGCAGGATCATGGTCCATCGCCGGTGGTGCCGGCCCTGCGGCTGCAAGCGGGCGAACTTACCAGATCGAATCCGGGTGCGCTACTCCCCGGTATCGCGCCTGCTGCGCCGCCCGGGGGCCATTGGGTAGAATCCTCTCTTTGCCTTAATAAAGGAAGGCCAATGGCCCAGCCCTACAGTGCGCGCAGCCGCGCTATCGAACCCTTTCACGTCATGGCCCTGCTGGCCCGTGCCAATGAACTGCAGGCGGCCGGCCACGATGTCATTCACCTGGAAATCGGCGAGCCGGACTTCACCACCGCCGACCCCATCATCCGGGCCGGTCAAGCGGCGCTCGCTGACGGGCATACCCGTTACACCGCTGCCCGTGGGCTGCCGCAATTGCGTCAGGCCATCGCCGGCTTCTATGCATCGCGCTATCGGTTGAACATAGACCCGGAACGCATTCTTATCACCCCCGGTGGTTCCGGCGCGCTGCTGCTGGCCAGCAGCCTGCTGGTGGACCCGGGTCGGCATTGGCTTCTGGCGGACCCCGGCTATCCCTGCAATCGTCACTTCCTGCGACTGGTTGAAGGCGGGGCGCAGCTGGTGCCGGTGGGGCCGGATACCCGCTACCAGCTCACGCCGCAGCTGATCGAGCGGCATTGGGATGACGGCAGCGTGGGTGCCCTGGTGGCGTCTCCGGCCAATCCCACGGGGACCGTCCTTCACGCCGACGAGCTGGCAGCCTTGTCGACAACACTGAAGGCGCGCGGTGGCCACCTGGTGGTGGACGAGATCTATCACGGCCTGACCTACGGGATGGAGGCGGCCAGCGTGCTGGAGGTGGATGACGAAGCCTTCGTGCTGAACAGTTTTTCCAAGTATTTCGGCATGACCGGCTGGCGCCTGGGCTGGCTGGTGGCGCCGCCCGCAGCCGTATCCGAACTGGAGAAACTGGCGCAGAACCTCTACATCAGTGCCCCTTCGGTGGCACAGCACGCCGCCCTGGCGTGTTTTCAGCCCGAGACGCTGGAAATCCTCGAACAGCGCCGCGCCGAGTTCGCCCGCCGTCGCGACTACCTGCTGCCCGCCCTGCGGGAGCTGGGTTTTCGCATCGCCGTGGAGCCGGAGGGCGCCTTCTACCTCTATGCGGACATCTCCGCCTTCGGTGGCGACGCCTACGCCTTCTGCCGCCACTTCATCGAAACGGAATACCTGGCCTTTACGCCGGGCCTGGATTTCGGCCGTCACCTGTCCGGCCAGCATGTGCGTTTCGCCTATACCCAGAGCCTGCCGCGCCTGGCCGAGGCCGTGGAGCGTCTCGCCCGTGGCCTGAAGACCTGGGCGGGTAGATGAGATTCGACCCGGCGCTTGAGGAGGGCAGGCTGCTCAAGCGCTACAAGCGCTTCCTCGCGGATATCGAGACGGCGGCCGGCGAACACCTGACCATCCACTGCCCCAATACCGGCTCCATGCTCAACTGCATGAGCGAGGGATGCCGGGTCTGGTTCAGCCGTTCCAGCGACCCCAAGCGCAAGCTGCCGGGTACCTGGGAGATTTCCGAGACTCCCCAGGGGCGGCTGGCCTGCGTCAACACGGCGCGGGCCAATGCACTGGTGGAGGAGGCGCTGCGGGGTGGCGTGATACCGGAGCTGGCGGGTTTCCAGGGGCTGAAGCGCGAAGTGGCCTACGGACAGGAGAACAGCCGCGCGGACTTTCGCCTGGACTTTGCGGAGGGAGCGGCCTTCGTCGAGGTGAAGAGTGTCACCCTGGGGTTCGAAGGTACCCCGGTGGCTGCGTTTCCGGATGCCGTCACGCTGCGCGGCTCCAAGCACCTGCGAGAACTGGCGGCCCTTGCTCGGGAGGGTGTGCGTGCGGTCCAGCTGTATTGCGTGAACCTCTCCGGCATCGAGGCCGTCAGGCCAGCGGAGGAAATCGATCCGGCCTACGCCGCCGCATTGCGCGAGGCAGTGAAGGCGGGTGTCCAGGTGCTGGCCTACGGCGTGGAGCTGACGCGGGAAGAGGTTCGCGTCACGCGCCGTCTCGAGGTGAGGCTTTAGGTCTCGGGCCGGCCCAGTAGCCAGATACCCTCGCTGTCCTCACGGCATTCGAGGGGCTGCAGGGTGTCGCCGGAGCAGGGGCCGGCCACGCATTCACCGGACTCGATCAGGAACAGCGCGCCATGGCTCGAGCACTGGATCAGGCTACCGCTGTTGTCGAGAAACCGGTCGGGCAGCCACTCCAGGGGAATCCCGCGATGGGGGCAGCTGTTCTCGTAGGCGTGAACGCGGCCGTGCTTGCGCACCAGCAGCAGGTTCAGGTCGTCGATCAGAAAGCCCCGGCTCTGACCTTCGGCCAGTTCGTCGGGGCGGCAGAGCAGGATCATCGTCATCTCCATGGCAGGCGCGCATTATGGCGCGCCATCGTGGCTTGCCAAGAGGGGCTCGTCCTCGTGTTGAAAGGGGGCCCTGGTCTGGGCGGGGATTTTTCCGTGTTCGTCGCCGTCGTTCGTCAGGTCAGACGGATGATGGCGGCCGGCATCCCGGAGCGGGAAGTCTGGTGAGGCTTGGCCGAGGCTGCTTCGGTTCCTTGAGCCCCTACTCCGTCGCGCTGTTCCCGAATCAGGCCGGCGCCCTGTGATTGCAGGGCGCCAGCGTTTCCAGCTTCCATGATGGAGTCGTTTCGATGCGTCGAGTTCTCGGTCTGGCCGGTCTCTGTGCCGGCATTCTGTTGTCCCATCCGGCCGTGGCGGACGATGGTCGTCCCCAGCGTTGGGTCAGTGCCGGAGGTTCCGTCAGTGAGTGGGTGGTGGCATTGGGTGGACAGGACAAGCTGGTGGGGGTGGACACCACCAGCCTGCACCCGGAATCCCTGAGAACACTTCCCAGCATCGGCTATCAACGCCAGTTGGCTGCAGAGGGGATCCTGTCCGTGCGTCCGGATATCCTGATCGGAACGGAGGAGATGGGGCCCCCGTCGGTGCTGGCACAGCTGGAGGCGGCAGGTGTCCGTGTCGAGCGCCTGGAGTCCGCTCCCGACCTCGTCACCCTGGAGCGCAATCTCAATCTCCTCGGTGGTCTCCTGGGGGATGAGACGGGCGCCGAACGCGCGCTAGCCGACTACCGTCAGCGCTTGGAGCAGCAGGCGAAATGGGTGGCCAGGATCCGGCAGACCGAGGAGGCCCCCAAGGTACTGTTCCTCCTCGGCCACGCCGGCAGCAATCCCCTGGCGGGCGGCAGGGACACCACCGGCGCCTGGCTGATCGAGCGTGCTGGCGGTCGTAACCTGACGGATCACCAGGGCTACAAGGCCATCTCCAGCGAAGCCCTGGCGGCCATGGACCCCGACGTGGTGGTGGTCGCCGACCGCCGCCTGGATGGCGAGGCGGCCCGCGAGGCCCTGCTCAAGCAGAACCCCGCGCTGGCGGCGACGCGGGCCGCTCGCGATGGTCGTCTGCTGAGCCTGGACCCGACCCTGCTGGTGGGTGGCCTCGGTCCGCGCCTGCCGGATGGGATAGCCGCATTGTCCAGAGGCTTCTATCCTTCCGCTCCGGCCCTGATCGTGAACAGTTCCAGCCAGCCATGAGCGTATCCATCCCAGCCCGTCCTCTCTTTCTCGCCCTGGGGGCGCTGCTGTTGCTTGTCCTCTGGCTTTCCCTGGCATTGGGACCGGTCAGCCTGCCGCTGGGCGATACGATGCGTGCGGCCTTGCGTCTGGCAGGGCTGCCAATTTCCGGTGAGGGCCTGGCACAGGCGGAGCTGATCCTGGGGCAGATTCGCCTGCCGCGTGCCTTGCTGGGGCTGGCGGTAGGCGCCGTTCTGGCGCTCTCCGGTGTCGCCATGCAGGGGCTGTTCCGCAACCCCCTGGCTGACCCGGGGCTGGTGGGCGTCTCCAGCGGAGCCGCGCTCGGCGGTGCCTTGGCTATCGTCGCTGGCGCAAGCGTCGGCGGGCTGCCGACCGCCATCGAGCCCTACCTGCTGTCGATCTGCGCCTTCGCGGGTGGGCTGGGCGTCACCTTGCTGGTCTATCGGCTGGGGCGCCGAGACGGCCAGACCAGCGTCGCGACCATGCTTCTGGCCGGCATTGCCCTGACCGCCCTGGGGGGCGCCGTCGTCGGTCTGTTCACCTACCTGGCGGATGACGCCACCTTGCGCAGCCTGACCTTCTGGAACATGGGCAGTCTCAATGGCGCCAGCTACAACCGGCTCTGGCCGCTGCTGGCGGTGACCCTGCTGGTGATCCTCTGGCTGCCGCGCCGGGCAAGGGCGCTCAACGCCCTGCTGCTGGGTGAGTCGGAGGCCCGTCACCTGGGCTTCGAGGTGGAGCGCCTGAAGCGCGAGCTGGTGTTCTGTACCGCCCTGGGAGTGGGGGCGGCGGTGGCGGCGGCCGGGCTGGTCGGTTTCGTTGGTCTGGTGGTGCCGCACCTGGTACGCCTGGTGGCGGGGCCGGACCATCGCGTGCTGTTGCCCGCTTCGGCCCTGGCCGGGGCCAGCCTGATGCTCCTTGCGGACCTGGCGGCACGGTTGGTGCTGGCGCCCGCGGAGTTGCCCATCGGTATCGTCACGGCGCTGATTGGTGCGCCATTCTTCCTTTATCTGCTGGTACGAGGTCGCCCCTGATGTTGCGCGTGGAACAACTGGCCGTGCAGCGTGGTGGCAGGCGCGTGCTGGCGGGGATCGAACTGGAATTGCGACCGGGTGAAGTGCTGGGTGTACTGGGGCCCAATGGCGCGGGCAAGAGTACGCTGCTGGGGGCGCTCTGCGGCGAGGTGCCGGCGTCGGTCGGCCGGGTCTGTCTGGATGAACGGGAGCTGGGTGATTGGTCAGGCCCTCAACGTGCCCGTCGATTGGCCGTACTGCCGCAGAGCTCCACGCTGGGGTTCGCCTTCCGTGTCGACGAAGTGGTGGCCATGGGGCGCATGCCCCACGATAGCGGCCGTGAGCGTGACGCCGAGGTCGTGGCCGAGGCGCTGGCGGCGGCGGATGCCAGCCACCTGGCTGGGCGCAGCTACCTGGCACTGTCCGGCGGCGAACGGCAGCGCGTGCACCTGGCGCGGGTGCTGGCGCAGCTCTGGCCCGGGGTGGCGGGGCAATCGCTATTGCTGGACGAGCCCACCTCGATGCTCGACCCCCTTCACCAGCACACCACCTTGCACACCGTGCGCGAGTTCGCCGAGCGGGGCGTCGCGGTGCTGGTGATCCTGCATGACCTGAACCTGGCGGCGCGCTACTGTGATCGCCTGCTGCTGCTCGCCGACGGACGCCCCCATGTGCTGGGGACTCCGGAGCAGGTGCTCCAGGCCGAGCCGCTGAAGGCGGTATTCGGGCTGGACGTGCTGGTGCAGCGTCATCCCGAGCGGGGGCATCCGCTCATAGTCGCTCGCTGATATGTCGAAGGATTCTCCATGCGCCCACTTCTGCTGGCCCTCCTTGCCTTGCTTTCCGCGTGTCAGAACCTTCCGCCACCACCCGATTGGCAGAGCCCGGAGGGTCGCCATGATCCGAGGCTTGGACTCATCCAGGATCTGCGCAGCGGTGAGCGGCTGACGCCGGGGCAATTGCTGGAGCGGCTCGCGGATCAGTCGAGGGTGCTGGTCGGCGAACAGCACGACAACCCGGATCATCACGCCCTGCAACTCTGGTTGCTGCGCGCCCTTGAGTCGCGGCGCGCCCAGGGCAGCCTGCTGCTGGAAATGCTCGAGCCTGCACAACAGGCCAGCGTCGATGCTGTTCACAAAGGGCCGTTGCCGGCTGACCTTCCCAGGGCGCTCGCCTGGCGGCCGAGTTGGGACTGGACGCTTTATGGGCCCATAGTCACCCATGCGCTGGCGCAGCCATACCCGCTGTTGGCAGCCAATCTCGATCGCGACGAGATCAAGCGTCTTTACCGGGAGCGTCCGCAGCTCCGGGGCGAGCGCTCGACCCGCGATGACGTGAGCAGGTCGCTGCTGTCGCAGATCCGCGAATCCCACTGCGGCATGCTGCCGGAATCCCAATTGCCGGCGATGCTGGCGGTGCAGCAACAGCGTGATCGGCGAATGGCCGAGCGGCTGCTGGCGGCGCCGGTCCCGGCCATGCTCTTGGCCGGGGGCTTTCATGTCCGCCGGGACCTGGGAGTGCCGTTGCACCTGGAGGATCTCGGGCAGACGCACGGCACGGCGGTGCTGATGCTGGCCGAGGTGGGCAAACCGGTGGCGCGTGGCGAGGCCGACTATGTCTGGTATACCGCAGCACTGCCGGCGATCGACCATTGCGCCGGATTGCGGGAGAGCGCGTCGCCCCGTCGCTGAAGCC
Organism: Pseudomonas furukawaii; assembly: GCF_002355475.1. NCBI lineage: Bacteria > Pseudomonadati > Pseudomonadota > Gammaproteobacteria > Pseudomonadales > Pseudomonadaceae > Metapseudomonas > Metapseudomonas furukawaii. Next base: position 5,274,701 of record NZ_AP014862.1, on the reverse strand, counting down.
GCGGTGGGCGCGGGGCGGCTTGGGCTGAATCTCAGGCAAAAAAAGACCCGGCAAAGAGCCGGGTCTAAAACCGTGATTAGCCTGATGAGGAGATAATCTGAAAGTCCGACTGCTTGGATTCCCAGCTTACCGACTGATCTCGCGATCAGTTGTGCGAATAATAACGATTATCATTTTCGAGTCAAGCACTCATTCGAAAAAGCTTCATGGCCCTGAATTCGCGCTTGGATATGAAAACCCCGGCATGCCGGGCCGGGGTTCGTTCGTTGGGCCAGGATCACTCCCGATCCGGCGATAAGCGCAACTGAGTGACCTCCTTGTTCAGCAGGTCGATCCGCCGCGCCATGCTCTCGATCAGGCTGTGGGCGATGCGCGGGTTGCTCTGCATCAGGCTGAGGAATTGCTCCTTGGGGATCACCATCACCGTGCAGGGTTCGCTGGCGATCACCGTCGCGCTGCGTTTTTCACGGGTGAACACGGCCATGGCGCCGAAGATCTCGTCCTTCTGCACGTCGCCTACCTTCTGGCCGTCGACATAGGCCGCGGCATGACCCTCGATGATGATGAACACATGATCGGCTTCATCCCCCTGACGGATCAGTTCCTCGCCCTTGGCGAAGTGCTGGAAACCCGTGGAGGGGCGCACATCCGGCTGCTTCAGCCGCGCGACGGCATCGGAGAGCAGGGCGGTGTGTCCCACCAGGTACTGGATGAAGAGTTCCTGCAGCTTTTCGCTGGCATAGATATGCCGGAACACTTCGCTTCGGTTATAGGGCAGCAGGCTGACGGGTTCATCGCTGCTGTAGCGGCAGGACGGCAGTTCGATGCCCTGGCGCAGCCCCACCAGGTCGCCTTCCTGCAGGTAGAACAGCGGACGCTCGTCGACATTGGCGTGGAGCAACCCGTTTTCGATGAGGAACAGCTGGTTGCCTGGCAGCAGCGCGGACAGGTCGTCGGTCTGCTCCAGGCGCAACGCAGGACCCGCAGGGGCCAGGCCGTCGAGCAGTTGCCCGGGGATGCTCTGCAGTCTGTTGATCAGCTGATCGGCGTAGGCCGGTTGCTCCCCGAGTAGGTACATGGCAGGAATTCCTTGAGCGGACTGGAATGGCGTGACACACGAAGGTCCCTGAAACAATAGGGATAGAAGGTCCGCAGGTAAATCACTCCCGCAGGAGGTTGTGAGCTAGCTCTTGTTGTGGCCAATCGGCGCGTCCAACTGGTGGTTCAGTTCTGCCTTGTGGCCGGGAGGCAGTTCGCTCCAGTGCACGTCCAGCAGCGCGCCCTCGATGGCGTAGAGCAGCACCTTGGAAGCCCGGAACCCCCGCGCACGGACGGCCTTGTAAGCGCCCACGGCACCCAGGCGTCGAAGGTCCGAGGCGCTATGGATCCCAACCGCATGGAGCCATTGCGCTGACGTCTTGCCCAGGTTCTTCATATGTTGCAGTTCGTCGTTCATCGAGCCTCCTTGCGATGGATGTGGCGCGAGAGGGACAGGGCTGTGGATAAGTGTAGCGGCCACCCGCAGTGCCTGGCTTTTTGCTATCGCCGTATCCTCGCGCGGCTCCTGCACGGAAAACGATCACTGCTGTTGCGATAGGGCCGATCCTGCGCTGCTTTCCGCCTGGGATGGCACCAGCGCTGGGATGGACGGCGGTTGCTCGGCCGAGAGTGACTCAGGCGGCAGTATAGAAGCCGCACCGGATCCTGCCCGGTGCGGCGGCCCGGGCTCAGACGCCCGGCAGGTGTTGCCGGATACGCGCCACCAGGCTGTCCAGGCTGGACGCCTGGTCGGTGTCGATGCGGCTGCTCTGGGCCAGTTCCTCGGCGGTCAGCGGCTCACGGTTGGCCATTTGGGCGCGAACCACTTCCAGCGTAGCGTCGGAGGGGTCTCCTCCTTCCGCCTGGCGCTGGACGAGCCAGGCCTCGATCACCGCTTCCGGGGCATGGCAGTCGAGGATCAGGAAGGGCGTTCCGGTCTCTTCGGCCACCTTGCAGGCGGCGGCGCGCTGTTCGTGCTTGAGGAAGGTGGCGTCGATGACCACCGGGAAGCCGGCATGCAGGGCGGCATCCGCCAACTGATTCAGGCGCCGGTAGGTGGCGGCGCTGGCGTCCTGGTCGTAGATGCCGCTCGCCAGGCCTTGTGCGGCGGCCTTCTGCTCACCGAACAGGCGCTTGCGCTCCACGTCCGAGCGCAGGCGGATTGCGCCCAGCGCTTCCACCAGGCGCAGTGCCACATGGCTCTTGCCGGAGGCGGAGACGCCGTGGGTGATGGCGAGGAAAGGGGAGGGGATGGCGCTGTAGCTTTCTGCCAGGCCCGCATAGTTGCGGTACTGGCGCAGGGTGGCGGCCTTCTGCACGGGGTCGGCCTGGTGGGCGAGGCTGAACAGGGCGATCTTCGCTCGAACCAGGGCGCGGTAGGCCTTGTAGAAGTTGAGCAGCTCCAGTCCTGCGTAGTCTCCCGTGCGCTCCAGGTAGCGGCTGATCAGGCGGCGGGAGAGGGATTTGAGTCCCCGGTCTTCCAGGTCCATGGCCAGGAAGGCGATGTCGGCGTAGACGTCGGTGAAGCGGAAGGGCTCGTTGAATTCGATGCAGTCGAAGAGCACCACCTGGCCATCGATCAGGGTGGCATTGCCCAGGTGGATGTCTCCGTGGCATTCGCGGATGAATCCTTCCTGCTTGCGGCGCTCCAGCAGTGGCTTCAGGCGTTCGAAGCTGCTTTCGGCCCAGGCTTCCATGGCGTCCAGCTGCGGAAGGTCGGCCTTGTCGGTCAGCAACGGGCGAATCTGCTCGAAGTTCTGCCGAACCGGCATCATCACGGCCTCTGCGGTTCCTAGGGGGTGCTCCTGGGCGACCTTCGGCGCGGCCAGGTGGAAGCTGGCGATCTGGTCGGCCAGGGCGTCGATATGGGCGGGGGTCAGCTCACCGCGAGCCTGGACTGCGCTGAGGAGGTTGTCCTGGGGAAACTGGCGCATCTTCAGCACGTACTCGAAGGCTTCGCCCTCGCCACCGATCTGCGGGGCTTCCGGACTGCCGGTGATGGGCAGGACTTCCAGGTAGAGGTCCTGCGTCAGGCGCTGGTTGAGACGCAGCTCCTCGCCGCAGAAGTGCCGGCGGGCTTCGAGGCTGGTGAAGTCGAGGAAACCGAAGTTCACCGGCTTCTTGATCTTGTAGGCATAGCCGCCGGTCAGCAGCACCCAGGAAATGTGCGTCTCGATCACCTGGAAACCGTCCACCGGGTGAGGGTAGAGGGACGGGTTCTGCAGGGCGGCGATAAGGGGCTGGCTCACGGGCGTTCCTTGTTCTGTCGCTTGTAAAGACTCGCATTATGGCGGCTCGGAACTGGCCTGCAAACCGTCAGGGCGTGCCTGTTGGCTGTGGATAAAGTGCGTATAATGCGCCGCCATGACACGTCCCCGCTCCCCCAAATCCCGCTCCAAACGCCGCTCCGGCGGCCTTCGCCCCTGGTTGGGCTGGGCCATCAAGCTGGGCCTCGTCGGCCTGGTGATCCTTGCCGGTTTCGCCATCTACCTCGACGCTGTGGTGCAGGAGAAGTTCTCCGGCAAGCGCTGGACAGTTCCCGCGAAGGTCTATGCCCGACCGCTGGAGCTGTTCGTCGGCCTGAAACTGTCCAAGGAAGACTTCCTCAAGGAGCTCGATGCCCTGGGGTATCGCCGCGAAAGCGTTTCCAACGGCCCTGGTGCCGCATCGGTCGCTGGTAATACCGTCGACCTGAACACCCGTGGCTTCCAATTCTATGAAGGCGCCGAGCCGGCCCAGCGGATTCGCGTGCGCTTCTCCGGCGACTATGTCGCAGGGCTCACCCAGGCCGGCGGCGCTGACCTGGCCGTGGCGCGCCTGGAGCCGTTGCTCATCGGCGGCCTTTACCCGGCGCAACCTGAGGACCGGGTCCTGATCAAGCTGGACCAGGTGCCCGCCTATATGGTGGAAACCCTGATGGCCACCGAGGACCGCGAGTTCTTCAATCACCACGGCGTCTCGTTGAAGTCCATCGCCCGGGCTTTCTGGGTCAACGCCACCGCCGGCGAACTGCGTCAGGGCGGCAGTACCCTGACCCAGCAGTTGGTGAAGAACTTCTTCCTCACCAATGAGCGCAGCCTCTCCCGCAAGGCCACCGAAGCCATGATGGCGGTGTTGCTGGAACTGCACTACGACAAGCGCGAGATCCTCGAGGCCTACCTCAACGAGGTGTTCCTCGGCCAGGACGGCCAGCGCGCCATCCACGGATTCGGCCTGGCCAGCCAGTATTTCTTCAGCCAGCCGCTGGCTGAGCTCAAGGTGCATCAGATCGCCCTGCTGGTGGGCATGGTCAAGGGGCCGTCCTACTACAACCCGCGTCGCTTTCCGGAGCGTGCGCTGGAGCGCCGCAACCTGGTGATCGACCTGCTGGCCGAGCAGGGTGTGATTTCCCCGGAGGAAGCCGTGGCGGCCAAGCAGAAGCCCCTGGGTGTGACCCAGCGCGGCAGCCTGGCGGACAGTTCCTACCCGGCTTTTCTAGACCTGGTGAAGCGTCAGCTGCGCCAGGACTACCGCGAGGAAGACCTGACCGAGGAAGGCCTGCGCATCTTCACCAGCTTCGACCCCATCCTGCAGTCCAAGGCGGAGGTCTCCCTGAACGAAACCCTCAAGCGCCTGTCGGGGCGCAAGGGCGTCGACCAGGTGGAGTCGGCCATGGTGGTGAGCAACCCGGAAACCGGTGAAATCCAGGCCCTGATCGGTAGCCGCCAGCCGCGCTTCGCCGGCTTCAACCGCGCGGTGGATGCCGTGCGCCCCATCGGTTCGCTGATCAAGCCCGCCATCTACCTCACCGCCCTTGAGCGTCCAAGCCAGTACACCCTTACCAGTTGGGTGGCGGATGAGCCTTTCTCGGTGAAGGGGCAGGATGGCCAGGTCTGGCGTCCGCAGAACTACGACAGACGTGCCCACGGAACCATCTACCTGTACCAGGGGCTCGCGAACTCTTACAACTTGTCGACTGCCAAGCTGGGCCTGGAACTGGGCGTACCCAATGTGCTCAAAACCCTTGAGCGGCTGGGTGTTTCCCGCGAATGGCCGGCGTATCCCTCGATGCTCCTAGGCGCGGGCGCGCTGACCCCGATGGAAGTGGCGACCATGTACCAGACCTTGGCGAACGGTGGCTTCAATACGCCGTTGCGTGCGATTCGTAGTGTGCTCACTGCGGAGGGCGAGCCGCTCAAGCGCTATCCCTTCCAGATCCAGCAGCGATTCGATCCGGGCGCCATCTACCTGGTGCAGAACGCCATGCAGCGCGTGATGCGCGAGGGGACCGGGCGTTCGGTCTACAGCCAGTTGCCCTCTTCCCTGACCCTGGCGGGCAAGACCGGGACCACCAACGATTCCCGCGACAGCTGGTTCGCCGGCTTCAGCCAGGACCTGCTGGCGGTGGTCTGGCTGGGGCGCGATGATAACGGCAAGACGCCGCTCACCGGTGCCACGGGTGCGCTGCAGGTCTGGACAAGCTTCATGCGCAAGGCCGATCCGTTGCCGCTGGACATGCCTATGCCGGACAACGTGACACAGGCCTGGATCGATCCGCACAGCGGGCAGGGGTCCGACCCGAGTTGTCCGGGCGCGGTCCAGATGCCTTACATTCGCGGCAGTGAACCTGCCCCCGGCGCCCCTTGTGGCCTGGGAGCACCCGTGGACTCGGTCATGGACTGGGTTCGCGGCTGGATGCAATGAACCAAGAGGATGAAACGTGAGTAAAGCCTGGATTCCCGCCCTTGCCGCCATGACCCTGCTGGCGGGCTGCGCTTCGCCTCAGCGTGGGGCTATCCCCGTGGTCGATTCCGGCGCGCCCCTGTCGGAGCTGGAGCAGCCCGGCGCTGGGCGCTACAACCAGGCGCCGGCTGCACCGCGCAGCCTCCCGGAGGACTCCGGCGTGGTGGTGATGGTGCCCGGTGCGAGCGCGGGCTCTCCCATCGCCGCCCCTGCATCGAGCGCGCCCATCAGCGGTAGCGTTTCTACCGGCCCCATCACCCCCGGCCCTTTCACCTCTGGCCCGGGTGCAGCGCCCGTCGCGCCGACCAGCAGCAACTATGGTGCGCCCAGCTACAGCACTCCGAGCTACAGCGCCCCGGCTCCCTCGGGTATTCCCAGCTCCGGCGGCCTGGCCGCTGACGAGCAGCTGGACGGCCCGGTGCTGGCGCTGCTCACCACCGCACAGCAACAGCAGGGCGGCGGTGATCTGAACGGCGCGGCTGCCAGCCTGGAGCGCGCCCAGCGCATCGCGCCTCGCGAACCCCAGGTGCTTTATCGACTGGGCGAGGTTCGCCTGGCACAGGGTGATGCTGCACAGGCCGAGCAGTTCGCGCGCCGTGCCCTGACCTATGCCAATGGCCGTCCGGCCCTGCAGGCCAGCCTCTGGGACTTGATCGCCCGCTCTCGCGAGCGCCAGGGTGACATGGCGGGCGCCGCTCAGGCCCGTGATCGCGCCAAGGTGAATCTCTGATGGATTCCCGCACCCTAGAGGTGGCCGATCAGCTCCTGCTCATCGAGCGGGAGTTGCGGCTCCTCGGTTTCTGGGCGCTGGAGGCGCCCAGTGCCGAGGCGCTGGCCAGTCAGGCGCCCTTCTGCGTGGATACGCTGGCGTTCGAGGAGTGGCTGCAGTGGGTGTTCCTGCCGCGCATGAAGGCCATTCTCGAGAATGATCTGGAGTTGCCCCAGGCATCGGGCATCCGCGCGATGGCGGAGGAGGCGTACCGGGAACGGAGCGGCGAGGTCGCTGCCCTGCTCGAGGCGCTGGGGGCGTTCGATCGATTGATCGGTGGTACCCGCTGACGTCGCACGTCAGTTGCAGTTTTCGTCGATTGCCTTCTGGGCTTCCTGGATCCGGGATTGCCGTTCTTCCTCGGTCAGGCGGCGTACCTCGCCGTTGATGTCCATCCGGATGCGTGGATTGTTCTGCAGCTGCGCCAGGTTGGTACGGACGTTTTCGCAATAGGTGCGACGCTCGGCCTCCTGGCTGGCGACTTCCGCCTTCACTTTCTCATCGATGGCCTTCTGGTCCCCGACAGGCTGGGTTTCCGGCAGATCGCCCATCTCGCTGTCCAGTTTGGGCAGTGGCTGAGGCTTGGGCACAGAGGTGTTCACGCTGGTCGCTGCCTGGCCATCCGGCGGCTGTGCGCCGAAATGAGTCACGCCCTGGGCGTCCACCCACTTGTAGACCTGCCCGGCCAGGGCGGAAGCGCTCAGGACCAGCAGCAGGCTGCCGGCGAGAATCATGCGGTGCATGGGGTTTCCTTCTGAAGTCGGAGAATCCTGCGGTAACTATAACCAAAAGCCGCGATCCCCGATCCTGCGTCACGTCACAGCACTCCATGCAAGATTTACTCATGGATCACTTGACTTGGAGCCTTCTAATCCGAAGAATCCAGGGTTCGCTGTTCCAGTGGGCCGGCCGCAAGTCGGAAGCTGTAGCAGTCGATGAGGTGCATACCCGCGCCGACCTGTTACACCCGCAACGCGTTACCTCGCGCTGGGTGGGAAAGCCCCGCAACAACTCTCAGGGGGGGACCCGTTGCTTGTCGAGTTCAGCAGCTGACGTAGTCGGCGACCACCAGTCGCTCACGCGCTGCTCGCAGGCAGACCTATTCAGGCCGTCCGGTCGCGGGCGGTTATCTGGCGTTCTAGAGGTGAAAAACGTGGAGCTTTTATCTGGCGCTGAAATGGTCGTCCGCTCGTTGCGTGACGAAGGCGTTAAGTACATTTACGGGTACCCGGGCGGTGCCCTCCTGCATATCTACGATGCCCTGTTCAAGGAAAATGACGTGACCCATATCCTGGTCCGTCATGAGCAGGCCGCTACCCACATGGCTGACGGTTATGCCCGCGCCACCGGCAAGCCCGGCGTGGTGCTGGTGACTTCCGGTCCCGGCGCGACCAACGCCATCACCGGTATCGCCACCGCCTACATGGACTCCATTCCGATGGTGATCCTGTCCGGTCAGGTGCCGAGCAACATGGTGGGTACCGATGCGTTCCAGGAGACCGACATGGTCGGTATCTCCCGTCCCATCGTGAAGCACAGCTTCATCATCAAGCATCCCTCGGAAATCCCCGAGGTGATCAAGAAAGCCTTCTACATTGCCCAGTCCGGTCGTCCCGGGCCGGTTGTGGTCGACATTCCCAAGGATATGGGCGACCCGACGCAGAAGTTCGAGTACAGCTACCCCAAGAAGGTCAAGCTGCGTTCCTACAGCCCCGCCGTTCGCGGTCACTCCGGCCAGATCCGCAAGGCTGCCGAGATGCTGCTGGCCGCCAAGCGCCCGATTCTCTACTCCGGTGGCGGCGTGATCATGGGTAATGCGTCCGAGCAGCTGACCGAGCTGGCGAAGATGCTCAACCTGCCGGTCACCAATACCCTGATGGGCCTCGGTGCGTTCCCGGGTACCGACCGCCAGTTCGTCGGCATGCTGGGCATGCACGGTAGCTACACCGCCAACCTGGCTATGCATCACTCCGATGTGATCCTGGCCGTCGGCGCGCGTTTCGACGATCGCGTCATCAACGGCGCCGCCAAGTTCTGCCCGAACGCCAAGATCATCCACATCGACATCGACCCCGCGTCGATCTCCAAGACCATCAAGGCCGACATCCCGATCGTGGGGCCGGTGGACAGCGTGCTGTCCGAAATGGTCGCCATCCTCAAGGAAATCGGCGAAACCCCGAACAAGGATACCGTCGCAGCCTGGTGGAAGCAGATCGACGAGTGGCGTGCTGGCGGTGCCCTGTTCCCCTACGACAAGGGCGACGGCAGCATCATCAAGCCCCAGAGCGTGATCGAGACCTTGTGCGAAGTGACCAAGGGCGACGCCTACATCACGTCCGATGTAGGTCAGCACCAGATGTTCGCGGCGCAGTACTACCGCTTCAACAAACCCAATCGCTGGATCAACTCCGGCGGCCTGGGCACCATGGGGTTCGGATTCCCCGCCGCCATGGGCATCAAGCTGAGTTTCCCCGAGTCCGATGTCGCGTGCGTGACCGGCGAAGGCAGTATCCAGATGAACATCCAGGAGCTGTCCACCTGCCTGCAATACGACCTGCCGGTGAAGATCATCAACCTGAACAACGGTACGCTCGGCATGGTCCGCCAATGGCAGGACATGCAGTACAACAGCCGTTACTCCCACTCCTACATGGAGTCGCTGCCTGACTTCGTAAAGCTGGCCGAGGCCTATGGCCACGTCGGTATTCGTGTGACCGATCCGAAGGATCTGAAGGCGAAGATGGAAGAAGCGTTCTCCCTGAAGAACCGACTGGTGTTCCTCGATATCCAGGTCGATTCCAGCGAGCACGTCTACCCGATGCAGATCCGGGATGGCGCCATGCGTGACATGTGGCTGAGCAAGACGGAGCGGACCTGAACATGCGACACATCATTTCCCTGCTGCTGGAAAACGAGCCGGGCGCACTGTCCCGCGTCGTGGGCCTGTTCTCCCAGCGGAACTACAACATCGAAAGCCTGACCGTGGCCCCTACCGAGGACCCGACCCTGTCGCGTCTGACTCTCACCACTGTCGGCCATGATGAAGTGATCGAGCAGATCACCAAGAACCTGAACAAGCTGATCGAAGTCGTGAAGCTGGTGAACCTCTCGGAGAGCGCTCACATCGAGCGCGAACTGATGCTGGTCAAGGTCAAGGCTACCGGTGCCCAGCGCGCCGAAGTCAAGCGCACCACCGATATCTTTCGCGGCCAGATCGTCGACGTGACTTCCAGCGTCTACACGATCCAGCTGGCGGGTACGAGCGACAAGCTGGACAGCTTCATCCAGGCCATCGGCACCAGTTCGATCCTGGAGACCGTACGCAGTGGAGTCACCGGGATTTCCCGTGGCGACAAGGTTCTGAGTATCTGATATCCGCTGTGAAAAACCCCGCCTCGCGCGGGGTTTTTTTATGTCTGGAATTACTGTCGGCGATTCCAGAAAGCTGCGATCAGTGGATCCTTGAGACGCTTTTCCAGGGCGAACAGGCCAATGTCGTAGGCGGTCAGGGGAGGCTGGATATCGTAGATGCGGATGCGCGCGGTCAGAGGACTGTTGTCGAGTACGATCTGTGGAACTACGCCAATGCCGAAACCCAGGCTCACCATGCTGACGATGGCTTCGTTGCCGCTCACCTGGGCGTAGATGCGCGGCTTGATGCTGTGGCTCTTCAGCCAACGATCGGTGCGAGTTCGGGCCAGGCCTTCTTCCGAGAGAATCATCGGTACGTCCCTCCAGCTCTCCGCCGAGGGACGTTGCAGCTGCTCCTCGGTCAGCAGTTGCGGTGACTGTGGGCCTATGAAACGCAGCTCGGAGCGGGTAATGGACTGGAAGTCGACGCCAGCCGGCAGATTGTCTGGACGGGCTCCGATGGCCAAGTCTTCCAACCCCTGTTGCACACGTTCGACGGCCTTCGCGGGGTCACCCGTGTGCAGCTTCATCTCGATTCGTGGGTAGTCCTGGCGGAAGCTGCTGAGGATGTCGTAGAGAAAGCTGTAGCTCGCCGTTACCGAGCAGTACAGCGAGAGTTCGCCGTGCAGGTCTGCCTGGTCCTGCATGAACCGCTGGCGGATGGCGTGCCAGCCGTTCATGACCTCGCTGGCGTACTCGCGGAACTGCCTCCCTTCGCGGGTTAGCTGGACCGAACGACTGTCGCGCACGAAGAGTGGGACGCCAAGTTCATCTTCGAGTTGCTTGATGCTGCGGCTGAGTGCGGAGGGGCTGACATGCTGCTCGCGGCTGGTCTTGCCGAAGTGCAGGTTGTCGGCGAGGGAAAGAAACAGCCTGAGGGAGTGGTTGTCCATGATTGTTTCTAATAGTGGCACGTTGCATTGCGAATATATCATTTTACGCAATGGATCGAATCGCTTAATGTGGCTTCGTCGCGGTGTGCGCACCCCATCCCTTTCGTTTCATAAAGAGCCAAGAACATGAAAGTTTATTACGACAAAGATTGCGACCTCTCCATTATCCAGGGCAAGAAAGTTGCCATCATCGGTTACGGTTCCCAGGGCCATGCCCAGGCCTGCAACCTGAAGGATTCGGGTGTCGACGTCACCATCGGCCTGCGCAAGGGCTCTGCCACCGTTGCCAAGGCCGAAGCCCATGGCCTGAAAGTCACCGATGTTGCCAGCGCCGTCGCAGCTGCCGACCTGGTGATGATCCTGACCCCGGACGAATTCCAGGGCCAGCTGTACAAGAGCGAGATCGAGCCGAACATCAAGAAGGGCGCCACTCTGGCCTTCTCCCACGGTTTCGCCATCCACTACAACCAGGTTGTACCGCGTGCCGACCTCGACGTGATCATGATCGCGCCGAAAGCCCCGGGCCACACCGTGCGCTCCGAGTTCGTCAAGGGCGGCGGTATCCCTGACCTGATCGCCGTATACCAGGACGCCTCCGGCAATGCCAAGAACGTTGCCCTGTCCTACGCCTGTGGCGTTGGCGGTGGCCGTACCGGCATCATCGAGACCACCTTCAAGGATGAGACCGAGACTGACCTGTTCGGCGAGCAGGCCGTACTGTGCGGTGGTTGCGTCGAGCTGGTCAAAGCCGGTTTTGAAACCCTGGTCGAAGCTGGCTACGCGCCTGAAATGGCTTACTTCGAGTGCTTGCACGAGCTGAAGCTGATCGTCGACCTGATGTACGAAGGCGGCATCGCCAACATGAACTACTCCATCTCCAACAACGCGGAGTACGGTGAGTACGTGACTGGCCCGGAGGTCATCAACGCCGAATCCCGTGCCGCGATGCGCAATGCCCTCAAGCGCATCCAGGACGGTGAGTACGCCAAGATGTTCATTCAGGAAGGCGCTTCCAACTACGCCTCCATGACCGCTTACCGTCGCAACAACGCTGCTCACCCGATCGAGCAGGTTGGTGAACGTCTGCGCGCGATGATGCCGTGGATCGCTTCCAACAAGATCGTCGACAAGACCAAGAACTAAGGTCTTTTCCTGATCTCAAGGGACGCGGCTTCGGCCGCGTTCTTTCATTTTGGCGCCAGTGATCTGGTATAAAGCCCACTGCCGGGCGGGGCCTTGCCGATGACCGCCCCCCACACACCGAATTCGTTGCAAGGATGTTGTTCATGAATGAACGCCCCGAAGAGCCGAATCAGCCCATCGATAACGACAGTCTGCTGCCCATCGACGAACACGTCGAAGAGGGGCACGACTCCGAAGGGCGCAAGGTCAGGCATCGTGGTATCTACCTGCTGCCCAACCTGTTCACTACGGCCAACCTGTTCGCCGGCTTCTACGCCATAGTCAACGCCATGAGCGGCAACTTCTCGGTGGCCGCCGCCACAGTGTTCGTCGCCATGGTGCTGGATAGCCTCGACGGCCGCGTCGCCCGGCTCACCAATACCCAGAGTGCCTTTGGTGCCGAGTACGATTCGTTGTCGGACATGGTGGCATTTGGTGTCGCCCCCGCCTTGTTGGCCTTCGAGTGGGCTCTGAGTGGCCTCGGCAGCGTCGGTCTGACGGTTGCATTCATCTATGTGGCGGGCGCCGCGCTGCGTCTGGCTCGCTTCAATACCCAGATCGGCAAGGTGGATAAGCGCTACTTCATTGGCCTGGCCAGCCCTGCCGCAGCGGGCGTGGTGGCGGGAACCGTCTGGGCGTTCAGCGATTTCGGCATCAAGGGCTCCAACATGTCCTTTATTGTCGCGCTGCTGGTGGCGCTGGCGGGGATGCTGATGGTGAGCAACATCCGCTTCTACAGCTTCAAGGATCTGGACCTGAAGGGGCGTGTTCCCTTCGTGGCGATCCTGATCGTGGTGCTCGCGTTCGCCGTGGTGTTCAGTGACCCGCCGCGTATCCTGCTGCTGATATTCCTGGCTTACGCTGCGTCCGGTCCGGTGCAATACTTGCTCCAGTTGCGACGTCGTAAGCAGGTCGATTGATGTAATTTCCTCGCGGCTCCGCAGTCTACAGGGCATCTCAGCCCGAATTGCGGAGCCGCCATGCTGATCCAGATCCCTCCTTCGTCCGCTTGCCGCGAGCACGAAGTCACGCCTGAATCCCTCTATCTTTCCCGACGCAGGTTCCTGGCCGGCGTTGGTGGGGCGGCCGCCATGGCGGCGCTTCCGTTATGCGCCCAGGATGCTTCGGTATACGACGACGTCGAACCTGCCAAGGCGCCAGCCTGGTTCGACGCAAAACTCGCTGGAACTCGCTGGCGTACAGTGACGGCCGGCGATGAGTCGATCACACCCTTCCGGGATGCAACCCACTACAACAATTTCTATGAGTTCGGTACCAACAAGGGCGACCCTGCGCGCTATGCGGAGAAGCTGCGCGTCGAGCCCTGGACTGTTCGCATAGAAGGCGAAGTGGATAAGCCTGGAGCTTATGCACTGGAGGACCTGGTGAAACCCCATGCCCTCGAAGAGCGGATCTATCGTCTGCGCTGCGTCGAAGCCTGGTCCATGGTCATTCCCTGGTTGGGCTTCCCTTTGAGCGAGTTGTTGAGTAGGGCGCAACCCAACGGCAACGCCAAGTACGTCAGTTTCGAAACCCGCCTGGCTCCTGATGAGATGGCGGGGGTTCGCTCCGGATTTTCCCTGATCGACTGGCCCTATGTAGAAGGGTTGAGGCTGGATGAAGCGATGCATCCGCTGACGCTTCTGGCTGTGGGCATGTATGGGCGGGTGCTGCCTAACCAGAATGGGGCACCCTTGCGCTTGGTAGTGCCCTGGAAGTACGGATTCAAGAGTATCAAGTCCATCGTGCGCATACGTCTCGTAGCCGCCCAGCCGAAGACGACCTGGCAAACCATAGCGCCCGAGGAATATGGCTTCTTTTCGAACGTCAATCCCGAAGTCGATCACCCGCGGTGGAGTCAGGCTCATGAGCGGAGGCTGCCCAGTGGGCTGTTCTCACCGAATATCGTTCCGACGCGGATGTTCAACGGCTATGAAGAAGTGGCCAGCCTCTACGCGGGGCTGGATTTGAGGAAGAATTACTGATGCGATTCGCTCTCTGGCGACTCTTTGTGTTCCTAGTGGCACCCGTTGCGGTCGGATTGTGGATATATCAGGCCTGGATATTTGCCCTGGGACCCGATCCCGGAAAGGTACTGGTGGATCGTCTTGGGCTTGGGGCGCTCTGGTTGCTTCTCATAACGCTTGCGATGACTCCGTTGCAAAAGCTCACAGGGTGGAGTGGATGGATTGCCGTTCGCCGGCAATTGGGTCTCTGGTGCTTCACCTATGCGGTGTTGCATATCAGTGCCTATGCAGTGTTCCTCTTGGGGCTGGACATGCAACAGTTCCTGATCGATCTGGGCAAGCGACCTTATATATTCGTGGGTGCGCTGGGGTTTCTGGGGCTTTCCGCCTTGGCGGTCACTTCCAATCACTTCAGCATCCGGCGACTCGGCAAGCGTTGGAAGCAGTTGCATCGCCTGATCTACGCCATCCTGGCCATCGCGCTGCTGCACATGCTCTGGGTGGTCCGCGCCGACATGGCGGAATGGTCGGGATATGCGCTGGTCGCGCTGGGACTCATGCTTTTGAGAGTGCCCCAGGTGGAGAGGAAGTTGCCTCGCTTGTTCAGGTCGGTACAGCCGGGATGACACAAAAATTACAAGGAAGGTATTGACGGCAGATTTCTCATCCCTATAATGCGCCCCACTTCCGGCGCAGTCGCCAAGCGAAACTCCTTGAGAATCAAAGGGTTAAGCTGAAAGCGAAAGGCTCGGAAGTGAGGTGTTGACGACGGGGTTGAATCCTGTAGAATGCGCCTCCCGCTGACGAGAAGAGTGAATCGGATCAAAAGCGCAAGCGGTTGAGTAGAAAAGAAATTTTCGAAAAACAGCTTGACAGTAAGAAGGGCTGCTGTAGAATGCGCGGCCTCGGTTGAGACGAAAGACTTGATCGAAACGCTCTTTAACAACTGAATCAAGCAATTCGTGTGGGTGCTTGTGAGGTAAGACTGGTAGTCAACTGATTATCAGCATCACAAGTAACACTCGTGAATTCGAGAGTTTATTTGCGATTGCTGAGCCAAGTTTAGGGTTTTCTCAAAACCCAAGCAGTATTGAACTGAAGAGTTTGATCATGGCTCAGATTGAACGCTGGCGGCAGGCCTAACACATGCAAGTCGAGCGGCAGCGGGTCCTTCGGGATGCCGGCGAGCGGCGGACGGGTGAGTAATGCCTAGGAATCTGCCTGGTAGTGGGGGATAACTCGGGGAAACTCGAGCTAATACCGCATACGTCCTACGGGAGAAAGTGGGGGATCTTCGGACCTCACGCTATCAGATGAGCCTAGGTCGGATTAGCTAGTTGGTGAGGTAAAGGCTCACCAAGGCGACGATCCGTAACTGGTCTGAGAGGATGATCAGTCACACTGGAACTGAGACACGGTCCAGACTCCTACGGGAGGCAGCAGTGGGGAATATTGGACAATGGGCGAAAGCCTGATCCAGCCATGCCGCGTGTGTGAAGAAGGTCTTCGGATTGTAAAGCACTTTAAGTTGGGAGGAAGGGCAGTAAGTTAATACCTTGCTGTTTTGACGTTACCAACAGAATAAGCACCGGCTAACTTCGTGCCAGCAGCCGCGGTAATACGAAGGGTGCAAGCGTTAATCGGAATTACTGGGCGTAAAGCGCGCGTAGGTGGTTCAGCAAGTTGGAGGTGAAATCCCCGGGCTCAACCTGGGAACTGCCTCCAAAACTACTGGGCTAGAGTATGGTAGAGGGTGGTGGAATTTCCTGTGTAGCGGTGAAATGCGTAGATATAGGAAGGAACACCAGTGGCGAAGGCGACCACCTGGACTAATACTGACACTGAGGTGCGAAAGCGTGGGGAGCAAACAGGATTAGATACCCTGGTAGTCCACGCCGTAAACGATGTCGACTAGCCGTTGGGATCCTTGAGATCTTAGTGGCGCAGCTAACGCGATAAGTCGACCGCCTGGGGAGTACGGCCGCAAGGTTAAAACTCAAATGAATTGACGGGGGCCCGCACAAGCGGTGGAGCATGTGGTTTAATTCGAAGCAACGCGAAGAACCTTACCTGGCCTTGACATGCTGAGAACTTTCCAGAGATGGATTGGTGCCTTCGGGAACTCAGACACAGGTGCTGCATGGCTGTCGTCAGCTCGTGTCGTGAGATGTTGGGTTAAGTCCCGTAACGAGCGCAACCCTTGTCCTTAGTTACCAGCACGTTATGGTGGGCACTCTAAGGAGACTGCCGGTGACAAACCGGAGGAAGGTGGGGATGACGTCAAGTCATCATGGCCCTTACGGCCAGGGCTACACACGTGCTACAATGGTCGGTACAAAGGGTTGCCAAGCCGCGAGGTGGAGCTAATCCCATAAAACCGATCGTAGTCCGGATCGCAGTCTGCAACTCGACTGCGTGAAGTCGGAATCGCTAGTAATCGTGAATCAGAATGTCACGGTGAATACGTTCCCGGCCTTGTACACACCGCCCGTCACACCATGGGAGTGGGTTGCTCCAGAAGTAGCTAGTCTAACCGCAAGGGGGACGGTTACCACGGAGTGATTCATGACTGGGGTGAAGTCGTAACAAGGTAGCCGTAGGGGAACCTGCGGCTGGATCACCTCCTTAATCGAAGACATCAGCTTCTTCATAAGTTCCCACACGAATTGCTTGATTCAATTGCGAAGGCGATTGGGTCTGTAGCTCAGTTGGTTAGAGCGCACCCCTGATAAGGGTGAGGTCGGCAGTTCGAATCTGCCCAGACCCACCAATTGTCGCGGGGTCGAATGACCGGCCGACATTGGGGCCATAGCTCAGCTGGGAGAGCGCCTGCTTTGCACGCAGGAGGTCAGGAGTTCGATCCTCCTTGGCTCCACCACTCTCCAGTCAGGCAGCCAAGAGTGCAGAATTGAGTATCCGTGGTTGGATATTGAATTCTGGACTTTGCTTCAGAATCGTTCTTTAAAAATTCGGGTATGTGATAGAAGTGACTTGTTGAATGTTTCACTGCATTCAGCAACTCAAGGCAAAATTTGCGAGTTCAAGCGCGAATTTTCGGCGAATGTCGTCTTCACACCATGATCGCAGGCAGATTGCTTGGGGTTATATGGTCAAGTGAAGAAGCGCATACGGTGGATGCCTTGGCAGTCAGAGGCGATGAAAGACGTGGTAGCCTGCGAAAAGCTTCGGGGAGTCGGCAAACAGACTTTGATCCGGAGATCTCTGAATGGGGGAACCCACCTAGGATAACCTAGGTATCTTGTACTGAATCCATAGGTGCAAGAGGCGAACCAGGGGAACTGAAACATCTAAGTACCCTGAGGAAAAGAAATCAACCGAGATTCCCTTAGTAGTGGCGAGCGAACGGGGACTAGCCCTTAAGCTTCTTTGAATCTAATAGAACGCTCTGGAAAGTGCGGCCATAGTGGGTGATAGCCCCGTATATGAAAGGTTCTTGGAAGTGAAATCGAGTAGGACGGAGCACGTGAAACTTTGTCTGAACATGGGGGGACCATCCTCCAAGGCTAAATACTACTGACTGACCGATAGTGAACCAGTACCGTGAGGGAAAGGCGAAAAGAACCCCGGAGAGGGGAGTGAAATAGAACCTGAAACCGTATGCGTACAAGCAGTGGGAGCCTACTTTGTTAGGTGACTGCGTACCTTTTGTATAATGGGTCAGCGACTTATATTCAGTGGCGAGCTTAACCGAATAGGGGAGGCGTAGCGAAAGCGAGTCTTAATAGGGCGTTTAGTCGCTGGGTATAGACCCGAAACCGGGCGATCTATCCATGAGCAGGTTGAAGGTTAGGTAACACTGACTGGAGGACCGAACCGACTCCCGTTGAAAAGGTAGCGGATGACTTGTGGATCGGAGTGAAAGGCTAATCAAGCTCGGAGATAGCTGGTTCTCCTCGAAAGCTATTTAGGTAGCGCCTCACGTATCACTCCAGGGGGTAGAGCACTGTTTCGGCTAGGGGGTCATCCCGACTTACCAAACCGATGCAAACTCCGAATACCTGGAAGTGTCAGCGTGGGAGACACACGGCGGGTGCTAACGTCCGTCGTGAAAAGGGAAACAACCCAGACCGTCAGCTAAGGTCCCAAAGTTGTAGTTAAGTGGGAAACGATGTGGGAAGGCTTAGACAGCTAGGAGGTTGGCTTAGAAGCAGCCATCCTTTAAAGAAAGCGTAATAGCTCACTAGTCGAGTCGGCCTGCGCGGAAGATGTAACGGGGCTCAAACTACACACCGAAGCTACGGGTTCGTCGCAAGACGAGCGGTAGAGGAGCGTTCTGTAAGCCTGTGAAGGTGAGTTGAGAAGCTTGCTGGAGGTATCAGAAGTGCGAATGCTGACATGAGTAACGACAATGGGAGTGAAAAACTCCCACGCCGAAAGACCAAGGGTTCCTGCGCAACGTTAATCGACGCAGGGTGAGTCGGCCCCTAAGGCGAGGCTGAAAAGCGTAGTCGATGGGAAACGGGTTAATATTCCCGTACTTCTAGTTACTGCGATGGAGGGACGGAGAAGGCTAGGCCAGCTTGGCGTTGGTTGTCCAAGTTTAAGGTGGTAGGCCGAACACTTAGGCAAATCCGGGTGTTCAAGGCCGAGAGCTGATGACGAGCTTTCTTTTAGAAAGCGAAGTGGTCGATGCCATGCTTCCAGGAAAAGCTTCTAAGCTTCAGGTAACTAGGAACCGTACCCCAAACCGACACAGGTGGTTGGGTAGAGAATACCAAGGCGCTTGAGAGAACTCGGGTGAAGGAACTAGGCAAAATGGCACCGTAACTTCGGGAGAAGGTGCGCCGGTGAGGGTGAAGGACTTGCTCCGTAAGCCCATGCCGGTCGAAGATACCAGGCCGCTGCGACTGTTTATTAAAAACACAGCACTCTGCAAACACGAAAGTGGACGTATAGGGTGTGACGCCTGCCCGGTGCCGGAAGGTTAATTGATGGGGTTAGCGCAAGCGAAGCTCTTGATCGAAGCCCCGGTAAACGGCGGCCGTAACTATAACGGTCCTAAGGTAGCGAAATTCCTTGTCGGGTAAGTTCCGACCTGCACGAATGGCGTAACGATGGCGGCGCTGTCTCCACCCGAGACTCAGTGAAATTGAAATCGCTGTGAAGATGCAGTGTATCCGCGGCTAGACGGAAAGACCCCGTGAACCTTTACTGTAGCTTTGCACTGGACTTTGAGCCTGCTTGTGTAGGATAGGTGGGAGGCTTTGAAGCGTGGACGCCAGTTCGCGTGGAGCCATCCTTGAAATACCACCCTGGCATGCTTGAGGTTCTAACTCTGGTCCGTCATCCGGATCGAGGACAGTGTATGGTGGGCAGTTTGACTGGGGCGGTCTCCTCCTAAAGAGTAACGGAGGAGTACGAAGGTGCGCTCAGACCGGTCGGAAATCGGTCGCAGAGTATAAAGGCAAAAGCGCGCTTGACTGCGAGACAGACACGTCGAGCAGGTACGAAAGTAGGTCTTAGTGATCCGGTGGTTCTGTATGGAAGGGCCATCGCTCAACGGATAAAAGGTACTCCGGGGATAACAGGCTGATACCGCCCAAGAGTTCATATCGACGGCGGTGTTTGGCACCTCGATGTCGGCTCATCACATCCTGGGGCTGAAGCCGGTCCCAAGGGTATGGCTGTTCGCCATTTAAAGTGGTACGCGAGCTGGGTTTAGAACGTCGTGAGACAGTTCGGTCCCTATCTGCCGTGGACGTTTGAGATTTGAGAGGGGCTGCTCCTAGTACGAGAGGACCGGAGTGGACGAACCTCTGGTGTTCCGGTTGTCACGCCAGTGGCACTGCCGGGTAGCTATGTTCGGAAGAGATAACCGCTGAAAGCATCTAAGCGGGAAACTCGCCTCAAGATGAGATCTCACTGGGATCTTGAATCCCCTGAAGGGCCGTCGAAGACTACGACGTTGATAGGTTGGGTGTGTAAGCGCTGTGAGGCGTTGAGCTAACCAATACTAATTGCCCGTGAGGCTTGACCATATAACACCCAAACAATCTGGTGATTGTGGGTGCGACTGGTGAAGTCGATGTGAACCGAAAGTTCGCATGAACCGCAAAGCCAACAACTGTCACATACCTGATTAGGGGTAGCGTCCCAGACGATGCCCCAACCGAATTGCTTGACGACTATAGAGCGTTGGAACCACCTGATCCCATCCCGAACTCAGCAGTGAAACGACGCATCGCCGATGGTAGTGTGGAGCTTCTCCATGTGAGAGTAGGTCATCGTCAAGCTCCTATCCCAAACCCCCGATACGCTAACGCGTGTCGGGGGTTTGTCTTTGGGCGATGGAAAGTCGGGCGAGGGGCCTGATGGAAGTGGCCGATATACCTTGTGGCCGCGACCGGTTCGGCGCGCTCGTCTAGAATAGCCGCGTAATCCCTGAGAGCCTTGATGCCATGCCTGAGCAGGCTGACCCGCGCCCGCTGTCCGAACTTCCGCTGCACGGCCTGATCGCCTGTCACGAGTGCGATCTGCTGATGCAGCGTCCTCGCCTTGGCGACGAGCAGAAAGCCTGCTGCCCCCGCTGTGGATATGAATTGGTGGTGCATCGTTCGCAAATGGTGCGCCGCGCCCTGGCCCTGGCCTTCACTGCATTGCTTCTGTACATCCCAGCCAACTTCCTGCCCATCATGAAGCTCAACCTGCTGGGCCAGACCACTCACGACACCGTCTGGACCGGCGTACTGGGCCTCTACGATACAGGCATGCAGGCAGTGGCCTTGCTGGTGTTCCTCTGCAGTATGGTCATCCCCCTGGTCAAACTCCTCTGTCAGTTGGTGGTGCTTCTCTGCATCAGCTTCGGGCGGGCCCAGGGTCTGGGCATCGTGCTCTACCGCCTGTACCACCATTTACGGGAGTGGGGGATGCTGGAGGTCTACCTGATGGGCATCCTGGTCTCCATCGTCAAGCTGATCGACCTCGCCGACCTCCATCTGGGCATTGGCCTGGCTTGCTTCATCGGTTTGTTGCTGTCTCAGGTCTGGTTGGAGGTCACCATGTCGCCGCACCAGGTATGGGACGCCCTGGATCCGGAGGGTGAGGCCCATGCGAGCCATTGATGCCGGCATCATCGTCTGTGACGAATGCCATCAGCTCAACCACATGGGCTCCGACGACGACCACGGTCATTGCCGTCGTTGTGGCGCCGTTCTCTACGCGCGCCGCCCCGACAGCATCGTGCGTACCTGGGCCCTGCTCATCACCGCCACCATCCTTTACGTTCCGGCCAATCTGCTGCCCATCATGACGGTGAACTTCTTCGGCAACGGGGCGCCTTCCACCATCATGGGCGGGGTGCTGGAACTCATACATGCCGACATGGTGCCCATTGCCCTCGTGGTGTTCGTCGCCAGCATCCTGGTGCCCACGTTCAAGCTTGTAGGGATTGCATTGCTGCTTTACTCAGTACAGCGACGGCTGCCCATGTCACCGCGGCAGCGCATCCTGATGTACCGCTTCATCGAATGGATAGGACGCTGGTCCATGCTCGATATCTTCGTCATCGCCATCCTCGTGGCCTTGGTGAGCTTCGGCAATCTGGCCAGTATCGAAGCGAACCTTGGAGCGGCCGCCTTCGCCAGCGTCGTGGTCATCACCATGATCGCCGCAGTGACTTTCGACCCCAGGCTGATCTGGGACAACACCGATACGGACGACGAGAATGCCTGAGCTGCCGACGCCGAAAACCAAGAAAACCACCAACTGGTCCGCCATCTGGGTGCTACCCCTGCTGGCACTGATCATCGGTCTCTGGCTGGCCTGGAAGGCCATGAGCGAAGCGGGCATCGAGATCCATATCCGTTTCGAGAACGGCGATGGCATCCAGGTGGGCAAGACTCAGCTGATGTACAAGGGCATTCAGGTGGGCAAGGTGGTCGACCTGCATGTCAGCGATGACATCAAGGGCGTGATCGCTACCGTCGAAGTCATGAAGGAGGCAGAGCCCTACCTCAGCAAGAGCACGCGCTTCTGGCTGGTTCGACCGCGCGTATCCCTGGCGGGTGTGACGGGGCTGGAAACCCTGGTATCCGGCATCTACATCGCCATCGACCCGCAGCAGGGCGAGCCGGAGCGGCGCTACACCGCGCTGGCGGAGCCACCGCCCCTGTCCGATGCGTTGCCTGGCGTGCACCTTACCCTCAAGGCCGAACGCCTGGGCTCCCTGGAGCAGGGCAGTCCCGTCTACTACCGGCAGATCCAGGTCGGTCAGGTGAAGAGTTATCAGCTCGCCGAGGACCAGCGCACTGTCGAGGTCAAGGTCCATATCGAACAGCCCTACGCGCACCTGGTGCGCAAGCACACCCGTTTCTGGAACGCCAGCGGGCTCAATGTCGACGCAGGCTTGTCCGGTGTGAAGATTCGCACCGAATCCGTACTCAGCATGGTGGCCGGAGGCATCGCCTTCGCGACGCCGGAGCACCGCCAGGACAGCCCGCCCACCGATCCCAGCATTCCCTTCCGTCTCTATGACGGATTCGAAGCGGCCGAAGCCGGCCTGCGTGTGCTGCTGCGCATGGACGACGTCAGTGGCCTCAACCCCGGCAGCACCCCGGTGATGTACAACGGCGTGCAGGTGGGTACCTTGAAGAAGCTCGACATGGACAAGGATTTCACCGGTGCCACCGCCGAACTCACCATGGAGCCCCGTACCGAAGACTTCCTCGTCGAAGGCACCGAGTTCTGGACCGTGAAACCCTCCATCTCCCTGGCAGGCATCACCGGCATCGAGGCCCTGGTCAAAGGCAACTACATCGCCGTCCGCTTCGCCAAGGAAGGAAGCCCGACACGCGAGTTCAAGGTTCGGCCCAAGGCCCCGCCCTTGAATACCGACGCCCCGGGCCTGCACCTGGTGCTTACCAGCGATCGCCTGGGTTCCCTCGAAGTCGGTAGCCCCATCCTGTTCCGCCAGGTACGTGTGGGCAGCGTGCAGAGCTACCAACTGTCCCGTGATCAGGAGCGGGTCGTCATCGGCATCCACATCGAGCCGGAGTTCGCCAAGCTGGTGAACGAATCCACCCGCTTCTGGAATTCCAGCGGCGTGACCCTCAAGGGCAGCCTGTCCGGCGTCGAAGTGAAAAGCGAATCCCTGCAGACCCTGCTGGCCGGCGGCATCACCTTCAGCACGCCGGATCCCAAGGCCAAGCCTGTGACCCGCCCGCGCCGCTTCAGCCTCTACGACGATGAAGCCCAGGCCCTGCAGAAGGGCACCCTGATCGAGATCGCCGTGCCCCAGGCCAGTGGTCTCAAGGAGGGTACGCCAATCCGCTTCAAGGGGATCGACGTCGGTGAGGTCGAGTCCGTCAGCCTCAAGGACGACCTCTCGGGTGTCATCCTCAAGGCCCGGCTGACCCAGGCGGCCAACCGGATCGCTCGCGCCGGGACACGCTTCTGGGTGGTGGGGCCTGAGTTGGGCCTGTTGCGCACCGCCAACCTCGACACACTCGTCAGTGGCCAGTACCTGGAAGTCGAGCCGGCGGAAAACCCGGGCGCCAGCCAGACCCGGTTCACCGTGCTCAACCAGGCACCTGACCCTCTTGCGACCCAGCAGGGCCTGCGCATCGTCCTCAGTGCCCCCCGTCGTGGCTCCATCAAGCCGGGGGTGATCGTCAGCTACCGCGAGGTGCCCGTGGGCACGGTGCTGTCCTACGAACTGGGCAAGACGGCCGATCGCGTCTTCATTCACGTCCTCATCGAGCCGCGCTACGCACCTCTGGTCCACAGCGGCAGCCGCTTCTGGCACAGCAGCGGCGTCGGTGTCGACGCCAGCCTGTTCGATGGCGTGAAGGTGCGCACTGGATCACTGGAATCCCTGGTGGAAGGTGGCATCTCCTTTGCCACTCCCAATGAGGGGCAGATGGGCAATGTCGCGCTCAACGGTCAGACCTTCGCACTGCATGACGATGCGGAAGATGAATGGCTGACCTGGGCGCCGAAGATTCCCCTCGCGCAGTAAGCATCGGGGAGCGCCCCTGCACAGGGTGGACGCCCCAAACGACAAGGGCCGCGAATGCGGCCCTTGTCGTTTCAGCAGGTTGGCGATCAGGCGGGTTCGACGGCCTTGTCGCGGCTTTCCTGTTCAGCCTTCGTCGACTCGCGACGCTTGATGAACTTCCAGTCGGCCTCGTCGATGTAGATGCCATTGGGGCCGCTGCCGCCTTCCAGGTCGATGGCGACGTTGGCCGATACCTGCGGCTTCACCGACGCCAGGATCGGCGTGAAGCCAAGCTGCTGGCTGGTCTCGATCAGCGCCTGCTGGTTGCGCTCGTCGATGTCCGCCGCTTCGTCCAGGTAGTAAGGCAGGCGAATGCGGCTGGCCTGCTCGCGGTCCATCAGGTGCAGCAGCAGATACATGTTGGTCAGCGCCTTGATGGTCATGGTGGTGCCGTTGGACGCGGCGCCATCGATGTCGGTGTGGATCACCGGCTGGCCATGGACCTTGGTGATCTCGAACGCCAGCTCGAACAGGTCCTTCAGGCCCAGCTGGTTGCCGTTGGCCGCCACCAGGCGCGCCAGGTATTCCTTGGCCTCCTCGTTCTTCGCATCCTGGTCCGCCGACTGGGTCAGGTCGAAGACCGACAGGGTCTCACCTTCCTCGTACTGGCCGGCGCTGTGGATGATCTGGTCGATGTGGCGCAGGGCATCCTTGTTCGGTGCCAGCACGATCCGGAAGCTTTGCAGGTTGGACACCTGGCGCTTGTTGATCTCGCGGTTGAACAGCGCCAGCTGGTGTTCCAGGTTGTCGTAGTCGCTGCGGATGTTGCGCAGCGTGCGGGCGATATCGGTGACCGCCGCGCGGCGCGCCTTGGCCAGGGTCAGCGCCTCGTCCTGGCGGTGGGCATAGGCGTTGATCAACAGGGTCAGGCGGCGTTCGGCATCGTCCTCGCTGTCGAACTTGGCCACGCCTTTCAGGCGCACCTGGGCATAGAGCGCCTCGATCTGGCCGTCGATGCGCTGCAGCGCCTGCCAGGTGTCCTGATAGTCGTTGAGCAGCGGCAGCAGGTTGTCCAGGCTGTCGTCCACAGGGTCCATATAGGGCGTGCCGAAGGGCAGGTCGGCCGGGAGCAACTGGCGGCGGCGCAGGGCATCCTCCAGGGTGCGCTCCTTGGCTTCCAGATCCGCCAGTTGGCGACCCACCAGTTGCAGCTTGGCGGACAGTTGCTGGACGCGCTCGGTGAAGGCGTCGGCGGAGCGCTTCAGCTCGTCCTGGGTCGCCTCCAGTTGCGCCAGCTCCTCCAGCTTGGCCGGCTCTTCGGCGGTCAGGGTCTGGGCCTTGCGGAAGTCCTCCAGGGCTTTCTGCGCATCCAGCACGGCCTGATACAACTTCTCCGCCTGCTCCTTGCTCGCGGCGCGGTCGGCGGCCACCGACTGCTGGGTCTTGAGCTGCTTCAGCTCACGCTCCAGGCGGTCCTTCTGGTCCCGCAGGGCGGCACGGTCGGCCAGGGCCTGCAGGGCCGGCGGCTCGATGCCGGAGAGATCGATGGACAGGCCGGGTGCCTCGAACTGGCTGCCTTTGAACTGATCCAGCACCACTTCCAGGGTCTTCACCCAGGCGTCCTCATCGTCCAGCTGGATGCCTTTCTCGCCCAGGGGCAGGCTGAACAGCTGGCCATTGAACAACCGCATCAGGCGGTCCACATCGGCCTGGCTGAACTCCTCGCGCAGGCGCGAGTAGCTGTTGTTGTCGGCGTGATCGAGCTGCTGTTTCACCGCCTTCAGGCGTTTTTCCAGGTCGCGCACGCGCTCGTCGAGGTCCTCGGCGGAGAACTGCCGGGACTGCGCCAGGGCACCGGCCAGCTCGTCGTGGGCATCCTTGGCGGCCAGCAGTTGCTGCTCCAGCACCTTGGCGTCCTCCACCAGGGCGAAGCGGTTCTTGAGCACCGCCAGCTCGCCCAGCCAGCGCTGGATCTCTGTGATGGCCCGCTCCAGGCGCATCATCTCCTGGGTGCCGCCGCGCTGCTCGTTCTGCAGG
Source organism: Pseudomonas furukawaii (assembly GCF_002355475.1). Taxonomy (NCBI): domain Bacteria; kingdom Pseudomonadati; phylum Pseudomonadota; class Gammaproteobacteria; order Pseudomonadales; family Pseudomonadaceae; genus Metapseudomonas; species Metapseudomonas furukawaii. Next base: position 5,248,727 of record NZ_AP014862.1, on the reverse strand, counting down.
CCGTCCTGCTCGTTGCGGTAATGCTCGGCCTGGATCACCAGTTCCTCGCGACGCGCACCGGAATAGTCCTGCCAGGTACCCAGCAGGGAATCCAGCAGCGGCGAGATACGGTGCAGCTTGCCGCGCAGGATCTCGCGCTGGGTCACGCCGTTGGACAGCGCCTCCACCAGCGGGCCGGCGGCCACCAGGGCCTGGTAGTCCTGCTCCATGCGGCGCACGTCGCGGAAGGCCTCTTCACAGGCGGCGATGTAGTCCACGCTGCCCGAACGCAGGCTGTGCTCGAAGGCGTCGAGGAACAGCTGCTTGAGCTTGGCCGCGGTGATTTCGCGCATATGCAGCAGGTTGATGAACAGCGAGCGGAAGGTTTTCAGGCTCTGCTCGCTGGTGGAGCGCAGCGGGATCAGCGTCAGGTCCAGCGGAATCGAGGTGTGCCCGCCCACCAGCAGGCGGCGCAGTTCGTCGGGCTTGAGCTCATAGGCCTTGATGCCCTCACGCTCCAGGTTGTTGAACAGCTCGCGTTGGCGCAGGCAGGTGCCGCCCTGCTGGTAGTGCTCCAGGTCCAGTTCGCCCCGGTAGGCGAAGAACTGGTGGCCGAAGCCGCCGCCCGGGCCACGACCGGCCACGCCGATCACATGGGGGCCGTGGGGCAGGGAGATTTCCACCAGGATGTAGCTGGTATCGGTGGCGAAGTAGAACTTGCGCGACTGCTCCAGGCTGTATTTGCCGAAGCTCATGTCCGACATGCGCGCCAGGATAGGGAACTGCAGCGCGTTGATCGACGCCGACTTGCCCAGGTTGTTGGCTCCGTAGATCGACAGCGGGGTTTCCAGGGGAAACAGACCCAGGCTGTAGCCGGCGGTGTTCAGCAGGGCGAAGCGGCGGATGCCGTAGCGTTCCTGGCTCATGCGTCTTCCTCCTGGGCGGCGCGTTCTTCAGCCATGGCGCGGGCCAGGGCGTCTTCGTCGGATTCCTCGACGGCCTCGGGCACATCGATGGGGATGATGGCATCACCGCTGTCGTCATCCAGCAGTACCGGCGCCTGCAACGCCAGGTCGCTGCTGTGCAGGCTGGCGGCCAGGTCGCGGTCGTGCTGCACCGCCAGGCAGACATCGAGGAAGCGGTGCATCGGCGGCAGGAAGCGGTAGACACCGTTGCTGTCCTCGGCGAAGCCCAGTTGGGTCAGGCGGCGGATCACCTTCTCCTCCAGCTCCTCATGGGTCGTCACCTCGGCCTGCATGAACAGGTCGCGGTACTTTTCCAGCAGTGCGGGCAGCTCGTCGCGGCCGATGCTGCCGCCGTCCAGCACGGACAAAGGGTCGCGGCCCTGATCCGCCAGGTGCTCCACCAGGATGAAGGTGAACAGGGCCAGGCGCTGGGCGGTCTTGTTCACCTGGGCGCCCATCTGCTCGGGCACGAAGTAATAGAAGCCGCGCGGGTCGCACACCAGCTCAAAGCCGAGCGCCTTGAACAGTGCGCGGTACTGGTCCTGCTGCGTGGACAGCTGGGCGTAGCACTCCGGCTCGCTGCGGGAGAGGTGATAGCCCTTGAACAGCTCGCGGAAGATGGGTGCGAGCTGGGTCATTTCTTTCAGGTCGATATTCATCAGGAAGTCTTCTCGGCCGCGGCGGTGGGGCTTTTGATCAGGGCGTAGGAGCTCAGGCTGACCTGGTGCTCTGCGGTCAGGTAATCGCGGCGTTCCAGGCGATCACGCTGGAAGCGCGAGTCGCGGGAAAGACGCGAGAACCAGTAGAGGAGTTCGTCGGTGGCGCCTTCCGGCTCCTGCTCAAGCAGCCAGACCATCAGGTCCGGCAGCGGCAGGGCCTGCTCGCAGCGGTCGAGCATCTCCCGCGCCGTCTTCGGCGAACGGGGCGCGGTCGATTTGCGCGGCCCGCTGGATTTGGGGAAGTGCGCCGGTTTCGGCTGGAAGCGCGCCAGTGCGTAGACATAGGCCTCCACCTGGGACGCGCTGCCGAGGAAGGTGGTCTGCGGGCGGGTGAACAAGGGCATCGCTGCCTGGGGCACCGCATCCAGGCCCTTCTTGCGGATCACCGACAGCGCCAGTGCGGCACCACGGGTCACGGCGTTGTGCCGGCGGGCTTCCTCCCGTAGCGGCAGCAGCAGCTCGCGGGCCTTGCGCAGGGTCAACTGGGCGCTGGTCTGCATTTCCAGAATGCGCGCGTGGGTGCGCAGCAGCAGGTCATCGTCCACCAACTGGCCCAAGCGCTGCTGCTCGCCCAGGAGGCGCAGCAGCACCTGCTCGACGCGGCGCACGCCCTGCTCGAAGGCGCCATCGGCGGCCACCAGCTGGATCATCGGCTCCACGTACTCGTCCCAGGTGGCCAGCACCTCGGCATAGCGCTGGCGCAGGGGGATCTGCCGGTCGCTGGTCTTGGCGCGGTCTGCCACCGCCACCAGCGCCTGCTCGTCGTTGTCCAGCTTCTTCAGCACGTCGCGCACGCGCATGTCCAGAAGGCGTAGCTGGCGGGCCAGGTCGTTGCCGTCGCGGATCTCGAAGGCTTCCTGGATATAGCCGGCCAGGCGCTCCAGGTGACGCAGGTAGGCCTCGATCTCCAGGCACAGGCCCAGGCGGTGCTCCCGGCGCAGGTAGGCGAGAAAGTCGTGGATCTGCGCGTTCAGCTCGAAGCGGTTCGGGCTCTTGGCCACCGGAACCAGAATGTCCAGGCGGACCCAGAGGTCGAGCAGGGCGGTGATGTCGGTGGGCGTGCCCTCCGGCAACTGGCCGGCCAGCTGCACACGCAGCTCCACCAGGCTCAGGGTGCCGGTATCGAAACGCTCGCAAAGCGGTTCGAGCAACGTCCAGTGTTCGGCGAGGGCGCGCAATACGCGCTTGGGATCGATCATCGATGGGCCGGGGTCGCTGAAAAAAGAGGGGATTGTACTTCAGGTTGCCACCGGCGATTGAGACTCAACCGATCAGAGGAGCGACAGCTGTCGCGGACTGACAAAAATCGGCAGATTGCGACTGACGCGGTGCTGGAGGCGGTAGCCCATGTACCTGCAGCCCCCGTCCAAGTGCTTGAATCTGCTGGCATGTTTTCTGCGTTATCGAACCATACACCGCTTGAACGCAGGAGCCATGAGCCTCGAATCCGCCCGTCTCGCCGATGCCCGCTGGGCCGAACTGGAATGCCAGGCCGACCTGGACTGGGACCTTGACGCCATCACCAACCGCCGGGAAGCCATCGACTTCCTGCTGCGCTTCGAAAGCCGCCTGTGCGTCTATTCCGGCTACGTGGAAAAGCTCTACAGCAGCTACAGCTTCGTGGTGCCGGAGGAGGCCCACGGCAGGATCACCATCCTGCCCGACGAGCGTGCCTGGCATGACACCTTCCATGACATCCCGCCCGAGGCCGTGCTGCCCACCGGCATCCACATCCTGCCCGGCGAAGTACTGGGGGCTTCCGGTCTCTACCTGAAGATTCCCGGCGGGCACCGCCTGAGCCCGTCCCTGGAGCTGCCGTTCCAGGACGGCCTCAAGTGGCTGCTCCGCCGTTACCAGGAGCGGGGCGAGCCCTTTCTGCCGGTGCTGGCCAAGGGCGATCTGCGCGAGTACGAGTCGCGAATGCCCTCGTTGCACCTGCATCGTATCGACCCGAAGCGCCTGGTGCGCAGCTCCCAGCTGGATATCCAGGCCATCAAGGGCGCGATCGCCGACCACCTGATCGGGCTCTATCGCCGGCGCTGAGCACGGCATTGCCCGCCCGCTGGCTCGAGCATCGGCCGGTTCGACTCCCGCCGTGACTTCTCGTCGTGGCTGGCCGGGCGTCGGGCCTCCGGAACCGGCCGGTACAAGAGGAGCAGGGACGTCGCCATGCGCACGAATCAGCCGCCATCCTGGCCTTTCCGGCCACCGCTTTTCACGCCACAATTCCCTGAATCCGGTGCCGTTGCCACAAGCAGTCCGGTGCCATCAGCCAGAGCCCCGGCCGCACGCACGGTGGGGCCGTGAGGAGCGAAACATGAGCAGCCAAGATCGCGTCATCATCTTCGACACCACCCTGCGGGACGGCGAGCAGAGCCCCGGCGCCTCCATGACCAAGGAAGAGAAGCTGCGTATCGCCAAGGCCCTGGAACGGATGCGGGTGGACGTGATCGAGGCCGGTTTCGCCATCGCCAGCCCCGGCGACTTCGAGGCGGTCAAGGCCATCGCCGACAGCATCAAGGACAGCACCGTCTGCAGCCTCTCCCGGGCAGTGGACGCCGACATCGACCGAGCCGCCGAGGCCCTGGCTGGCGCCAACGCCGCGCGTATCCACACCTTCATCGCCACCAGCCCCATCCACATGCAGTACAAGCTGCGGATGCAGCCCGACCAGGTGGTGGAGCAGGCCGTCCGCGCCGTGAAGCGCGCCCGCAACCTCTGCGATGACGTGGAATTCTCCTGCGAGGATGCCGGCCGCTCCGAGATCGACTTCCTCTGCCGCATCATCGAGGCCGCCATCGATGCCGGCGCCCGCACCATCAACATCCCGGACACCGTCGGCTACGCCATCCCGCACCAGTACGCCGAGACCATCCGGCAGTTGCGAGAGCGCATCCCCAATGCCGACAAGGCCATCTTCTCCGTCCACTGCCACAACGACCTGGGCCTGGCCGTCGCCAACTCCCTGGCCGCGGTCGCCATGGGTGCCCGCCAGGTGGAGTGCACCATCAACGGCCTGGGCGAGCGCGCCGGCAACGCCGCGCTGGAGGAGATCGTCATGGCCATCAAGACCCGCCAGGACGTGCTCGGCGTCTACACCAATATCGACACCCCGCACATCCTCAGCACCTCGCGCATGGTCTCCGGCATCACCGGCTTCCCGGTGCAGCCCAACAAGGCCATCGTCGGCGCCAACGCCTTTGCCCACGAATCCGGCATCCACCAGGACGGCGTGCTCAAGCACCGCGAAACCTACGAGATCATGTCCGCCCAGTCCGTCGGCTGGCACACCAACAAGATGGTGCTCGGCAAGCACTCCGGGCGTAACGCCTTCCGCACCCGCCTGGACGAATTGGGCATCTCCCTGGCCAGCGAGGCGGATCTGAACGCCGCCTTCGCCCGCTTCAAGGAGCTGGCCGACAAGAAGCACGAGATCTTCGACGAAGACCTCCAGGCCCTGGTTTCCGACACCCTCGGTGAAGAAGCCCCGGAACACTTCAAGCTGGTTTACCTGGAAGTCGCTTCCAAGACCGGCGAGATCCCGCAGGCCAAGCTGGTGCTGTCCATCGATGGCCAGGAGCAGGAAGCCTCCGCCCAGGGCTCCGGCCCGGTGGACGCCACCTTCAAGGCCATCGAGAACCTGGCCCTGTCCGAGGCCAGCTTGCAGCTCTACTCGGTCAACGCCATCACCCAGGGCACCGACTCCCAGGGTGAAGTCACCGTCCGCCTCGAAAAAGCTGGACGAATCGTCAACGGAAACGGCGCAGATACCGATATAGTGGTCGCCTCCGCAAAGGCCTACCTCAATGCGCTGAACCTGATGCAGGCCGGCGTGCGCAAGGCCCACCCACAGGTTGCTGACGTTTGATAGCTGAACACCGTCGTCGCGCGTATCTCGATGCCATGCAGGTAGCCACCTGGCTGCCTCGCATGGACTTGCCCTTCGCCGCGCCTTCCCGTCCCGAACTGCTCGCTCCTCTCCCCGTGGAGGAACTGGAAGACACTCCGACCGTCGCCGCGCCCAGTGCGGCCGTGGCCAGTACCGCCGCCCCCGCTGCCGCCCCTGCGGACGCCAACCCGACCGCCTCCCTGCGCGCCCGCATCGAGGTGCCCCGCCCTGGTAGTGCGCCGCGTCTGGCCGTGCAGCCCGAGGCCGAGCCGGAAGCCGAACCCGTCCAGGCCAAGGTTGAGCTGGTGCCGCCACCGCGCTTCTCCCTGCAACTGCTGCGCGCCGGCAGCTGCCTGCTGCTGGTGGAACTGCCCACCGGCGAACCGTTCCAGAGTCGCGACCCGGCCTACCTGCTGTTGAAGGACCTGCTGCGTGCCGCCGGCCTGCCCGACAGTCCGCAGATACTCGGCGAGCCTGTGCGCTGGCCGTTGCTGGCCGGTGGCAGCCTGGACCAGGGCCCCGACGCGGCCCGCGACTTCCTCCAGGGCTTCGTCGGCGCGCGTCTGGAAGAATCGGGCGCCTGCGCCTGCCTCTGGCTGGTGGGGCTGCCGGCGGTGCGCTTCGCTGGTGAAGCCGATGCTGGCGCCTACAACCGCGAACTCCAGGTCGAAGGCCTGGGTGCCGCTTGGGCGCTGCCCGGGCTGGAACTCCTGATGGACGAGCCCGAACGCAAGGGCGAGCTCTGGCATGCCATGCGCCGCGTGATGCGCCGCTGGAAGAACGCTGAATGACCGACGCCGTATCCTTCCGCCCCATGACCGAGGCGGACCTCGACACCGTACTGAAAATCGAATACGCCGCCTTCAGCCACCCCTGGACCCGCGGCATCTTCATCGACAGCCTCAAATCCTACGACTGCTGGCTCATGTTCGAGGGCAGCCAGCAGGTCGGCCATGGCGTCATCAACGTCATCGTCGGCGAGGCCCATCTGCTCAACATCACCGTCAAGCCTGAAAGCCAGGGGCGTGGCCTCGGCCTGCGCCTCCTGGAGCACCTGATGAGCCGCGCCCGGCAGCTCGACGCCAGCGAGTGCTTCCTCGAAGTACGGGCCAGCAACCAGAGTGCCTACCGGCTCTACGAACGGTACGGCTTCAACGAGATCGGCCGGCGCCGCGATTACTACCCCGCCGTGGGCGGGCGTGAAGACGCCCTGGTCATGGCCTGCACCCTGGTGGATTGAGCGCCGACGGCCATTGCCAAAGATTCCGGTGCTCCGCTATGGTGCGCCGGCCGACGAGGAGGGGACCATGAGCGACCTGAAACAGCTGTTAGAGAACAACGCCCGCTGGGCCGAGGACATCAAGCGACGCGACCCCGACTTCTTCGCCAAGCTGGCCAAGCAGCAAGTGCCGGAGTATCTCTGGATCGGCTGTTCCGACGCTCGGGTTCCGGCCAACGAGATCGTCGGCATGCTCCCTGGTGACCTCTTCGTTCACCGCAATGTCGCCAACGTCGTGCTGCACACGGACCTCAATTGCCTGTCGGTGGTCCAGTACGCCGTGGACGTCCTCAAGGTGAAGCACATCCTCGTCACCGGCCACTACGGCTGTGGTGGCGTGCGCGCCTCCATGCGTGACACCCAGTACGGCCTGATCGACGGCTGGCTGCGCTCCATCCGCGACCTCTATTACGAACATCGCGAGCACCTCGCCAGTTTCGCCACCGAGGACGCACGGGTCGATCGGCTCTGCGAGCTCAACGTCATCCAGCAGGTCGCCAACGTCAGCCACACCACCATCGTCCAGAACGCCTGGCACCGTGGACAGAGCCTCTCCGTCCATGGCTGCATCTACGGCATCAAGGACGGCATCTGGAAAGACCTCAACGTCACCGTCAGCGGCATGGACCAACTGCCACCGCAGTACCGCCTGCGTCCGCCGGGAAACAACTGAAGCATGACGCAAGGTACAGGCCCGGGCGCCGTTGGGCTGGCCTGGGCCGGCCTCCTTCTGGCCAGTCTTTTCTGGGCGGGGAATGCCTTGGTCGCTCGCGCCTTCCACGACGCGATTCCACCTTTCACACTTTCATTCTGGCGCTGGACCCTGGCCCTGGCGATCCTCCTGCCCTTCGTCGCCCGTCCCATGTGGCAGCATCGCGCCCAGCTGCGTCAGGCCGGCTGGCGCCTGCTGCTGGTGGCCACCCTGGGCATCTGCAACTTCAGTGTGCTGCTCTACTTCGCCGCCCGCACCACCGTGGCCATCAACCTCACCCTGCTCAACACCTGCCTGCCCCTGGCCACTTTCATCGGCGCCGGCATCCTGCTCAACGAATGGCCCAAGCGCCGCGCCTGGCTGGGCATGATCGTCGCCACGGTCGGCCTGCTGGTGCTCATCGCACAGGGGAGCGGGGCCCAATTGATGGCGCTGACCTTCAACCCCGGCGACCTCATCATGCTGGCGGCCGTCATCGACTGGGCGCTCTATACATTGTTGCTGCGCCGCTGGAGCGCCTATTTCCAGCTGCCGCCCCTGGTACTGCTGGGCGCCATGATCGTCTGCGGCGTTACCCTGCTGCTGCCCGGCTACCTGCTGGAGCTAGCCAGCGGCCAGCATTTCGAGCCGACTGTGGATAACTTCGCCGCCATCGGCTACACCGGCGTCGCCGCCTCTCTGTTGGCCTATCTGTTGTGGAACCACGGCATCCGCGTGCTGGGCGTGGCCAAGGCCGTACTCACCAACTACCTGATGCCCGTGTTCACCGCGCTGTTGGGTTACCTGCTGTTGGGAGAGGGCCTCCAGGCCTACCATTGGTTGGGAGGGGCAATGATCTTCGCCGGCCTGCTGCTGGCGACGCGCCCGTCATTGAGGTGAGCATATGCACAGGCTGGTGGTGATACCCGGGGACGGCATTGGTCGCGAAGTGGTGCCGGTGGCCGTCGAAATCCTCGAGGCCCTGCTCCCCGGGTTGCAGACCCGGGAAGCCGACGCTGGGTGGGACTGCTTCCAGCGTCAGGGCTGCGCCGTACCAGAGGCCACCTTCGACGCCCTGCGCGAATGTGGCGCCGGCTTGTTCGGTGCAGTTTCCTCTCCCAGCCATCGGGTGCCCGGCTACCGCAGCGCCATCCTCCAGTTGCGCCAGGGGCTGCGTCTGGGCACCAGCCTGCGGCCGGTACGCAGCTGGCCCAGCCTCTCCTCCCGTCCGGGCGTCGACCTCATCATCCTTCGGGAAAACAGTGAAGGTCTCTACAGCGGCCGGGAGCACCTGGAAGCAGAAGGCGTCGCCATCGCTGAACGGGTCGTCACCCGCGAAGCCTGCCTGGCGCTGGCCCACCGCGCCCAGGACGTCGCCAAGGCGCGGCATGCACGGCGAATCACCCTGGTCCACAAGGCTAACGTCCTGCCCCTCACCTGCGGGCTGTTCCGCGATACCTGCCGGGAGGTGCTGGAAGGCGAAGGCTGGGCCTCCGAGCTGGACGAACGCCTGGTGGACGTCGCCGCCCTGCAACTGGTGGAACAACCCGAGGCGTTCGACCTGATCGTCACCACCAATCTCTTCGGCGACATCCTCCCCGACCTCGCCTGCCACTGGAGTGGCGGCCTTGGGCTGGCGCCCTCCCTCAATTGGGGCGAAGGCATCGCCCTGGCCGAACCCGTTCACGGCAGCGCCCCCGACATCGTCGGCAGCGGCAGAGCCAACCCCCTCGGTGCCATCCTCAGCACCGCCCTGTTGTTGCGCTACCACTGGCAGGAACCTGTCCTGGCCCAGCGCCTGGAGGGGGCTGTGGAAAGCTTCCTGTGGGAGGAGGGCAGGGCCGACTTCGGTTTCGAGACCACCCGCGTCGTCGGCCAGGGCATCCTCGCCGCGCTGTAGGCGGTCGCGCCGCGGACGAAGTGCGCACAAAAGAAACCCCGCCGAAGCGGGGTTCAGGATTCAAGCGTTGACTGGCAGGAGTGGGGCCTTCTCCACCACCACCAGCATTCTTCTGGGGGCTCGGAGTTCCAGCATGACCCGGCCCTGCTCGATGGGGCCGAAGACCAGTTCGATGCCTTCCGACTTCAACATGTCCATCAACACTGATTCGCTGACTCCTTCCAGCACCCTCAGTGTCACTACGTCACCCTCCCTGCGTTCGCCAACATGGATCTGCATGGGGATTTCCTCGCGTCGATGACCGCGCAAGGGGACCATGAAGTGGGAACCCGGGTCCATGTGGCGAAGGTACTTTCAGACTTTTCCTATTTGGTGGCGGGATGATTGGTAGTAAGCCGTCTCGTTCGCCTTCTGGGGGAGGAGAAACGTGCCTCGCTGTCGGACGGTCATCATCGGTCCACACGCCTCCAAGCCATTTCCTCCGTCACATTCAGGCGTGAAGAACGACTGGTTCGGGCAGTGTTCCTGGACCTGCTCCGCTCGGGCGCCTGGAAAGGTCCCTTCCCACTTCTACCTGAATCGTCGTCCGGGCTGGGCTCATTCATTCGCGGGATGTTCGCCTCACTGGGAGGCCTTGACCTGACAGCGACTGGACACGCCATGGGCACTGATGTCACCGCTGTGCGGCCAGCCACATCAGGAGCGAGCACCACGACCTGGAGAAAGGACTTGAGAGACTTCCTGCTGCTGTTCATCCCTACACTCGCATTCACCCTCCATGCTTACCGTGACTACCGCGCCGCCGCAGGCGATCGCCCCCACGCCATTTTGCTCTGGATCGAACGCGGCCTGTTCACCGTGGCGGTAGTGGAACTGGTGCTGCTGGCGATAGCGCTGGTGTGAAACGCGCAGGGGAGGGGGAAATGACAGTACGGTACGCCTTCGTCAACCACGACATGATGAGGGACATCCTCGTCCTGCAGGGGATCCTCGGGCACTCGTCGATCAACATGACCATGCGCTATGCGCACCTTTCGCCTGACCACTTGGAGTCGGCTTTGCGTCTGTCTCCGCTGGCGCAGAGCGGGCATGTAGCCGTATGATTTCAGTGATTGCAATGATTTCACTGGAGGTGCTTATGGCCAGCATCACGATTCGCAACCTGGATGACGATCTGAAAGCGCGGCTTCGTGTCGTGGCGGCCAGTCATGGCCGTTCGATGGAGGAAGAGGTGAGGGTGATCCTTGCTGAAGCGCTTTCGCGGCAGGATAAGCCCAGCGCTATGGGCTCCCGTATTCATAGCCGCTTTGCGGCTGTGGGTGGCGCTGATGTCGAACTCCCCGCCCGCAAGACCAAGGCTCGTGCAGCGGACTTTGATGAATGATCTTGCTCGACACCAACGTACTGTCCGAGTTGATGCGTGCGAAGCCTGACCCGAATGTCATCGCTTGGGTGGACGCTCAGAGAAGCAGTGACCTGATCATCTCCTCCATCACCGTCGCGGAGATCCTCTACGGAATTGCGAGGATGCCTGACGGCAAGCGTAAGGACGCGCTGTACGCAGTCGCTACTGCCATGTTCGAAGAGGACTTCGCAGGCAATATCCTGGCCTTCGATGCCGACGCGGCTGTGCACTACGCGGATCTGGTCGCGGCAAGTGAGGGGAGGGGGAAAATAGCCGACATGGCAGATGGGCAGATCGCTGCGATTGCCCGGCTTCATGGAGCCAGGATCGCTACTCGAAACGTCCGTCACTTTGAGGAATTTGGCGTTCCCTTGGTAAATCCTTGGGAAAGTTGAGCAGGAAAGGTCTTGGTAGGCAGGGTGTAGTCACTACCCCAGAAAGCAAAAAGGGCTAGCTTGCGCTGGCGCAGAGTGGGCATGAGATTCCCAAAACCGCCCGAGCCGGATGCCGTCGTGAGTTGCTGACCTGCAGCGATGAAGTCTAGACTTGTACAGTAAATTGAACATGAGGAATTCGGGATGCGAGTAGTCAACTTCACCGATGCCCGCAACAACCTGAAGAAAGTCATCGATGACGTTGTTGATGATTCTGACTTCACCATCATTTCGCGCCGCGATGCGCCGGACGCCGTGCTGCTGTCCCTGGATAGCTTCAACAGCCTGATGGAGACCGTGCATCTCCTGAAGTCCCCGGCTAACGCCGCTCACCTGGCCCGATCGCTGGCCCAGATGGAGGCTGACAATACCGTTGTGCGGGATCTGGTCCTGGACGAAGAACAGGCGACCCGCTGATGACGAGTCGTCTTGTCTGGTCGCTCGAAGCGTGGGCCGACTATGAGTATTGGCAGAGCCAGGACAAGAAGACGCTGAAGCGTATCAACCTGCTCATCAAGGATTGCTGCCGGAGCCCATTTGAAGGGATCGGAAAACCGGAGCCCTTGAAAGAGAACCTGTCGGGATGGTGGTCAAGGCGAATCGATGACACCAATCGCTTGGTCTATCGACAGGCGGGGGAGGCGTTGGAGATTCTTTCGTGCCGCTATCACTATTGATTGGCATCTGGGGTGTTGAGAGGGGGCTGTAGTCTGCGGCGTAGTCTGTTTGTAGTCTGCCGCCCAAAACAAAAAAGGGTTAGCTTTCGCTAACCCTTTGATTTGTATGGTGGCTACACCGGGACTTGAACCTGGGACATCAGCATTATGAATCAACTGCAAGGCCACCCATTCCGACCCGAACGCCCATGATTCGCGGCCTGCAGCCCGGTCCCAACCTCACAAAACCACAGCTTTTCCGAAAAAGCCCCCAATGTAGTCACCCGTATTTCGCCGGCCTTTCTGCCAATGGCAGCCCCTCAAAGGAGGTTCACATGGCCTTTCCGGTTCTGGCTGATCTTGCCATCTCCCTCACCGACTTCAAGCGTGACCCAATCGGCGCCGTCCGCAAAGGGCAGGGTGAAACGGTCCTGGTCCTCGATGACGATCAACCGGCCTTCTATGCCGTTCCGCCTGCGCAGTACCTGGCCCTGTTGGAACGGATCGATGACCTGCAACTGTCCGAACTGGTCCGCCATCGCCAGGGGGAGCCGGTCGTGGCTGTGGATATCGATGATCTGATCAAGGAAGCAGCCGAAACCAGCGGCTGAGGCTCGCCAGCGGTTGAACTGATTAGGTTCAGGCCACATGGTTCATTGCGTCGGCCAAGGCTGCGCTTTTCCATCTGGGGGGAGTATTGTGTATGTACGTAAGTAAATACAGGTCGTCTCATGCGCTTTGAATGGGACGAAGACAAGAACCAGGCCAACATCCGCAAGCACGGGATCGACTTCAATGACGTGCCGGATATGTTTCAGCACCCACGGGTGGTTTTGCGCGATGACCGTACCGATTACGGCGAAGAGCGCTGGATCAGCCTGGGGTGGATCAAGGCGCTGGTAGGCGTGGTCGTATACACCGAGCGGCGGGGTGACGTGATCCGCATTATCTCTGCCCGAAAAGCCACCAAGCAGGAGGCCAAACGCTATGTCGAAAGCATCGAAAACTGATTGGGATCGTCTCGCCAAGCTGGATGACAAGGATATCGACACCACCGATATCCCCGAACTCGACGAAGACTTCTTCCGCCGTGCGGAACTGCGTGTTCCGGTGAAGCAGGCCGTCACCATCCGTCTGGATGCCGACGTGCTGGAATGGTTCAAGGGGCAGGGCGCCGGCTACCAGACCCGGATCAACCAACTGCTACGCCAGTACATGCAGGCTCAGCAGAGTCAGAACTCTCGGCGCTGAACAATCCCGCATGGCATTTGGAGATTGTTGATAGTGGTCGATCACTACCAGGTCTTTTCTCTAAACCCGTCCATGCACTCCTTCACGTCATCATCAATGACGTTCCCAGGCTTGATGCACTCCTTCATCGTCTTCCTTGTACCTCTGTTAGCCTCTCGCTCGGCCTGCTCTCGGCGTTGCAGGTTGCTGCGAGCCGCGTCCCCCAAGGGGCCGTCTGTGCCGGCAAAGAACTCATTTACGGTTTGGTCAACTGCCTCGCCAAACCTCTTGGCGTAGGGCTGGATGGCTTCTGCCGCCTCGGTGGCCAGGGGCTTGGATTCGGCTGCGAGCGATTCCTGAGCGACAGCTGCAAGGCCGACAAGCAGAAAGAGGATGGATAAGGCTTTCACCAGGACCGCTCCTTGGTTCAGTGGAGGCATGCTGGCGCGGGTCCAGCTAGCCCAAAGTCGTTACGGATGGCTATTTACGAAGGGCAACGTACCGCGCTAGCCTCGCCCCATGGCCTTGTGCCACGTATGGATACCACGAGAGCGCAAGGAATGGCACGTCGTCGCAAAACTTCCCCGTTTGAAGATCTCATCTCCCTCGCGGCGCTGCTGCCCTGGTGGGCCAGCCTGCTGATTGCCTTGGTGTCGTGGTTCCTGCTGCATGGCTTTGCCACCAGCGCCCCGCCTGCCATGACCCACCCCAGCCAGTTTTCCACAGCCATGACGGGGACTGTTCTCCGTAGCCTCGCCCTGGTGGGGCAGTACGTTGTTCCCTTCATATTCGTGTGTGGTGCTATCGGCTCGATCGCTGGCAGGGCCAAGCGCAAGAAGCTTATCGACGACGTGGCTACCGCCACTCAGCCCGGCAAGACGGTTGATGGCATTAGCTGGCGCGAGTTTGAGCAGCTGGTGGGCGAAGCATTCCGGCGCAAGGGCTTCACCGTTGTCGAGAAGGGCGGCAGCGGGCCGGATGGCGGTATTGACCTGGTCCTGCACCTGGGCACGGACAAGTACCTGGTCCAGTGCAAACAATGGAAGGCCATCAAGGTAGGCGTCACCGTTATCCGCGAGTTCTTTGGCGTAATGGCGGCCGAAGGTGCGGCGGGTGGCTTTGTGGTGACCTCGGGTACTTACACCGAAGAGGCCAAGGCATTCGCCCAGGGGCGCAATATCCAGTTGGTGGACGGCAATTTGCTCAAGCGCTGGATTGCCAACCGATCCGGCCCGGAGCAACCCGCCAAAGCCACCCCGCAACCTGAAAGGCCACTTGCTCAGCCTGCCGTTCCCTCCTGCCCGGTCTGCAACGCTTCAATGGTGATTCGCACTGCCAAGCGTGGGCTGAACCTGGGTAATCAGTTCTGGGGCTGTACCAAGTTCCCGGCTTGCAAAGGTGTACGCCAGTTGGAGGAGGCCCCGGTATGAGTGAAGCCAAGTTCTACAAATGGGAATACAGAAGGCGTACTTGGTCCTTTAGCCTTAGCTCCATTGCCGTTGTGCTAATGACTGGAGCGTTTCTTGCTACTCATCGAAGCATGGGGACTAACATCAACGACATTGAGGTCCTGGTCGTTGGGGGAGTTGCTTTTCTGATCTATTTGTTCAAGCGTGTTATCTGGCTATGCCCGGCATGCGGGCATGGCTTTGAGATGGGTGATTATGATCAGGCAATTAGATGCTCCATCTTGGATAGCTGTCCGATTTTCAAGGATTTGCTGTAAGGGGGTTATCTTTTTATGTGGTAAGTGTTTTTGAGGTGATAGTATCTCATTTTGAAGTTGCTTTGTTTTTTTTGCTTTTAGATTTGTGAGGGCTCATGGAAAAGATTGAAGTCATAGATTTTTTGACAATTAAAAATGCTGAGTTTGAAATCAGAAAAATAAATATTATCATAGGGCCTCAAGCAAAGGGTAAGAGTGTTATTGCGAAATTGCTTTATTTTTTTAAGAGCACTTTTGCTGAGCAGTACATTCGTTCGATTGAGAGTTTTGGTTCGAAGAGGGATTTGGATAAGAGTTGTGTTGCTCAGTTTGAGCAGATTTTTCCTAAGTATACTTGGGGGCAAAAAAGCTTCTACATAAGATATTCTTGTGGGGATTATTGGCTGTCGCTTGAAGGTAAGCTAACGGCTAGAAGTCATGTTCTTAAGTTTGATTATTGCAAGAAAATAATCGATTTTCATCGTAGGCTTAAAGCATGCTACAAGGATGCTTTGATTGAATATGATGAAAAGGTGAGGGGGAATCATTCTGGGAAGAGAATCAATAGCAGGGATCAGGTTTTCTATGAGTCGGTAATAGATAAAATTCAGTCCTCTACTTTTGGGACTTGTTTTCAACGGAGTATTTTTGTTCCGGCTACACGGTCTTTTTTTGCAAACCTCCAAAAGAACGTATTTTCTTTCCTTGCTAGTAATATTGAAATTGATCCATTTATTAAGGAGTTTGGGGCAAGGTATGAAAGTTGTAAGAGGTTTTATGGTAATAACCATATTTATGGAAATAAGGTAAGTGACGACTATAGGAAGAAGGTCGACCGTCTGACCAGGGATATTGCTTCAGGTGAATATTTATATGAAGAGGAGAAGGATTGGATTCAAAGTGACGGAAGAAAGACAAACTTGGCGAACGCTTCATCGGGACAGCAGGAGTCTATTCCTATGCTATTGGTGCTTTCTGTTTGGCCAACCCTGCTAGGGAAAGATCGACTAGGTACCTTTATAATCGAAGAGCCTGAGGCCCATCTTTTTCCTGTTTCTCAGAAGCATATTGCGACTCTTGTTGCAATTATTCATAGGTATTTTGGTCATAAGTTTTTTATTACAACTCATAGCCCTTATATTCTGACTGCTATAAATAATTTGATCGCTGCGGGTGACGCTTTCTCGATTGTTGATGAGGGGTCTTCTAAAGAGAGGGAGTTGCTTAAGGTTGCTGATAAAATGGAGACTCTGTCATTTGAGGATGTGTCCGCTTATACAATTCAAGATGGTGAGTTGATTGATATAGTTGATAAGGAGAGTCGGCTGATAGGGGCAAGTGTGCTGGATGAGGTTTCTGACTCTTTTGATCGTAGCTTTGACAGTATTGCTCAAATTCTATATGGGGAGTAAGTATGAGCTTTGGAGCGTGCGCTAATAAAACAAATAGCCCTCTTGTTACGGCTGCTGCCCATGGTAGACAATTAGTTATTCGGAATGTAAAGGGGAAAATTATCTCCAAAGTTGAGGTTGATGGGTGTGTTGTGACTGATAATTCGCCGCGTTGTGATTACCTGTTTGAGATAGATGCGCCAATGAAAAAGGTTATCTATCTTGAACTGAAAGGCAAAGATGTTGAAAAGGCGTATTCTCAGTTGTGTGCAACTATGGATAGATTTTCTGTGCGGCATGCTGGTTTAATTAAGGACTGTCATATTGTTGCGTCGAGAGTGCCGAAATCCGGGCCTAAGACCCAGGTTTTAAAGGTTAGAATGTTGAAGGATTACGGTGCTAGGTTGTTTGTTAATACTACCAGGCATCAGGTTGACGAGTAGTGTTATAGTTTTGGATGGCTCATGTTATTCAGCGTTGGGCCATCTTTATCTGGTTTTTAGTTTTTGGCTCATGGCATACTGAAAACTATCTTTTTTTAATTGACGATTTTCCGTGCTCTGACCGTCAAAGCCTCTATGGGGCTTGTCATATTCTGGTCTCGCCTTTCTTTGGCTGAAATAAACCATCAACGATATTTCGGAAATACGTCAACAAGAATCAAATGTATCCGCTCCATAAACCCCGTCTTCCTTTGACGAGTTGCCGTGATCAGGATGCGTTTGTCGGTGGGCAGTTCCACGGCAGCAGGGCTTCGAAGTCTTCGATGCTATTGGCCAACGGCAGGCGTTCGAGGATGTAGCGCAGCCAGGCATAGGGCTCCTGCCCGTTGGCCTTGGCGGTTTCGATCAGGCTGTAGATCTGCGCGCTGGCCGTAGCGCCTTTGGGCGTGTCGCTGAACAGCCAGTTCTTGCGCCCGATGACGAACGGGCGGATGGCGTTCTCCGCGCGGTTGTTGTCGATGGGCAGATGTCCGCCTTCGACATAGCGCACGAGCCGGCTCCAGTTGCTGGCCAGGTAGTTCACCGCCTTGCCCAGGGCGTTCTGCGCGGCGACCTGCGGCTGAGTCTTGTCCAGCCAGGCCTTGAGTTGATCGAGCAGTGGCTGACTACGTTGCTGACGAGCTACGAGGCGTTCGCTGTCGTTAGCCTCCTTCAGGTCGCGCTCGATGCCGTAGAGCTTGTTGATCAGGTTCAAGGCCATGTCGGCACGCCCGATCTTGCCCTTGGGCTGCACCTTCTGCGCGTCGATGAACTTGCGCCGGGCATGGGCCCAGCAGGCCAGACGCTCGATCCCCGTTTGCGCGGCCACGGCGTTGTAGCCGGCATAGTCGTCGGTCATCAGGTAGCCGCTGAAGCCTTCGAGCAGGTGCAACGGCACGTCCTGCGCACGGCTGGTGCTGTAGTCGAACAGGACGACAGGTTTCTCCGGCGGGCCGCCGCTCTGCACCCACATCCAGGACTGCGCCGTGGGATCGCGCCCGGGCTCATGCAGTACCTGGAGCCGGGTTTCGTCGCAGTGCAGCACCGGGTAGCCCAGCAACTGGTCGCGCATCAGGTTGAGCAAGGGTTGTAGCTGTTCGCCGGACTGGATCACCCAGCGCGCCAGGGTCTGGCGGGGGATGTCGATGCCGTGGCGGCTGAGCATCTTCTCGAAACGATACAGCGGGATGCCATCGGCGTACTTGGTGGTCAGCAGCATGGCCAGCACGCTGGGACTGGCCAGGCTTTTCTCAATCAGTTGCGCCGGTTTGTCAGCGGTGACCGGGGCGGTTTCGCAGGCCTTGCAGGCATAGGTCTTGCGGATATGGCGAATGACCCGCACCTGCATCGGGATGATTTCCAGCTGCTCGCTGGTTTCCTCGCCGATCACCTGTTTGCAGGCGCCGCAGGTACAGGTGCGCTCGTACTCAGGCAGCTCGTGGATGACATCCACGCGCGGCAAGTTAGCCGGAAGAGGCTTGCGCTTGCCACGTCGCTTCACGGGGGCGACGACTTCTTCGGCCTCGGCTTCACTCGATCCGCCAGCAGGCTCTTCGAGCAACTCCTCAGCCTCGTTGAACATGGCCAGCTGCGGGGAGTCGGCATCCTCGGGACTGCGCTCGGACTTTGGCGAGAACAGTTTGTGGCGCAGCAGAGCAACCTGCTCTTGGAGTTGCGCCACCTTTCCGTGCGCCAACAGCAGCATCTGCTTGAGCAGAACGGGGTCGTCGGGAAGGGAGTCAGCGCCGGATTTCATGGCGCCGGATTATACCGGCTCAGCTTACAAAACGTGGGGTCAGCACTTTGTGTGGCTGGTTCCCCCAGAGGTCGAAACCTGCCAACAACTGATTCAGTTCCCGCACCGTCAACACGATGGGTTCCTCCGCATCGGGCTTGGTCTTGAAGCGCTCAGCCTGCAAACGCTTGAGCCACAGGCAGAAACCGTTGCGTTCCCAGTAGAGGATCTTCACCCGATTGCGCGTCTTGTTGAGGAAGACGAACAACACCGGATCGAACACGGCCACCTTGATATCCAACTCCACCAAGGCCGCCAGACCATCAATGGATTTCCGGAAGTCGACCGGCTTTGGATAGAGGTAGACGGCTTTGACCTTGGCGTCCGGACGCATCATGACGGGGCTCCACTGGAAAAACGGGAGCCCAGCATCCGCAAGCGGTCAGTTCAAATGAAGGTGGGGTTTGTGGAGCGCTTACAATCAAATTATAATCGGCTCCAAGTCTTGCGCGTCTTCGCTTAATGTTTTACCCGCGCACATGCTCAGTACTTCCTGTCTTTTAGAGTTCGGTAATGCTGGCTAGATTTAACAGTTTTAAGCCGCGCTTTGTTACTCCTTTGCTAGTAATTCTCCCTGCGCCAAAGTTTCTCAGTCTAGTCTTGTGTCATTCTGTTGGGCGTACCAACTCCTAGTCGATTCCTTGGTGATCGCTATCCCGCGCTCTGATTGGACAAGTTTCGATGGGCCTCGTCGTATTCTGGGCTTGTTTGGCCTTTCTCAGGCATTACTTCTCCAGAGATAAGCCACCAGCGATATTGTGGAAAAACTGCCACAAGAATACCGATCTCATCGGCTCCAAGTCTTGCGCGTCCGCGCTTAATATTTTGCCAGCGTACATATCCGGTGCTCCCCGCCTTTGAAAGCTCGGTAATGCTGGCTAGATTTAACAGTCTTAAGCCACGCTTTGTTACTCCTTTGCTCATGATTCTCCCTGTGCCAAAGCTTCTCAGTTGAGTCTTGTTCCATTCAGTCGGGCGTACCAACGCTTAGCCACTTCTTTAGTGATCGCTATCCCGCGCTCTGATTGGTCAAGTTTCGGTGGGCCTCATCGTATTCGGGGCTTCGATGGCCATTCTCAGGTTCAATTCTTCCTGAAATTAGCCACAAGGCATAGTGGGGATAAGTGTCAGCAAGAATTCCTACTTCTTCTGTACTGATCCTGATTTTGCCGCCGCTGATATTTCTCCAGCGCTCGTAGTTTTTTCCACCGAGCTCGCTTAAATACTTGGGTCCTACAGCGCGAATCAACTGAAGTGCCCGTTTTCTTACAGCATCCATAGAATTTTCTCTGAAAGAGTAAGCTTTACTCATTCATTCTGCTGGCTTAGATTCAGTTTCAGAGTATTGATTACTCTGAATTGCTTAAATTTGTCTGATCCGATTATAGGGACTTTGTATGGAACAGTCTGGAGTAGTGGGGCTCACCCCCGAAGGGGGACCCGAACGCATCACCGATTTCCGCAGCGCGCCGTTCTGCACCCAGCTCGTCCTGGCCGAGATGCTGGGCATCCAGGACATCACAGAGGACGTGGTACGGGGCTGGGTCGAGACCCACACCATCCCCACCGTCAAGATCGGACGCCGCCGCATCATCAACCTCCACCGCATCCGCAAGGACCTGGACCGGGGCAAGACGGTCTTCTGCCAGGGGGACTACGCCGATGAATAGCCAAGTCTCCACCCAACTGGCCCGGCTGCTGTGCAACGTCCGCTACAGCCCCCACGGCGTAAAGCTCGGCCACTTCATGCACTTCGCCGGCTACCTCGACGGCCTGCGGGACCTCCAGGGCGTGGACGCCGATGCCATCACGCGGCTCGACAAGCTCGCCCTCAACGCCTTCATCCAGAGCCACGGACGGCGCCGCGAGGTGGAGGCATGAGCCATGCAACCGACTTATCCACACCTCACCCACGCCGCCAACTGCGACTGCTCTGTCTGCTGGTCCCGTCGCGAACTGGCGGCCACCGCACCCTCCCGGTCCACTCCCTGCGAGCACTGCCGCCCCGCGCGGATATCCAGGGTCGCTGGACGCTGGGTCTGCCAACCGGCCTCGTACTGCGAGAAACACAGGCCCGCCCGCCGCGCGCCGACGTACTGGCACGTTGTGTACGACAGCGGACCGCCCACGCCCTACGTGCCCATCTACGAGCCCTTCGACTGGGAGCCCTGAGCCATGACTAAGCGCCCCTCCGCCCTGGTGGCCTGCGAGTTCTCCGGCCGCGTCCGCGACGCCCTGACCCGCGCGGGCTTCTACGCGGTGAGCTGCGATCTGCTGCCTTCGGAAACCGAGGGCAAGCACATCCAGGGCGACGTGCGTGAACTGCTCGACCTGGGCTGGGACCTGATGGTGGCCCACCCGCCCTACGCCGACCTTGCCGTGGCCGGTGCCCGCCACTTCGCCGCCAAGGTCGCCGACGGCCGCCAGGGCAGGGCGCTGGGCTTCGTCCGCACCCTGCTGGATGCCCCCATCCGCTTCAAGGCCCTGGAGGCGCCCCGCTCGGTGATCTCCAGCCGGATCCGCAAGCCCGACCAGATCGTCCAGCCCTGGATGTTCGGCCACGGCGAGCGCAGGGAAATCCACCTCTGGCTCCACAACCTGCCGTTGCTGCAGCCCACCCGGCTCGTCGAAGGCCGCGCCCGCCCCAGCTATTCCGCCACCGGCCCCGAGCCCTGGAAGAACCGCAGCCGCACCTACCCGGGCCTCGCCCACGCCATGGCCGACCAGTGGGGCGGCTACGTCCTCGCCCAACTCACCGGCCCGACCCCGCCGCCCACCCTGGAGGCCTGAGCCATGACCGACGCCCAGTTCATCGCCTGCATCCTGGTCCTGATCGCCCTCCTGAGCCTCCGGCTGGCCAAGGCCCTCGGACTCTTCCCCCGCCCCCACACCGGACGTCCCCCGGTCCAGGGCCGCCGCACCGGCTTGTCCGAACACGCTTCACCGTTCGGTCAAACGGAGCGCCGGGCGAAGCGCACCCTCGACCGCCCTCCACCCTGAAACAGCCTCGGCTGGGGAGAGAGGGGCAGCTCCACCGCCCCGCGCTCCCGAGCCCTCGGCGGCAAGAGCGGGATGACAAGGGCAGCGCCCTTGGTGTTTGAAGCCTGACCGGCCACCCCGCAGCCCGACCGACGCACCCAGGCACCACCAGCAGCCACCGACACAACGGCCAACCACGGGTCGAGGGACCCTTCACGCCCAAGAAAGTCGATCCGGCTGATAACCGACCGCGCACAAGGCGCACATGAAAGAGGAACACACCATGTTCGACATCCCGACCGCTAAGGCCACCCTTGAAGTCCTGGTCGTCCAGACCGACTGGTACGCCAAGAAAGACACCGGCGAAGTCTTTGCCAGCCTGCAAGGCTTCTCCCCCATCCCCGCCGGCTCCAAGGAACGGCCCAACGCACGCGGCTTTGAATTCACCGGCTACGCCTGCGACCCCGCAATCCTGGAAGAGATCGACTTCGCCCGGGGCCCGGTGAAGATGAAATTCGAAACCGCCGTCCGCCCCACCCGCGACCAGTTCGGCCGGATCGAGAACAAGCAGGTGATTGTGTCGGTGGTTCGCGATGAGCCTGCGCCGCGCCATAGCGCGTCCCGCCAGTCCTCCACCCAGACCGCCGCGCCGGCCGTTCCCACAGCCGACTCCAGCAAAGGCGCCTGAGGCGCTGCCCCCAGGTCACCAAAGGGAGGACACCCACGTGGGAACGATCAACGCTCTGCTCTCCCAGATCACCCTCGGTGACCTGTGGGCACTCAACTTCATAACCGGGGTGCTGCAGATCATGGCCCTCGGACTCATCCACGGACACCAGAGGTAACCGGCATGGCACTCACATGGGGGCAGTACCTGGTTATCGCGGGGTTCATGGTAGGGGCCCTCGGGGTCGGCATCGCCTGGGGCCAGTTCCGGCTCGGCTGGAAAGAAATCATCGATGCCTCATCCGCATAAGGAGAACCTTTATGCATCAGCAATCCATCCACGCGCCTTCCGGCGCCGTCACCGTGCAGAACGGTACCCGTGTCGGTAAAGCACGGGGCATCAAGCATGCCGTCCTGCTCGCCGTCCTCTCCGCCAGCCTCAGCGCCGGCATGGCCAACGCGGGCATCGAGATCCCGCCGGAGCTGATCCAGGTCTTCAAAGATCTGGCCATCGCCTTCGGTGCCTTGATGGCAGCAGGCGCCGTGCTGTTCGGTGTCATCCGTGGCGGCGTGGCCCTGTTCAAGCTGGCGGGCCGCATCTTCTCCGCCGCTGGCGCCTAAGCAGGGTGCGGATAGATGCGTACGACTATCCGCCTGCTGGTTGCCCTCACGCTGATGGCGTGGGGGCAATTGGCGCTCGCCCAGGACTTTTACTGGATTACCAGCTCAAACAAGAACCCCGGACCATTTCCCAGCTCGGTAGCGGCCTGCAAGGCGATGGAAAGCTCCGTCACCTTCAACAAATCCATCAGCTACAACACGGGTGGCACCCAGGTCACGGGTACCTGCACCATGTGCTATTTCAGCAACCCCAAGAGTTGCTGGGGCAGCACTGTTATTCGAAAAGGCAAGCAGTGCCCCGCTGGCACTCAACTTGATTCGGCCGGTATCAACTGTGAGCGAACCAGCGACTGCTCCCACACCGTCGGCAAAGAGATCCTCAAGGCCCAGACCTGCCAGTACAACACCGCCCTCAAGCTCGCCGTCTGCGACGACCAGATTGCCTTCGAAGGCTGCAAGTACACCTCGGGTGGCAAGAAGTCCTGCGTCGCGCTCCTGGAGAGCGGGACCTACCAATGCACCGGCACCTTCTACGGCTCCGGCGAATCCAACGGCGAAGCCCCGGATAGCTGCAGCGGCGACGACTGTTCACAGCCCAGGCCTGACGACCCCAAGTCCAACTGCGTTTCCGCCAATGGCGTAGAAACCTGCATTGACCCCAGGAACCCCGGGTGCGGGTCCGTCAATGGCGTCGAGGGCTGCTTCCAGGAGAAGCCCGGCTGCGGCTACTTCAACGGCGTGTACCGCTGCATGGAGGCCGAGAAGCCCAACCGCAACTGCGGCTACTTCAATGGCAAGCAGGTCTGCTACGACCCCAAGGACCCCACCCGACAGATCCCCGAGTCTTCGCCTGACCACCCCAGCAACGGCGGCAACGCGGACGGCAACGACAGCAACGACCCCCTGGATCCGCGTGTGGCCGCCGCGGATGGCCGCAATCCCCAGGGTGCCCGCGAAGGCGCCACCAACGAGGCCATCGACCAGCTCGGCGACCGCATCGACCAGACCAACTCCCTGCTCGGCGATATCCAGGGCCAGCTCGGCCAACTGCTCGATGGCCTGTTCGGCGAAGACTTCGACGGCTCCGGTACCGGCTCGGATGGCGACGCCGAAGGAGCGGGGAAGGGCGCGGGCGATTCACTGGCCGGTGAGATCGGCAAGCAGACCGAACGGATCCTCGGTGAGCGCGAAGCCGAGGTCGATACCGCCCTCAAATCCCTGGCCAACAAAGTGGCCAATGACTGGTTCGGCATCGACGGCAGCAAGGTCGGGCTCAACAACGTCCTGGAGCGGATGCTGCCCTCGGCCATGGGCTGCACCGACTACACCATCGCCCTTCGCCTGGACAAATACGCCGCCAACATCGTGCTTCCGGTGTGCGAGCTGACCCGCCTCAAGCCGCTGCTGGAGTACGTCATCTGGATCGTCACCGCCGTGGGCCTCTGGAGGATCTTCTACGCCGGCCTGCGCCGTGACGATGCCAAGGCCGCCAGGGGAGGCTTCTGACCATGGGCTGGATCATCGGTTTTCTGCGCACGCTCTTCCCCCGGCTGTTCAGCGGGCTCGGGCGCTTCCTGCTGGGCTTCTTCGGGCCGCTGATAGCACCGGTCATGGGCTTCATTGCCCAGTTCTTCAAGAAGGTCGGCATCCTGCTCCTGGTCATCGCCGCCATCGGCACGGCGGTCCAGGTCATGGCCCTGGCCATCGGTGTGCTGCTCAGCCAGATCGCCAACCTCGGCCCGCCCTGGATGCTGGAGATCGGGCGCATGTTCGTGCCGGGCAACCTTTCCCTGTGCATCACCCTCCTGGTCCTCGCCAAGATCAAGTCGCTGATCTTCTACTGGGTGACGCGCCTCTCCGAACAGTTCATCCACACCTGAGGTTGCCATGGCCGTCTACATCGTCACCGGCAAGCTGGGGGCGGGCAAAACCCTGCTGCTGGTCATGCAGATCCTCAACTACCTCAAGGCCCGTCGCCGCGTTGCGGTCAACGTCGACGTGTTCATGAACAAGCTCTGCAGGCCCGGCAACACCTACTCGCGCCTTGTCCGGCTGCCCGACCTGCCTACGGCCGCCGACCTGCGTGGACTCGGCGTCGGCCATGAAACCTACGACGAGGAAATGTTCGGCGGCATCTTCCTCGATGAGGCCGGCGTCTGGCTCAACTCCCGCGACTGGAACCAGGGTGGCCGCTCCGACCTGCTCAAGTTCTTCCTCTACCTGCGCAAGCGCCGCTGGGACCTCTGGCTCTGCGTGCAGAACGTCAACGTCATCGACAAGCAGGTCCGCGAATCCATCGCCGAGCATGTCGTCTACATCAACCGTTGGGACCGGCTGAAGTTGCCCTTCATCTTCCGCTGGCCCTTGCGCCTGCTCACCTTCGGCCGCTGGAACGGCCGCCTGCCCAAGCTGCACCAGGCCATCGTCAAGTACGGCGCCAAGTTCAACTCGCCCAAGGTGGATGACTGGTACTACCGCGGCGAAGAGTTCTACGACTACTACGACACCACCCAGGAATACGACGAGGGCTACGACAAAGGCTCCTACTCCATGCTGCCGCCCGGTTACTGGCATCGGCGCCTTCCCCGAGCCCCGCGCAACTGGAGGTTCTTCATGCGCACCACCCGCATCTTCTTCCGGCGTACCCGCGTCCTCAACGCCTTCTTCCTGGGAGGTGCCTGCACGCTTCTCGTGGCCGCGCCCCTCTTCGCGTCCATCGCCTTCATCCAGCTGCCGGGCTCCGTCCAGGAACAGCCCCGCGCCATGACCTCCGCCCCGGTTACCACGCCGGATCGCCCCCTGGCCGAAGAATTCCCCGGCCTGCGCATTGCCACCTACGGCCGCCTGGCCGGCCGCACCCTGTACGTCTTCCTCGATGAGCGGGACCTGCGCATCAGCCAGGACGACCTCGCCGCCCGAGGCATCACCGTCAAGGACCGGGGCCCCCGTGAAGCCCTCCTGGTCCGTGATGCCGACTACCACTCCGTCTTCCGCTAGAGGACACCGCCATGGACTGGAAACCCCTTCCCACGCTCGCCCTCGCCGCCATCTTGCAAGCGCCGCTGGCCAGCGCCGCCGACCGTATCGAGCTGTACGACGCCACCCTCCAGGACTTCGTCGAATGGTCCGCGCAGCACCTGAAGAAGTCCGTGGTGGTGGGCTCGGATATCCGCTCGGCGCCCATCTCCATCTTCGCCACCTACAGCGGCCCGAAGGAGCTGGAGCAACTCCTGGAGAACGCCGTGATCGCCTCCGGCCTCCACTTCTCCAGCACCCCCTCAACCCTGCGCATCAGCGCCCAGGCCGTCGAAGAATCGCCGGACCTCACCACCGAGGTGCTCCAGCTCCAGCACCTGCAATCCGACTTCGCCCATCAGGCCGTGCGTGACGTACTCACCTCGCGCCGGGAAAACCGGGAGACCGGCCAGGACACCACCATGGTCAGCCCGTCCCCGACCTCCAACGCCCTGATCGTCACCGCCACCCGCAGCCAGCTGGAGGCCATCCGCCAGGTGGTCAGGGAAATCGACCGGCCACGGCGGCAAGTCATCATCACCGCCGTCGTGGCCGAACTGGCCGACAGCGACTTCGAAGCCCTGGGCCTGAACGTCGGCCTCGACAAGGGGAGGGTGGACGCGAGCGGGATCTCCCTGCGCACCTCCGACAAGTCGGACCTGGGCTTCAGCCTCACCTTCTCCGGGCCGACCCTCTCGGCCTTCCTGCAGGCGGTGAAAGCCACCGGCAACAACCGCATCCTGTCCACGCCGCAACTGCTGACCCTCAACCGGGAACCGGCCTCCATCGTCGTTGGCCAGAACGTCCCTTTCATCACCGGGCAGACCACCAGCGGCGCCACGCCGGCCTCGGATCCCTTCCAGACCATCGTGCGCCAGGATGTGGGCGTGACCCTGGAAGTCACCCCCTTCATCACCCCCGCCGACGCCATCGAGCTGGAGGTGAACCAGTCCGCCTCCAGCGTGGCCGACGACAAGGCCGCCGCCGACATCATCACCAACACCCGTCGCATCAGCACCCGCGTGCAGCTCCAGGACGGCGAGGGTGTACTCCTGGGCGGCTTGCGCTCCGAGCAGACCGACCGTTCCGAATCGGCGGTGCCGATCCTCTCCGCCATCCCCTTGCTGGGGCCGCTGTTCCGCTCCACCAGCACCCGCAGTCGTTCCACCAACCTCGTGGTGCTCCTGACCGCACGCATTCATGGCGCCGGTGACAGCGTGAAAGCCAGTGATGCGGTTCGGCCGTTGGCCCTACCAGACCTGAGCGCGGCCGAGCCGGGAATCGGCGCAGCCGGTGACGGGCTCGGCCGCGCGAAGGCGGGCCGGAAGACGTCCCTGTAGCACGTCTTATAAACCGCTTTTAGGAACCTCGTTGTTACTCATAGAAGGGAGAAAAGGGCCGTGACAAAGGCTGTTGATCAGATGCGTCTGGATGGGCTCACCGCTGAGCCCTCGAATCACGGGCGTCTGTTCCTCGACCCGAAGACGGTGCGCATCACCGACCTGTCGAGTGTCCGTTTGCTGGGCTGCCGGGTGGATACCGTCCGCCAGCTTTATCGGGGGCTGATCCGTCCTGAGCTGATCCCTGTGATCGAGCAAGGCGGGATCATCCAGTTCGCCGGGCACTCCTGGCACGCCGGACGTGTAGGCCGGGATTCGGGCTATCAGTACAAGCTGCAGAACGCCGACCTAGGCTTCGTCCTGCTGCTGAAAAACTTCAACGTGAAGATCGACGTGATCGGCGCCCACATGAAGATCGAAGTGAGTCCTCACGCGATCCAGTCGTGCCCGCCCGAGGTGCTCCAGGACTGGATGGATCGCTTCGCCCGGGAAGCCATGGAACACATGGAGCCCAACCAGTGCGCCGTCCACCTCGCCCTGGACGTTCAAGGCTGGACCCCGCCCGCCGATCTGATCGACCTCCTGCAATGCCGCGCCAGGACCCGCCGCGACATGTCGGGCATCAAGCAGGTGCACTACGACGGTGAGGCCGTTTCCTATGGCCGGGGGCAATCCTTCCTGTTCGGCTCTGCCTCCGGTATCCAGCTCGCGCTCTACAACAAGTCGCTCCAGGCCTGGAGCATCGACAAGCTCGATTACTGGCGTTCCGTCTGGTCCGCCATGGACAACCCCTTCGACGACCAAGACGACCAGAACTACGACCCTGAAGCCCCTGTGTGGCGGATCGAGCTGCGCTATCACCACTCCATCGTCCAGCAGTTTGCCGACGGCTCGGCTGACACCCACACCGGCGCCATGATCGACAGCCGCACCTTTGCCGAACTGGCGGCCCATCTGGACGGGCTATTCCAGTACGGCCTCCAGTCCTTCCGATTGCTCTCCAGCAAGGGCGTGTTCGATGCCTTCTGGACCCTGATGCGTCAGGACGTGAAGGTATCCATACCCGCCGAATCGCTGGCCGGTCGAACCCACTACAAGCGCCACTTCAAGACCTCCCAGGGCTTTACCGGCAAGAACGTGGAGCTCTTCCTGGGAAACTTCATCAGCCTGCTCGCCCGGGAGCGTGTGGGGGCAAAAAAGGCGTTCGCCAGCCTCCGTGCGTGGGCGTGCTGGCCAGTGATACGTGACCACTACGCCGCCAAGGGCAAGAGCGAGGGCGACATCTACAAGCACATCCAGCAACTGCTGACGGAGCGAACGATTAGATGGGGGAGGGCGGTATGACGGCCCGCAAGGAAGGCAAGACCTGGACTGCTGACTTCTACGAGAGTGGCCGCACAGGGCGTCGTATCCGAAAGAAGGGATTTGCCACCAGGGCTGCCGCACAGCGTTACGAGACTGAGTTTTTTGCCAGCCTGAAACACACCGGCCGGCCACTGGATGATCGGATTTCGGACCTGATCAACCTCTGGTATGAGCTGCACGGCTGCTCGCTCAAGGACCACAAGTTCCGGCTTTCCAGGACCCTCGCGATTGCCGAGCGCCTGGGCGATCCTTACGCCTCCGAGTTCGATTCCCTGGCCTGGGCCCGTTACCGCCAGATGCGGCTCAAGGACGTCTCTCCCCACACGGTGAACCACGAACAGCGCTATCTCTCTGCCGTCTTCTCGGAGCTGATCCGCCTGGGCGCCTGGGTAGGCAAGAACCCGCTCGTCAACATCCGCCAGATCAAGACGGACCAGGTCGAACTGTCTTTCCTCACGCTGCCGCAGATCGAGCAACTGCTGGAGGAGTGCCGCAAGTCCACCAACAACCACACCTATCCCGTTGCGCTGATCTGCCTTGCGACCGGCGCACGCTGGGAAGAGGCTGAAACGCTGCATCGGGGCGCCATCTTCGGCGGCAAGGCCCACTTCCACCGAACCAAGAACCGCCAGTCTCGCTCGGTACCCATTCCTCCCGAAGTGGAAGCCATCGCCCTCAAGCTCGGGATCCCCGGCAATGGTCGCCTGTTCATGTCCTGCAGGGCGGCCTTTCGCAGTGCCTACCAGCGATGCGGTTTCCACACCCCGGGCCAGATGACCCACATCCTCCGGCACACCTTCGCCAGCCACTACATGATGGCGGGAGGGGACATCCTTAGCCTGCAACGGATCCTCGGGCACTCGTCGATCAACATGACCATGCGCTATGCGCACCTGTCGCCTGACCACCTGGAGTCGGCCTTGCGTCTGTCTCCGCTGGCGCAGAGCGGGCATGAGATTCCCCGGAACTCACGCCCCCGCCGCCCTGTTGACGAACCTGTCAGCTAGGGTATTCTTCATTAACGCTTAACGTTAAGGATTAAAGGATGATCCTCAGCTTCAAGTGTGCAGATACGCGAGAGCTGTTTGAAACAGGCCGCTCGCGTCGCTGGAGCAACATCCTGAATGCCGCCATCCGCAAGCTGGTCATGCTCAACGCTGCGGTTGAACTACGAGATCTGCGATCGCCACCCGGCAACCGGCTGGAAGCGCTTTTGCATGATCGGGTCGGTCAGTACAGCATCAGGATCAACGATCAATGGCGCATCTGCTTTGTCTGGACAGACGCCGGCCCCAGGGATGTAGAGATTGTCGATTACCACTGAGGAGGTACGCATGATTGTGAATGGAATGCGGCCCGTGCATCCGGGCGAGATCCTGCGTGAAGAGTTCCTGGAGCCATTGGGCATTGCTCCAGCTGCGCTTGCTCGTGCGTTGCATGTATCCGCCCCGACGGTGAACGATATCGTCCGTGAGCGTCGTGGGGTAACGGCAGACATGGCCCTTCGGCTGGGCCGTTACTTCGACACGTCTGCCCAGTTCTGGATGAACCTGCAGAGTGAGTACGCTTTAGCGACCACTTACGCGGAGTCCGGCGAAGAAATCGAGAATGAGATCGAGCCGCTTCGTGCGGTTGGATAGACTTGCCAGCCCACATACCACACGGAAGTTCAGAGCCCTGATATGAAGAAGCTCATCCTCATACTCGCTATTGGTTTCGCCGCATGGCAGTACTACTTCAAGGACCAGGATCTCCAGACAGTCACTGGATTCGAAAGTGATCAGGCACCTTTCAGCTTTACCGCCCAGCCTTCCTCTCCGAGCCTTGCTCGCTCGTATTCCTGCGACGGGCGAACCTATTGCTCGCAGATGAGCTCATGCGAAGAGGCAACCTACTTCCTGCAGCATTGCCCTGGAGTGAAGATGGATGGGAACAATGACGGCGTCCCTTGCGAGCGGCAGTGGTGTAACTGAAAGGGGGCGTAGACAAGGTGTAGTCACTTTGTAGTCACTACCCCAGAAAGCACAAAGGGTTAGCTTGCGCTAACCCTTTGATTTGTATGGTGGCTACACCGGGACTTGAACCTGGGACATCAGCATTATGAATGCTGCGCTCTAACCGACTGAGCTATGTAGCCGAGTGGCGCGCATTTTCCGCATCTCTCGGGGGGCTGTCAACCCTGTTTTTAAGAAATTTTCTGTTGCGCGATCAATTGCTTAGGAGGATACCGGCATTGTGCCGATGGGGAAGGCTGGACGAGGTTTCGGTGGGTTTGGCGGCGGTTGACGGAGCACTATCCAGTGTTGCATCGGCATTGAATAGGTACGGCCAGGCTCCGCTTGCCCAAGGTTTTCACTCAAGGGGCGTGGCCATGTCCAGGCTCTGTCCATTGCGTTGTTGCGAAGCGGTTAAGTATCCCGCCGAGAGTGGAAATCAGCACCTTGATGGCGAGGACTCTCTTGGGCCCGCCCCGAGAGAGGAAACGAGGTAGAACGCAAAAACCCCCTGGAGCCGGAGCTCCAGGGGGCTTTTCGGTGCCGCGATGGGCGGCTTAGACGTTGAAGCGGAAGTGCATAACGTCGCCGTCCTTGACGATATATTCCTTGCCTTCCAGGCGCCATTTGCCCGCTTCCTTGGCACCGGCTTCGCCCTTGAACTGGATGAAGTCGTCGTATGCGACCACTTCGGCGCGGATGAAGCCTTTTTCGAAGTCGGTGTGGATCACGGCGGCGGCTTGTGGTGCGGTGGCGCCGACGCGTACGGTCCAGGCGCGGACTTCCTTCACGCCAGCGGTGAAGTAGGTCTGCAGGTTGAGCAGGTCGTAGCCGGCGCGGATTACGCGGTTCAGGCCAGGCTCTTCGAGGCCCAGGGCTTCGAGGAACATGTCTTTCTCTTCACCGTCGTCCAGTTCGGCGATCTCGGCTTCGATCTTGTTGCAGACCGGCACGACGATGGCGCCTTCTTCCTCGGCGATGGCTCTCACCACGTCGAGGTGTGGGTTGTTCTCGAAGCCGTCCTCGGCGACGTTGGCGATGTACATGACCGGCTTGCTGGTAAGCAGGTGGAAGCCGCGGACGAGGCGCTTCTCCTCCTCTCCCAGGTTTTTCAGCAGGGAGCGAGCGGGCTTGCCTTCGCTGAAGTGGGGGATGAGCTTCTCCAGCAGGGCTTTCTGGGCCAGGGCGTCCTTGTCGCCGCCCTTGGCGTTGCGTGCGACTTTCTGCAGTTGTTTCTCGCAGCTGTCGAGGTCGGCGAAGATCAGTTCGAGGTCGATGATCTCGATGTCGCGCTTGGGGTCGACGCTGTTGGAGACGTGGATGACGTTATCGTCTTCGAAGCAGCGCACGACGTGGGCGATGGCGTCGGTCTCGCGGATGTTGGCGAGGAACTTGTTGCCCAGGCCCTCACCCTTGGAGGCGCCCGCTACCAGGCCTGCGATGTCGACGAATTCCATGGTGGTGGGAATCACGCGCTCGGGCTTGACGATCTCGGCCAGGGCGTTGAGACGCGGGTCGGGCATCGGCACGATGCCGCTGTTGGGCTCGATGGTGCAGAAAGGGAAGTTTTCCGCCGCGATGCCGGACTTGGTCAGGGCGTTGAACAGGGTGGACTTGCCGACGTTGGGCAGGCCGACGATGCCGCAATTGAATCCCATGGAGTGTGCCTCTGCGCGGGGAGTGGTTTCACGCCTTGCGACTGTGCAGTTTCTGCATGGCGCGGGTGAGGTCACCGGCGAGCAGTTCTGGCATCACGTCGAGGGCGGAATCGATGCTGGTGTCGAGCAGTTCCTGTTCGCTGCGCGGGGCGCGACCGAGAACGAAGCCGGAGACCAGGCTGCTGTGCCCCGGATGGCCAATGCCAAGCCGCAGGCGATGGAACGAATTCTGGTTGCCGAGCTGGGCGATGATGTCGCGCAACCCGTTGTGGCCACCGTGGCCACCGCCGGTCTTGAGCTTGGCGACGCCGGGCGGCATGTCGAGTTCGTCGTGGGCCACCAGGATGGCTTCGGGGGGAATGCGAAAGAATCCTGCGAGCGCCGCCACGGCCTGGCCGCTGCGGTTCATATAGGTGGTGGGGATCAGCAGACGAATGTCACGGCCCTGATGGGAGAACTTCCCGACCAGGCCGAAGTATTTCTTGTCGAGGCTGAGGTTGATCCGTTCGCGGTCAGCCAGGCGCTCAACGAAAAGGGCCCCTGCGTTATGCCGGGTCTGGTCGTATTCCGGACCGGGGTTACCGAGGCCTACGATCAGTTGGATGGCAGTCACTGCAGGGGCCCTTCTTCAAAGCACGAGAGCAGCTTGCCCGCCCCGGTTGAGGCGGGCAGAGGCATTACTCGGCGCCTTCTTCCTTCGCTACGCGAGCAGCGTGGATGTTGGCGACGGCCAGGTCGTTACCGTGGGCCAGTGCAACCAGCTCAACACCGGCCGGCACTTTCAGGTCGGACAGGTGAACGATCTGGCCAACTTCCACGGCAGCCAGGTCGACTTCGATGAATTCCGGCAGGTCTTTCGGCAGGCAGGAAACTTCGACTTCGGCGATGGTGTGGGAAACTTCGCCGCCGCCCTGCTTCACGCCAACGGAGGTTGCTTCGTTGATGAAGTGCAGGGGAACGTGGGCGGTCAGTTTCTGGCCGGCTACGACGCGCTGGAAGTCAGCGTGTACGACGAAGCCTTTGGACGGGTGACGCTGCAGGGCCTTGATCAGAACGGTTTCGGTGGCACCGGCGACGTCCAGGGCGATCACGTGGCTGAAAGCGGCTTCGTTTTCCAGCAGCTTGGCCAGCTCTTTGGCCAGCAGGCTGATGGATTGCGGAGCCTTGTCACCACCGTATACAACAGCGGGAACTTGGGCTTCGTTACGACGCAGGCGGCGGCTCGCACCTTTCCCCAGGTCGGAACGAACGGAAGCGTTCAGGGCGAAATCAGTCATTACAGTTCTCCAAAATAACCAAAACGCCCGTAATGCTTGCGACCAGCATCCGGGCGGTTGGTGAGTAAGCCCGGCGTCGTCGACATGACGGCGCGGAGCGCTTTCGCTCAGGGATGCCCGCTTAGCGGAACATCGCGCTGATCGATTCTTCGTTGCTGATGCGGCGGACCGCTTCAGCCACAACCGGTGCGATATCCAGTTGGCGGATACGCGAGCAGGCTTGTGCCGCGGCGGACAGCGGGATGGTGTTGGTCACCACCAGTTCGTCCAGCACGGAGTTTTCGATGTTCTCGATGGCGCGGCCGGACAGCACCGGGTGGGTGCAGTAGGCGTAGACCTTGGCGGCACCGTGGTCCTTCAGGGCCTTGGCGGCGTGGCCAAGGGTGCCGGCGGTGTCGACCATGTCGTCGACCAGCACACAGGTGCGGCCTTCGACATCGCCGATGATGTGCATGACTTCGGATTGGTTGGCCTTGGGACGACGCTTGTCGATGATGGCAAGGTCGACGCCCAGGGACTTGGCCACAGCGCGTGCGCGCACGACGCCGCCGATGTCCGGGGAGACGATCATCAGGTTTTCGAAGCGCTGGTCTTCGATGTCGTCCACCAGTACGGGGGAGCCGTAGATGTTGTCTACGGGTATATCGAAGAAGCCCTGAATCTGGTCGGCATGCAGGTCGACGGTGAGGACACGGTCGATGCCGACGACGGTCAGCATGTCAGCCACGACCTTGGCGCTGATCGCCACGCGGGCGGAGCGCGGACGGCGATCTTGGCGGGCGTAGCCGAAGTAGGGGATGACCGCGGTGATGCGGGAGGCCGAGGAACGGCGGAAGGCGTCAGCCATCACCACCAGTTCCATCAGGTTGTCGTTGGTCGGTGCGCAAGTCGGCTGGATCAGGAAAACGTCCTTGCCGCGGACATTCTCATTGATTTCAGCACTGATTTCGCCATCGGAGAACTTGCCTACGGAGGCATCACCGAGGGGGATATGCAGTTGACGTACGACGCGACGCGCCAGATCGGGGTTGGCGTTCCCCGTGAAGACCATCATCTTGGACACGCGCAGTACCTGCCGGCTGAGGGTAACCTGATGAATCAAAAAGCCGTTCAAAGGCCGTGGGCTTTTGAACAGCTTTTCAAATGTATGGCAGGGGCGGCTGGATTCGAACCAACGCATGGCAGGATCAAAACCTGCTGCCTTACCGCTTGGCGACGCCCCTATGTGTAAAAACTTCGCTGCAGGACTTTCGTTTCGTTGTGCGCTCAACCCGTTGGGTTAATGGCAGGGGCGGCTGGATTCGAACCAACGCATGGCAGGATCAAAACCTGCTGCCTTACCGCTTGGCGACGCCCCTGTTTCGTACAACCGAATGCCTTGCATTCCTTCTCAGGCCTGACCTTGCAGCTTGCGGTGCAACATCGAGATGTTGCGGCCTTGGGCTATGAAGCTTGGCAGTGTGGCCGGAAGTTGGCGGCGAACTTTATCAGCATCGCCCCGGTTTGGGAAGCTCCCAAACACACAAGCTCCGGTTCCGGTCAGTCTGGCCGATGTGAATTTATTCAATTCCATCAGCGCGTTACGCACTTCGGGGTAACGCTTCTCGACCACCGGCTGGCAGTCGTTACGACTGTCCCCCCCGAGAAGGCTGCGAACTTTAATGGGCGGAGAATTTCGTGTCAACTCGGGATCGGAGAATATTTCTGCTGTGCTGACAAAGACTTGCGGTACGGCGACGAGGAACCAGGGTTCGGGTAGTTCCACTGGGGTCAGTTGCTCGCCCACGCCTTCGGCGAAGGCCGCACGACCGCGCACGAACACTGGCACGTCGGCGCCCAGGGTGAGCCCCAGCGCCGCGAGGCGATCTTCGCTCCAGTCGAGGCTCCACAGCCGGTCGAGGGCGAGCAGGGTGGTGGCTGCGTCAGAGCTGCCACCGCCGATTCCC
The DNA here is from genome assembly GCF_002355475.1 of Pseudomonas furukawaii. Taxonomy (NCBI): domain Bacteria; kingdom Pseudomonadati; phylum Pseudomonadota; class Gammaproteobacteria; order Pseudomonadales; family Pseudomonadaceae; genus Metapseudomonas; species Metapseudomonas furukawaii. The sequence goes on along the minus strand of NZ_AP014862.1, from coordinate 5,213,346 downwards.
CCGCCCATGGGCAGGCGCTTGTCCAGCCAGATGTCGGCACCCAGACGGCAGCCGGACTCGACCTGCAGCTTGCGGGCAGCGCGGACGATCAGATTGCTGTCGTGGGGAACGCCGGGTACCTCGGTGCGCAGGCGGATGTCCCCGTCCTGGCGCAGGGTGAAACCCAGTTCGTCGCCATGGTCGAGGAACTGGAAGAGGGTCTGCAGCTCGTGATAACCGTCGGCGCGACGGCCGAGGATGTGCAGCATGAGGTTGAGCTTGGCCGGCGCGGGCAGGATCAGTTGTGCATCCTGCATGTCACTGGCCGAGCTGGCGCGGTTGCCAGTCCTTGATCACCAGGGTGACGTCGAGGTCCTCTCCGCTGAGCTTGATGCGCTCGGGCAGCGAGTAACCGTTCTGTTCGACGTAGCTCAGGTACTGCACCTGCCAGCCGTCCTGCTCCAGGCGCGACAGGTGGCTGTTGCCGTCAAGCGTGACAACGCTGCGGCTGGCTGGGGCGGGGAGACCGCGCACCCACCAGAGCAGGTGGGACACCGGTAGGCGCCAGCCCAATTGTTCTTCCAGCAGGGCCTCGGGGGATTCGGCCTGGTAGCGGCCCTGGTTGGCCACTTCCAGTTCGACCTGGCCCGGGCGGCCGGTGAGGCGGGCGGCGCCACGGCCGAGGGGGCCGGAGAGCCGGATGTCGTAGTAGTCCTGGCGCTGCAGCCAGAAGAGGGTGCCGCTGCCGGAGTCCTTCGGTGCGCGGATGCCCACCTTGCCACTGATCTGCCAGCCATCCAGTGCGGCGATCTGGGTCTTGTGGGCTTTCCAGATGGCCTGGTTGCCCTGGCCTTCGAGGGTTTCGTGGGGGGCGAGGGCGGCGCAGCCGGTGAGCAGGACGAGCGCGCCGGCTGCGAGTAGATGACGTAGACGCATGGATCAGAGGGTTCCGGAGCCGGTCAGGCGTTGCAGGGTGTCACGGAGGATGTCGCTGTCGGGTTGTTTCTGCAGGGCTTCGGCCCAGACCTTGCGCGCTTCCACCTGTTTGCCCTGGGCCCAGAGGACTTCACCCAGATGCGCGGCGACTTCGTGGTCGGGGAATTTCTCCAGGGCCTGGCGCAGCAGGCGCTCGGCTTCGTCGAGGTCGCCCATGCGGTAGTTGACCCAGCCCAGGCTGTCGAGGATCGCAGGGTCATCCGGGTTCAGCCGGTGGGCCTGCTCGACCAGTTGCCGGGCTTCGTCGTAGCGCGTGGTGCGATCCGCGAGGGTGTAGCCCAGGGCGTTCAGGGCCATGGCGTTCTCCGGTTCGCGCTCGATGATGAAGCGCAGGTCCTTCTCCAGTTGGGCCAGGTCGTCGCGCTTCTCCGCCAACATGGCGCGGGTGTAGAGCAGGTTGAGGTCGTCGGGGAATTGCTGCAGCCCCTGGCCGATGACCTTCCAGGCGCGGGCGACCTGCCCGCGATTGGCCAGGCTTTCGGCCTCGATGAGGTAGAGCTGGATGGCGTAGTCAGGTTGGGCATCGCGGGCCCTGGACAGGCGCGCTTCGGCTTCGTCCGCGCGACCGCTGGCGAGGAGGATGTCCAGTTGGCGCATCTGTGCCGGCAGATAGTCGTTGCCAGGGCCTACCAGGGCGTACTCGATCAGGGCGCTCTCGTTGTCGCCGCGCTTTTCATAGACCTGCCCGAGGTTGAAGTGGGCCGCATCCAGATGGCTGCCACGGTCCACCAGCTCCTCCAGGTAGACCTGGGCTTCGTCCCAGGCCTCGCCCTCGAGGCACACCAGCGCCAGGGAGTAGCGCAGGTCGTCGTCATCGGGGAACTGCTGCACCAGGCCGGAGAACTCGGATTTGGCCTCGTCCAGCTTGCCCTGCTCCACCAGCAGGCGGGCGTAGGTCAGGCGCAGGCGTTTGTCGTCCGGGTGCTGCTTGATGGCCTTCCGCAGGAGGGGAGCGGCTTCGTCGCCGCGTTGCAGGCTTTGCAGCAGGCGGGCGCGGAGCAGGATCGGGGCGATTTCCTGGTCACTGGGCGGCAGGTCTTCCAGCAGGGCGAGGGCCTCTTCGGTGCGGCCATCCTGTTGCAGCAGCACGGCCTTGCCGAACACCAACTGGCTGTTCTCCGGGTGCTTGGCCAGGAGTCGGTCGAAACTCTGCAGCAGGCCGGTGCGGGTCTCGGCGTCGGTCTCGGCGGCGGAGAGTGCGAGGAAGTCGAAATGGGTGTCGCCCTGGGCCTGGAGCACCTTCTCCATGAAGGTCATGGATTCGTCGTAGCGGCCGGCACGTGCCAGCTGTACGGCGGCGGCGCGCTGGGCGTCGAGGTTGTCCGGCGCGTTCTTCGCCCAGATCAGCGAGGTGTCGAGGCCGGCCTGGTCCGCCCCCAGGTATTCGGCGATACGGAAGGCGCGTTCGGCGACGGCCGGATCCTGGGTCGCGTTGGCCTGCTGTACGTAGTTGCCAAGGGCGATGTCGAAGCGGTTTCTCTGGCCGGCCAGTTCGGCGGCCAGCAGGGAATAGAGGGTTTCGCGGCTGAACGAGCCATAGACCTCGGGCTTGGCGGGCGCGGAGGCCTGGGTGCCTTCCTCCACTGGCGGAGAGCCGTCAGGAGACTTGAGGGTCAGGCTCTGACAGCCGCCGAGAAACAGCAGGGCGGTCAGCAACGCGAGGGATTTGTTCATAGGAAGGGAGGCGACTAACCAGCGAGTGGCCCATCATGACACAAGCCGTCAGGCTAGCACATGGGGCGGCGCCCCACCTTGGGCACGGAAAACCTGTGCGGACAGACAATTATCCGCGGTGGTTGTCGTCCTTCGGGTGAAGTAGGACAATTGCCCGCCCTCCCGTTTCTGTTAGCGATCCTGCATGGCCTTCATTGCTCTTGGTATCAACCACAAGACCGCCTCGGTGGACGTCCGCGAGCGTGTGGCCTTCACCCCCGAGCAGTTGGTGGAGGCCCTGCAGCAGCTGTGTCGAATCACGCCCAGCCGCGAGGCGGCCATCCTCTCCACCTGCAACCGCAGCGAACTCTACCTGGAGCAGGACCACCCCAGCGCCGACGAGGTGCTGGCCTGGCTGGCGAGCTATCACAACCTGAGCCTCGATGAGTTGCGGGCCTGCGCCTACGTACACCAGGACGACGATGCCGTGCGCCATATGATGCGCGTGGCCTCGGGGCTGGACTCCATGGTCCTGGGCGAGCCGCAGATCCTCGGCCAGATGAAGTCGGCCTACGCCGTGGCCCGTGAGGCCGGCACCGTCGGTCCGTTGCTGGGCCGGCTGTTCCAGGCCACCTTCAGCACCGCCAAGACCGTGCGCACCGACACCGCCATCGGCGAGAACCCGGTCTCCGTGGCCTTTGCCGCGGTGAGCCTGGCCAAGCAGATCTTCTCCGATCTGCACCGCAGCCAGGCGCTGCTGATCGGCGCCGGGGAAACCATCACCCTGGTGGCCCGCCACCTCCATGAGCAGGGGGTGAAGCGCATCGTTGTGGCCAACCGCACCCTGGAGCGCGCCAGCATCCTCGCCGAGGAATTCGGCGCCCATGCCGTGCTGCTGGCCGACATGCCCCAGGAGCTGGCCAACAGCGACATCGTCATCAGCTCCACCGCCAGCCAGTTGCCGATCCTCGGCAAGGGTGCGGTGGAGCGGGCGCTGAAGCTGCGCAGGCACAAGCCGATCTTCATGGTGGACATCGCCGTTCCCCGGGATATCGAGCCGGAAGTCGGCGAACTGGACGATGTCTACCTTTATACGGTGGACGACCTTCACGAAGTGGTCGCCGAGAACCTCAAGAGCCGCCAGGGGGCCGCCCAGGCCGCCGAAGAACTGGTGGGCGCGGGGGTCAGCGACTTCATGCAGCGCCTGCGCGAGCTGGCTGCGGTGGACGTGCTGCGTGCCTACCGCCAGCAGGCCGAGCGGCTGCGCGACGAGGAGTTGGGCAAGGCCCAGCGCATGCTGCAGAACGGCGCTTCCGCCGAAGATGTCCTGGCCCAGTTGGCCCGGGGCCTGACCAACAAGCTGCTGCACGCCCCGAGCGTGCAGATGAAGAAACTCTCCGCCGAAGGCCGCTTCGACGCGCTGGCCGTGGCCCAGGAACTCTTCGCCCTCGACGAGGGCTCGGATAAAAGCGCCCAATGAAAGCTTCCCTGCTGAACAAGCTCGACCTCCTCCAGGACCGCTACGAGGAGCTCACCGCCCTGCTCGGCGATGCCGAAGTCATCAGTGATCAGGGCAAGTTCCGCGCCTATTCCAAGGAGTTCGCCGAGGTCGAGCCGGTGATCCTCGCCTACCGTGAATTTCGCAAGGTGCAGGGCGACCTCGAAGGCGCCCAGGCGTTGCTCAAGGACAGCGATCCGGACCTGCGCGAGATGGCCGAGGAAGAAGTGGACCAGGCCCGCACCCGACTGGTGGGGCTGGAGGACCGCCTGCAGCGCATGCTGCTGCCGAAGGATCCCAACGACGGCCGCAACGTCTTCCTGGAAATCCGGGCCGGCACCGGTGGCGATGAGGCGGCGATCTTCTCGGGTGACCTGTTCCGCATGTATTCCCGCTATGCCGAGCGCCAGGGCTGGCGTGTCGAGATCCTCTCCGAGAACGAGGGGGAGCATGGCGGCTACAAGGAAGTGATCGCCCGGGTGGAAGGCGACAACGTCTACGCCAAGCTGAAATTCGAGTCTGGCGCCCACCGCGTCCAGCGAGTTCCGGAGACCGAATCCCAGGGCCGCATCCACACCTCCGCCTGCACCGTCGCCGTGCTGCCGGAGCCCGACGAGCAGGCCGCCATCGAGATCAATCCGGCGGACCTGCGTGTGGACACCTATCGCGCGTCCGGCGCTGGCGGCCAGCACGTGAACAAGACCGACTCGGCGGTGCGCATCACCCACATCCCCTCCGGGATCGTGGTCGAGTGCCAGGAGGAGCGTTCCCAGCACAAGAACCGCGCCAAGGCCATGGCCTGGCTGGCCGCCAAGCTGAATGACCAGCAGGAGGCCGCAGCCCACAAGGAAATGTCCGATACCCGCCGGCTGCTGGTGGGGTCCGGTGACCGTTCCGAGCGTATCCGCACCTACAACTACCCGCAGGGCCGGGTGACCGACCACCGTATCAACCTGACCCTCTATGCCCTGGACGACGTGATGGCCGGCGGCGTCGAGGCGGTGATCGAGCCGCTCCTGGCCGAGTACCAGGCCGACCAGTTGGCGGCCCTGGGGGACTGACATGACCATCATCGCCAGCCTGTTGAGACAGGCCAGCCTGCCGGATTCCCCGTCGCCGCGCCTGGACGCCGAGTTGCTGCTGGCGGCAGCCCTCGGCAAGCCTCGCAGCTTCCTCCACACCTGGCCGGAGCGCGTGGTGTCCAGCGAGGTGGCCGAGCGTTACGCCGGCTACCTCGCGCGCCGTCGTGCCGGCGAGCCGGTGGCCTACATCCTCGGGCACCAGGGCTTCTGGAGCCTGGACCTGGAAGTGGCGCCGGACACCCTGATTCCACGCCCCGACACCGAGCTGCTGGTGGAAACCGCGCTGGCCCTGCTGCCCGGCGCATCCGCCGAGGCGCTGGACCTGGGCACAGGTTCTGGCGCCATCGCCCTGGCCCTGGGGTGCGAGCGGCCGGGCTGGACGGTCACCGGCGTCGATCGCATTTCCGCCGCCGTGCAACTGGCCGAACGCAACCGTGCACGCCTCAGGCTGGGCAATGTGCGTTTCCTGGAGAGCCACTGGTTCTCCGCCCTGGGCGAGCAGCGTTTCGCCCTCATCGTCAGCAATCCGCCCTACATCCGCGCCCAGGATCCGCACCTGGGCCAGGGCGATGTGCGCTTCGAGCCGTCCAGCGCCCTGGTGGCCGGCGACGACGGCCTCGACGATATCCGCCAGATCATCCAGGGCGCCCCCGCGCATCTGCTGCCGGGTGGTTGGCTGCTGCTGGAGCATGGCTACGACCAGGCGCCGGAGGTCCGCGACCTGCTGGCCCGTGGCGGCTTCGCCAGGGTGGAAAGCCGTCGAGACCTGGGCGGCCATGAACGTATCTCCCTGGGGCAATGGCCATGTTGAGCGATCAGGAACTGCTTCGTTACAGCCGGCAGATCCTCCTGCCGCAGATCGACGTGGAAGGGCAACTGCGCCTGAAACAGGGGCGCGTGCTCATCGTCGGCCTGGGTGGGCTGGGCTCTCCGGTGGCCCTCTACCTGGCCGCCGCCGGTGTGGGCGAGCTTCACCTGGCGGACTTCGACAGCGTCGACCTCACCAACCTGCAGCGGCAGGTCATCCATGACAGCCACAGCGTCGGCGTCCTCAAGGTGGATTCCGCCATGGCGCGCTTGTCCGTCCTCAACCCGGAGGTGCGGCTGGTGCCCATCACGCGTGCGCTGGACGAGGACAGCCTGGCCACCGCCGTCGCCGCCGTCGACCTTGTGCTCGACTGCACCGACAACTTCGGCACCCGCGAGGCGGTCAATGCCGCCTGCGTGGCCGCCGGCAAGCCGCTGGTCTCCGGCGCCGCGATCCGCCTCGAAGGCCAGCTTTCGGTGTTCGATCCGCGTCGCGACGACAGCCCCTGTTACCACTGTCTCTACGGCCACGGCAGCGAAGCCGAGCTGACCTGCAGCGAGGCCGGCGTGGTCGGCCCGCTGGTGGGCCTGGTGGGCAGCCTGCAGGCCCTGGAAGCCCTGAAGCTGCTGGCCGGTTTCGGCGAGCCCATGGTCGGCCGCCTGCTGCTGGTGGATGCCCTGGGCACCCGCTTCCGTGAGTTGCGGGTCAAGCGTGATCCCGCGTGCGCCGTCTGCGGGAGCCGGCATGCCTGACCAGGCCGCCATCGGCGTCTTCGATTCAGGCGTTGGCGGCCTCTCGGTGCTGCGCGAGATCCGCGCGCGGCTCCCCGCCGAGTCCCTGCTCTATGTCGCCGACAGCGGCCATGTGCCCTACGGCGAGAAAAGCCCCGACTTCATCCGTGAACGCAGCCAGCGCATCGCCGAGTTCCTCCTGGCGCGGGGCGCCAAGGCGCTGGTACTGGCTTGCAACACCGCCACAGTGGCGGCCGTGGCCGACCTGCGGGCGCGTTATCCACAACTGCCCATCGTCGGCATGGAACCGGCGGTGAAGCCGGCCGCCGCCGCCACCCGCAGCGGCGTGGTGGGGGTGCTGGCCACCACCGGCACCCTCAGGAGCGCCAAGTTCGCCGCCCTGCTGGACCGTTTCGCCGGGGATGTGCGAGTCATCACCCAGCCCTGTCCCGGGTTGGTGGAGCGCATCGAGGCCGGCGACCTGGATGGCCCGGCGACACGGCGGCTGCTGGCGGGCTACGTGGAGCCCCTGCTGGCGGAGGGCTGCGACACCCTGATCCTGGGCTGCACCCACTACCCTTTCCTGCGTCCCTTGCTGGCGCAGATGGTGCCGTCCTCGGTGAGCCTGATCGACACCGGCGCGGCGGTGGCCCGCCAGGTGCAGCGGCTGCTGGAGGTCTCGGACCGGCTCGCGGATGGCTCGCCGGCGCCCTGTCGTTTCTGGTCCAGTGGCGATCCCCTGGCGATGCAGGAAATCCTTCCGGTGCTCTGGGGCGAGTCCGCGACTGTCGACCGGTTTCCGGACTGACATAAAAGTCGCGGCCGATATTTCGTCGATAAAAAAGCTATCTATAATCGCTGACAAATCTTAGTGATTTCTGCCGTTACTTCAGAACAAGGACTGAACTCATGAAGAAAGTGCTTTGCTGGGCCGTGGCCGCAGCTGTAACCCTCGGCCAGGCCATCTCCGCGCAGGCCGCGGATGTGTCCCTGGATATCGGCCAGACCGGCGATTCCACCATGACCTATCGCCTGGGCACCCAGTTCGACTTCAGCTCCAGCTGGTTCGAAAGCAGCGTCGGCCGCGTCACTGGCTACTGGGACGCCGCCTACACCTACTGGGAAGGCGACGAGACCGCCAGCAACCACAGCGTTTCCCTGAGTCCGGTATTCGTCTACGAGTTCGCCGGCGAAACCGTGAAACCCTACATCGAGGCCGGTATCGGCGTGGCGCTGTTTGCCGACACCGATCTGGAAGACAACGACCTGGGCTCTTCCTTCCAGTTCGAGGACCGCATCGGCCTGGGCCTGCGCTTCGCCAACCAGGAAGTGGGCGTGCGCGCCATGCACTACTCCAACGCCGGCATCAAGCAGCCGAACGATGGCGTGGAGTCCTACTCGCTGCACTATCGCCTGTCCTTCTAAGGCGCGATGCAGCACGAAGAACCGGGCCAAGCGCCCGGTTCTTTCGTTTTGGCGTGGTCGCCTACCTTTTTGATTTATCAGGCTTTTTTCTGATCTTCCTGCTCTGCAAGCGGGGAGGTGTCGAAGAAGTGTCGAAAGTCTCTGGTCGGGCCGAACTCCAGAACGTCCTGGAAGTGACCGGGTGCAAGGTGGGCGTAGCGCATGGTCATCGCCACCGACGCGTGTCCCAGGATCTTCTGCAGCGACAGGATGTTCCCCCCGTTGGCCATGAAGTGCGACGCGAAGGTGTGCCGCAGCACGTGAGCCTTCTGGCCGGCAGGCAGCTCCAGGCCAGCTTCCTTCACCGCCTTATCGAACCTGTTCCGGCAGTTGGTGAATAGCCCGTGCTTTGAGAAGTGATCAAGGATGCGGGCTTCCAGCTCGGGCGTGATCGGGATCGATCTACGGCGCTTCGACTTGGTCTCAACGAAATGCACCGCGCCGCCCTTCACCCTGGACGGCACCAGACCCTGAGCTTCTCCCCAGCGGCAACCCGTAGCCAGGCAGATGGTGGAGATCAGCTCGACGTGAACGTGCTGCATCGAGCGCAACGTAGCGAACAGCCTGTTCAACTGGTCGTGATCGAGGTAGGCCAGCTCCCGCTCCTGGAGCTTCATTGGCTTCACCGTGGCCAGCGGGTTCGGGTAGTCGATTTCCTGGAACTCGATCAGCACGTTGAACAAGGCGCGGAGGTAGCCGAGTTCGTTGTTCATCGTCTTGCGGCTGATGCCGGCCGCCAGGCGCTTGGCTCGGTACTCGGCGAACTTCACGGCGGTGAACTGACAGCCGACCGGGTCGCCCAGGCGCTCGATCATTCGACGCATCAGCAATTCACGCCCTTCAAAGTCAGAGAGGCCATTGCCGTGCAGGATGCCCCACCGTTTCAACAGTTCCAGCAAACAACGGCGGTCCCTGGGGCGGGGCGACCAGTCCGGGGTTTCGATGCACTTGGCCCGGCAGGTGGCTTCAAAGCGCAGGGCCTCGCCCTTGGTCTTGAAGGTCTTGCGGAAGCGCCTGCTCTTGATGGGTTCGGTATCGACCTTCCAACGGCCATCCGGTAGTTGCTGGATAGCCATCAGACGGCACGCCCCCATCGGATGATGCGTTCCTCCAGCAGTTGCTTGATGCGCTTGTAGAGGGCCCGTTCGTCCATGCCCTTCTGGGCGTAGTGGTCACGGATCAGCGGCCAGCACTCCCAGTCGCGGAGGCCGGCAAAGGCCTTTTTTGCGCCGATGCGCCCCCTGGCGACAAGGCTGATGAAGTTGCCCAGGAAGAGGTCGATGTTCTTTCCCGAAAAGCCCTGGGCGGTCTTGTAGTGGCGCTTGTAGTGAGTGCGGCCCGCGAGCGAGACGCCGGGCACCGAGACTTTCACGTCCTGCCGCATGAGCGACCAGAACGCATCGAACACGCCTTTGCTGGAGCACAGGCGGAAGGATTCCAGGCCGTACTGGAACAGCCCGTCCAGGTGCGGGGCCAGTTCCTTGTAGGTGCGGCTGTCGATCATGGCGCCGGTGTCCATGCAGGCCGAGCCGTCGGCGAACTGCTGGACGATGGAGTGGTGAAAGCGCAGCTCCACGCGCCACACCGGGGCCTTGGCGTCGTAGTTCTGGTCGTCGTCCGGGGCGAAGGGGTTGTCCATGGTCTTCCAGACCGACTGCCAGTAGTCGAGCTTGTCGATGCTGTAGGCCTGGAGGGACTTGTTGTAGATGGCCAGCTGCATGCCCGAGGCGGAGCCGAACAGGAAGGACTGGGCGTTGCCGTAGGACACGGCCTCACCGTCGTAGAACACTTCGTTGATGCCGGTGATGCTGCGCCGGGTACGGGCGCGGCAGAGCAGGCGATCCATCAGATCCTTTGGCGGTTTCCAGCCTTGCACGTCCAGGGCGAGGTGGACGGCGCACTGGTTGGCCTCCACGCATTCCAGGGCGGCCTGGGCGAAGCGGTCCATCCACTCCTGCAGCACCTCTGGCGGACACGACTGGATGGCATGCGGGCTGACCTCGATCTTGAGGTGGGCGCCGATCACGTCGGCCTTCACGTTGAAGTTCTTGAGCAGCAGCACAAAGCCCAGGTCGTTGTTCTGCAGCTTGTACTGGTAGCCGGAATCCCGGCTGACACGCCCCGCGTGCCACTGGTGCCCGGCAAAGCTGACCAAGCCGCTTTCCTCGAACAGGGCCAGCACCTGGGGGCGGACCATGCCCCGGTACAACTGGCGCACGGTGTCCACCCGGCAACCCAACAGGCGGACGCCCGACAGGTTGGTCAGGCGGGCCGACTTCTGGTCGAAGAACAGACGGGAGTGGCGGCACTCCTGGCCGGTCTGCAAATCGACGCGAATCTGGTCTACGGCTTTCCTCATGTCGTCAAACTCCATGAAATGACACGAATTGAAATGGCGCTAAGCCATTGATAGGACGTGCTACAGGGACGTCCCGACGACCGCTTGAGCGCGGGTCCCACCCGCACGCGGGAGCCCTCCCGCGCTCACGCGTTTGCGCGGTACGCGCTGCGCGCGTATCCGTGCAAAACGCGTGTGCGCTCGGATTGGCACATTCATTCCGGGGAGGGCTCTGGAGGGCGACCGATACGGGCTCGGCCAGGGGGCAGGGAATCAGCAGCGGGGGCAGTGGGGGGGTGGGTTCACGGAACTGCGGCCAAGGCAGGGTAGCCAGTACCGCCAACAGGGCCAGGGAGAACACCAGGACCCCGACAACACCAAGGGCGCCGCCCTTGTCATCCCGCTCTTGCCGCCGAGGGCTCGGGAGCGCGGGGCGGTGAAGCTGCCCCACACTCCCCAGCCAAGGCTGCCAGGGCTGGTGCACGGTCAAGGGTGCGCTGCGCCCGTGCTTCCGTTCGCCGGAACTGAAATACGATTCCGACGAGCCGGGAGCGCGGCCCCTGACCGGATCAGGCCACCGAACACGGGAGAGGGCTGATCCGAGCCCGACAACGGGCGGCGGTGCAGCGTGGTGAGGGTGCGGATGTTCGACCAGAACACCTCATTCGGGAAGCGCTCTTCATGGAGGGCATTGAGGACCAGGAAGTGGCCTTCCTCAACGAGGCCTTCCAGCGGCACCACCACGCCGACGATGTGGAAGCAACGCCAGAGCGGCTCCGGGTCCTGCTCCCACACCAGCTCCATCATGACGGTCTGGCCGATCAGGCCCATGGCCTGGGTGGCGTTCAGGTTGAGTGCGAAGCTAGTCATTGTCGTAGTCCCCCTCATCGAACTCGTCCTTGCCGTGCTCCAGGTCCTCGCACAGCCGCTCCAGGTTGATCAGGCGCGAGCCCTGGACCCTCACCGCAGGCACGGTGCCGTTGTCCATCCAGCCCACCACGGTTTCGACGGAAACGCCGCACATGTCGGCGAAGGCTTCCGCGCTCATTACGGCGCTGTTGCCGCTGGAAGGCAGGGCGGCCAGGGTGAGGCGTACGTTGGCGTTGTTCATGCGTTCCACTCCTGTTCCAGAAGCCATTGGCGGAGCAGGGCGCAGTTGACCATGCGCAGCTTGCCGAGCTTCACCGAGGGGATGATTCCCCGATACACCCAGGCGCGGGCGGTGTCGCAGGTGACGCCGTTGCGATCCGCCCAGGCGGCGATGGGTTCTACGTCCTGTTGGGGGCCGGCCAGGCTGGCCGGTGAGAGGTCTTCCAGTTCCATGCTCGTTCCGTCACTATTTGTGGCTACTAACGCCGAGGTTTATGAAATATGTCCATATGGACATTATCCATAAATCTCCAATATGACAATAGTCCATAACGGAATTTTTCAATGGCTGAAGGCATGGCCAATAGGGCGCTTTGCTTGCTGGAACTGACGAGCCTGAAAGAGCTTGCCGAGGTCAACAGCAAGGACTATGTGCGCTGGCAGAGCATCAAGAGAGGACGAGCGCGCTTTGGCGTGGAAGAGCTAGAGCAGCTGGGGGAGCTGTATCCCCAATATCGCTGGTGGCTGATGACCGGAGAGGTCATGCCTGAGATCGGGCAGACAAGCCCTGCGTACGACGAAGCCCATTCAAACTTGCCGACTTCCAACGCGGATTAGCAATCACCGGCAAGGCAGCGGCCGCTGGTTCTTCCGGCGGTCCAGGACCGCATGAATCACCTCGCTCCACCACCTCACGACGGAGCAACCAACTCCTCAACGATCATCATCTTCCCCGGCGCCCGGATGATCAGCTTCACCGTGTCGCCCTGGATCGACGCAACCTCGATCTCTATCCCGTGAGTGAGCAACAGCCGCATCAGCTCCTCACTCGCCCTGCCTTCCAGGATGTTCAGCGACAGAACATCGCCTACTCTGCACTCGCCTTTGTGGACTTGCATGGCTTCTTCTCCCGATAGTGGGAGCCAATCCAGTCCTACTATGGCCCATTCGAGAGAAAAGATGAGAAAGATGCAGGGAAGGAATAGGGTTAAGTAAGTAGGGGTGAGAACTAAGAATTGGTCTAGAGCGGCTGCTGAGATGCAAATAAAAAATATTCGTCGTGATATTCTGAATTAGCAAGGGCGTCTGACGACACCCTTGGTTTCACGCTTCATATAGCATGTGAGCTGAAAAAATCGAATGCCAGATGCTTCACCGCTCAATATGTCGTATTGAATGGCTGATCTAGTTGGTCTGCCATAAACTAATTATTTTGCTGAGGTTGTCCTTGGCTTCATCTTGGCTACAATTTAGGTAGGAAGCTGCTGTATCTAAGGACAAAAAGTTGTCAGTGCATAGGCGCGCAACGAGCCAAGCAAATCTACCGCGTCGAGTTATTGGTGTGTTGTTTATCGGAAAGTAATCAATGGAGAGGTTCTCGGCTGCAACCCATCCATCATCAGGCTCCGGAAGAAGGCCTAAATTAGTTTCGCCAATCTTTATTCCAGTAATATTTTGATAGTGATGCTTGGCAGCAGTGCCGCCAATGCCATACATAGTCATTATCTCAGATATTACCTTTGCGGGATTGCTTTCTTTTGCTGCGAGCTTTTTGATTGCGGAAGGCGGCGCCAGGAAGGCAACCGCAAATGCATTTGCTCTAATTTCAGCAGGGTCACGCTTCGATATGCGGACGTCTTCATCGAGGTCGCCATAATCATCGGCGCGGACCTTCTCTAGTTTATCTTCTGGGTCCCAAAGTAAATGGCCGAGTTCATGGGACAGCGTCATTCTCCTGACCCAGACATTGCTATTCATGCCATTTTCGTTAATTACAATACCTCTGGAGGTTCCATTTGAGATTGTTGCTCCAGCAAATTTTGAATTGAGTGAGTGCTGGATCAGAGGTATGCCTAACTTGTCCTCAATCAACTCACGCACGCTTTCGATTGGTTGGTCATCGGTAAGGTCAAGTAATTTTCGCGTTTTCGCAGCGAGCGAAAACCCGACTTGATAAGCAGGGTAAGAGAAGTTCGAGTCGTGGGCGGGAAGCTTTGCTTTTATCTCATTCGCTGAGTCGCTTAAAAAGTCTTGACGGGCGATAACCCAAGCAGCTTCAGTTAATCCCAGAACAGTGCTAGGTCCGAATGCAGCCATATCTCCGCCACGACCGGTTAGTTCCCGAAGGCGAACTCCTAATCCTGCATCTCTGCCTGGATTGGCTTGGATTCCGAGCTTTCGCTCGTCAAGTGCCAACGCGGCACCAATCCGTTCAAGAGTGCGATATGGGGAGCGTTCACCCTCAGTTTCAGCTCGTAATAATTCAGACTCGGAGCAGCCAGCGCGACGGGATACATCACCAGTAGAAAGACCTAGCTCGGATCTTCGTACTTTTAAAGTTGCCGCCGGTTCTTGAGGCGAAGAGATTATTGGCGCAGCGCCTTCCAGAATGGCGCGGCGAATTATCTCCCAGCCAAAAGCAGCTAAAGCCTCTGATGCAGAGAAAACTCGACCTGTTGCTTCTGGGGAGGCTGGTGCAACTTGTACTTGGCTGCGGACAAAACACTGCCTAGAAGTGCGGGCTCTTTCCAATAGTGAATCGCCTGAAGAACTTGGACCGAAAACTAAATCCAACTCTTCCTTTGGGGGGGCTTCCTTTATTGAAACCATTGCGGCCTCACTCCAAGAAAAGGTAAAGGGCGATTTGCTTCTTCATCGAACCCCATATACCAGACCTGATATCCGGACTGCGCAAAAGCTGCGACGACAGACTCAAGCTCCTTTGGGCTTCTAGGACCATATCTTCCCGAGCATCCGTTGACCACGATAGTGCCGTCCTCAAGAAAGAGTAGTTCACCACCAGAGTATGCAGCCTCTCCACCGGTCAAATTCGTGTGTTTGATAACGCCAGTCTCCAGGTTACTCCCGAAACTACATTTCTCTAAGGCGTGAACCACATCGGTAGATCGGACCACCCATAGATTGATCGAATCGAGCTGATCGGTTGTCAGGAGAGGGGCTTCGGTTGGCGGAGAAGCCTTGGCACTGTCGGCGCCGTCCTCCCACTCACGGAGCCCGTCTGTTGCAGTCATCTGCCTCGTCTGATCAGCATTGGCGATCAGATGGGGCGGAGGGAGTCTCGGGGTTCCGACCTGCTCACGAAAGCGATCAAACGCCTCTTGCGTACGACTCATTACGATCCTTGAGCTAACTGGCACTAATCCGGCGCGCTAGCGTACCAAAGGGATCGGTCCTGTGCACCTGAGGCAAAAAAAGGGGCGAATTTCATCTCCCGTCACCGTCCTGCATCCACGCCGGGATATCTCTCGTTCCATACAAAACCCGCCACACATCAATATGGTCATCACGCTCAATATAGAAGACCAGGTAGGGATAGCGTTTCAGCGACCAGGAGCGCAGTCCCGGTAGGTCGAGTTCATGCGCGTATCGCGATGAGCCCGATTCGGGATGCCGGCCGATGTGCTTATAGGCCCGCTCCAGGACATCGATAAAGCCGACTGCGGCCTGCTCGGCTCCTTCCTCCAAGTAATAGCTGACGGCGTCGTCGATATCCTGATTGGCTCGCGCCCGGGAGTGATGGACTCGGCCTTCATGCCTTAGCGTTCCGTACCCGGTTGCGTAGACGCTGTCTGTCCTGGTCCTCGCGGATCAGCTCGGGTACGTACTCGCCACTGGTGCCGTAGCCGCGCTGGCTGATCTGCTCATTCACAAAGCTCCTGAGCGCAACGGGCAGGTAGATGCTCATGGCGCTCATGGGAACCTATCTTTTGGCAGATTTTGCCAAAGAATCCTGGCGCCGGGTTCCGCTGGCAGGTGTCGAAGAAGTGTCGAAGCCACTGGCGAGAACTGGCCTGAATCGACATGGGCGATTGGTTGAGAAGCCCGTAACGACGGGCTTTGCAACGCAATGAAGTGGCAATCTACAGGGCCAAGCGCCCGGTTCTTTCGTTTCATGGACCGGGTTTCGCGGTGGCCCGCGAGATTGCCGCGAGCTGGTGCAGCAGCGGCAGCACCAGCGCCCAGATCAGCGCCAGCAGTGCCAGGGTGGTGATGGTGCCCAGGGGTAGCGACACATCGGCCAGGCGTGCGCCCGCCAGGTAGGCCGGTGGTGCGAAGAGTGCGCCCAACAGGCTGGCGCGCCACCAGGGGCGAGCGCTCCAGGCCAGGCTGTGGTTGAGGGTGGTGGCCAGCAGGGCCCAGAGCAGCGCCAGCCAGAGGGGCAGCAGGCGGCTCTCGCCGGGGAAGTCGAATACCCCCAGGTTGCCCAGGAAGCTGTCCAGCGCACTGCCCAGGAAGAAGACGGTGGCAATCATCCGGCCTTCCCGCGCCCAGCTGGCGACCCAGAAGAAGTGGATGGCCAGGATCGCCGGGACGGCCACCAGCAGCCAGGGCCGCTGGCTGGCCAGCACACAGGCCAGCCAGCCCAGCTGGAACAGCAGGGCGTTGGCGATCAGCCTAGGCATCGAAGCGGCCGAGCAAGGCTTGTGGACGGGCGCCGGGCTTGGCCAGCAGCAGCTGCGCCGTGCCGATGCCGCGCTCGATGAATCCCCCTTCGCAGTAGCAGAAGTAGAACTCCCATAGCCGATAGAAGTATTCGTCGTAGCCCAGCTGCTCCAGGCGGTTCCGAGCCTGGCGCAGGTTCTCGTGCCAAAGGCGCAGGGTGCGAGCGTAGTGGTCGCCGAAGTCCTCCAGGTGCAGCAGGTTGAGGTCGCTGTGGTGGGTCATGACGTCCAGCAGCTTGTGCACCGACGGCAGGGCGCCGCCGGGGAAGATGTAGCGCTGGATGAAGTCGACGCTGCGTCGCGCCTGCTCGTAGCGCTGGTCGCGGATGGTGATGGCCTGCAGCAGCATGACGCCGTCGTCCTTGAGCAGACGCGCACACTGCCTGAAGTAGGTGGGCAGGAACCGATGCCCCACCGCCTCGATCATCTCGATCGACACCAGCTTGTCGTAGCGGCCCTCCAGGTCACGGTAATCCTGCAGCAGCAGGGTGATGCGGTCCTCCAGGCCGAGGGCTTCGATGCGCCGGCGGCAGTACTCGTACTGCTCCCGGGACAGGGTGGTGGTGGTGACCCGGCATCCGTGGCGCTGGGCCGCATGGATGGCCATGCTGCCCCAGCCGCTGCCGATCTCCAACAGGTGGTCTCCGGGCTTCAGGTCGAGCTTTCGGCAGATGCGCTCCAGCTTGTACAGCTGGGCGGCCTCGAGGCTGTCCTGCGGGCCGCTGAACTGGGCGGCGGAGTACATCATGGTCGGGTCCAGGAACTGCTGGAACAGGTCGTTGCCCAGGTCGTAGTGGGCGGCGATGTTGCGCCGCGACCCCGTGCGCGTATTGCGGTTGAACCAGTGCAGGGCCTGCAGCAATGGCCGTCCCAGGCGTGCGAAGCCGCGCTCCATGCCATCCAGCACCTCGATGTTGGCGACGAACAGGCGAATCACGGCGGTCAGGTCGGGGCTGGTCCAGTAACCGTGGATGTAGGCTTCGCCGGAGCCGATGGACCCCTTGACCGCCACCAGCTCCCAGACGCCCGGATCCAGTACCTGGATCTCCGCCTGAAGGCTGGAATCGGGGGCGCCGAAGGACAGCCGCTCGCCATCCTCCAGAACCACCAGATGGCCGTGTCGCAACTGGCCGAGTTGGCCGAGCACGGCGCGGCGCAGTAAACCGGCGGCGAGGCCGAGGCTACGAAGGCCGCCGAGCTTGGCGCTGAGGCTGGTGCTTTTCATCGTCGTGCTCCTGGGATGAAAGGGTCGCCAGACGGAACTCGTCGTCGGCGTCCTGATGGTCGAAAAGAGGGGTGCGTTTCAGCAGCAGGCGCAGGGCCTGCCAATGGATGGCGGCAAGGGTGCGGGCGGTGGTCCAGGGAAAGCGCCACAGGTAGCGGTGCAGGCTGGCGCGGTCCAGGGGCGCGCGGGTCAGGCGCAGGGTGGCGTCGAACAGCTTGTCGTCACCCCGCCAGTCCTCCATGTGGATGCCCAGGTCTTGGCCGACCGGGCTGAAACTCATGCGGTACTCCAGTTCCCGGGGGAGGAAGGGCGAAACATGGAAGGCCTTGTCCACCCGGTGATGCTGGTGGCCATCGCCGCTGACCGGCATTACGTAGTGGTAGCGCTGGCGCCAGGGGGTGTTGGTGACTTCGCAGAGGATGGCCACCAGCCGTTCGGACGTGTCGAAGCAGTAGAAGAAGCTCGCCGGGTTGAACGCCAGGCCCCAGCTGCGGGGTTGGGCCAACAGTCGAATGGGGCCCTGCGGGGCCTGGCCCAGGGCTTCGCCGACGCGCTGTCGAACCGCATCGGCCAGGGGGATGCCGCGCCGGGTGAAGCCTGGCAGGAAGTCCGTTTCACGAAAGGCGAAGGGCGCCAGCCTTCCCCGGCCGGTCAGGGGGGAGAGGTCGAACAGCCGCTGCTGCTCCGCCAGGTCCAGGTAGAGCAGGCCGATGGGGTAGCGGAAGTCATGGGCGCGCGGGGAGAAGCGCCGATGCCGGACCCAGCCGAAGTAGAGGGCGCTGTTCACGGCGCCTCTCCGAACGCCCGGCCGACACGCAGGGCGCTGACCACGCCATCCTCGTGGAAGCCGTTGCCCCAGTAGGCGCCGCAATAGTAGGAGTGGTTCACGCCGGCCAGTTCCTCCCAGCGCGCCTGGGCGGCGATGCCCGACAGGCTGTACTGGGGGTGGGCGTAGTTGAAGCGGGCGATGATGCTCGCCGGGTCGATGGCCTCGGTCTGGTTGAGGCTGACGCAGAAGGTATCCGGACCTTCCAGGCCCTGGAGGATGTTCATGTTGTAGGTCACCGCCGCTGGCTGCCGCGCCGGCCCGCCCAGGCGGTAGTTCCAGCTGGCCCAGGCCAGGCGGCGACTCGGCAGCAGGCGGGTGTCGGTGTGCAGCACCACGTCGTTGTCGGCGTAGGGCAGGGCGCCCAGGATCGCGCGTTCCGCGTCGCTGGGATCGGCCAGCAGGGCCAGGGCCTGGTCGCTGTGGCAGGCGAAGACCACCTTGTCGAAGGTCTCGCTGCCGGCCGCGCTGGTGATGCGCACGCCCTGCTCGGTGCGCTCGACCCGCTGCACCGGGCAGTCCAGGCGAATCCGTTCCTCGAAGCTGGCGATCAGGTGTGGGACGTAGCTGCGCGAACCGCCCTCCACCACGTACCACTGGGGCCGGTGGCTCACCGAGAGCAGGCCGTGGTTCTTGAAGAAGCGCAGGAAGAACTCCAGGGGAAAGGCCTGCATGTCGGCCAGGGACATGGACCAGATGGCGGCGCCCATGGGCACGATGTAGTGGTCGATGAAGCGCTGGCCATAGCCTTGGCGGCGCAGGTAGTCGCCAAGGGTCGTGCCGGCGTCGACGCGACCGTCGCGCAGGTCGGCCTGGGTCTCGCGGTTGAACCTGAGGATGTCCCGCAACATGCCCCAGAAGCCCGGGGAGAGCAGGTTGCGGCGCTGGGCGAACAGGGTGTTGAGGTCGTGCCCGTTGTACTCCAGCCCGCTGGCCGGATCGGTGACCGAGAAGCTCATCTCGGTGGGCTTGAAGGGCACGCCGAGCTGGTCGAGAAGGCGGATGAAGCTGGGGTAGGTCCAGTCGTTGAAGACGATGAAGCCGGTGTCCACGGCGTAGTGGCGGCCGTTGTGCCGCACGTCCAGGGTGTGGGTGTGGCCGCCGATCCAGCTGGCGCTTTCGAACAGGGTGATGTCATGGCGGCGATTGAGCAGCCAGGCGCAGGTGAGCCCGGAAATTCCGCTGCCGATGATGGCGATCTTCATGGACGGGACTCCTGGCGGTCGTCACGGGCGAGACGTTTGCCCAGGGCCAGGCGCAGGCGGCCCGGCAGGTGGGCGAGCAGCAGCAGGCCGGCGATGAAGGGGCCGGGGAAGGCGATTTCCAGGGGGCGCGCGGGCAGCCGCCGGAGGATGTGGCGGGCCGCCCGCTCCGCGCTCCAGCGCATGGGCATGGGGAAGTCGTTGCGGCGTGTCAGCGGGGTGTCGATGAAACCGGGACTGATCAGGGTGACGTCGATGCCTTCGCGGGCCAGGTCGATGCGCAAGGCCTCCAGCAGGTAGCGCAGCGCCGCCTTCGAGGCGCCGTAGGCTTCCGCCCGGGGCAGGGCCAGGTAGGTGACCGAACTGCCGACGCCCACCAGGTGCGGACGAACTCCACGGCGCAGCAAGGGCAGCGCCACTTCGATGCATTGGCTGGTGGCCAGCAGGTTGGTGCGGATCACCCGCTCCACCAGGGCCGCGTCATAGCGCCCGGCTTCCAGGTATTCGCAGGTGCCGGCATTGAGGATGGCGGTATCCAGCGCGTTCCAGTGGCGGTCGATGCGCTCCCCGATCTCCCGCACCTGAAGGGGATCGGTCAGGTCGCCGGGGGCGACCAGCACCTGACCTGGCCAGCGGTCCGCCAACTCCAGCAGCGGACCGGAACTGCGGGCGCTGAGGGCGACCTGATGACCGGCGGCGAGCAGTTCGCGGGCCAGCGCCAGGCCCAGCCCGCTGCTGGCGCCGGTGAGCCAGATGCGACGTGACGCGCTCATGCCAACCTCCGTTTCAGCCAGCCAATGGCGCCGCCCAGCACTGGTACATGTTCGTACAGCAGGGCGCCGGCATCGAAGTAGTCCCGGTGCCAGTGGACCTTGTGTTCCCAGCGCAGGTGGGAGCACCCCTCCACGCTGACAGGCCGGCCACCGGCCAGGCGCGGATGGCGGTAGCTCATGCACCAGCGCAGGTAGCCTTCGCCTTCGCGCACGAGGTCCTGGCCCTGAAAGTCGAAATGCAGGTCTTCCACCCGGTCATACATCGCGCGGAAGTAGCGATGCAGTGCGCTCAGCCCACGGATCCGATGCAGCGGGTCGGTGAAGAGGATGTCCTCGTGGTAGAGCTCATCGAGCAGGCTCAGGTTGTCGCGGTCGATGTGGACGAAGCGGGAGGCGAAGTGGTCGAGGAAGCCGTTCATGCCGTGCGTCCCCCGAGGTCACGAAACGCGGCCAGGGCGCGTTCCCGGCTGGCGGACAGATCGACCACGGGCTGTGGATAACCTGGCACGCCGAACAGCCCGCCGAGGGCGGAGGGGTCGTGGATGTCCCGCTTGTCCAGATGAGCCAGCTCCGGCAGCCAGTGGCGCAGGAAGTGGCCGTCCGGGTCGAATTTCTGCGACTGGCTGATGGGATTGAAAATGCGGAAGTAGGGGGCCGCGTCGGTTCCGGTGGAGGCGCTCCATTGCCAGCCGCCATTGTTCGCGGCCAGGTCGCCGTCGATCAGGTGGCGCATGAACCAGCGCTCGCCTTCGCGCCAGTCGATCAGCAGGTTCTTGGTGAGGAACATGGCGACGATCATGCGCAGCCGGTTGTGCATCCAGCCGGTGGCCAGCAGCTGGCGCATGGCGGCATCGACGATGGGGATGCCGGTGCGGCCCTGTTGCCAGGCCTCCAGCTCGTCGGGGGCGCGACGCCAGGCGAGGGCATCGGTTTCCTGGCGGAAGGCGCGGTGGCGCGACACCCGGGGGTAGCCGACGAGGATGTGCTTGTAGAACTCCCGCCAGAGCAGTTCGTTGATCCAGCAGACGGCGCCGGGGTTGCCGCTGTCGAACTCCCCCTGGTTATTGGCCAGGGCCGCATGCAGGCATTGGCGCGGCGAGATCACGCCGGCGGCCAGGTAGGGCGACAGCTGGCTGGTGCCGGCACGGGCGGGGAAGTCGCGTCGATCGTCGTAGCACCAGAGTGCTTCCAGGGCGAAGGCGTCCAGGCGCTCCCGGGCCGCTGCCTCGCCGGCAGGCCAGAGCTGGCGGAGCTGCTCGCTCGGTGCGGGGAAGCCGTCGACGGTGCATGGCGGGACGTCGCTCGGGATGCCCAGGTCCTGCTGGGGACCTGGCAGCGGCAGGCAGCTGGGCAGGGCGCTGTGCAGCCGCTGGTAGCAGACCTTGCGGAACTGGCTGTAGACCTGGAAGTAGCCGCCGGACTGGGTCAGCAGGCTGCCGGGGCGGAAGAACAACTGGTCCAGGTGACTGCGCAGGTCGACGCCGTCAGCGCCCAGGCATGCCCGGACCTGCCGGTCGCGCTCGCTTTCATGAATGCCGTACTCCTCGTTCACCTGCACCGTGCCGATGTCGTGGATCCGGCAGATCTCGCGGATCACGGCCGGGGCGTCGCTCCAGGTATCGGCCTTGCGGATCAGCAGGGGCACGTTGAGGGCGCGCAGGGCGCGGGCCAGTTCGGCGAGGTTGCGCAGCCAGAAGTCCACCTTGGCCGGGGCGTCGTCGTGGGCCTGCCACTGGCCGGGGCTGACCAGGAACAGCGCGAGGGTCGGGCCGGCGGCGAGGGCGGCGTTCAGGGCGGTGTTGTCCTGTACCCGCAGGTCGGTTCGGAACCAGATGAGCTGGCGCATGGCGTGTTCCTTATCGGTGATGCAGCAGGCCCAGGTCGGTCAGGCTCTGCAGGGCGTCCAGCGGACCATCGGCCAGGAGGACGTCGGGTTCGAGTTCGGCCCGGTGGATGGCGACGGCGGGGCCGGCCAGTACGCAGGGGCAGGCATGGCCGGTCAGCAACCGGGGCAACTGGCCGGCGGCGAAGGGCTGGCTGGAGTAGAGCAGCAGGGCCCGGGGACGGATGCGGGCGACCGCCACGGCCAGTTCCGATGGCGGCACCGGCCAGTCGAAGACGTCCACCACACAACCGGCGTTGCTGGCCAGCCAGGCCGTCAGCCAGAGTCCGGGCTCCAGGGGCAGGTCGGAGAGGTTGACCATCAGCACCGGGGCGCCGCTGAACTGTCGGTTGTGGTGGTACAGCCGGGCGCCGAGCTTGGTGCGCAGCCAGGAGTGCAGGAACACCCGTTCCACCTGGCCGCCGAACTGGCCGTGCCAGCGTTGTTCCAGTTCCGCGAGCAGGGGACCCAGCAGTTGCCGGTAGAGGGTCAGCGGCGGGTAGAGCGCCAGGGCGGCATTGAAGCGCTCGTCCAGCTGGCGCTCGGCCAGGTTGCCGACGGCTTCCAGCAGGTGCTGGCGTTGTTCCTCCCAGGGGGACGCCGGGGAGGACTCTGACGGCGCCTGGGGGACCTGTTCCTTCAGCAGTCCCTTCACCTGGCCCACCGCGACGCCCCGGTCCAGCCAGGTGAGGATGTGACGGATGCGAGCCACTTCCTCCAGGGTATAGAGGCGGTGCCCCTTGGTCGTGCGCAGGGGCGTCACCAGCCCGTAGCGGCGCTCCCAGGCCCGCAGGGTCACGGGGTTCACGCCGGTCTGGCGCGCCACTTCACGGATCGGCAACAGGCCCCGGGCCAGGGCGGCCTGGTAGTCGTTGTCCGTCGGGGAGTCCGGGGTGTCGTCCATGGCTAGAGGGCGTTGCGCAGGCTGAGTTCTTCCGGATGCGGCTGCAGGTAGGCCTGCTGCGCGATGTAGCGATCCGGGTGGCCGTGGAAGTGGTGCTTGAGCAGGGTGATGGGCACTACCAGCGGAATGATGCCGCTGCGGTACTGGTCGATGAGGCGCAGCAGTTCGGCCTTCTCGTCGCGGCTGAGGTGACGCTTCAGGTACCCGCACAGGTGCTGCAGCACGTTGCTGTGGGTGCGACGGGTCGCGCATTTCTTCAGGGCGGCCATCAGCGCCGAGAAGTAGCGCGGGGCGATGTCCTCCACCCGGTGCTCGCCGATGCTGCCCAGCAGGCGGCCAAGGGCCTTGTACTGCACCGGGTCATTGGCCATCAGCTGGTATTTGTAGCGGGCGTGGAAATCGAGGATGGCCTTGTGGCTCAGACCTTCGCGGCGTAGCGCTTGCCATTGCGCGTAGGCATAGACGCGGGTGAGGAAGTTTTCCCTCAAGACCGGGTCGTTGAGGCGGCCGTCCTCTTCAACCGGCAGGTCCGGCCGGCTGGCGCAGAATGCTTTCGCGAAGAGGCCGCGTCCGCCACCTTCCGCCGGGTAGCCGTTGTCCTGATAGACCTTGACCCGCTCCAGCCCGCAGGACGGGGATTTCTGCATGAAGATGTAGCCGCTGATGCCATCCAGTTGATTCGCCTTGGTCCGGCCGAACTCCAGCAGGGCATCGGTGTGGTCGTTCTCCGGGCGGCGCGTGCCGACTGCGCGCGGGCTGTCCGGATCGCCCACCAGGCGAATGGGCTCGCGGGGGATGCCGAGGCCGATGGCCACTTCGGGGCACAAAGGAACGAAATCGAAGTACCGGGCCAGGTCGTGGCTGCACAGCCGTGATTCCTTGTGTCCCCCGTTGAAGCGCACGGGGTCGCCCAGCAGGCAGGCGCTGATGCCCAATGTGGGGCGCGGTGACAGATCGAAGGGCGTGGACATGGATGCTTACCTGGACATGAGTTATACAACTCTTGTTTCGTGTACAGCTTTTAGATGATCATAGAGACAAACCTGTACAAGTCAATTGTCTTGTACAAGTTTTGGAGGGGAAGGGGTCAGCGCCAGCCGATGAGCCAGCGGCGGATGTCGGCGAGTTCGCGCCAGGGAAGTACCTGAAGTCGGTGGCTGTGCACCGCTTCGAGTTCGACGGCATGCACGACGCCGGCCTCATCCTCGATGAGCCGGCTGACGATGAAATGTTTTTCGCGGTTGGACGGCTCGACGGCCGTCCATTTGGAGAGCAGCAGCTTGCGGGGATTAAGACGTGGCCGGTTCACAGGTGTTCGAGCAGACGGCGAGCCGCTTCCTGGCCGCTGAGCCAGGCGCCTTCGACGCGGCCCGAGAGGCACCAGTCGCCGCAGGCGTAGAGGCCCAGGTCGGCGTCCGCCAGTGCACCCCATTGGTGCGCCTGGCTCGGCCGCGCATAGAGCCAGCGGTGGGCCAGGGAGAAGGTCGGCGCTGGAACGGCGCAGCCGATCATTTCCGCGAAGGCGCCATGGAGTTGCTCGATCACCGCTTCCTTGGGCGAGTCCAGGTGCTGGCGGCTCCAGTTGCTGGTGGCATGCAGCACCCAGGTGTCGAGGCTGGACTCACGACCGGGCTTGGAGCGGTTGCGGGCCACCCAGTCCAGCGGGTTGTCCTGGATGAAGCAGCCCTCGACCTGGGTGTCCAGGGTTTCGGAGAAGCCCAGCGCCACGGCCCAGGTCGGGTCCATGGCGACGCTGGCGGCGGCACCGGCCAGTTTCGGCGCGGCGGCCAGGAGGGCGGCCGCCTGGGGCGCCGGCGTGGCGATGATGACGTGGCTGAAGGGGCCGTGGCTGAGCCCTTCGGCGTCCTGCAGGCCCCAGTGGCGCTCACCGCGGAAGACTTCGGTGATGCGGCAGGCGAAGTTCACCGGCAGGGCGCCGAGCAGGGCGCGGGTGATGGCGCTCATGCGCGGGGTTCCGACCCAGCGGATCTGCTCGTCGGGGGAGGGCAGCAGGCCGCCTTCGGAGGCGTTGTAGAGGCTGGGCGACCATTCGGCTACCCAGCCCCGGTCGCGCCATTGCTGGACCACTTCGGCGAAACGGCGATCGCGGGCGGTGAAGTACTGGGCGCCAAGATCAACGGAGCCCGCGTCTGTGCGCTTGCTGGCCATGCGTCCGCCACTGCCGCGGCTCTTGTCGAAGAGTTCCACGTTCTGCCCAGCCGCGATGAGCGCCTGGGCGGCGGAAAGGCCGGCGATGCCGGTACCGATGATGGCGATGGGTGCAGTCATGGTCTACCTCGTTACCTATGGCTTCAGGCTACGCTTTAGACAATTCCTGTACAACATTTCATCGCTGTACAGGCTGATCGGTTCCAATCGCGAAGTACTGAACGTCTGACGTCGCGTGGCCCAAAGCGGGGCACGTGGGGGCGTCATAAACCAGACTAGGGCGATATCTCCATTTGTCGCCATGCGAGGAGGATGCCATGCACATATTGCTGACCGGCGGTACGGGGCTGATCGGCCGCGCGCTGTGCCGGCGCTGGCTCGGCGAGGGTCACCAGCTCACCGTCCTGTGCCGACGACCGCAAAGCGTCGCGAGCCTTTGCGGTCGCTCGGTACGGGGTATCAGTCAGTTTTCCGACTATGGCGACGAGCCGTTGGACGCCATTGTGAACCTGGCCGGCGAGCCGATCGCTGACCGGCCCTGGAGCAACAAGCGCAAGGCCCAGCTGTGGGGCAGCCGCATCACCTTGACGGAGCAGTTGCTGGAGTGGCTGGAAAAGCGCGACCAGAAGCCGCAGGTGCTGATCAGCGGCTCGGCGGTAGGCTGGTATGGCGATGGTGGGGAACGGGAGCTCACCGAGGATTCGCCGCCCGTGACCGACGACTTCGCCAGCCAGCTGTGCGTGGCCTGGGAGGAGACGGCGCAACGGGCCGAGGCCCTGGGCATCCGCGTGGTGCTGGTGCGCACCGGTTTGGTGCTGGCGCGGGAAGGCGGCTTCCTCAAGCGGCTGCTGCCGCCATTCAGGCTCGGCCTGGGCGGGCCGCTCGGCAACGGTCGGCAATGGATGCCCTGGATTCACCTGGAGGACCAGATCGCCCTGATGGATTTTCTCTTGCGGCGGGATGACGCCCGCGGTCCCTATAATGCGTGCTCGCCGCAACCGGTTCGCAATCGCGACTTCGCCCGCAGCCTCGGCCGCGCGCTGGGCCGGCCCGCGTTCATGCCGGCCCCCGCCTTTGTCCTGCGCCCGCTGCTGGGCGAGCTGGCCGAACTGTTGCTGGGCGGCCAGCGCGCGGTGCCGGCCCGCCTGCGGGCGGCAGGATTCACCTTTGCATTCACCGACCTGGACATGGCGCTCGGCGATCTGCTGAAGCCTAAGGATGTTTGATGACGGATCACGCTCTGCTGCTGGTCAACCTCGGGTCCCCGGCCTCCACCCGTGTGGAGGATGTGCGGACCTACCTCAACCAGTTCCTCATGGACCCCTATGTGATCGACCTGCCCTGGCCACTGCGGCGGTTGCTGGTCTCGCTGATCCTGATCAAGCGTCCGGCGGCCTCGGCCCACGCCTATGCCTCCATCTGGTGGCCAGAGGGCTCGCCACTGGTGGTGCTCAGCCGCCAGCTGGAGTCCGCCGTCCGCCCCCTCTGGCCCCACGGGCCGGTCGCCATGGCGATGCGCTACGGTGCGCCCGCCATCGAGGACACCCTGGTGGAGCTGGCCCGCCAGGGCGTCAAGCGGGTGACCCTGGCGCCGCTCTATCCGCAATTCGCCGACAGCACCACCACCACGGCCGAGCAGGAAGTGCGCCGCGCCCTGGCGGCCCGTGACCTGAAGCTGCAGGTGCAGGTCCTCGATCCCTTCTATGGCCAGCCCGAGTACCTGGACGCCCTGGCGGCCAGCGCGCGTCCTTACCTGGAGCAGGGCTTCGATCACCTGCTGATGAGTTACCACGGCTTGCCGGAGCGCCACCTGCACAAGACCGACCCCAGCGGCAGCCACTGCCTGAAGGGCGCGGATTGCTGCCAGAAGGCGGAAGGAGCTGTTCTCGAGCGCTGCTATCGCGCCCAGTGCTACCGCACCAGCGAGGGCTTCGCGGCCCGCGCCGGGCTGCGTCCGGAGCAATGGTCGGTGTCCTTCCAGTCGCGCCTCGGCCGTGCCAAATGGATCGAGCCCTATACCGAGAGCCGCCTCGACGAGCTGGCGGCCCAGGGCGTGAAGAAGCTGCTGGTGATGTGCCCGGCCTTCGTCGCCGACTGCATCGAGACCCTCGAGGAAATCGGGGATCGTGGGCGCGAACAGTTCATCGCAGCCGGCGGCGATGAACTGGTGCTGGTGCCTTGCCTGAACACTCATCCACAGTGGGTGTCCGCCCTGGCGTCGCTGGCGGGAAAGGCGTCTCGGCTGCTCTGAGGTTCTCTGGCGGTGGTCATCAGCCCAAGGGCATGGCGCGCATTCAGCGTGCCTATATGACGACCGTTCCGGTATTCAGCTTGCCCATGGCCACCTAAGCTGGGCTCTTCTTCAACCGTCGTGCGCCGCACAGGCGGCGCCGAGGAGAGCCCATGCAAAACAACAACAACGGCTATCCCTCGGGCCTGAGAGCCTGGACCACCGTCGCCATCCTGATGGTGGCCTACGTGTTGTCCTTCATCGACCGGCAGATCCTCAACCTGCTGGTGGAGCCCATTCGCCGCGACCTGGTCATCAGCGACACCCAGATGAGCCTGCTGATGGGGTTGTCCTTCGCGCTGTTCTACACCGTTTGCGGAATTCCCCTTGGGCGCCTGGCCGACAGCCGCAGCCGGCGTGGCCTGATCGCCGTCGGCGTGCTGTTCTGGAGCGCAGCCACCGCCGCCTGCGGCCTGGCGAAGCTCTACTGGCAGTTCCTGCTCTGCCGCATCGGCGTCGGCGTCGGCGAGGCGGCGCTCTCGCCGGCGGCCTATTCGCTGATCGCCGACAGCTTTCCCAAGGAGCGCCGCGCCACGGCCATCAGCGTCTATTCCATGGGCGTCTACCTGGGGTCGGGCCTGGCCTTCCTGCTGGGCGGACTGGTGATCAAGTTCGCCTCGGCCCAGGGCAATCTGCACCTGCCCGTGCTGGGCGAGGTGCGTCCCTGGCAACTGATCTTCCTCATCCTCGGTGCGGCCGGCGTGCTCTTCACCCTGCTGATGCTGGCGGTGCGAGAGCCCCAGCGGCGGGGCGTCGGGGCCGGCGTCGCGGTGCCCCTGTCCGAGGTGGGGCGCTACCTGCGCAGCAATCGCCGTACCGTGCTCTGCCACAACTTCGGCTTCGCCGGGCTGGCCTTCGCCGGCTACGGAAGTGCCGCCTGGATTCCCACGTTCTACATCCGCACCTACGGCTGGGATGCCGGCCAGGTGGGCGTGGTCTACGGCAGCATCGTCGCGGTGTTCGGCTGTCTCGGCATCGTCTTCGGCGGCCGCCTGGCGGACTGGATGGCCAAGCGGGGGCGCAGCGACGCCAACATGCGTGTGGGCCTGTTCGCCGCCCTCGGCGCCCTGCCGCTGGTGGTGCTCTTCCCGCTGCAGGACGACGCCTTCTGGGTGACGGTGCTGATGGCGCCCACGGTGTTCTTCCTGAGCATGCCCTTCGGCGTGGCGCCGGCGGCGATCCAGGAGATCATGCCCAACGCCATGCGTGGCCAGGCGTCCGCCATCTACCTCTTCGTCATCACCCTGATCGGCTTGGGCCTCGGGCCCACGGCGGTAGCCCTGGTGACCGACTTCGTCTTCGCCGATGACCGGGCGCTGCGCTGGTCGCTGCTGATCGTCACCACCCTCGCGGTGGCCAGTTCGGTGGTGCTGCTCTGGGCGGGGCTGGCGCCCTATCGGGAGAGCCTGAAGCGGCTCCGGCAGTGGGGGATGGACGCCCGGCAGGATGACGTGCCCGGTACCGCGCAAATGTCTTCGTAGGCTGGTGTCGCTCAGCCACCACCTGCGCGAGCCGCGCCGCTCGGCCCCTGGATAGGAAGACGCCCCGCGATGCGGGGCGTCTTCCTGGCGCTGCGGCGTCAGATATGCGGCGCGTCGTCCGGGTGCTGGTGCCTCCAGGTCTGGTGACCGGGAAGGATCAGGTTCAGGGCGATGGCGACGATGGCGCAGAGGGCGATGCCCTTGAGGCCGAAGTCATCCTGGCCGGTGCCGCTGCCCACGAGCATGCCGCCGATGCCGAAGACCAGGGTCACGGAGACGATCACCAGGTTGCGCGCTTCGGCCAGGTCCACCTGGTGGCGGATCATGGTGTTCATGCCCACGGCGGCGATGGAACCGAACAGCAGGCAGAGGATGCCGCCCATGACCGGCACCGGAATGCTCTGCAGGATGGCGCCGAACTTGCCGATGAAGGCCAGGCCAATGGCGAACAGTGCCGCCCAGGTCATGATCTTCGGGTTGTAGTTCTTGGTCAGCATCACGGCGCCCGTCACTTCCGCATAGGTGGTGTTCGGCGGGCCGCCGAACAGGCCGGCGGCGGAAGTGGCCAGGCCGTCACCCAGCAGGGTGCGGTGCAGGCCAGGCTGCTTCAGGTAGTTGCGGCCGGTCACGCTGCCTACGGCGATGACGCCACCGATGTGCTCGATGGCCGGTGCCAGCGCCACGGGAACGATGAAGAGGATGGCCTGCCAGTTGAACTCGGGGGCGGTGAAGGCCGGCAGTTCCAGCCAGGGGGCGGCGGCGATCTTCGCGGTGTCCACCACGCCGAACCAGAACGACAGGGCGAAGCCCACCAGCACACCGGAGATGATCGGGACCAGGCGGAAGATGCCCTTGCCGAACACGGCGACGACCAGGGTGGTCAGCAGCGCCGGCATGGAGATCCACATGGCGGTGGCGTAGGGAATCAGCTCCGTGCCGTCGCCGGCCTTGCCCATGGCCATGTTGGCGGCGATGGGGGCCATGGCCAGGCCGATGGAGATGATCACCGGGCCGATCACCACCGGCGGCAGCAGGCGGTCGATGAAGCCGGTGCCCTTGATCTTCACCGCCAGCCCCAGGAAGGTGTAGACGAAGCCCGCGGCCACGACGCCGCCCATGGTCGCGGCCAGGCCGAACTGGCCCTTGGCGAGGATGATGGGGGTGATGAAGGCGAAGCTGGACGCGAGGAACACCGGAACCTGGCGGCCGGTGACCAGCTGGAACAGCAGGGTGCCGAGGCCGGCGGTGAACAGTGCGACGTTGGGGTCGAGGCCGGTGATCAGCGGCATCAGCACCAGGGCGCCGAAGGCCACGAAGAGCATCTGCGCGCCGGACAGCACCTGGCGCCAGAGCGGGTCCTTGAACTCATCGCTCATGGATCAGTTTTCCTTCTGCTTGGTGCCGAAGATCTTGTCGCCGGCATCCCCGAGACCCGGGATGATGTAGCCATGCTCGTTGAGTTTCTGGTCGATGGAGGCGGTGAAGATCATCACGTCCGGGTGGGCGTCGTTGACCGCCTTGATGCCTTCCGGCGCGGCCACCAGCACCATGGCGCGGATTTCCTTGCAACCGGCGCGCTTGAGCAGGTCGATGGTGGCGACCATGGAGCCGCCGGTGGCCAGCATCGGGTCGATGATCAGCGCCAGGCGCTCGTCGATCTCGGGGGCCAGCTTCTCCAGGTAGGTGTGCGCTTCGAGGGTTTCCTCGTTGCGCGCCACGCCCACGGCACTGACCTTGGCTCCCGGAATCAGGCTGAGCACCCCGTCCAGCATGCCGATGCCCGCGCGCAGGATGGGGACGACGGTGATCTTCTTGCCGGCGATCTTCTCCACCTGCACGGAGCCCGCCCAGCCCTGGATCTCATAGCTTTCCAGGGGCAGGTCATTGGTCGCCTCGTAGGTCAGCAGGGCGCCGACTTCCTGTGCCAGTTCGCGGAAGTTCTTGGTGCTGATATCGGCGCGGCGCATAAGGCCGATCTTGTGGCGGATCAGCGGGTGGCGGATCTCTCTAATAGGCATGGGGAGGGCTCTCCGGCGGGCTGGCAAAAAAATCGCGATAGCTTAATCCATCGACTTCAGGCTGTGCTGAACTGACTGGCGAGTCCGTACCCGGATGTCGCAGGCAGGAAAGGATTCGTCCGTCGCCTCAACGGCCTGCTGCAGTATGGTCGACACTCGTCCGTCGGGGCTTGCTCCGAGGCAGTCGGATGAGTACCTTTGCCGACTTTTATCTTGACGCCCCGTTCAGGTTCGCAGCCTGAACCCCGCCCGTTCCCTGCCGAACCCCAGAGGAAATGCCATGTCCGCCGATCTCGCACACATCCGCCAGGTGATGGCCGAAGCCGATTGCCTGTTCACCGACGTCCAGGTCGAGGCGGCCATCGCCCAGGTCGCCGAAGCCATCAACGGCGAGCTGGCCGAGCGCAATCCGGTGGTGTTCTGCGTGATGAACGGCGGCCTGATCTTCGCCGGCAAGCTGCTGCCGCTGCTGAACTTCCCGCTGGAGCTGTCCTACCTGCACGCGACCCGCTACCGCAACGAAACCAGCGGTGGCGAACTCTTCTGGAAAGCCAAGCCGGAAATCTCCTTCATCGACCGCGACGTGCTGATCATCGACGACATCCTCGACGAGGGGCACACCCTCGCGGCCATCGTCGACTTCTGCAAGCACGCCGGCGCCGCCCATGTGCACACCGCCGTGCTGATCGACAAGGTCCACGATCGCAAGGCCCGCCCGGACCTCAAGGCCGACTACAAGGGGCTGGACTGCGAAGACCGCTACATCTTCGGCTACGGCATGGACTACAAGGGTTACTGGCGCAACGCCGCCGGCATCTTCGCCGTCAAGGGACTCTGATCCATGTCCACGCCGCGTTTCCTCGACCAGGCCCTGTTCGGCGAACTGGCCAGCCAGGCGGCGGCCAGTCCGCGCAAGCGCCAGCACCACAACTTCCACGCGATGGAAGAGCCCTGCCATCGACTGGCCGTGGGGCTGCAACCCGATACCTACATCCCGCCGCATCGTCACCTGTCCGCCGACAAGGCGGAAAGCCTGCTGGTGCTCAAGGGGCGCCTCGGGCTGGTGATCTTCGATGATCGCGGCGAGGTCAGCGGCACCCGGGAACTGGCGGCGGGTGGCGAGTGCGTCGGCGTCGACCTGCCGCCCGGCGTCTTCCATGCCCTGGTGGTGCTGGAGCCGGACAGCGTGCTCTTCGAGTGCAAGGCCGGCCCCTATCGCCCGCTGGGCGAAGGGGAGTCGGCGCCCTGGGCTCCCCGGGAAGGCGACGAGGCGGTGCCCGCCTACCGGGCCTGGATGGCCTCGCTGTTCAGCTGATCGGCGGGCTCCAGCCAGTTCGCGGCCTTGTGGCGCGCCTGTTCCAGCGTTTTCACGTAGGCCAGCCGGCCGCTCTCCCGGTGCACGCCCGCGCGGCGCAGCTTGAGCCGCACACGGGGCGTGGTGCCCACCAGCACCAGCCCGACGCCCTGGCGACCGTAGTCGTGCAGCAGGTTCTCCAGGGCCGCCAGCGCCGTCATGTCCAGCAGGGGTACGGCGCTCATCTCGACGATCACCACCTTCACCTCGGGATTGAAGCGACGCAGCACGCTCAGGGCCTTTTCCGCCGCGCCGAAGAACAGCGGGCCACGAATGGCATAGGCCAGCACGCCCTCGGGCAGTTCCCGCAGGGCCTCGTGGAAGTGGTTGGGCAGGGGCTCGGTATCGGTGAGGTCGCTCATGCGCTTGATGAACAGGCCGGCGGCCAGCAGTAGGCCGACCCCGACCGCCAACACCATGTCGAAGAGCACCGTGAGCACCAGGCAGGTGAGCAGCACCAGCACGTCATTGCGTGGGGCGATGCGCAGGGTATGCAGCACGTGGGGCGCTTCGCTCATGTTCCAGGCCACCATCAGCAGCAGGGCCGCCAGGGCCGCCATGGGCAGGTAGCTGAACAGCGGGGCGAGCAGCAGCATGGCCAGCAACACCACGCCGGCATGGACGATGGCGGCGATGGGCGATTGCGCGCCGGCGCGCACGTTGGCGGCGCTGCGGGCGATGGCGGCGGTGGCCGTGATGCCGCCGAACAGGGGTGCCACCAGATTGCCGAGGCCCTGGCCGAGCAGCTCGGCATTGGGGTCGTGACGGGTGCCGGCCATGCCATCGGCCACCACGGCGCAGAGCAGGGATTCGATGGCGCCCAGCATGGCGATGGCGAAGGCGGGGGCGAGCAATTGCCGGATGAGCTCGAAGGTCAGGCCAATCGGCTGGCCATCGGGGCCGGGCAACTGCCAGGGCCAGGCGAAGCTGGGCAGGAAGGGCGGAATGCCAGGGTGGCTGACGCCATCCAGGGTGTAGCTGAAGCGTTCACCCAGGGTCGCCACGGGAACGTCCAGGACTTCGAGGCCGAGGCCCAGCAGGGCGCCCAGGGCCAGGGCTACCAGGTGGCCCGGCACCTTGGAGACATAGCGCGGCCAGACCAGCAACACCGCCAGGCTGGCGATGGCCACCAGGATGTCGCCGAGGTGGGCGCTGGGGAGGGAGAGGGCGAGCAGCTGCAGCTGCTCCAGGTAATGCTGGGGCGTATGGGGCAGCGTCAGTCCGAGCAGGTCCTTGATCTGCAGGGTGGCGATGACGATGCCGATGCCGGCGGTGAAACCCAGGGTCACCGGATAGGGGATGAACTGGATCAGCCGGCCCAGGCGCGCCAGTCCCATGGCGATGAGGATCAGGCCGGCCATCAGGGTACAGAGCAGCAGGCCGCCAAGGCCGTACTGCTGGGTGATGGGCAGCAGGATCACCACGAAGGCGGCGGTGGGACCGGAGATATTGAAGCGCGAGCCGCCGGTGAGGGCGATCAGCGGAGCCGCCAGCAGGACGGTGTAGAGGCCGTGCTGGGGCGCGACGCCGACGGCGATGGCCAGCGCCATGGCCAGGGGGATGGCGATGATGCCCACCGTGACGCCGGCGGCCAGGTCGCCACGCAGATGGGGCCAGGAGTAGCCTTCGCGCAGGCTCTGGCGCAGGGCGGTGAACAGCGGGGGCAGGTATCGGGACATGGGGACTCCTCGGAACCGAGGTCTGGAGTATAGGGGCTGGTGGCCTCTCGCGGTCTTGACCCAGGTCGAATACGCCTGTCCGAAAGGCCCGTGCTAGAGTGGTGCGCTCACCTGACCCCGGAGTTCTCCATGCCCCTTCCCCTGCGATTCGGGGCCGGGCTGGCCTTGCTGCTCAGCCTGTCCGCCTTCGCCGCTGAAATCCCGCCGATGCACGCCCAGTTCCTGCCGCCGGATGAGCTGTCCCTGCGCCAGGAGCCACCCGAGCTGCAGCAACTGATCCAGATCACCGAGTACTCGGTGGTGTTGGGGAGCCAGCGGCAGTCCAACCAGCAGCCCATTCCCATCACCTCGCCGGCCGTGGTTCGGCTCAAGGGCAAGCCCCTGAGCAAGGGCGCGGATGTGCGCCAGGTGGTGATCCAGTTCGATGCCGAGGGCAAGAGCCTGAAGAAGCCCAGCTACGACCCGGCGACGCGCATCCTCAGCCTGAACTATCCCCAGGCGCAGTACGCGGCGGTGCTCGACCTGCTGCGCAATGGTCCGGTCTACTGCCAGTTCCTCAGCTACCCCAATGGCCATGTCTGGGCCGACCTGCACAGCGGCGCGGTTCGCCTGCGTTGAGCGCCGGCCCCCGGCGGGGGTAAACTGCCCGCCCCCGAGATACCGGCCCGAGAGATGTGAGCGATGCGTAAAGACA
Source organism: Pseudomonas furukawaii (assembly GCF_002355475.1). Lineage (NCBI taxonomy): Bacteria > Pseudomonadati > Pseudomonadota > Gammaproteobacteria > Pseudomonadales > Pseudomonadaceae > Metapseudomonas > Metapseudomonas furukawaii. Next base: position 5,178,748 of record NZ_AP014862.1, on the reverse strand, counting down.
AGAAGCAGGTGATTGGCGAAGAAATCACCGATGACTCGATCAAGCTGTTCCTCGAGGTGGAGCCCGCCGACTCCACGCCGCCGTCGCTGCACAAGCTGGTCAAGGCCTACCGTGGCCTGCGCGTCGATGACTTCGAGCGCTTCGTGGGCTTCTTCGTCGAGGCCGGCTATGACCTCAACGCCCGCGACGAGCAGGGCAAGGATTTCATCGCGCTGATCCAGGACCAGCGCCTGGCCGAGCCCTACATCGAAGTGATCAAGGCCGCTCGCGGCTGATCGCTTCGAACCTGGATAAGCCCGCCGCGCGCGGGCTTTTTCGTGGGCAAGGCCCCAAAAGAAAAACCGCCCCGAGGGGCGGTTCTTCGTTCAGCGCGGCGCGGCGACTCAGGCGAAGCTCTGGGTCGCGGTGTCGACGCTGGTCAGGCCCAGGGTCGCATCGGAGCGGGCGCTGATTTCGCGGTACAGCGCCGCATCGGTCTCCAGGGCTTTTTCGCGGGCCGGGAAGATCTCTTTCAGCTTGGCCGACCACTGTTCGCTGCGGGCTTGTTCGCCGAAGCAGCGTTCGATCAGGTTGAGCATGATGGAGACGGTCACCGAAGCGCCCGGAGAGGCGCCGAGGAGGGCCGCGATGCTGCCGTCTTCGGCGGAGACGAGTTCGGTGCCGAACTGCAGGATGCCGCCTTTCTTGGGGTCCTTCTTGATGATCTGCACGCGCTGGCCGGCGACTTCCAGGCGCCAGTCGGCCGGGTCGAGCTCCGGATAGAACTTGCGCAAGGCATCCAGGCGCTGCTCCTGGGACTGCATCACTTCCTTCATCAGGTAGCGGGTCAGGTCCATGTTGTCGCGGGCGACCGAGAGCATCGGCAGCAGGTTGCTCGGACGCACCGACAGCGGCAGGTCGAGGAAGGAACCATGCTTCAGGAACTTGGTGGTGAAGCCGGCATAGGGCCCGAACAGCAGGGACTTCTTGCCATCCACCACGCGGGTGTCCAGGTGAGGCACGGACATGGGGGGAGCGCCCACCTCGGCCTGGCTGTAGACCTTGGCCTGGTGCTGCCTGACCACCTCGGGGTTGTCGCAGCGCAGCCACTGGCCGCTGACCGGGAAGCCGCCGAAGCCCTTGCCTTCCGGAATGCCGGAGAGCTGCAGCAGCGGCAGTGCGCCACCACCGGCGCCGAGGAAGACGAAGCGCGCCAGGACTTCACGGTTGGCGCCGGTCTCGGTGTTCCTGATGCTGACCTTCCAGCCCTTGTCGGTACGGGTCAGGTCGGTGACCTTCTGGAAGTAGCTGATGCAGGTGCCGGGCAGGCTGCCCAGGTAGTCGAGCAACTGGTTGGTGACCGCGCCGAAGTTGACGTCCGTGCCATTCAGGGCGCGGGTCGCGGCGATTTTCTCCGATGCGTCGCGGCCCTTCATCATCAGGGGCGCCCACTTGGCCATGGTGGCGCGGTCTTCGGTGTACTCCATCTCGCTGAAGGCGTGGTGCTGGCGCAGCAGCTCGAAACGCTTCTTCAGGAAGGCGGTGTCCTTGTCTCCACGCACGAAGGAGAGGTGCGGGACCGCGTTGATGAAGGTCTTGGGCGAGCCGAAGGCGGACTTGCCGCTCATGTAGGCCCAGAACTGCTTGGAGACCTCGAACTGGGCGTTGATGTTGACGGCCTTCTTGATGTCGATGGAACCGTCAGCCGCCTGGGGCGTGTAGTTCAGCTCGCACAGGCCGGCGTGACCGGTACCCGCGTTGTTCCAGGGGTTGGAGCTCTCGATGGCTCCCGACTCCCGGAGTTCCGCGATTTCCAGCTTGATGCCTGGATCGAGCTCTTTAAGCAGTACCGCCAAAGTAGCGCTCATGATGCCGGCCCCGACCAGCAACACGTCCACTGCTTCGTAATCGTTTTGCGCCATTTGCTCGCCACTCTCTCGTGAAGTAGTGAAAAACCGTCATCTCACGCTCTTTTGGAGACGTGAACCTCAAAAGAATCGCCTACTGCCGGGCAGGCCGCTTCCGTCTGCACGCGTAGATCACACATGCGTCCCTGCAAAAGCGTTTGCATTTCGGGCGGAAGGAGGCGGCAGCCAGTGGATGGCAGCGCGATAAAGTGGACGGCTCTCTGTGGGGCTGTGCGGATGCCCAAGCTGGCGCAAGGTGCGGTGTTGCGAGGCCCGATCAGGAGACGACCTTATAATCGGGGGGCGATTATAACGATGAAATCAGGGAAATAGGGCGCTCGGTGTGACTTTTATTCGTCCACCGGTCAGGCTGCCAACGCGCGGCGCTGCGCAGGCCGGCTGACGACCGGCGTAACCCAGGCGCCAGCGGGCAGGGGCTGGCCGATCCAGCCGAGGCGGGACTCCGTCACTTCCACCCAGCGGCCGCCGGTCGGTGGCACGTCGCCCTGGTGCAGGGCGCGGCAGGTTCCGCTCTCGTCCAGCAGGGCGAAATGACGACGGGGCTGGCGGCGGACGAACAGGGACCAGAAGAAGATCATGGGATAACTCCATTTCAACGCAGCCTTTATCCCACCCGGGCGTGACAGCGGCGTGACAGGAACCGGCGGCGCCCACGGCGGTCAGAGGTGGCAGGGATGCTGGCGCTCTGTCAGTACCCCGGCCGGCTGGTTATACTGCCGGCCGTTTTGCTTTCAATCCTGGAGAGATAAAGCATGCTGAAACGCTCGTTGCTTGGCCTGCTGGCCGCCCTCAGCCTGACCCTGGTCGGCTGTGCCCTCAGCCCGCAGCAACTCAGCCCGCAACCCAGGCTCACCGGCCCGCTGACCCCGGTCGGGCAGGGACAGCCCGTAGTGGTGCGCGTGGCCGATGGTCGTCCTTCCCCGGTGCTGGGTACCCGTGGTGGCATCTATTCCGACACCAGCACCATCAGCGTCCAGGGCCAGGACATCCTGCCGCGCCTTCAGGCCGAGGCCGAGGCCGCTGTGCGCCTGCTGGGCTTCACCCCGTCGCCCAACGCCTACAACGCCCCGCAGCTGACCCTGACCCTGGCTGACCTGAAGTACGTGTCTCCCAAGGAAACCTACGTCACCGAGGCCACCATCAGCGCGTCCTTCCGCGTCGATGTGCAGAACGCCACCCGTCGCTACAGCGGCAAGTACGGCGCCTCGCTGAACCAGCGCTTCGGTTCCGCGCCGAACCAGCAGACCAATACCAAGCTGGTGGGCGACGTCCTGAGCGATGCCCTGACCCGGGCCTTCAAGGACCCGACCATCGGCCAGGTCCTCGCCCAGTAAGGGACAAGCCCCAACGAGCCCGGCCCAGCGCCGGGCTTTTTTTCGGGCGCGGGATTTGCCGGCACGTTCGTGACGCCCACCCGGGCATTCGTCGGATCGACCGACTGGTCGGGGCCCGGGTTCGGTACACTCGCCGCTTTCCTTGAGAACCGCCCGGAGCCGGGCGGGCTGAACCTTGTCTTGCAGGTCGAGTGCACGGTCGCACCGCCTGAAGCGGAGTTGAAGATGTCGCTGCAGGCGCTTTGGGCCATGTTCCTGGCCCACCCCGCACAGGTCGTGAATGGCCTGGCCCTGTTTTTCGCCTGTGCCGGTGCCTGGGTGCTGCTGGCCACGCGCCTGCGCGAGCGGCGATCCGTCGCGCGCCTCGCCGCCGAGGCCGATCTGGACGCCGCAGCCACTTCCCTGGATGAGGCCAGCCAGCGCCTCAACCGCTTCTTCTACGCCTTTGGCTATTTCAGCCTGGCGGTCGCCCTCGGCGTGTCCTGGGCCAGCACCCGGCTTTGACTGGATGACTGAAATGAAAACGGCGACTTCAGGTCGCCGTTTTCATTTGCGTGTCGATCAGAGCGGCAGGCCGGCCTTGATCCGGTACTGGTTGCGCACCGGGTTGGCGTACTGCCGGATCAGGTAGGGGCGCTGCTCCTCGGTGCAGGCGTCCAGGCGTTTCTGCCACTCGGCCCGGGCGCGCGCCAGTTCATCGGCTTCGAAGCATTCCGCCGCGCTGGGCACGCTGATTTCCGGGTCGCGCTGGTCCCACTGGGCGTAGGCCAGGTAGTGCGCGGGGAAGAGGCGATAGTTGCCGAGGATCTGCTTGTCGATCTCAGTCGCCAGCTGCTTGGCGTCCTCGCTGTCGCTGCCGATCTCGCTGCCGAAGGCGATGTGTACGCGGCCTTTGTAGCCGGTGATGCCCAGGGCGATGCTGGCGTCGTCCTCGCCCGGGGCCTTGGTGTAGGCGCCGGTGCTGGCCCGGATCTGCAGTTCGCGGGCCTTGGCCAGGTCGCAGGGGTCGTATTCGTAGCTGATGGACACCGGGATCAGGTGCAGGTCGCGGATCACCTCGGCGAAGGGCTCGTCCTTGCGGCTCATGTGGAACATCTTGAGGATGGCCGAATCGGTCCTGTCGTCACCGTCCTTGGCGCGACCTTCGGCCTGGGCGATCCAGATGGACTGGCCGTCCTCGCGGATGGAGTGGTTGATGTAGGCCGACAGCAGCTGGAAGGCCGCCAGCTTCTCGCGGCGCCCGGCGAGGTTGCGGTGCACGATGAAGCTCTTGTTCAGGCGCATCAGGTCGCTGACGAAGGGCTTCTGCAGCAGGTTGTCGCCAATGGCGATGCGCGGCGTCGGCAACCCGGCGTGGTACACGGCGTAGTTGACGAAGGCCGGGTCCATCACGATATCTCGGTGGTTGGCCAGGAACAGGTAGGCGGTGCCGGGTTTCAGGCGTTCCACCCCCGAGTAGGTCACGCCATCGGTGGCGCGCTCGATGGTGTTGTCGACATAGGGTTCGATGCGGTCCTGCAGCGCCGCCACCGAGCTGATGCTGGAGAACTCGCGACGCAGCCGATGAGCTATAACAGGCTTGAGGAGCCAGCCCAAAGGGCCGGCCAGCTTGGGGAAACGATAGCGGGTGAGGGTGCCGAGGAAGGCGTCGTCGGCGAAGAGGCGCGACAGCACTGCCGGTACCTCGGCATCGTCATAGGGTCGTATGGCTTCGAAATCGCCCATTGCTCACTCTTGTTCTGGATCGGCTGTAGAAGGATGGAGGCCCCGCATTCCGGGGCCTCAGGTAGACCGGCGATTATACCGACAAGTCACATGGGAGGCGGGATGCTGGAGACAGAGAATTACCACTGCCCCTACTGCGGTGAACCGGCCGAGGCCGTGCTCGACCTGTCCGGCGGCGACCAGCGGTACATCGAGGATTGCCCCGTCTGCTGCCGGCCCATCCTGTTCCTGCTCTGGACCGACGGGCAGGACTGGAGCCTGGAGGTTCGCCGGGAGGATGACTGATGCGGCGCATCTATGAACCACGGGACCTGATCGAAGCGGAACTGTTGATGGGCATGCTCGCCAGCGAGGGCGTCGAGGCCCACCTTGCCGGCGCTCACCTGCTGGGCGGCATCGGCGAACTGCCGATGTCCGGGCTGCTGGGTCTGCTGGTGGAGGACGAGGACGCCGAACGGGCGAGCCGCCTGATCGCCGCGTACAATGCCGCCCAACCCTTGCCGGGCGAGGAGCCGGATAGCTATCCGGGCACCTTGCTCTGCTGATCCATCACCCGAGCCGGCTTCCCCCATGTCTGGACGTTTCGCCCTGTTCCGCTGGTCGCCTGCGCTGGCGGCCCTTCCCGGTTTCCCCCCCGACCATCAGCCCCATTGGAACCTGGCCCCGGGCAGTCGCGTGCTCATGCTGCGGGAACTTCACGGCGAGCGCCGCCTGGACCTGGCCCGCTGGGGACTGACTCCCGCCTGGCTCACCGACCTGTCGAAGACCCCCGCCCACGCCCGGGTCGAGACCCTGGCCGACCAGCCGATGTTCCGCGAGCCGTTCCGCTCTCGCCGCTGCCTGATCCTCGCCAATGGCTTCTACGAGTGGCGCGGGTTGCGCAAGCGGCCCTACTGGATCAGCTCCGAGGGCGGGATGATGCATTTCGCCGCCCTCTGGGAGGCCTATCCCGCCGGCGACATGGAATACCTGAGCCTGGCCATGGTCACCCAGCCCGCCGCCGACCTGCGCCGCCCGCTGGTGCTGGACGAGGAGGGACAGCGGTGCTGGTTGTCCGCCGACTCGACGTCGGTGCAATTGCTGGAGTTGCTGTCCCGGCCGGGCCCGCAACTGCGCGAGCGCGCCCTGGCGACCCTGGTGAACGATCCGAAGCTGGACGGGCCGGAGTGCCTGACGCCGGCCTGACCGTGCGGGCTTCAACCTGGATGCAGGTCGAAGGCCAGCCCCTTCGCGCGAGGGGCGTGCCGTTCGTTCACAGGCGCTGCCGGTAGGCCCGTTTCCTAGACCCTGAACTGATTGATCAGCCGCCGCTGCTGCTCCGCCAGCCTGGTCAGCTCGGCGCTGGCCTGGGAGGCCTCGTCGGCGCCGCCGGCCACCTCGTTGGCCACCTGGCCGATGTTGATCACGTTGCGGTTGATGTCCTCGGCCACCGCGCTCTGCTCCTCGGCGGCGCTGGCGATCTGGGTGTTCATGTCGTTGATCACCGACACCGCCTGGGTGATGGACTCCAGCGCGTGGGCCGCCTCGTTGGCGTGCTGCACGCTGGTGTCGGTCTTCTCCTGGCTGTCCTGCATCACCTTCACCACTTCCCGGGTGCCGTGCTGCAGCTGCTGGATCATGCTCTGGATCTCTTCGGTGGCCTTCTGGGTTTTCTGCGCCAGGTTGCGCACCTCGTCCGCCACCACGGCGAAGCCACGGCCCTGCTCGCCGGCGCGCGCCGCCTCGATCGCCGCGTTCAGCGCCAGCAGGTTGGTCTGCTCGGCGATGCCCCGGATGGCCACCAGGATGGCATTGATGTTCTCGCTGTCCTTGGCCAGGTTCTGCACCACGCCCACGGCGCGGCTGATCTCGGTGGCCAGGGCGCTGATGGCCTCGGCGGTACTCTGGACGATGCGCTTGCCGTGGTTGGCCGCCTGGTCGGCGTGGCCGGCGGCTTCCGCCGCGTGGGTCGCGTTGCGGGCCACGTCCTGGGCGGTGGCGGTCATCTCGTGGACGGCGGTGGCCACCAGTTCGATCTCCGCCAACTGCTTCTGCACGCCCTGGTTGGTGCGGATGGCGATGTCGGCGGTGTGCTCGGACGAATCGCTGACCTTCTGCACCGAGGTCACCACCTGGCTGATCATCGACTGCAGCTTGCCGAGGAAGGTGTTGAAGCCGCTGGCGATGGCGCCCATCTCGTCGGCGCGCTCGTTGTGCAGGCGCTGGGTCAGGTCGCCATCGCCCTTGGCGATGTCGTCCAGCATGCTGACCATCTGGCGCAGCGGGCGGGCGATGCCGTAGCCGACGAAGCCGATCACCACCAGGCCGAGGCCGGCCACCAGCAGGCCCACCAGGGTCATGCCGAAGATGTCGGCGTCACGCTGGGCGGACAGGTCCTGTTGCAGCGACTTGAGGTCCTTGAGGACCACGGCCTGGGGCAGTTGCAGGACCAGCGTCCAGCGCGCCCCGGTGTCGGCGATGCCGAAGGGCAGCAGCAACTCGATGGATTCCTGCTGGGCGTTGAGCTTGAAGAAGGGTTCCCCGGCAGGCTGCCTGGCGATCTGTGCGACCGTCTCGCTGTCCAGGACGCTGGCGGCGGGCTCGCCCAGTTTCGACGCATCCCGGGTGTAGGCCACCAGGCGGCCGTTGCTGGCCACCAAGGCCATTTCGCCGGCGCCCTCGTACAGCTGGGCGTCGGCCTTGCTCAGCAGCTCCTGGATGAAGTCCAGGGACAGGTCGGTGCCGACGACGCCCATGAAGGTGCCGTTCACCAGGATCGGTGCGTTGAACGAGGACATCATCACCATGCGGCCGCTCATCTCGTAGGGCGCCGGGTCCACCACGCAGGGTTTGCCGGTTTCCTTCGGGCAGAGGTAGTACTCGCCTTCGCGCACCCCGGTGGGAAGGGGCTTGACGCTCTCGATGGTCGGGCCGAGCAGCTCCAGCTTGGAGCCGCCATCGGGGGTGCGGTACCACCAGGGCATGAAGCGACCGTTCTCGTCATGACCCGACTGCGACTGGCCCGCATACAGCGCGTCGCTGCGGTCGAAGGCATTGGGTTCCCAGCCGATGAAGGCGTCCAGCAGCTTGGGGTTCTGCTCCAGCGTCCTGCGCACCAGGTTGTTCAGGTGTTCGCGGCTCAGGCTCAACTGCGGGTTGCCGGCGGCATCCGTTTCGCCCAGCAGGGCGTTCAGGTGCGCAATGTCCTTGGAGATGCCTAGGGGCATTTCCAGCTCCCGCTGGATCTGGCTGACCTGGGCGCGCGCCAGGGCCTCGAGGCGCTGTTCGATCACCTGCTCCAGCAGGGTCTGGGTGCGCTGCTGCACCAGTTCCTGGGTCCGGGCGCCGGAGAACAGCGCATAGAGCACCAGCGCGGCGACCACCGCGAGTACGCTGGCACCGGCCAGGGCGGCGATGGAAAACTGGATGGACCTGAACTTCATGTCGGCTCCGGGAAACGAGGAATTCGGCTTGTGCCTGTATATCGGCAGGTCGGTGGAAATTCCTGAGCCCGCCGCTGATAAATTCGTTGCGCCCTTGTCTACATGCGACGCGGTTGCCGGGGTGCCGGGGCCGCCTTAGCATTACCGACCTCGAAAAGAGATGGAGAGCCATCATGGCCAAGCTGTTTTATCTGTCCGGGCTCACCGCGGCCCTGCTCCTGGCCGGATGCCAGGCCGTCAACACGACCAGCGGCGGGGCGGTGGGCGTGGAGCGCAAGCAGTACATGTTCAGCATGCTGTCCAGCAGCGAGTTGAACCAGATGTATGCCCAGTCCTACCAGCAGACTTTGAGCGAGGCCCAGCAGAAGGGCGTGCTGGACAAGAACAGCACCAATGCCCGCCGCGTCGACGCCATCGCCAAGCGCCTGATCGCCCAGACTCCGGTGTTCCGCCCGGACGCCGCCCAATGGGCCTGGGAGGCCCACGTGATCGACAGCGACGAACTGAACGCCAACTGCGGGCCGGGCGGCAAGATCATCGTCTTCAGCGGTCTGATCGATAAGCTCAAGCTGACCGACGACGAACTGGCGGCGGTCATGGGCCACGAAGTCGCCCACGCCCTGCGCGAGCACAGCCGAGAGGCCATGTCCAAGGCCTATGGCGTGCAGATGGCCAACCAGATCGGTTCGGTACTGGGCGTGGGCCAGGCGGGCCTGGGCGTCGCCAACGCCGGCGTCGAGTACCTGATGACCCTGCCCAACAGCCGTTCCAACGAGAACGAAGCCGACCTGATCGGTCTGGAACTCTCCGCGCGTGCGGGCTACAACCCCAACGCTGCCATCAGCCTGTGGAAGAAGATGGAACAGGCCGGGGGCGGAGCGCCGCCGGAATTCATGAGTACCCACCCGTCGTCGACGTCCCGCATTGCCGCCCTGGAAGCGGCCATCCCCAAGGTCATGCCGTTCTACGAGCAGGCCAAGGGCCAGCGCTGACCCCCGAGCGCCCGATGAGCGTCCCGCCGGGACGCATCGGGCGCCGTCCTTTCGCTTCGATCGTCCTGGCATGCCTGGTAACCCGGCAAGCCGCGATCTAGACTGCTCGCGCCACTTCGCTACGAGGAGTGGCGCATCTCCAGCGGATGAGGAGGCCCCGTGAAGATCGCCGTACTAGGAGCAACCGGCCTGCTGGGCCACCACGCGGCCCGGGCGGTGAAAGCCGCAGGGCATCGCCTGGTGGTGATCCATCGGCCATCCTCGAGGATCGAGCGGCTGGGCTACCTGGACGCCGAGTTTCGCCCCGCCGAACTGCTGGACCACGGGTCGCTCGTTCGCGCCCTCGCCGACCTGGACGGTGTGATCTTCTGTGCGGCGGGCTACCCGAACCGTCCCCGCCGCTGGCAGGAAGAAGTGGCCGCCGCGCTGGACCAGACCAACCATTTCTATGCCGCCTGCCTCGCCGCGCGGGTTCCGCGCATCCTCTACACCGGTGCGGCCATCGCCCTGCCGCGTCATCCCGAGGGCCTGCCGGGCCACGAGGGTTTGTTCTACGAAGAAATGCCCCTGTGGAAGAACCCCTACCTGCTCAGCAAGTGGGCCTTGGACGAGCAGGCGCGGGAACAGGCCCGCAACGGCTTGCCGGTGGTGATCGGGATTCCCGGGATGTGCCTGGGCGAGTTCGATACCGGACCCAGCAGTGGGCGCCTGATCACCGCCATCGCCAATGGCTGGATGACCCGCTTCGTGCCTGGTCGGCGCAATGTCATCGACGCAGCCGATGCCGGACGCGGCCTGTTGCTGGCCCTGGAAAAGGGGCGGGTGGGAGAGCGCTACCTGCTGGCCGGCCATAACATCGAGATGGCCGAGCTGACCCGGCGGATCGCCCAGCTGCTCGGCGTCAAGCCGCCGGAGCCCATGCCCCTGGCCATGGCCCGGGGCATGGCGGCCCTCGGGCGCTTGCGCTATCGCCTGTCCGGTGAGGTCCCGAAGCTGAACGACGCCACCCTCGCGGTCATGGCGGGCGGCCAGTTCCTCGATGGCCGCAAGGCCCGGGAGGAGCTGGGCTTCATCGCCGACACGCCCCTGGAAACCACCCTGGAGCGCACCATCGCCTGGTTTCGCGACAACGGTTACCTCTGATCAGGGCAGTGCCTTCGCCGACAGCGGCTGGGTGTCGAGGCCCAGTTGGGCGCGGAAGCTCTCCATGTCGAACATGGTGCAGATCTCCTGCACCTCGCCCAGGCTGTTGAGGGTCCAGAACGCCATCGCGGAAATGCTCAGGACCTTGTCGCTGGGTGGATAGCCCAGGGCGGGCTTCTGAATGCTGCCGATCAGGGTGCACCAGGTGACCACCTTGTGGCCTTCGGCGAGGCATTCCTCCACCACCACCTCCAGGTCGGGCATGGCGTCGCGGATGTTCTGCACCATCTGGCTGTAGGCGGCGCCATTGAAGGGGCGGCTGATGAAGGAACTCTTGTAGAGGAAGTCCTTGCTCTGCAGTTGTTCGGCCAGGGCCAGGCAGCCCTTGTTCCATGAGAGATCGATGTGCTGGCGAACCAGCCGCTTCATATCGTCCAGTGACACGATGCGTTCCCCGAGCGTGGGTTGTTGGCGTCGGCCACTGTATCAGCCCCGATGCGCCCGCCATTGGCCGAAGCGCCGCCTGCCGGGGAGTCGCCGCCAATCTGCGGGGCGCCTCACACTCCGTCGTGCCCCGGCGCCGGGCCGCCGCCCGGCGCCGAGGTCGTCGGTCAGAGCACGCCGCTGAGTTTCAGGGCTTCGTACACGGCATAGGCGGCCAGGGCGGCGAAGGCGGCGGCGGCCAGGCGACGGATCAGCGCCAGGGGCAGGCGGTCGGCGGCGAAGTTGCCCGCCAGCACCACGGGCACGTTGGCGATCAGCATGCCGAGGGTGGTACCGGCGACCACCAGCACGAAGTGCGGGTACTGGGCGGCCAGCATTACCGTGGCGACCTGGGTCTTGTCGCCCATCTCGGCGAGGAAGAAGGCGATCAGGGTGGTGACGAAGGGGCCGTATTTCTTCAGTCCGGACGCTTCGTCGTCATCCAGCTTGTCCGGCACCAGGGTCCAGGCGGCAACGGCGGCGAAGGACGCGGCGAGGACCCAGCTGAGGGTCGCGGCGGAGAAGAAGCTGGCGACCCAGGCGCCCACGGCACCGGCGGCGAAATGATTGGCCAGGGTGGCGACGACAATGCCCCAGATGATCGGCCAGGGTTTGCGGAAGCGCGCGGCGAGCAGGAGGGCGAGCAGCTGCGTCTTGTCGCCGATTTCGGCGAGGGCGACGATCAGGGTGGGGACGAACAGGGATTCCAGCATCGGGGTTCCTACGGGGGGCGGGTCGACTAATCACCATGACACACGCAATCCGCCCGCCCCGGGTCAGGTTGTGTGTGTCATAGGTCTTGTCAAACCGCGTTCCGTGTAAAAAGCTGCCTGGGCGACTTTTCCTACGGAACCCTTGAAGGGTCGGTCGCATGCGCCATGGTCTGCGGACCAAGTGTGTTGACGCACGCCGGGCGAGCGGGTGGCTCGCGGGAGACTACTCCCCTAGGACGGGGCGGATTTTGCACAAGCCGGATCGCTCCGGCAAGTGCGAAATTTCTCCCATCAATCTTCGCAGGCGCGAATGTCCATTTCCGAATAGCGCACCAGGCGGCTGCCCTTCTTCAGCTTGTAGCCCAGCCAGATGGCCAGGAACAGCGGCAGGCTGATGTAGGTCGCGGCCAGGCCGGCCCAGTCGATGCGGTCGCCGAAGAAGGCCTGGTAGTTCTGCCCGAGGGTGATGGTCAGGCACAGGCCGAAGGCGAAGAGCGGGCCCAGGGGGAAGAGCTTGGCGCGGTAGGGCAGGTCCTGCAGCCGGCCGCCCTGGGCCAGGTAGCCCTTGCGGAAGCGGTAGTGGGAAATGGCGATGCCCAGCCAGGCGATGAAGCCGCACATGCCGGAGGTGTTCAGCAGCCAGGTGTAGAGGGTGCTGTCGCCGACGATGGAGGTGAAGAAGCACAGCGCACCCACCAGGGTGGTGGCGTAGAGGGCGTTGCGTGGTACGCCGCTGGCGGACAGCCGGGCGAACAGCTTCGGCGCCTTGCCCTGCAGGGCGAGGTTGTAGAGCATCCGGGTGGAGGCGTACATGCCGGAGTTGCCGGCGGAGAGGATGGCGGTGAGGATCACTGCATTCATCACGCTGGCCGCCGCGGCGAAGCCCGCGCGCTCGAAGAGCAGCGTGAAGGGCGACAGGCTGATGTCGCTGGCGTCGTTCTTCAGGAGGCTCGGTTCGTTGTAGGGAATCAGCATGCCGATCACGAAGATGGCCAGGACGTAGAACATCAGGATCCGCCAGAACACCTGGCGGATGGCGATGGGGATGTTCTTCCTCGGATTTTCCGATTCACCGGCGGCGATCCCGATCAGCTCGGTACCCTGGAAGGAGAAGCCGGCGATCATCGCCACCCCCACCATGGCCTGCAGGCCGCCGACGAAGGGCGCCTCGCCCTGGGTGAAGTTGCTGAAACCGGGGGATTCGATGCCGCCCATGATGCCGAAGATGGTGGCCAGGCCGATGCCGATGAAGACCACCACCGTCACCACCTTGATCAGGGCGAACCAGAACTCGCTCTCGCCGAAGCCCTTCACCGACACCAGGTTGAGCAGGAACATCAGTCCGAGGAACAGCGCGCTCCAGTAGAGTCCGGGCACGTCCGGCAGCCAGAAGCTCATGATCAGCTGGGCCGCCACCAGTTCGGCGGCGATGGTCACCGCCCAGTTGTACCAGTAGTTCCAGCCCAGGGCGAAGCCGAAGCCATCGTCGACGAAACGACTGCCATAGGTGCTGAACGAGCCGGAAACCGGCATGTGCGCCGCCATCTCGCCAAGGCTGGTCATGAGGAAGTAGACCATCACCCCGATCAGCGCATAGGCCAGCAGCGCGCCGCCCGGGCCGGCCGTGGCCACGGTGGCGCCGGAGGCGACGAACAGGCCGGTGCCGATGGAACCGCCGATGGCGATCATGTTCAGGTGGCGGGGCTTGAGGTCCCGGTGCAGCCCCCCTTTGGTGGTAGGCACGGGGGCGGTGTTCAAATCGGTCACGAAAACACTCCAGGTCTCCAGGCCGAAGCCGGAGGAGGGGCGGCCATTGGCGGCCGCTCGAGCAGGGTTGGATGGGCGACGCCCGGCGATTCAGCTGCGGCGGGCGCGGTAGATGCGGAAGCCGTCACCCTCGGCGAGGGTCTGGCAGGGGCCGAGATGGTACTCGATCAGCGGCGGATACCTGAGGAAACTGTTGGCGACCAGGCGCATCTCGCCGCCGGGCGACAGGTGCTCGCGGGCCTGGCGGAGCAGCTCCTCGGTGGCGCCGTAGTGGGTGTGCACGCCCTGGTGGAAGGGCGGGTTGCTGACGATGGCGGCCAGCTCTCCGGGTGCTCCCCGGATGCCGGTGGCGGTGATGACCTCCGCCTCCAGGCCATTGGCTTCCAAGGTCAGGCGGCTGCTGGCGGCGGCGAAGGCATCCACATCCAGCAGGGTCAGGCGGCTGTCTGGATAGCGACGCTTGAGGACCGCGCCCAGCACCCCGGCACCGCAGCCGAAGTCCAGGATGTGGCCCCGGGGCAGGTCCTCCAGGTGTTGCAGGAGCAGGGCGGTGCCCCGGTCCAGCCGACCATGGCTGAAAACACCCGGCAGGCTCACCACGTCCAGCGGGCCATCGGCCAGCTCCAGGCGATAGCGCTGGGCCAGTCGCAACAGGTCGGGTTCCGCTGGCGCCTGCTCCACGGTGACCTGCCAGAGCTGGCAGTGGCGGGCGTTATCCAGCTTGCGCGGCTTGCCGTAGGGGGCGAGCTGCTTGGCGGCCCGCTCGATGCCGCCACGTTTCTCGCCCACCACGAAGAGGTCGCCGCCAGGCAGGCGCGCGGCCAGTGCCGCCAGCAGATAGTCGGCCAGCTCGCGGGACTTGGGCAGGAACAACACGGCCGCCCCGAAGGGCGTCGCCGGAGGCGTGGTGCCGAAATGACTGCGGCCGGGAAAGCGGCTGTCGGCAGCCGCCTGGTCGCCCGCGTGCCAGGTCCAGCCGCTGGCCTGTGGCAAGGCGCCGAGCAGGTCGTCTGCCGGAAGCCCGGCCAGCAGGACTGGGCGTTGGAACAGGTCGGCCTGGCGGAGCAGGACTTCGCTGCGAGGGTCCATCTAAGAAGATCCTGATAAAAGCAGCGAATTTTATCAGGGTCTGGAGGGATTTATCCTACAACTCTGACGGGTGATCCCTTCATCCAGTTGGAGGCATTCTCGGCCAGTTGATGGACGATTCTCTGGCGCGCTTCCCTGCTTCCCCAAGCGTTGTGGGGGGTGACGATCAGGCGCGGAATGTCGGCGGCCAGCAGCGGATTGCCGTCCCGCGGCGGCTCCTGGGTCAGCACGTCGGTGGCGGCGCCGCCCAGGTGGCCACTGCGCAGGGCGGCGGCCAGGGCCTCTTCGTTCACCAGCCCGCCGCGTGCGGTGTTCACCAGCAGCGCGCCCGGCTTCATCAGGGCCAGTTCGGCGGCGCCGATCATGTCGCGGGTGGCGTCGTTCAGCGGGCAGTGCAGCGTCAGCGCGTCCACCTGAGGCAGCAGTTCGGCCAGCGGCGTGCGGTCCTCGCGCGCCGGGCGTCCGGGGATCTGGCCCAGCACCACGTGCATGCCGAAGGCCTCCGCCAGGCGCGCGACCGCGCCACCCAGTTCGCCATGGCCCAGCAGACCGAGGGTCTTGCCCTCCAGCTCCATGATGGGAAAGTCCAGCAGGCAGAACTGGCTCGCCTGTTGCCAGCGTCCGGCGCGCACCGCGGCCTGGTAGTCCGGGAGACGGGTGGCCAGCGCCAGCAGCAGCAACAGGGTGTGCTGGGCCACCGAGGGCGTGCCGTAGGCCTGGCAGTTGCAGACGGTGATGCCGCGCTCACGGGCGGCGGCCAGGTCGACGTTGTTGGTGCCGGTGGCGGACACCAGGATCAGCCGCAGGTCCGGGCAGGCGGCGAGGGTGGCGGCGGACAGCGGCACTTTGTTGCTGATGGCCACCTGGGCGCCGGCGAGGCGCTCGGCCACCTGTTCCGGCGCGCTCTGGCCATGCAGTTCGAGTTCGCCGAAGACCTGGCGCAGGGGGGCCAGGTCAAGGTCGCCGAGGTCGAGGGACGCGTGGTCGAGGAACACCGCACGGAGATTGTTCATGCTTGTCTGTACCTTTTCTCTGAGGCATCGGTAGGCGTAAGGTGGCCAGCCTATCAGAGCTCAACCCTTTCACCGGAGGCCCCATGTACTGGACGGAATTCCTCACCGTCGCCCTCATCCACCTGCTGGCCGTGGCGAGTCCCGGTCCGGACTTCGCCATCGTGGTGCGTGAAAGCGTGGCCCACGGCCGCCGCGCCGGGACCTGGACGGCGCTGGGAGTGGGCACCGGCATTTTCGTGCATGTGGCCTATTCGCTGCTGGGGATCGGCCTGATCGTGTCCCAGTCGATCATGCTGTTCAACGCGTTGAAGTGGGCGGCGGCCGCCTACCTGCTGTACATCGGCGTCAAGGCCCTGCGAGCCCGTCCGGCCGACCCGGTGGCCGCCGAGGCCGCCCTGATGGCCGGCGATCGCAGCTCGCGCGGCGCCTTCGTCACCGGCTTCGTCACCAATGGCCTGAACCCAAAGGCGACGCTGTTCTTCCTCTCGCTGTTCACCGTGGTGATCGACCCCCACACCCCGCTGGCGGTCCAGGCCGGCTACGGCGTGTACCTGGCCTTCGCCACCGCCCTCTGGTTCAGCCTGGTGGCCCTGCTGTTCAGCCAGCGCCGGGTGCGAGCCGGCTTCGCCCGCATGGGCCACTGGTTCGATCGCCTCATGGGCGCGGTGCTGGTGGGGCTGGGGATCAAGCTGGCGTTCAGCGAGCTGAAGTGAGCGCCCTACGCAGGATGGGGTGAGGCCAGGAACCCCATCGCGTCATCGGGGCATCTCGGGTTGCGAGGGGCATCGCCTCGCGATGACCCTCCTGCGTGGCGCGCAGCTGCGTCTCAGGTTTTCTCCAGCGTCGCCAGCAACCCCAGGCTGGCCACGTATTCCCTCGGGTTTTCCCCCAGCAGGCGGCGGAACATGGCGCTGAAGGCGCGGCCGCTGCCGTAGCCCAGGTCGTGCGCGATCTGCTGCACGCTGTGCCCGGCCAGCAGGCGGGGCAGGGCTTCGGTGAGGCGCAGCTGCTGGCGCCAGTCGTTGAAGGTCATGCCCAGCTCCTGGGCGAACAGCCGGGTCAGGGTG
Organism: Pseudomonas furukawaii; assembly: GCF_002355475.1. Lineage (NCBI taxonomy): Bacteria > Pseudomonadati > Pseudomonadota > Gammaproteobacteria > Pseudomonadales > Pseudomonadaceae > Metapseudomonas > Metapseudomonas furukawaii. The sequence goes on along the minus strand of NZ_AP014862.1, from coordinate 5,162,093 downwards.
CGGGTACTGGCGCCTACCTGCAGGCTCCAGTCGTCGAGGGTGCGAGTGCTGTCCGGTGCTTCCAGCAGGGCCAGGCAGATGGCCTGCAGGCGGCGGTCGCGGGGCATCGGCAGGTGCAGGGGCATGCGCTCCAGGGCGGCGATCTCGTGGAGGATCAGGCGTTGCACCAGGCGCCGGTGCTCGTCGTCGGTACCCTGCCGCTCCAGCGCCACCAGCCGCAGGATCAGCTCCCGCAGCAGCGGCGGCACCGCCAGCACGCAACAGGCGTCCAGGGTCGGCGGGGCGGCGTCGGGGGCGATGAACAGCGTACGCATCGCAACGGCGCCGGACATGAAGATCTGGTGCACGATGCCCGGCGGAATCCACACCGCGCGGCTCGGCGGGATGACCCAGGCGCCCGCCTCGGTGACCAGCCGCATGAGGCCCTGGGCGGCGTACAGGAACTGCGCTTCGCGGTGTACATGCGGGGTGACGTGGTCGCCGTCCTGGTAGTCCAGGGCGACGGCGCCGATGCGTCCGCTGGGCAGGGGGGCTATCAACATGGCCGATTCGATGAGTTGTTTGTCTGAAAGGTGCCTGATGGCCAACCTAGCATGGGGGCCATAACAACCCAACAGCCGCGAAACTGCCATGAACCGACCGCGTACCGTCATCCGTTTCATCAACGCCGCCCACATCATCGACCACCTGTTCATGCTCATCTTCCCTGCCGCCGTGCTGGGCATGACGGCCACCTTCGACCTGTCCTACGCCGAGCTGATCGGGTTGTCCCTGGGGGGCTTCATCGCCTTCGGTGCCTGCTCGCTACCGGCCGGCTGGCTGGGGGACAGGTGGAGCCGCCGGCACATGATGCTGGCGTTCTTCCTCGGCATCGGCGTCTCGGCCATCTTCACCGGACTGAGCAGCGGCACGCCGATGCTGGTACTGGGGCTGACGCTGATGGGCGTGTTTGCCGCCATCTACCATCCGGTGGGGACGGCGATGCTGGTGGCCCATGCGGAGAATCGTGGGCGCGAAATCGGCATCAATGGCATGTGGGGCAACCTGGGGGTGGCGTTCTCGGCGCTGGTCACGGGCTTTCTCACCGCCCACTTCGGCTGGCGCGCGGCCTTCATCCTGCCGGGGGCGCTGTCGGTGGCCATCGGCATCTGGTTCGCCTTCTGCGTGCGGGATGAAGCCTCGCCCGTCGCGGCGGCCGGGGCTCGTCGCGGCACAGGGGCGGGGCAGGTGTCGATGCGCCTGGTGTTCGGCGTGCTGGCGCTGGTGACCGCCACCGGCGGGGTGATCTTCAACGCCTCGACCATGACCTACCCGAAGCTGTTCCAGGAGCGCCTGGTGGACCTCTTCGCCTCGCCGGAAAGCCTCGGCATCGTCGTCAGCATCGCCTACGCCTTCGGCGCCGTGGCGCAACTGCTCATGGGGCGCGTGCTGGATCGCTTCAGCCTGAAGCTGCCCTTCGTGGCGATGACCCTTTGCCAGGGACCGTTGCTGGTGGCCATGGCCTACGCCGACGGCTGGGCGGTGATCGCCCTGGGCGCCGCCTTCATGTTCGTGGTGTTCGGCCAGGTGACGGTGAACGACACCATGGTGGCCAGCTTCGTCGCGCCGCAGTGGCAGGCGCGGGTTTTCGCGCTGCGCTATTTCCTGTCCTTCGGCGCCAGCGCGGCGGCCATCCCGATGATCGCCTTCATCGAGCCGCGCCACGGGCTGGTGGGGCTGTACCTGGTGCTGGCGGTGTTCGGCGCGTTGACCTTCGCGGCGGCCCTGGCTTTCCCCAGGACGCCGGCCCACGCACCCAAGGCGGTGCCCGCCTGAAATGAAGAGGGGCTCCCGGGCGCACGGTCCGGGAGCCCCGGCGATTCAAATTCGTGACCGGAATGACCAAGTCAGTCACTGATCAAATCACTCTTTTGACTGATTTGCGCCTGGACGAACGGACCTAAAGTCGGGATCAACAACAAAGTCCTCCTACCTCGCCAGGTGTGCTCCCATGCTCCAGACCCGCATCATCAAGCCCGCTGAAAACGCCTACGTCTATCCGCTGCTGATCAAGCGCCTGCTGATGTCCGGCAGCCGCTACGAGAAGACCCGCGAAATTGTCTATCGCGACCGCATCCGCTACAGCTACGCCACCTTCAACGAGCGCGTGGCGCGCCTGGCCAACGTGCTCAGCGCGGCCGGGGTGAAGGCCGGTGACACCGTGGCGGTGATGGACTGGGACAGCCATCGTTACCTGGAGTGCATGTTCGCCATCCCGATGATCGGCGCCGTGCTGCACACCATCAACATCCGCCTTTCGCCGGACCAGATCCTCTACACCATGAACCATGCCGAAGATCGCTTCGTGCTGGTCAACAGCGAATTCGTACCCATCTACAAGGCCATCGAGGCCCAACTGACCACGGTGGAGAAGACCCTGCTGCTCACCGACGGCGACGACCACGCCGCCGACCTGCCGAACCTGGTGGGTGAGTACGAGAGCCTGCTGGCGGCAGCCAGCCCGGCCTACGAGTTCCCGGACTTCGATGAGAACTCGGTGGCCACCACCTTCTACACCACCGGCACCACCGGCAACCCGAAGGGCGTCTACTTCACCCATCGCCAGCTCGTGCTGCACACCCTCTCCATGGCCTCCACCATCGGCGCCCTGGACAGCATCCGGCTGATGGGCACCGACGACGTCTACATGCCCATCACCCCCATGTTCCATGTCCATGCCTGGGGCGTGCCCTACGTCGCCACCATGCTCGGCGTGAAGCAGGTCTACCCGGGGCGCTACGAACCCGAGATGCTCTGCCGGTTGATCCGCGAGGAGAAGGTCACCTTCTCCCACTGCGTGCCCACCATCCTGCAGATGATGCTCAACACCCCCAGTGCCCAGGGCCACGACTTCGGCGGCCTCAAGGTGATCATCGGCGGCAGCGCCCTGAACCGCGCCCTGTACGAGGCCGCCAAGGCCCGGGGTATCCAGCTCACCGCCGCCTACGGCATGTCCGAGACCTGCCCGCTGATCTCCGTGGCGCACCTGAACGAGGAGCTGCGCGCCGGCGGCGAGGATGAGCGCATCACCTACCGCATCAAGGCCGGCGTGCCGGTGCCCCTGGTGGAGGCCGCCATCATGGACGCCGAGGGCAAGTTCCAGCCGGTGGACGGCGAGTCCCAGGGGGAACTGGTGCTGCGTGCGCCCTGGCTGACCTACGGCTATTTCAACGAGCCGCAGAAGAGCGAGGAACTCTGGGAACACGGCTGGCTGCATACCGGCGACGTGGCCACCCTGGACGGCATGGGCTACATCGACATCCGCGACCGCATCAAGGATGTGATCAAGACCGGCGGCGAATGGATCTCCTCCCTGGAGCTGGAAGACCTCATCAGCCGACACGCGGCGGTGAAGGAAGTGGCGGTGGTGGGAATTCCCGACCCGCAGTGGGGAGAGCGCCCCTTCGCGCTGATCGTCACCCGCGAAGGGCAGGACCTGGATGCCAAGGGTCTGAAGGAACACCTCAAGCCATTTGTCGAGCAAGGTCACATCAATAAGTGGGCTATTCCCAACCAGATCGCGCTTGTTACTGAAATTCCCAAGACCAGCGTCGGCAAGCTCGACAAGAAACGCATCCGCGTCGACATCGCCCAGTGGCAGGCCAGCGGCAGCACCTTCCTTTCCGCACTCTGAGTGGCAGGGGTCGCGCCTTCGGGGGGCGCGGCCCATCTACCAAGCAAGCGCTTGGCTCACAAATTGCCTGCTTTCTGAAAAATACTGGCTATCTTTCCTACCGAAGGATCGGACTAATCCGCCGGAAGGGGCGAGCCAGAGTGCCTGGGGGTTCCAAATCACACTTTCGGGGGATCAAGCGCTAATACCTGCTGGCTATAGTCCGTCACCATCAATAACAAAAAACACATGGAGTAGCGTCGATGACAACAACCACCCCATTCTGGCGCCTGGCAAAGCTGCCACTGGCCGTCAGCCTCGCTTCCACACTTGCCGCTCCGGCATTCGGCGTAACCTTCAACATCGGTGAGATCGAAGGCCAGTTCGACTCCTCGCTGTCCGTGGGGGCCAGCTGGTCCATGCGGGGCGCCGACAAGGACCTGATCGGTGTGAACAACGGTGGGGATGGCCTGTCCCAGACCTCCGACGACTCCCACCTGAATTTCAAGAAAGGCGAGACCTTCTCGAAGATCTTCAAGGGCATCCACGACCTCGAGCTGAAGTACGGCGACACCGGCGTCTTCATGCGGGGCAAGTACTGGTACGACTTCGAGCTGAAGGACGAGAGCCGCCTGTTCAAGGACATCGACGACAGCGGCCGCAAGCAGGGCGCCCAGTCCTCCGGCGCCGAACTGCTCGACGCCTTCATCTACCACAACTACGCCATCGCCGATCTGCCGGGCTCCGTGCGCCTGGGCAAGCAGGTGGTGAGCTGGGGTGAAAGCACCTTCATCGGCAACTCCATCAACAGCATCAACCCCATCGACGTGTCCGCCTTCCGCCGTCCAGGCGCCGAGATCAAGGAAGGCCTGATCCCGGTGAACATGTTCTATGTGTCCCAGAGCCTGACCGACAACCTGTCCGCCGAGGCCTTCTACCAGCTGGAGTGGGACCAGACCGTCGTCGACAACTGCGGCACCTTCTTCGCCCAGCCGGACGTGGTGGCCGACGGCTGCGATAACAACCTGGCGGTGCTGCGCACCCAGTCTGCGCTGGCCAATACCCTGGGGCCGATCTCTCCGGTGGTCCAGGGCGTACTGGGCGCCAACGGCGTGAACTGGGGCAACCCGGATGAGGGCGTGATCGTTCGCCGTGGCGCCGACCGCGACGCGGACGATGACGGCCAGTTCGGCCTGGCGCTGCGCTACTTCGCCGAGGAGCTGGACACCGAGTTCGGTGCCTACTTCATGAACTACCACAGCCGCACGCCGATCTTCAGCGGTTCGGCTGCCGGGGCAGACACCTTTGGCCAGTTCAGCCCGCTGAACCCCAATGGCTTCGGTCCCCAGCTGGCCCAGGCCCTGATCAACGCGGGCGTTCCGCCGGCGCAGGCGGCCGCCCTGGCAGGGCAGCTGACCCCGGCCCTGGCGCCTCTGGTCATTGCGGGCAACTCCCAGTACTTCATGGAGTACCCGGAGGACATCCGTCTCTACGGCCTGAGCTTCTCCACCACCCTGCCCACGGGGACGGCCTGGAGCGGTGAAGTCAGCTATCGCCCCAACGCGCCCGTCCAGCTGAACACCACCGACATCCTGTTCGCCGGCCTGACGCCGCTCAACCCGAACGTCTCGGTCCTGCAGGGATCTCCGGGAACCGACCTGCATGGTTACCGCCGCAAGGAGATCACCCAGTTCCAGACCACCTTCACCCACTTCTTCGACCAGGTCATGGGCGCCAGCCGCCTGACCCTGGTGGGTGAGATCGGTGTGGTCCACACCGGCGGCCTGGAAAGCACCAGCGAGGCCCGCTATGGCCGCGATCCGGTATTCGGCCCCGGCCCGCTGCCGAACAACACCTGCTTCACCCTCAACGCCGGCACCCTCGGCAACCCCAATGCCGAGAACGTCAGCAAGTACTGCGAAGACGACGGCTTCGTCACCAGCACCGCCTGGGGCTACCGCGCCCGCGCCGTCTGGGACTACAACGACGTGTTCGCCGGTATCAACCTGAAACCCAGCGTGGCCTGGTCCCATGACGTCGACGGTTACGGCCCGAACGGCCTGTTCACCGAAGACGCCAAGGCCGTCAGCCTGGGCCTGGATGCCGAGTACCAGAACACCTACACCGCCAGCCTGTCCTACACCGATTTCTTCGGTGGCAAGTACAACACCCTGATCGATCGCGATTTCCTCGCGCTCAGCTTCGGCGTCAACTTCTAAGCGGACGGAAATTTCGAGGACGACCATGAAAATGAAAACAACAAAGAGTCTGTTGCAAACCGGCGCGCTGGCCCTGTCCCTGCTCGCCTCCAGTGTGATGGCGGCCGTGTCGCCCGATGAAGCGGCCAAGCTGGGCTCCACCCTGACCCCGCTGGGCGCCGAGAAGGCCGGTAACGCCGACGGCTCCATTCCCGAGTGGACCGGCGGCCTGCCGCAGAACGCCGGCACCGCCGATGCCAAGGGCTTCCTGTCGGACCCCTTCGTCAGCGAACAGCCGCTGTTCACCATCACCGCGCAGAACGTCGACCAGTACAAGGACAAGCTGACCCCCGGCCAGCTGGCGATGTTCAAGCGCTACCCGGACACCTACAAGATGCCGGTGTACAAGACCCACCGCTCCGCCACCGTGCCGGCCAAGGTGCTCGAGGCGACCCAGTACAACGCCACCAACACCAAGCTGGTGGAAGGCGGCAACGGTCTGGAGAACTTCCGCACCGCCAACCCCTTCCCGATTCCCCAGAACGGCCTGGAAGCCATCTGGAACCACATCACCCGCTATCGCGGCGGCAGCGTGCGCCGCCTGGTGACCCAGGCGACCCCGCAGCCGAACGGCTCCTACAGCCTGGTGTACTTCCAGGACGAGTTCACCTTCCGCGACCAGTTGAAGGACTTCGACGCGAGCAAGTCGAGCAACGTGCTGTTCTACTTCAAGCAGCGCGTGACCGCTCCGTCCCGCCTGGCCGGTAACGTGCTGCTGGTGCACGAGACCCTCAACCAGGTGAAGGAGCCGCGCCTGGCCTGGCTCTACAATGCCGGCCAGCGCCGCGTGCGCCGCGCCCCGCAGGTGTCCTACGACGGTCCGGGTACCGCCGCCGACGGCCTGCGCACCTCCGACAACTTCGACATGTACAACGGCGCACCGGACCGCTACGACTGGAAGCTGGAAGGCAAGAAGGAGATCTACATCCCCTACAACAGCTACAAGCTGGATGATCCGAAGCTGAAGTACAGCGACATCATCAAGGCCGGCCACATCAACCAGGACCTGGCGCGCTACGAGCTGCACCGCGTGTGGCACGTGGTGGCCACCCTGAAGGCGGGCGAGCGCCACATCTATGCCAAGCGTGACTTCTACATCGACGAGGACACCTGGCAGGCCGCCGCCATCGACCACTACGACGGTCGCGGTACCCTGTGGCGCGTGGCTGAGGCCCATGCCCAGTACTACTACGACAAGCAGGTGCCCTGGTACACCCTGGAAAGCCTGTACGACCTGCTCTCCGGCCGTTACCTGGCCCTGGGCATGAAGAACGAGGAGAAACAATCCTACGACTTCAGCTACACCGCGTCGGAAAGCGACTACACCCCGGCGGCTCTGCGTCAGGCGGGCGTTCGCTAACGTTCTGCAACACCTTGAGTGTGAAGCCGGCCTGCGGGCCGGCTTTTTCTTGCCTGTACTTCAGAACAGGGCTTCTATTGAGTCGGGCGAACCGCTAGGCTCGTCCAGGTTCGCGCCCCTGCAAGCACCCCATTCCTAGAAGCTGGGTAATGACCGTCCTGACCAGTTCGCGACCTCTGCCACCGATAGCCCCGTCCGTCCCGGACGCGCGTTTCTTCCGCCCGCCGTTGCCGGCCGGACATGTGCCGCGCCCGCGCCTGTGCGAGCGTCTCGCCGCCGGGCTCGATGGGCGCCTGATGATGCTCAGTGCCCCGGCCGGCTTCGGTAAAAGCTCGCTGGCCATCGAGTTCTGCGAAAGCCTGCCCCCCGGCTGGCAGAGCCTCTGGCTCGGCCTGGGCGTGCGGGACAGCGACCCGGGCCGCTTCCTCGAACGTCTGCTCGATGGCCTGCGCCAGTTCCACCCCGGCCTCGGCGACGAAGCCATGGGCCACCTGAAGATGCGCCAGCGTCACCAGCCCTTCGCCTTCGAACAGTGGCTGGACGGCCTGCTGGACGAGGTGGCCGGTCGACCGGATGGCGGCCAGCCGCTGTTGCTGGTGCTGGACGACTACCACCTGGCGCAGAACGCGGTGCTCGACCGCTGTCTGCAGTTTCTCCTCAACCACCTGCCTGATGGCTGGGTCCTGCTGGTGACCAGTCGCCAGCGCCCGGACTGGCACCTGGCGCGGCTGCGTCTGTCCCGGCACCTGCTGGAACTGAACGAGCAGGACCTGCGCTTGACCGAGTCCGAAAGCCTGGCCCTGCTGCAGCGTCAGGGCGCCCGGGTCGAGGGCGAAGACCTGGAAGGCCTGCTGCAGCGCAGCGAAGGCTGGGTCGCCGGCCTGCGCCTCTGGCTGCTGGCGGGGCAGGGCACCGGGGAACCGGCCCGAGGCGATGAAAGCCTGATCCGTGAATACCTGCTGGAGGAAGTGATCGAGCGGCAGCCGCCCGAGGTCCAGGCCTTCCTGTTCGAGACCGCCCGCTTCGAACGCTTCTGCGCCGAGCTCTGCGATGCCGTGCGCGAAAGCCATGACAGCGCCGCCATCCTCCGCCAGTTGCAGGCCAACCAGGTGTTCCTGGTGCCGTTGGACGAAGAGGGTCGCTGGTTCCGTTATCACCACCTGTTTTCCGACCTGCTCAGGGCCCGAGGCACGGGGCCACTCGCGCCATCGGCGCTGCACCTCCGGGCCTGCCGCTGGTTCAGCGCCGAAGGGTTGCTGGACGAGGCCGTGGAGCAGGCGCTACGTGCGGGGCAGCCGGACGTGGCCGCCTCCCTGGTGCAGAACCTGTCCGAAGAGCAACTGCTGGCCAATCAGAACGTCGCCATGCTGCTGCGCTGGAAAATGGACCTGCCGGACAGCCTGCTGTCCAGCACGCCCCGTCTCATCGTGCTCTACAGCCTGGCCCTGGCGCTGGCCTGCCAACTGGATGCGGCGGAGGAGCTGGCCGGCAACCTGGCGCGCTTCCTGCCCGCGCCGGACGTCGCCCGCCAGCGCAGCCTGCTGGCCCAGTGGCAGGCCATCAGCGGCCTGATCGCCCGGGGGCGTGGGGATATCGAGCGTGCCGAGCGCTGCTGCACCGAGGCCCTGGAAGACCTGGCGGCGGAGAACTATGGCCAACGTCACCTCTGTCTTTCGCTGCTGGGCAATCTGGCGGTGGTGCGTGGCGACCTCTGGCGGGCCCGAAGCTTCAACCGCGAAGCCCTGGAGATGGCTCGGCGTGGCGCCAACCCGCTGTTCGAGTCCCTGGTCCACTACGACCGCGCGCGGGTGCTGCAGATGCGCGGCGAGGTGCTGCGTGCCCAGGCCGAGGTTCAGCTGGGCCTGGACCGCCTGAAGACCGCCGCCACGCCTCGCGCCTGCGTCGCCCGGGCTCGCCTGATGCTCTACCAGGGCTACCTGCAGAGTCTGCGGATGCAACCGCAGGAAGCGCGGGTGAGTCTCCAGTCCGGCATCGCCGAGGCCCGCGCCTGCCGGGACATCAGCCTGCTCATCGGCCACTGCGTGCTGGCCGGGCTGGAAGGGCGCGAGGGGCGTTTCGCCGCCGCCTTCGCGCAGTTGGCCGAGGCCGAGCGACTGATGCATATCTGGGACGTGCCGCCCATCTACTACCTGGCGATGATCACCCTGTTCAAATGCGAACTCTGGCTGGCCCAGGGGCAACTGGAACTCGCCGAAGCCTGGCTGCCGCGGCTGGCGGAAACCTACTCGGGCGAGCAGGCCGCGGCAGCACCGGAGTTCCACCCGCAACTGGCGCTTTACATCGAACTGCAGCAGGCGACGCTCGCCCGCGCCCAGGGCAACCTGGCGGACGCCGAGGCCCGCCTGCGCGCCCTGATGGACAAGGCCGAGGCCCAGGGATCGCTGCACGTGGCCCTGATGGCGCGGTTGCAGCGGGTGGCGCTGCTGCGCAACGGCCGTGAGCGGGAAGCCAGCGCGCTGCTTTCGGAGGCGCTGGATCACCTCGCCGGTGGGGCGCTGCTGCCGTACCGCGAATTGCTGGAGCAGCATCCCCAGTGGCTGCGGGAACAGCTGGCGCCGCGTGCGCCGGAGTCGGTCCGGGAGTTGCTGGCGCTGATTCCCGAGGCGGGCGAACTTCCGCTCCTGGACGCCGGCGCCATCGAAGCCCTGAGTTCCCGCGAGCTGGCGGTGCTGCAGCTGATCGCCCAGGGCTGCTCCAACCAGGAGATCAGCGAGCGCCTGTTCATCTCCCTGCACACGGTGAAGAGCCACGCCCGCCACATCAACGGCAAGCTGGGCGTCGAACGGCGAACCCAGGCGGTCGCCCGGGCCAAGTCACTGGGCCTTCTGCGCTGAGCCCGCCACGGGCCTGGAGGGCGCGGCCACCGGAGGTCGGGCCAACGGGGCTGCAGCGTTCCCTCGCGCTTCCGCCGGGCCGTCCGCACATGGACGGGCAGGCTGCCGAGCGATTATCGTGCCGGACCGTGACACCCATTCGCCAGGCGCCGCAGAGCGCCGCCCCGGAGATGCCCCGATGACCCAGCCAACCGCCCTGATCCGCGAAACCTTCCCCGTCGGGCCTTTGCAGTGCAACTGCACCCTGATCGGCGACCCGGTCAGCAAGAAGGCGATAGTCGTCGACCCGGGCGGCAACCATGAGCAGATCCTTGCGCGTCTGGAGGCCCACGGGCTGAAGCTGGTGAGCATCATCCACACCCACGCCCACCTGGATCATTTCCTCGCCTCCGGTGAGCTGAAGAAGGCCACCGGCGCCACCCTGCACCTGCACAAGGAGGACCAGTTCCTCTGGGACAACCTGGAGATGCAGTGCCGCATGTTCGGCGTGCCCTACAAGCCGGTGCCGGCGCCGGACCAGTGGCTGGCCGACGACGAGGCGCTGGCCTGCGGTTGCGGCGTGGCCCTGCACACGCCTGGCCATACGCCGGGCTCCATGAGTTTCTGGTTCCCCGAGGCCAAGCTGCTGATCGCCGGCGACACCCTGTTCCGTCGGGGCATCGGCCGCACCGACCTCTGGGGCGGCGACTACGCCACCATCGAGCGCTCCATCAAGCGACGCCTCTACAGCCTGGACGAGGAGGCCACGGTGATCACCGGCCACGGTCCGGATACCCGCCTGGGCGATGAGATGCGGGAAAATCCCTTCGTCCGTGCCTGAGGCCAGGGAATTTCTGCCGGGCTGCGTGCTCTAATGGCGCGCAGCCATCTCGGCTGATCGTATTCACCAGGAGTAAAAGTCCATGTTCACCCCGCGTCGCCTGATCATCGCCGCCACCGCTTTCGCCCTGCTGTCGGGCTGTGCCTCCCAGAATCCCTATGAGAACCAGGGCCAGGCCCCGAGCCAGGACGGCATGAGCAAGACCGCCAAGTACGGTGCCCTGGGCGCCCTGGCCGGCGCCGTGGCCGGTGCCGCGATCAACCACGACGACCGTGGCAAGGGTGCGCTGATCGGTGCCGCCGTGGCGGGCGCCGCCAGCGCGGGCTACGGCTACTACGTCGACAAGCAGGAAGCGGAGCTGCGTCGCAGCATGGAAGGCACCGGCGTGCAGGTGCAGCGCCAGGGCGACAACATCAACCTGATCATGCCCGGCAACATCACCTTCGCCACCAACTCCGCCGATATCGCCAGCAACTTCTACACCCCGCTGAACAACCTGGCGACTTCGTTCAAGCAGTACGACCAGAACAACATCGAGATCGTCGGCCACACCGACAGCACCGGCAGCCACCAGTACAACATGAACCTGTCGCAACTCCGGGCGCAGAGCGTGGCCAACTACCTGATGGCCCAGGGCGTCAATGGCGCTCGCGTGACCTCCCGTGGCATGGGCCCGGACCAGCCGATCGCCACCAACGCCAACGAGGCGGGCCGTTCCCAGAACCGCCGGGTGGAAATCAAGCTGACCCCCATCCCCGGCGCCCAGGCTCCGCAGCAGTACTGATACCGCCCTTTCGTCCGACGAGGCCCGCTTTTGCGGGCCTCGTCGCATCCACCGCTGGTCGATCGATTGCTGGCGCAACGCCAGTTTCACCATTCCTGTCTAGACTGCGTTGCAGGGCTCCGCTGAGCCTTTTGCACCGCGGACCGGCGTTCCCCGGGAATCGCCGCCGCGGCCATGGAGTGGACAGGAGACCGCATGGACGTACGCCAATCCCCCCTTTCCCGACAATACCTGCTGCCCCTGCTGGCGACCCTGGCCCTGACGCTGGTGTTCGGCGGCCTGGTGCTCTGGCAGTGGTACGCGCTGGAGGCCCGCAACCAGGCCGCCCACGAGCAGCGCTTCAGCCTGGAGGCCGCCGAGATCGCCCAGCGCGTCGCCGTGCGCATGCGTGCCTATGAAATGGTCCTGCGGGGCATGTCCGGGCTGATGGTGGGCAGCGACGACGTGTCCTTCGAGGAGTGGTCCCGGGCCACCGACCAGTTGCACCTGCAGGATCGCTACCCCGGCATCCAGGCCCTGGCCTGGGCGCGCCTGGTGCGGCAGGACGAGCTGGACCGCTTCGTCGGCGAAATCTGGGACCAGGGGCGTCGCGAGTTCAGGGTCTTCCCGCCGGGCCCCCGGGACGACTACCTGGTGATCCAGTTCAGCAGCCCGCTGGACTGGCGCAATCGCCGCTCCCTGGGCTTCGACATGCTCAGCGAGCCGGCCCGCCGGGAGGCGATCGAGCGGGCCCGTGACAGCGGCGAGGCGAGCCTCAGCGGCCCGGTGAAGCTCAAGCAGGAAACCGACCAGGACGTGCAGGCCGGCTTGCTCCTGTACATGCCGGTCTATCGCACCGACGCCCCCATCACCACCGCCGAGGAGCGCCGCGCGGCCCTGCTCGGCATGGTCTACGGCGCCTTTCGCGCCGAGGACCTGATGGCCGGCATCCTCGGCCCCCAGAGCGCCCTGTTCCGGATCGACATCCAGGACTCGGGCAGTCCCGGCATGCTCCTGCTGCGTGAAACCCCCGACGGGACGACGCCCCGCTTCCAGCAGACCCGGGAGCTGACGCTGTTCGGCCGTAGCTGGGTGCTGGGCATCAGCAGCACGCCCGACTACGAGAGCATGCTGGGCAATGACCGGGGCGACTTCAGCCTCTGGACCGGCCTCGCGGCGGCGCTGCTGCTCTCGCTGCTGGCGGGGGGCTATCTCTACCAGCGCGAGCGGCGCCTGCAGATCAGCCTGGCCGCCACCCGTGAGCTGGGCGAGCGCGAGGAGCGCTTCCGCCTGTTGCTGCAGCACCAGCCGCTGGCGGCGCTGACCTGTGACGACGAAGGGCGGATCGAGATGGCCAACGCCCGCGCTGGGGAGTTGCTCGGGTGTTCGGCGGAGGCGCTCCAGGGGCAGCGGCTGCGGCGCTTCCTGCCCGGCCTGGCGGACCTGGGCGCGCGGGTGGCGGAGCAGCGTCCGGCCGAGTTGTCCGAAGGGGAGGCGCTGCTGGAGGAGGGCGAGCGCGTCGCCGTCGCCTACGGCCTCAGTACCTTCAGCCACGACGGCGAGCGACGTTACCTGATCAACCTGGTGGACATGCAGGCACGGCGTAGCGCGGAGGAGCGTTTCCGCCTGGTGGTGGAGGCGTCGCCCAACGCCATCGTGCTGGTGGACACCGCCGGCCACATCGCCATGGTCAACCGTCAGACCGAGCAGTTGTTCGGCTACTCCCGCCAGGAACTGGTGGGGGCGCCTGTGGAAATGATGCTGCCCGACGCCCTGCGCGAGGCCCACGTGGCGATGCGCGAGGGCTTCCAGCGCAAGCCCGAGCAACGGCGAATGGGCAGCAACCGCGAACTCTTCGGCCAGCACCGCGACGGCCGGATGATTCCCCTGGAGGTCGGCCTGTCGCCTATCCGTACCGGCCGCGAATTGCTGGTGCAGGCGGTGATCATCGACATCAGCGAGCGGCGGGCGTCCGAACAGCGCCTGCGGGACCAGGCCGAGCAGTTGATGCTGGCCAACCGCTACAAGTCTGAATTCCTCGCCAACATGTCCCACGAACTGCGCACGCCGCTGAACAGCATCCTGATCCTCAGCGACCAGCTGCGGCAGAACATGGTCGGCAACCTCACCGAGAAGCAGACCCGCCACGCCGACATCATCCACCGCGCCGGCAGCGACCTGCTGCAACTGATCAACGATGTGCTGGACCTGGCCAAGGTGGAAGCCGGACGCATGCAGCTCAAGCTGGAGCCGCTGAACGTGCAGGACATGCTGGCGGAACTGGACGGCAGCCTGCGGCCCATGGCCGAGATCAAGGGGTTGCGGCTGTCCACCCATGTCCTGGCGGGCGTGCCGAGGGTGGTCCACAGCGACCGGGTACGGCTCCACCAGATCCTGCGCAACCTGCTGTCCAACGCCCTCAAGTTCACCGAGCAGGGCGAGGTGGAGCTGTCCGTGGAACTGGACCCGGCGGCGGCCATCGACGAGCGCGAAGTGCTGCGCTTCACGGTGCGCGATACCGGCATCGGCATTCCCGAGGAACAGCACGAGCGCATCTTCCAGGCCTTCCAGCAGATCGACGGCTCCACCAGCCGGCGCTTCGGCGGCACCGGCCTGGGCCTGGCCATCACCCGCCAGCTGGTCCAGGCCCTGGACGGCGAAATCAGCCTTGAAAGCCTGCCGGGGCGGGGCTCCAGCTTCATCGTGCGGTTGCCCGTGGCCGTCGCCCCGAACCAGCCCCGGGAGGAAGACGAGCCATCGCAGCCGTTGCGCGGGGGCCAGGGGCCGGAAGTGCTGATCGTCGAGGACGATGTCGACTTCGCCTCGGTGATCGCCGAGGCGGCTCAGGCCCACGGCTTCACCAGCGTCCACTGCCGCAGCGGCAAGCAGGCCATCGCCCTGCTGCAGCACGAGCGCTTCGCGGCGGTCATCCTCGACATCCTCCTGCCCGACATCAGCGGCTGGCAGATCTACCGGCGCCTGCGCAGCCATGCCAACCACCGCACCACGCCGGTGAACATCCTGTCCTGTGTGCCCCAGCCCCAGGACTGGAGCGAGGACGCCACCCGCTATCTGGTCAAACCCATCGCCCGGGAGGACCTGGAGCAGGTGTTCCAGGACCTGGAGGGCGGCGTCCAGCCCCAGGCGAGCCGGTTGCTGCTGGTGGAGGACGTGGAGGTGGAACGCGAGCACTACCGCGAGCACCTGGAGCAACTGGGCTTCGAGGTGGTGGCCAGCGGCAACGGCGAAGGCGCTCGGCAGGCCTACGCCGAGCAGGACTTCTCCGCCCTGGTGATCGACCTCGACCTGCCGGACCAGGACGGTTTCGAACTGCTCGATAGCCTGGACCGCCAGCGTTCCCTGGAAGGTTCGCGGGTGGTCATCAACACCGGCGTCGACGTCAACCAGCAGACCCTGCAGCGGCTGCGCCGCTACTCGGCGGTGGTGGTGCGCAAGGCCGGCGAGGACCTGGACAACCTCAGCTCGGCGGTGCAGGGCTTCCTCGCCGGCCTGCGCCAGCCGCACCCCGGCACGCCCCAGGACCCGCTGGAGGGATGCCGTGTGCTGCTGGTGGACGATGACGTGCGCAACATCTATGCCCTGAGCGCCCTGCTGGACGAGATCGGGCTCAAGGTGACCCCGGCCAAGGATGGCGAGGAAGCCATCGAGTGCTTCCTGCGGGAACCCTTCGACCTGATCCTGATGGACATGGCCATGCCGCGCATGGACGGCTACACCGCCACCCGCCTGCTCAAGCTGGAGCACGGTTGCGTCATTCCCATCATCGCCCTGACCGCCCATGCCATGAAGGGCGACCGGGAGAAATGCATCACCGCCGGCGCCGACGATTACCTGGCCAAGCCGGTGAGTCGCCAGGAGTTGCTGGACATGCTCTATCGCTGGCTGGAACGAAATGGAGGTCGCCATGGCGCGCCCGCAGCCTAAGCAACAATCCGCCTCCAGCATCCTGCTGGTGGTGGACGATCGCCAGGAAAACCTCGTCGCCATGGAGGCGCTGCTGGACGACGGCGAATGGCAGGTGCGTACCGTGGACTCGGGTGAGGCCGCGCTGCAGTGCCTGCTGGAGGAGGAAGTGGGGCTGGTGCTGCTGGACGTGCAGATGCCGCGCATGGACGGCTTCGAAGTGGCCAGGCTGATGCGCTCGAGCCCGCTGACCCGCTACACGCCGATCATCTTCATTTCCGCCATCGCCCACACCCAGGACGCGGTGTTGCGCGGTTATTCCTCCGGCGCGGTGGACTTCATCCTCAAGCCCTTCGACCCCCAGGTGCTGCGGCACAAGATCCAGTCTCTGCTGGCCCACGAGCGCAACCGCCGTGACCTCCTGCAACTGAGCCAGCAACTGGACAGCGCGCGGGCCTTCAATGCCTCGGTGCTGGAGAACGCCGCCGAGGGCATCCTGGTGGTCGGCGAGGACGGCCTCATCAGCTTCGCCAACCCGGCCATGGCGCAGATGCTCCAGGGCTCGGTGGCCGACCTGGAGGGCTCGCCGCTGCTGGACCTGATCGGCCACCCCGAGGTGGGGCGCGAGTGGCGAGATTCGACGTTCTTCCGGCATTGGCGACAGGGACAGACCTACCGCTTGCACGACGCCAGCCTGAACACCTTCAGTGGCGAGCGCCTGCCGGTGGCCCTGTCATCCTCGCCCCTGCCGCGCCTGCAGCGCTCCATGGTGGTCATCGCCCTGGACATGTCGGTGGTTCGCCAGCTCCACGCCCAGCTGGAATCCCAGGCCATCACCGACGCCCTGACCGGCCTGCTCAACCGGCGGGGGTTCCACCAGTCGCTCGAGGCGTCCCTGGCACGCATCGAGCGCAATGGCCGGCGCATGGCGGTGCTCTACCTGGACCTGGACGGGTTCAAGCTGATCAACGATTCCCTGGGGCACGAGGCCGGCGACCGGGTGCTGCGGCGGGTGGCCGAGCAGTTGAAGCACTGCCTGCGCCCCTACGACATCCTGGCCCGCATGGGCGGCGACGAGTTCACCGCGCTGCTGGACGAACTGGAGCACCCGGAGGATGCCGCGCGGGTGGCGGAAAAGCTCATCGAGCTGGTGTCGGTCCGTCATCGCATCGAGGGGATCGACGTCACCCTCGGGGCCAGCGTCGGCATCGCCTGCTTCCCCGAATGCGGCCAGTCGGTGGACGGCCTGCTGCGGGCGGCGGACATCGCCATGTACGAGGCCAAGCGCGCCGGCCGCCAGCAGTACCGCTTCTACTCGCCGGAAATGAATGGCCGCGCCCGCTCGCGCCTGATGCTCGAAGAGAGCCTGCGCAACGCCATCGAGAACAAGGACTTCCACCTGGTCTACCAGCCCCAGATCCACCTGGAAACGGGGCGCCTGCGGGGCTTCGAGGCCTTGCTGCGCTGGGAGCACCGGGTGGCGGGCACCGTCGCCCCCAATGTCTTCATCCCGCTTCTGGAGGAAACCCGCCTGATCAACCGCCTGGGGGACTGGGTCCTGCGCGAGGGCGCCAGCCAGTGCAGCGCCTGGCGGCCACGCTTCGGCGATGACCTGGTGATCAGCCTCAATGTCAGCCCGGTGCAATTCGGCATGCCGCAGCTGGTGGATGACCTGCGCCGGGTGCTGGAGGCATTCGCCCTGCCGCCCCAGCAACTGGAGGTGGAAGTCACCGAAAGCGCCCTGATGCAGGACCTGGAGCTGACCCGCGAGCAGCTTCGCCAACTGCGCGAACTCGGCGTGCGCATCGCCATCGACGACTTCGGCACGGGTTATTCGTCCCTGGCCTACCTGCGTCACTTCGAGCTGGACACCCTGAAGATCGACCGCCTGTTCGTCGCCAACATGCTCGACTCGCCACGGGACGCCGCGGTGGTCAGCACCATCATCGACCTGGGGCGGCACCTGGGCCTGGAGGTCATCGCCGAGGGTGTGGAGACCCTCGCCCAGCGGGACTGGCTGCTGGCGCACGGTTGCACCTTCATGCAGGGGTTCCTGGTGGCGCCGGGACTGCCTGTGGCCAAGGCCGAGGCCTTCCCCGGCGTGGTGGACTGGGGAGCGCTGCGAGCCCCGGCGGTGCTCACCAGCACCTGACGGCGGAAAGCGGCAGAGGGCCAGCATGCATGGGCGCAAAGCGGGCCTACACTGGCCAGAAGGGGTTGCGGGGATCACGCCTGCGGCCTGTCGTGAAAAGGAGGCTCCATGTACTGCTTCGTTGTGGCGTATCCGAACGCTCCGGGCGCCAAGTTCGACTTCACCTATTACTGCGAGGAGCACATTCCACTGCTGGCCCGCCTCATCGGCGAAAACCTGGTGAAGGTCGAGATACGCAAGGGGCTTGCCGCCGTCGACGGTGCCGTGGCGCCGTTCATCTGCATGGCCAACATCTGGGTGCTCTCGGTGGAGGAGCTGCGCGAGACCCTTGAGCTGAACGGGGACGAGATCAGCGCCGACATTTCAAACTACACCAACCTGGCACCGCTGCTGCAGGTGGACGAGGTGATCCAGACGTCCTGAGCCCGGCGCTCAAGCAAAAGCCCCGTCGAACGACGGGGCTTTTGCGTATCAGGCCGGGGGGAACTGCCGGTGCAGGTCCGCCAGTTGGGCGTCCTTGGCTTCCCAGAGCTGGTTGACCCACTGCTGGAAGGCCAGGCGGTACTCCGCGTCCTGGTCGTAGCTCTTGCCGATGAACTCCGGGGGGATGTCCAGCGGTTCGATCCGCACCACCACTGACCGCAGGCGGCCGCTCAGCAGGGTCCAGAAGCTCGGGTTGCCGTCGGGGTAGTGCAGGGTGACGTTCACCAGGGCGTCGAGCTGCTCGCCCATGGCGTCCAGCACGAAGGCCACGCCACCGGCCTTGGGTTTCAGCAGGTAGCGGAAGGGCGATCCCTGCTGCCGGTGCTTGTCGGGCGTGAAGCGGGTGCCTTCGAGGAAGTTGAAGATGCCCACCGGATTGTCACGGAACCTGGCGCAGGTCCGGCGGGTGGTTTCCAGGTCCTTGCCCTGCTTCTCCGGGTGCCTGGCCAGGTAGGCCTTGGAGTAGCGCTTCATGAAGGGGAAATCCAGGGCCCACCAGCACAGCCCGATCACCGGTACCCAGATCAGCTCCTGCTTGAGGAAGAAGCGCAGCAGCCGGGTGCGGCGGTTGAGCAGGTACTGCAGGACCAGGATGTCCACCCAGCTCTGGTGGTTGCTGGTCACCAGGTAGCTGTGCTGGTAGTCCAGGCCGTCGAGCCCCTTCACGTCCCAGCGGGTATTCCGCACCAGGCGCATCCACAGCTTGTTGCAACTGATCCAGGCCTCGGCGATGGCCGCCGGCGCCCAGCCGAGAAATCCCTTGGCGAAGCGGAACGGCAGCAGCAGCTTGAGCAGGGTGACGGCGAACAGCGGCCAGCACCAGAACAGGGTGTTGAGGGCCAGCAACAGCGCCGCCAGTGCGCCGCGCAGGGAGTGGGGGAGGAAACTGAGCATGAAAGGGATGGAGCCTCACCGTGGGGTGGTCGAGGCCACCTCGTTATGGACTGGCCCGCCGCGATCCCTGGCCGCGAGCCTGTTCTGGCGGCAAAGGGTAACGGTTGTTCACTCAACTGCAAGCGCAAAGGGTGACCGGCGGGTCGAGGGAGCCGGGAACACCGGGGCGACCTTTGCGAGCACGCTCGCTCCTAGTAGGAGCCGGCTTGCCGGCGAATGGTGCGACTCGGTTCGCGAGCAAGCTCGCTCCTACAGCGGAACCTGGTCGTGTAGGAGCCGGCTTGCCGGCGAATGGTGGGGATGGGTTCGCGAGCGAGCTCGGTCCTAAGGCGGGGCTCAGCCGTTCCGGGCCTCCCCGCCGGCCGTGGCCTGGATCGCCGTCAGGGCGATGGTGTGGATGATGTCGTCCACCTGCACGTTGCGCGGCAGGTCGTTCACCGGTTTGCGCAGGCCCTGGAGCATCAGGCCGCCGTTGACCGCCGGGTTGGCCTGCTGTGCGTCCTTCCAGGCGGCGTCGCCGCTGGCGAGGTCGGGGAAGACGAACACCGTGGTTTCACCCTCGCAGGCGCTGGCGTAGGGCAGGGGACCTTCCACCGCGAGACCGGGGCGGGCGCTTCGCACCAGGTCGAGGGCTTCGCGGACGCGGGCGCGCTGGGTGGCATCGGCCGGGTCGCCGATCAGCGCCACGCGGGGCTCGATCCCGAGGGCGGCGGCGGAGTCGGCGCTCTGCAGGGCGATCTCCGCCAGGCCCTGGGCGTCCGGCTCCGGGTTCACCGCGCAGTCGCCGTAGATCACCACCTGCTCCGGCTTGAGCATCAGGTACACCGAAGACGCGATGCGGTAGCCGGGAGCCGGCTTGATCAGTTGCAGGGCCGGGCGAATGGTGGTGACGGCCGGTCGCAGGGCGCCTGAAACCAGTCCGTCCACCTCGTCCAGGGCGAGCATCATGGTGCCCAGCAGCACGGTGTCCTCCAGTTGGGCCGCCGCCATGGGCGCGTTCAGGCTCTTGTTCTGGCGCAGTTCCACCATGGGTTGCACGTAGCGTTCGCGGATCAGGTCCGGGTCGAGGATTTCCAGCCCCTCCGGCAGCTCGATGCCCTGAGCGCGGGCCACGGCACGCACGTCCTCGGGCTTGGCCAGCAGCACGCACTGGGCGATGCCGCGGGCCTGGCATGCGGCGGCCGCCTGCACGGTGCGGGGCTCGCTGCCCTCGGGAAGGACGATGCGCTTGCCGGCGAGCTGCGCCTGGCGGATCAGCCGGTGGCGGAAGGCCGGCGGCGACAGGCGCTGGTCGCGGGGGGCGCCGCAGCGGGCGCGCAGCCAGTCCAGGTCGAGGTTGCGGGCGACGAACTCGGTGACCTTTTCCGCGCGCTCGCGGTCGTCCACCGGGATTTCCTTGTTCATCCGGTTCAGGTTGGTGGCGGTGTCATAGGTGCCGGTGGCGACGCCGAGCACCGGCAGGCCGCCCTGCAGGGCTCCCCGGCAGAGCTCCAGGGTGCGCGGGTCGGGCTGGATGTCGCTGGACAGCAGCAGGCCCGCCAGGGGCACGCCATTCATGGAGGCCAGGCTGGCGGCGAGGATGATGTCGTCGCGGTCGCCGGGGGTCACCACCAGCACGCCGGGCTTGAGCTGCTGCACGGTGTTGGGCACGGTGCGCGCGCACACCACGATCTTCTGCACGCGGCGTTGGTCGTAGTCGCCGGCGTTGATGACCTGGGCGTCCAGCAGGTCGGCCACGTCGCGGGTGCGCGGGGCGTTCAGCTCGTCCAGCCAGGGCACGCTGCCCAGTACGCGGAAATCGTTGCCCCGCAGCAGTGGCGATTGTTCTTTGAGACGCTGTGCGAAGTCGGTGTCGCGCACCTTGTTGAGGATCACCCCGAGCACCTTCGGGTCGCGCGGGCCGCCGAACTGCTGGGCCTGGATCTCCAGCCGGTCGGACAGTTCGGCGAGGCTCTCGTCCTCGGGGGCCGCCACCAGGATCACGTCGGCGTCGAGGCTGCGGGCCAGGTGGAAGTTGATCCGCGCGGCGTAGCTGGCGTGGCGCGTGGGCACCATGCCCTCGACTATGACCACGTCCTTGCCTTCGGCGGCCTGGCGATGGAGTCCGGTGATCTCCTCCAGCAGTTCGTCCAGTTGGCCGTCGGCAAGCATCCGCTCCACCTGGGACTGGGCCAGGGGACGCGGCGGTTGCAGGCCGTGGGTACGGGCCACCAGTTCGGTGGAGCGTTCCGGGCCGAGGTCGCCCGGGTGGTTCTGGGCCACGGGCTTGAGGAAGCCGACCTTCAGCCCCGCGAGTTCCAGGGCGCGTACCAGGCCCAGGCTGGTGGAGGTGAGGCCGACGCCGAATCCGGTGGGGGCAATGAAGAACGAGTGCATGGGGCTCCTTGGCAAGGGTGGTTCAGGCAAGCAGGGCCAGTGTGTCGAGGGCGATCTGGCGTTCCTCGTTGGTCGGCACCACCAGCACGCGCGGATGGCCGCGCTTGTGGATGGGACCGGCGACGCCGCGCACGCAGAGGGCGTTGGCGTGGGTGTCGAGGGCCAGGTTGAGCAGCCGCAGGTGATCGACCGTGCGGCTGCGCACGAGGGGGGAATTCTCGCCGATCTCGCCGGTGAAGATCAGCCCGTCCAGCCGGGGCAGGGCGCAGCCCACGGCGGCCAGTGTCTTGGCCAGGCGATAGCAGTACACCTCGATGGCCAGGGTGGCGCCGGCGTGGCCCTGTTCACGGGCCTGTTCCAGGGCGCGCAGGTCTCCGGACAGTTCGGAAAGTCCGAGCAGGCCGCTTTCCTGGCGCAGGACCTGGTCGATCTTCTCAAGGTCCCAGCCGAGGCTGCGGTGCAGCTGGGTGTAGAGGTGCGGGTCGATGTCGCCGCTGCGGGTGGCCATCACCAGGTTCATGCTGGCGTCGAGGCTCTGGCCGTTGACGATGGCGCAGGCGGACGCGTGGTCGCCCAGGTGGGCCGACAGCCAGCAGCTGTCGCCGCTGGCGAGTCCGCTCAGTTCGGCGGCGCGGTGGCTGACGAAGCGGTGGCTGTTGCCGTGGAAGGCGTAGCGGCGCAGGCCGTGCTCGCGGTAGACGGCATCCGGCAGCGCCAGGCGGTAGACGTGTTCCGGCATGCTCTGGTGGAACGCGGTGTCGAATACCGCCACGTGGGGCAGGTTGGGCAGCAGGTGCAGGGCCGCCTCGATGCCGGTGATGCTGGCGGGCATCTGCTGCGGCGCCAGCGGGGCCAGGGCCTGGAGGCGACGAATCACCTGGGCGTCGATGCGGCAGGCGGCGCTGAACAGTTCGCCGCCGTGCAGCACATGGTGGCCGACGCCGTGGAGCTTGCCGCCGGCGGCGCCCTGGACGATGGGCAGCAGTTGGGAGAGGGCGGCGCGGTGGTCGGCGTTGGGGATCATCAGGCTGTCCTTGTCGCCGCCACGCTGCCAGTGCAGTTCCGCGTTGCGGGTGCCCAGCCCCTCGGCGCGGCCATGGAGCATGAACCGGCTGTGGGCCTCGTTCACCAGGGCGAAGCGCAGGACGTGCCTGCGGGCGTGGATGACCAGGATGTTGCGTGCCGGCATCAGGGTTCCTCAGTGGTTTCGGGGGGCAGTCCCTGGGCGCACCAGCCACAGGGGAAGGGCGTCTCGAGCAGGGCGGCGCGGCGCTCGGGATCGAGCACCCAGGGGCGCGATTGCCAGGGTGGCTGATGGCGCAGGTGCTGGGTATGACCGCAGGAAAGCACGGCGACCCAGTGACCGTCTTCGTCCTGTCTGTAGCCGACAATTCGGGGCCGTCTGTCCGCGTTCGGGTCGCAATCGACCGGCCGCGCGGTTAAACTTTTGCGTTCATCATTCATTCCCAGAAGGTCTCGCACCATGCTGATCGCCGCCAACAAGGCCGTGTCCATCGACTATACCCTTACCAACGACGCCGGTGAGGTGATCGACAGCTCCGCCGGCGGCGCCCCGCTGGTGTATCTGCACGGCGCCGGCAACATCATCATCGGTCTGGAGCGCGCACTGGAAGGCAAGCAGGCCGGTGACGAACTGAGCGTCGCCATCGAGCCGGAAGACGCCTATGGCGAGTACAGCGCCGAGCTGGTGGCTACCCTGAACCGCGCCATGTTCGAAGGCGTGGACCAGCTGGAAGTGGGCATGCAGTTCCACGCCTCCGGCCCGGACGGCGGCATGCAGATCGTCACCATCCGCGACATCGACGGCGACGACGTGACCGTCGACGGCAACCACCCCCTGGCCGGCCAGCGCCTGAACTTCAAGGTGAAGGTCGTCACCGTTCGCGAGGCCAGCGACGAAGAGATCGCCCACGGTCACATCCACGGCGAAGGCGGTCACCATCACTGACCGGTCGTCCGCGACTGCCGACCCGGCAGACCGCGAATCGGCTGCTAAGCTGAGAAAACCGAAAAGGCGCCCCGGGGCGCCTTTTTTGTCCGCTGTGAAATCCCCTGAGATGCTTCGAGGAGTCAGTCATGAGTGCCTTTCACGACCTCAATCTGCGCGCGCTCGACGGCCAGGATCTGCCGTTGGCGCCCTACAAGGGCCAAGTGGTGCTGGTGGTGAACGTTGCGTCCAAGTGCGGCCTGACTCCCCAGTACGCCGGGCTTGAGAAGCTCTACCAGCAGTATCGGGACAAGGGCTTCACCGTGCTGGGCCTGCCCTGCAACCAGTTCGCCGGGCAGGAGCCGGGCAGCGAGGACGAGATCCGCGAATTCTGCAGCCTCAACTACGGGGTGACCTTCCCCCTGGGCAGCAAGATCGAGGTCAACGGCTCGGCGCGTCATCCGCTCTATCGCCTGCTGGCGGGCGAGGGCGCGGAATTTCCCGGCGACATCACCTGGAATTTCGAGAAGTTCCTGGTGGGCAAGGACGGCCGCGTGCTGGCGCGCTTCTCGCCGCGCACCGCGCCGGACGATCCCGGCCTGATCCAGGCTGTCGAGAAGGCCCTGGCCTGAGCGATCTGCCGCCTCCCTGACCGTCCGCGAAACGCCCGAGGCCGGTCGTTCGCCAGCACGCCGGCTCCCGCGTTCAGGGTACCGATCACCTCCTGGCTTGTGGCGCGCGATCAGCGCGGTGGATAGTGCTGTGCAGGGCGAGACGACCGGTCATATGCTCGCCGCCATGAACAGCATCCGACTCGACAAGCGCGACCTCATCCTCGCCAGGGGCTCCCAGGTGATGACGCGCCGTGGCTATCACGGCACCGGGGTGCAGGAAATCGTCCAGGCCGCCGGCATTCCCAAGGGCTCCTTCTATCACTACTTCGCCAGCAAGGAAGACTTCGCCCTGCAGGCCCTGGAGCACCTCTACCGGCCGCGCCTGGAGCGCTACGCCCAGGCCCTGGGGAACCCGGCCCTGAGTCCTCGCCAGCGCATCCTCGGCTACTACCGTGACCTGCTGGCGCACTTCTCCAGTCGCGAGAAGCCCGAGTACCACTGCTTCATCGGCAGCCTGAGCTTCGAGATGGCCGAGCTGTCGCCCGCCATCGGCGAGCAGGTGGACGGTCTTCTCCAGGGCTCCGTGGACATCCTCCAGGCCTGCCTGGAGGAAGCCGTGGCCGCTGGTGAACTGCCCGCCGAGGAAGATTGCGCCAACCTGGCCGCCTTCATCACCAATGCCTGGCAGGGTGTGCTGACACGCCTGAAGGTGGCGGGCGGAACCGCCCCCATGCAGGCCTTCGTCGACCGCCTGGAACGCCTGCTCCGGGCCTGATCATGCAACGCCTTGAAACCGATACGACCGGCCGTCCGGCCGGCACAGGAGACCCCATGACCGCTCCCGCACACGCCCTCTTCGAGCCCTTTCGCCTGGGCAACCTGGAACTGCCCACCCGCGTGGTGATGGCCCCCATGACCCGCAACTTCTCCCCGGGCGGCATCCCCGACGCCCAGGTGGTGGAGTACTACCGTCGCCGCGCCGCCGCCGGCGTCGGCCTGATCGTCACCGAGGGCACCACCGTGGGTCACAAGGCCGCCAATGGTTACCCCAATGTGCCGCACTTCTACGGCGACGAGGCCCTGGCCGGCTGGAAGCAGGTGGTGGATGCCGTGCATGCCGAAGGCGGCAGGATCGTTCCGCAGCTCTGGCATGTCGGCGCGGTGCGCCGCCTGGGCACCGAGCCCGACCCGAGCGTGCCCGGCTATGGCCCCACGGAGAAGGTCAAGGACGGCAAGGTGCTGGTCCATGGCATGACCCGCGAGGACATCCAGGAGGTGATCGCCGCCTTCGCCCAGGCCGCCCGCGACGCCCAGGCCATCGGCATGGACGGCGTGGAGATCCACGGCGCCCACGGCTACCTGATCGACCAGTTCTTCTGGGAAGGCTCCAACCAGCGCACCGACGAGTACGGCGGCAGCCTGGCCAACCGCTCGCGTTTCGCCATCGAACTGGTCCAGGCCGTGCGCGCGGCGGTGGGCCCGGACTTCCCCATCATCTTCCGCTTCTCCCAGTGGAAGCAGCAGGACTACAGCGCCCGCCTGGTGACCACCCCCGAGGCCCTGGGCGAATTCCTCAAGCCGTTGTCCGACGCCGGTGTGGATATCTTCCACTGCTCCACCCGCCGCTTCTGGATCCCCGAGTTCGAGGGCTCCGACCTCAACCTGGCCGGCTGGACTCGTGAACTCACCGGCAAGCCCACCATCACCGTGGGCAACGTCGGCCTCGACGGCAGCGAGTTCCTGCAGTTCTTCGGCCACACCGAGGAAGTGGCCCAGCCAGCCAGCATCGATGGCCTGCTGGAGCGCCTGGACAAGGGCGAGTTCGATCTGGTGGCCGTGGGCCGCGCCCTGCTGGTGGACCCCGAGTGGGCCCTGAAGGTGCGCGATGGCCGCATCGGCGACATCAAGCCCTTCAGCCGCGCGGCGCTGGGCACCCTGGCCTGACCTGGCCGATGCCGCACCGGCCTTCCCTCCGACTAGGTCGGCGGCGGGAGGCCGGTCCCCAGTGGCGTTTCCGTCAGCGGGCCGCGGGCCATCAGCAGGTACTGCTCGAACTGCCGGATGATGGCCTCCCAACCCTGGCGCCCCGCGTGGGTACGGGCATTCAGTCGTACCCGGCGCAGGCGCTCCGGGTCTTCCAGCAGCCATAGGGCCGCCTCGCTGAAGCTGGCCGGCTCGTCCGGCAGGGCGAGGGCGCCATTGTGGCCGTGGCGAATATGCTGGGCCGCCGCGGCCTGGTCGAAGGCCACCACCGCCAGCCCCGAGGCCAGGGCCTCCAGCACCACGTTGCCGAAGGTTTCCGACAGGCTCGGGAAGAGGAACAGGTCCCCCGAGGCGTAGTGGCGTGCCAGCTCCTCGCCGCGCTGGACGCCGCAGAACAGCGCGTCGGGATGGGCTTTCTGCAAGGCGCCGCGCTGCGGACCGTCGCCCACCACCACCAGCCTCAGGCGTCGCTGTGGATAACGTTGCTGCAGGCGCTGTAGCGCCTCGCCCAGCAGCCCGAGGTTCTTCTCCACGGCCAGGCGGCCGACATGCAGCACGGCGATGTCGTCCTCCCCCAGGCCCCACTCCGCGCGCAGTCCGGGGCAGCGACGGGCCGGGTTGAACAACTGGCCATCGACACCCCGGGAGAGCAGTTGCAGGCGCTCGAAGCCACGCCGGGTGAGGTCCTGCAACTGGCTGGCGCTGGGCACCAGGGTCAGCCGCGAGGTGTTATGGAACCAGCGCAGGTAATGGGTCAGCACGCGGGTCAGCAGGCCGGCGCCGTAGTGCCCGGTGTATTGCTGGAAGTTGGTGTGGAAGCCGCTCACCACCGGAATGCCCAGGCGCCGCGCCGCGCGCAGGGCGGAGAGGCCCAGGGGCCCTTCGGTGGCGATGTAGAGGACGTCCGGCGTTCGCTGGCGCCAGCGACGCAGCAGCTTGTGCAGGCTCGATTGGCCCCATTGCAGGCCCGGATAGCCCGGCAGGGGCCAGCCACGAATCAGCAGCAGGTCGTCGTCGCTGCGCCGGCCCTGGTCACAGGCCTGGCGCGGGCGCACCAGCTGCAGGCGGTGGCCGGCCGCACGCAGGCCGTCGCAGAGGCGGCCCAGGGTGTTGGCGACGCCATTGACCTCGGGCAGGAAGGTTTCGCTGATCAGCGAGATGTACAGGGGCGCGATGCTCATGATCGCAGTGTCGACACGGGCCATGTAGCCCGTGTGACACTCAGGTGACGCTCTTGTGAAAGCGGCTCAGCGGGGATCGGCGAGTTGCTTGTCGCCACCCTCGCGCACCCAGAACAGCGTGGCGCCGGCCACGGCGGCGGGCATCATCACGACGTTGACGAAGGGGATCATCAGCGCGAGATAGGTGATGCCGCCAAAGCCCAGGCTCTGCCAGCGCTTCTGTCGCAGCCAGGCGAGCATCTCGTTCCAGCCCAGCTTGTGGTTGTCCGCCGGGTAGTCGATGTACTGCACCGCCATCATCCAGATGCCGAAGATGATCCACAGCGGGGTGGCCAGCAGGTTCACGCCGGGTACGAATGAGAGGATCAGCAGGGCGCCGGCGCGCGGCAGGAAGTACGCCAGCTTGCGCATTTCCCGGCCCATGGTGCGCGGGATCATCGCCAGCAGTTCGCCCCAGCTGAAGGCGGGGAAGTCATCCGTGCCACGCACCACCACTTCCACCTTCTCGGCGAGGAAGCCGTTGAAGGGGGCGGCGATGATGTTGGCCAGCAGGGTGAAGGTGAAGAACACCAGCACCAGCACCAGCAACACGAACAGCGGCCAGATCAGGTACTGGAGAAAGCCCAGCCAATCCGGCAGCGTGGGCATCAGGGCGTCCACCCAGCCGCTGAACTCCTGGATCGCGAAGCCGATCAGCGCGGCGAACAGCAGCAGGTTGACGGTCAGTGGCAGCAGGACGAACAGGCGCAATCCGGGGCGCAGGACCAGTTTCAGTCCTTCGCCGAGGTATTGCGGCCCGGTGAGAGCAGGTGCAGGCATGAGGGTCCCCCAGGGTTGAAAACGCGCCGACCTTAACGGCTTTGGCCCGATTGTGAACAGGCCGGAAACGGTCGGAAGCAATTTTGATCGGTCTTTGGCCAATAGGTGCCGCCTATGGCGTGCATTGAGAGCGGGTATTTCCGCTATCGGGCATGCCTCGGTAACCTTGCGCCCATTCCCGGCCCCCGTGAGGGGCCGGTTCCGATTCTACGGGGCCCTGCATCCAAGCCTTCCCCAAGTGCGCAGCGGTCCCTTTTTATTGCCCGCAAGGGTGGGAGTCCGTCATGTCCGAAGCACGTCATTCCCGGGTCATCATCCTCGGCTCCGGCCCCGCCGGATACTCTGCCGCGGTCTATGCGGCCCGCGCGAATCTCAAGCCACTGCTGATCACGGGGCTGCAGGCTGGTGGCCAACTGACCACCACCACCGAGGTGGACAACTGGCCGGGCGATCCCCACGGCCTCACCGGCCCGGCCCTGATGCAGCGCATGCAGGAACATGCCGAGCGCTTCGAGACCGAGATCGTCTTCGACCACATCAACGCCGTCGACCTGGCCGCGCCGCCCTTCACCCTGGTGGGTGACAGCGGCACCTACAGCTGCGATGCATTGATCATCGCCACCGGCGCCAGCGCCCGTTACCTGGGGCTGCCCTCCGAGCAGGCCTTCATGGGCAAGGGCGTGTCCGCCTGCGCCACCTGCGACGGCTTCTTCTACCGCAACCGCGAAGTGGCGGTGGTGGGCGGAGGCAACACCGCTGTCGAGGAGGCGCTGTACCTGGCCAACATCGCCAGCAAGGTGACCCTGGTGCATCGTCGCGAAACCTTCCGTGCCGAGAAGATCCTCCAGGACAAGCTCCAGGCGCGGGTGGCCGAGGGCAAGATCGAGCTCAAGCTGAACTTCGAGGTGGACGAGGTGCTGGGCGACGCCATGGGCGTCACCGGGGTTCGCCTGAAGGGCACCGACGGCGGCTTCGACGAACTCAAGGTGGACGGTCTA
Source organism: Pseudomonas furukawaii (assembly GCF_002355475.1). Taxonomy (NCBI): domain Bacteria; kingdom Pseudomonadati; phylum Pseudomonadota; class Gammaproteobacteria; order Pseudomonadales; family Pseudomonadaceae; genus Metapseudomonas; species Metapseudomonas furukawaii. The sequence continues at coordinate 5,133,013 of NZ_AP014862.1, read as the reverse complement.
TTCGTCGCCATCGGCCATACGCCGAACACCGCCCTGTTCGAAGGTCAGCTGGCCCTGAAGGACGGCTACCTGGTGGTGAACGGCGGCCGTGACGGCAACGCCACCGCCACCAGCATCCCCGGCGTCTTCGCCGCCGGTGACGTGGCCGACCATGTCTACCGCCAGGCCATCACCTCCGCCGGTGCCGGCTGCATGGCCGCGCTGGACGTGGAGCGCTACCTCGACGCCCTCTGAGTCTCGGGACAGCTGCAAACAAAAAGCCCGCATCTTCGGATGCGGGCTTTTTGCTGCGCCAGGGGCCGATCAGCCCTTGCGGCTCAGCGGCTGGCGCTCGAAGCGCACGCCTTCCAGGCCGGTGTCCATCAGGGCGCGGATATTGCCGTGATCGCTGCCTTCCGGCGTGGCCAGCACGGCACGGTAGTGCTCGCCGAAGGCCAGCAGGGCTTCCTCCCGGGTGAAGCCTTCCAGCAGGGCCAGGCCCAGGGTCTTGCAGGAGCCTTCGTTCTGGCCGGCGGCGTTTTCCACCGGCCCGTTGCTGAAGGCGCTCTGCTGGTAGTCGTAGCCGGCGGCGATGAAGGCCAGGGTGTCAGCGAAGGCGTGTTCGCCGCTCTGCAGGCTGGCGCGGAAGTCGTTCAGGTCGGTCATTCTTTGTTCGCTTTGTTGAAGGCCGCTTGCTGCTCGGCGCTGGCTTCTTTCTGGTACTTGGCTTTCCAGTCGGCGTAGGGCATGCCGTAGATCTCCTCGCGGGCCTGGTCCGGCGTCACGTCGACGCCCAGGTCGTCGGCGGCGGCCTTGAACCATTTGGACAGGCAGTTGCGGCAGAAGCCGGCGAGGTTCATCAGTTCGATGTTCTGCACATCGGGGCGGTTGCGCAGGTGTTGCACCAGACTGCGGAAGGCGGCGGCCTCGATCTCAAGGCGTTCTTGCTCGGTCATGGCAGGATTCTCCTGGGGCTTTCGGGAGGAACTGGCCCGGATGATAAGAGCCCGACCCGGCCCGGGCAATCGACAGAACGGCCCAACCGCGTCAGCGGTGGGCGGTCAGGGTGATGGACACCGATTCGGCGTAGCGCAGGGCGTGGGGCTTGTCCACTTCCACTTCGGCGTAGCGCACGCTGGGGTTGGCCATGACCAGGTCGAGGATTTCCTGGGTCAGGCGCTCCAGCAGGGCGAAGCGGTTTTCCTCCACGTGGCGGATGATGGCCTTGGTGATGGTGCGGTAGTTGAGGGCGTGCTCGATATCGTTGCAGTCCACGGCCTCGCTGGCCGGGTAGAGGATGGTGAGGTTGATCAGTACATCCTGCTTGTTGAGGATTTCCTCCTCCTTGATTCCGATGAAGGTGCGCAGGCGCAGGTCCTTGACGCGGATACGCGCCATTCCGGGCTCCAGTCGCGGCATTCTCAGTTGCTCCGTCCAATCAGTTTCAGGAATTCGTGGCGGGTGCTCTGGGACTGCCTGAAGGCGCCCAGCATCACAGAGGTGCTCATCACCGAGTTCTGCTTCTCCACGCCGCGCATCATCATGCACATGTGCTTGGCCTCGATCACCACCGCGACGCCCGCGGCGCCGGTCACCCGCTGCACCGCCTCGGCGATCTGCCGGGTGAGGTTCTCCTGGATCTGCAGGCGGCGCGCGTACATGTCGACGATCCGCGCCACCTTGGACAGGCCCAGCACCTTGCCGGTGGGAATGTACGCCACATGGGCCTTGCCGATGAAGGGCAGCAGGTGATGTTCGCAGAGGGAGTAGAGCTCGATGTCCTTGACCGTCACCATCTCGTCGTTGTCGGACGAGAACAGTGCGCCATTGACGATCTCCTCCAGGCTCTGCTCGTAGCCATGGCAGAGATAGCGCATGGCCTTGGCCGCGCGCCTGGGCGTGTCGCGCAGGCCTTCGCGCTGAGGGTCTTCACCCAAGCCCAGGAGGATTTCCCGGTAATGCGGGGACAGGTCTTCGTTCATCTCGGCAGTCCTTGCGGCCAGGTCACTTGAGGTGGCGGCCGCCATTGAGGGTCAGGGTGGTCCCGGTTACGTAGGGATTGTCCAGCAGGTAGCGCAGGCCCTGGTACACCACTTCGGGGCCCGGTTCGATGCCCAGTGCCGATTTGGCCAGGGTCTTCTTGCGGTATTCGTCATCGTCGTCGGCATTGAACATCACCAGCGCCGGCGCGATGCCGTTCACCTTGATATGGGGGGCGAAGCGTGCGGCGAAGGACAGGGTCAGGTTGTCCAGGCCGGCCTTGCTGGCGCAGTAGGCGACGCGATTGGCGCTGCCCTTGCGCGCCACATCGTCGCTCAGGTGGATGATGTCCGCCGGGTCGCTGCGGCGCAGCAGGGCCTCGCCGTGCAGGTTGATCAGGTAGGGCGCCAGCATGTGCACGCTGAACATGCGCTGGAAGGCCTCGGCTTCCGCACCGGGCGTTTCCTTCAGCCAGTCGGAGGCGTTGTGGATGATGGCCCGCAGGCTGTCGGTCTGGGCCTTGAGCTGCTCGATGAAGGCGAGGATCCCGGCTTCGCTGGAGAAATCCCCGAAGAGGGCGATGGCGCCACGTTCACGCAGGCGCTCGATGCTGTCGCGCTCGGTGCGGTAGCTGACGATGAGTGCATGGCCGTCGTCCAGCAGGCGCTCGGCGCAGTGCAGGCCGACGCGCTGGCTGGCGCCGGTGATGAGAATGGGAGCGGACGGGCGGCTCATGGAGGCCTCGTTCGGAGGGATGGGCCCGGCAAGGCCGGGGGGAACCCTTATAAACTTATACCAGGCCCTTTATTTGTACAACTCTACGACACCTCGACAGTCGGCCAGCGGTGCCTGTTTCCCCCGCAAGTGCTTGATTAAAGAGGGGTCTCCGATAGCGATTGATGGAATCTTGAGTTGTACATTTATTTAGTGTGTATAACTCTTGTTCCATCCTAGCGGGGCTGAATCGCCATGCCGGGTCGGCTGCCCGCCGCACGGGACGCCTTCAACCAGGGCGCCAGCAGTCGGGTGGACAGGGGGATGAACCAGTAGGTCATCAGCGGCGTCAGTGCCAGGGTGCTGAGGAGGATGCGCAGGGTCAGGGGCAGGTCTGCCAGCCAGTCGCCGAAGAGCAGGTTGAATGCCAGGGAGACCGGGAAGAACGCCAGCCAGATGGCGACGCTCTGCTTCCAGCGCGGTGGCCGTTCCTCGGCCATGCCGAACCAGGCATCCAGGCCCAGGGCGCGGTGCTCGTGGGGCTGCTCGAACAGGCCGGTGCCTCGTTCCAGCCAGGCGCGGCGGGACGCGGAATGCTCCCAGGCGGCCAGGGTGGGTTCGTCGGCGAAGCGGAAGATCATCTGGAATTCGTCGTCGTCCGGCGGCGGGGCCAGGACGCCGGAACCCAGGTATCCGGGGAAGTCGGCGGCCAGTTGTTCGCCTTCGCGAAGCCAGGCCATGAAATCCTGGTAACGCTCGCGGGCGACGCGACGAGCCACCATGAGGGTGACGGGATCGGCAGACATCGTGTATCTCCTTGCAGCGGGCCGCACCCGGGTAGGGCGGGGCTCAGTACGCGGCGCCGGGATGTTGGGCCGCGTTGAAAGACAGGCAAGGATTATTCCGTTTTTTTCTCAATGCGCCAGCGCCAGGGATGACCGGCGGGTCGCGCCGCGCCATTCGGGCGCTGACGCATTGGAATCGTCGGAACTCGGTTTAAACTCCCTGTATTTCCAGTCCTGATGACCCCCCACCATGACCGAATCCGGTGCATCCCTCGCCGCCCTGGCCCTGAAACAGGAAGAACTCTTCCCGATCCGTGAGGTTTCGCGGCTGACCGGCGTCAATCCGGTCACCCTGCGGGCCTGGGAGCGGCGTTATGGCCTGATCCAGCCGACCCGCACCGACAGCGGCCACCGGCTCTATTCCCTCGCGGACGTGGAAGCGGTGCGCAGCATCCTCTCCTGGATCGAGCGCGGCGTGTCGGTGAGCAAGGTGGGCAAGCTGCTCGCCCGCAGCCAGGCGGCCCGCGTGCCGGCCGCGCCGGTCTACCAGGAGGTGGCTTCGGGCGAGTGGAGCGAGTGGCGTGCGCAGGTGCGCGGCGCGCTGTCGAGCCTGGACGAGGCCGAGCTCGAGCGGGTCTATGGCCAGGTGTTCTCCACCTACCCGCTGCCGGTGGTCTTCGCCGATGTCCTGATGCCGGTCTGGCGCGATCTGCTGTTGCGCCAGGACGAGGTCGGCCGGGGCAGCGAATGGGCGCTCCTCGACAGCTTCCTGCGTGGCCGGGTGCTGCAGCGCCTGCAACTGGCCCGCTGCGGACAACCGGAGCGGGTGCTGCTGGCGCCGCTCTCCGCCCAGGAGCGGGAACTGGAGCTGCTGGTGACCGGCCTGTTGCTGGGCAGCGACGAGGTGTCGGTCAGCGTCCTGGGACTCGGCCAGCCCTTCGCCGAACTGGAGAGGGTCTGCGAGCGCCTGCGGCCCCAGGCCCTGGTGCTCTTCTCCCACCAGCCTCCAGGGGACGACCTGGCGGCCAGCCTGACGCGCCTCGCCCTGGGGCTGGACTGCCCTCTGGCGCTGGCCGGGGAGACCGCCGACCTGCTGGCCGAGGAGCTGGAAGGCACACCGGTGGCCTGCCTCGGCAGCGAAGGGCGCCTGATGCAGCGCCGGCTGCGACAGTTCCTCGCGGGACATCTGGATACCTGAGGGTAATCATCACCCCCCACATCGACCGTCTGGCGACTCAGGCGCGGGCGTCCCTTGCCTGAAGGGATGCAGTAATCTATACATTAAGTTGTACATTAATCATGTTTGTATAGATTATGTCTGCGCAACCGGTAGCCCCGTCGTGACCACTTCTTCAGGCTGCCGGTTTTTTTATGCCCGCCGGCACCGCGACTCAGCCCTTGAGCGCGGCGAGTTCGGCGCGGACAGCCGCCAGTTCGGCCTCCAACTCCCTGACCCGCTGCCTGGCCTCCACCTGTTCGGTGACGTTCTTCTGGATGCCAATGAAGTAGGTGAGCTGGTCCGACTCGTTGAACACCGGGGTGATGGACAGCTCGTTCCAGAAGGCGCTGCCGTCCTTGCGGTAGTTGCGGATCACCTGTCGGCAGGGCTGTCCGGCGCGGATCGCCTGGCGAATGGCGGCCAGGCCCAGTTGGTCGCGGTCCTCGCCCTGGAGGAAGCGGCAGTCCTGGTAGAGGATGTCGTCCCGCTTGTAGCCGGTGAGGCGTTCGAAGGCGGCGTTGGCGTAGATGAGGATGTTGTCGTCGCCTTCCTGTTCGGCGACCACGATGCCGTCATTGGAGGCATCGACCACCAGTTGCAGCAGCTTGGCATTGATCATGTGCGTAACTCGTCGATCGGGACCGCCAGAGTCTAAGTCATCCTGAAGCCAACGGCAGTTGCGGCATAATGCTCGACCTTTCGCACCTGGAATCGGAGTCTGCAATGAAAGTCGCCATCCTGTCCGGCTCGGTCTACGGCACCGCCGAGGAGGTCGCCCGCCACGCGGAGCAACTGCTCAAGAACGCCGGCCTGGACGCCCAGTACCTGCCCCGCGCCAGCCTGGAACAACTGCTCGCGTTCGATCCCGAAGCGCTGCTGACCGTCACCGCCACCACCGGCATGGGCGAACTGCCCGATAACCTGCTGCCCCTGTACAGCGAGCTTCGCGATCGCCTGCCGAACTGGCGCGGCCGTCCTGGCGCCATCCTGGCCCTGGGGGATTCCAGCTACGACCAGTTCTGCGGCGGTGGCGAACTGATGCGTGAGCTCTACCTCGAACTGGGGCTGCGTGAAGTGGTGGAGATGGAGCGTGTGGATGCCAGCGAGACCGTCTCCCCGGAGCGGGACGCCGAACCCTGGCTGGCCCGTTTCGCCGAGGCGCTGAAAGCCTGATACCCGCGTGGCCCCTGCAGGAGCCGGCTTGCCGGCGAAGGAGGCGAAGGCGCGGCTCTGACCTGCAAGGCCATCATCCTGGCTGCCAAGGCGACTATCGCCGAGGCGGCCCCTGGCTAGACTCCTCGGACCCATAACAACAACGAGGATCCGCCATGACCGCCGCCCAAGCCCTTCCGTCCCTCGACCTCAAGGACCAGGTGTCCGCCGCCGAATGGCAGACCCGCGTGGACCTGGCCGCCTGCTACCGGCTGATCGCCCTCTACGGCTGGGACGACCTGATCTTCACCCACATCTCGGCCAAGGTGCCGGGTACCGAGGACTTCCTGATCAATCCCTACGGGCTGATGTTCCACGAGATCACCGCCTCCAGCCTGGTGAAGATCGACCTGGCCGGCAACAAGCTCATGGACAGCCCCTACGACATCAACCCGGCCGGCTACACCATCCACAGCGCTGTGCACGAAGTGCGCCCGGATGTGGGCTGCGTGCTGCATATCCACACCCCGGCGGGCATCGCCGTGTCGGCGCAGAAGAGCGGCCTGCTGCCGCTGTCGCAACAGTCGCTGTTCGTCCTCGCCAGCCTGGCCTACCACGGCTACGAAGGCGTGGCCCTGCACCATGAGGAGAAGGCGCGGCTGCAGGCCGACCTCGGCCAGGCCAATTTCATGATCCTCCCCAACCACGGCCTGCTCACCGCCTTCGGCAGCATCGCCGACGCCTTCCTCGGCATGTTCACCCTGCAGCGTGCCTGCGAGATCCAGGTCATGGCCCAGGCCGGCGGCGGCGAACTCATCCACATCCCGCAGCCGATCCTCGACGGCGCCAGCGCCATGATCGCGGGCGTGATGAAGACCTCCCAGGGCATGGGCGGTGCGCTGCCCTGGCCGGCACTGCTGCGCAAGCTGGACCAGCAGATGCCCGGCTACGCGCAATGACCTCCACTGGCCAGGACAACCCCCTGGCGGACCTCCTGCCGGCTAGAGGGGCACAATAATTCGGGCCTCCAGCCAGAACTCACGGAAATACGAGCCTGATCCAGAGCAGAATCGGATTCGTCCGTATCCAAATCACTGGGGGACGGCTCTAGCATTCCGGGCTTCGTCCATCAGCCGGGCAGGGTCCTGCCCGGTGCCTGGGAGGCCTGGCCATGCTGTTCCGTTTCCTGGTGTTCCTCTATCCCGTCATCCGCACCCTCGGGCCGCCCCTGGCCGGCCTGCTGCTGGTGGCCGGCATCAGCCTGATCGGCTACACCATGCTCTACGGCGCCGAGCTCTGGAGCTGGTTGGGGGCCACGGCCTGCCTGTTCCTCTCGGCGGCGCTGGCGCTGCTCTGCCACAGCTACACCTGGTGGCTGTTCAAGCTGCGGCCCCAGGGATGCCTGTTCATCCCGATCAAGTAGCGTCGCCCTTATCGGGCACCATTCATGGCGGCTCGCATTCTTGTGGGGCGGGACCGGCTGCCGGAGACTCGGCCGATACCCCGACCTGCCAAGGAGCCCAGCCATGAGCGATGCAATCCGTTTCGAAGACAAAGTCGTCATTGTCACCGGTGCTGGCGGTGGCCTCGGCCGCGCCCATGCCCTGTTGTTCGCCCGTCACGGCGCCAGGGTGGTGGTCAACGACCTGGGCGGCAGCACCCACGGCGAAGGGGCCAACGCCTCGGCGGCTGACCGGGTGGTGGCGGAAATCCGCGAGGCCGGTGGCACCGCCGTGGCGAGCCATGACTCGGTGACCGACGGCGACAGGATCGTGCAAGCCGCACTGGACCACTTCGGCCGCGTCGACGTGGTGGTGAACAATGCCGGCATCCTGCGCGACAAGACCTTCCACAAGATGGAAGACGCCGACTGGGACCTGGTCTACAAGGTCCACGTCGAAGGCGCCTACAAGGTCACCCGCGCCGCCTGGCCGCACCTGCGCGAGCAGGGCTATGGCCGGGTGATCTTCACCTCGTCCACCTCGGGCATCTACGGCAACTTCGGCCAGTCCAACTACGGCATGGCCAAGCTCGGTCTCTACGGCCTGACCCGCACCCTGGCCCTCGAGGGCCGCAAGAACAACATCCTGGTCAACGCCATCGCCCCCACCGGCGGCACCCGCATGACCGAAGGACTGATCCCGCCCCAGGTGTTCGAGCAGCTCAAGCCCGAACTGGTCAGCCCGCTGGTGGTGTTCCTCGGCAGCGAGCAGTGCCAGGAAACCTCCGGCCTCTTCGAAGTGGGCGGCGGCTGGATTGGCAAGGTGCGCTGGGAGCGCAGCCTGGGCGCCGGCTTCGACCCGCGCGAGGGGTTCAGCGTCGAGGACGTGGCGGCCCACTGGCAGCAGATCTGCGACTTCGAAGGCGCCGCACACCCGGCGGACAACGTCGAGGCGCTCAAGGAAATGATGGCCAACCTGCAGAAGTACGCCCTCTGATCCCGCCTGGCTCCGCCATCGGGCTGAGCACGGGACGCACCTTGTTGAAGGCCGGCAGCGATGCCGGCCTTTTGCATGCCCGGCTCAGCGGCTGATGATCACGTAGGTCTTGCGCAGGGTTTCCTGTACATCCCAGATACCCAGGCTGTTGGCCGGCAGCAGCAGGGCGTCGCCCGCCTTGATCTCGATGGAGTCGCCGCCATCGGGGGTGAAGGTGCAGCGGCCGTGGGTGAAGTGGCAGAACTCCTGCTCGACGATCTGCCGGCGGAAGCGGCCGGGGCTGCATTCCCAGACGCCGGTTTCCACGCTGTCGCTGCGTTCGACCGAATGCACGCGGGTGTGAGGGACCGGCTCGCCCACCGGGACCGCTACCGGGCTCGGCTCCGACAGCGGCATGTCGTGGGTGTTCTGCAGCAGGGTGGCTTTCATGGGACAGGGGCTCCGAGGTCGGGGTTGTGGATAAGTCGCGCCGGGTTCAGCGCATCAGGCCTTCCATCAGGTCGGCCAGCTTCAGCGCCATGCGTCGACGCCAGGGCGCGCTGTGGGGATCGGCCAGCACCCGGTCCTCATGGACGAAGCTGCGGATGATGGCGTTGTAGCCGAGCCAGCGGCAGGGCTCCGGTTCCCAGGCGCTGAGGCGGGACAGCGGCCCGTCCCCCAGCACCCAGGGCTGGCGGGTGAGCAGGCTGTCCTTGCCGAGGATCAGGTCGGCCAGGGTGCGCCCGCCCAGATTGCTGGCGCCCACGCCCTCGCCGCCGTAGCCGCCGGACAGGGCCAGGCCGTTCCGGCGATCCACCAGCATGTGCGGGCGAAAACGCCGGGCCATGCCGAGGTTGCCGCCCCAGCTGTGGGTGATGCGGACGTTGCGCAGCTGCGGGAACAGCTCGCCCAGCAGGTAACGGCGCAGGTCGATCTCCTCCACGCTGAGCTGGAAGTCTTCCCGCAGGCGGCCTCCGAAGCGGTAGCCCCCGCGTGCGCCGAAGGCCAGCCGGTTGTCGGCGGTGCGCTGGGCGTAGGTCACCTGGCGGCTGCTTTCGCTGAAGGCCTGGCCATGCTCCAGGCCGATTTCCGCCCATTGGGCGTCGCTCAGGGGCTCGGTGGCGATCAGCAGGCTCTGCACCGGTAACTGGTACTTGCCCAGCGGCGGCAGGCTCGCCGCGTAGCCTTCGATGGCCGGAACCACCCAGCGCGCCCGAACCCGGCCCTGGGCCGTGCGCACCTGCCCGGCTTCCCAGTGGGTCACGGGGCTGTCCTCGAACAGCTGGACGCCCATCCGTTCCACCGCGCGGGCCAGGCCGCGCACCAGCCGTGCCGGCTGCAGGGTGGCGCAGTGGGGCGTGTGGATACCGCCGTAAGGGTTGGCGATTCGCAACTGGCCATTCAGTTCCTCGGGGGCGAGCCAGCGGTAGTCCGCCTCGTCGAGTCCTTCGGCGTGGAGCGCGGCCAACTGGTCGCGCAGGCGGCGCTCCTGTTCCGGGTAGCGCGCCGCGCAATAGAGGATGCCCGCCTTGCGCAGGTGGCAGTCGATGTCCTCGCGCCGCACCACCTCCGCCACTTCATCGGGGATGCGGTGGAGCAGGTCGAAGCTGGCCTTGCGCTCGGCGGCCGGCAGCGGCGCCAGGGCGCGGTCTTCACCCAGCAGGTTGCCCATCAGCCAGCCGCCGTTGCGGCCGCTGGCGCCGAAACCGGCGAAGCGGGCCTCGAGGATGGCGATCTTCAGCTCAGGTGCCTGGCGCTTGAGGTAGTAGGCCGTCCACAGGCCGGTGTAGCCGGCACCGATGATGGCCACATCCAGGTCCAGGTCGCCGGCGAGCGCGGGTCGCGGCCTGAGGTCTTCATCGAGCTGGTCCATCCACAGGCTGATCGAGCGCCAGTTCTGCATAGGCGGGTCCCCGTTGGCAGGTTGTCGTGGCGGGCAAGGCTAGAGCCTGGCGGACGGGTTGTCGTCTGCGCGGGCACGCTGGGAGAAACGAGCCTGCCCTATCGGTCAGCGGTCGCCTGCTTCAGGTAGGCCTTGGGCGACAGCCCCGTGTGCTGGCGGAAGCTGCGGTAGAAGGCGGACAGGGAGTTGAAGCCGGCGCTGAAGGCCAGCTCGTCGATGCGCACCGGCGGCGGGGCGGTTTCCAGCAGCCCCAGCAGGTGCTGCAGGCGCGCCTGGTTCACGTACTGGTAGAAGCTCTGGCCGAGCATCTGGTTCAGCAGGTAGGAAATCTGGTTGCGGGTATAGCCGGTGGCGCTGGCGACCTGGTGCAGGTCCAGGCCCGGGTCCAGGTAGGGCTGGGAACGCTGGAAGTACTCCTCGATGTCCCGCGCCAGCATACCCAGTTGCCGCGCCGAGAGGCCCAGGCGGCTGGCTGCCGGCCGTTGCGAAGCCGGCTTGCCGGGCTGGGCCGGGGGTTGTACCAGCAGGGCGTATTCGTTGATGCGCCAGATCAGTCCGTCACGCACGGTGATGGCCTCGCTGGCGCGGAAGGTGCCACCGCCAGCGACGCTGATGGCGTACTGGATGAAGGCCGTGTCGCCATCCACCCGGATGCGGTCATTGTGCTCGAGGAAGTCCTCCGGTCCGCTGGGCATCGTGGCCAGCAGGTACTCCCGCAGGGCGTCGCGGCCCATGCTGCGGTTCTGGAAGAAGTCGTTGTACTGCACCTCGGGGTGGTAGAGGGCGAGTACCGCCTCGATGTCGCGGGCTTTCCAACTGAAGTGGTAACGCATCACCACTTCGCGGGTGGCGGCGGTCTGCGGGTCGGGGCGGTCGTCGTGCATGGTGGTGGGGAATCGGGCCTACGGAACCCGAGCAGCATGCCTCAGCCGCAGAGCTGCGGGTAGGGCAGGGCAAAGGTTCCATCCATGGAGGGCATGATGGCCCATGCAGGCCGCCCATGATGGGCCGGGGGAGGGCGACGCAGAGCGGTGATTCACTCTTTCGGGCGACAGGATGAATCCCTCCTTGGTGCGCTTATCGCCTGCGCGGGTGACTGGTTAGGGTGGGGTCCTCCTTCACCCACCAGGAAAGCCGCATGACAAGAACAACAATGCGCGCAGTTTTCCGGCCTCACGCGCTGGCCACCGCAGTCGCCCTGGGCTTCGCCGCCCAGGCCCAAGCCGTCACCTTCAACATCGGCGAGATCGAGGGGCAGTTCGACTCCTCGCTGTCCGTGGGGGCCAGCTGGTCCATGCGCGGCGCCGATCCGGACCTCATCGGCATCAACAACGGCGGCAAGGGCCAATCGTCCACCGGCGATGACTCGCGCCTCAACTTCAAGAAGGGCGAGACCTTCTCGAAGATCTTCAAGGGCATCCACGACCTAGAGCTGAAGTACCGCGATACCGGCGTCTTCCTGCGGGGCAAGTACTGGTACGACTTCGAACTGAAGGACGAAAACCGCCTGTTCAAGCCCATCAGCGACCACAACCGCAAGGAAGGCTCCCAGTCTTCCGGCGCCCAGTTGCTGGACGCCTTCGTCTACCACAACTACGCCATCGGCGACCTGCCGGGCTCCGTGCGCCTGGGCAAACAGGTGGTGAGCTGGGGCGAAAGCACCTTCATCGGCAACTCCATCAACAGCATCAACCCCATCGACGTGTCCGCCTTCCGCCGTCCCGGCGCCGAGCTCAAGGAAGGCCTGATCCCGGTGAACATGTTCTATGTGTCCCAGAGCCTGACGGATCAACTGAGCGTCGAGGCCTTCTACCAGCTGGAATGGGACCAGACGGTGCTGGACAACTGCGGCACCTTCTTCGCCAGCTCCGATGTGGCCGCCGATGGCTGCGAGACCGGCTACACCGTCGGCAGCCCGGCCATCGCTCCGCTGCAGCCCATCGCCGCAGCCTTCGGCCAGGGCTTCGAGGTCACCTCCGAGGGCGTGATCCTTCCCCGTGGCGGCGACCGCGATGCCCGCGATACCGGACAGTTCGGCCTGGCCATGCGCTGGCTGGGGGACGAGACCGAGTATGGCGCCTACTTCATCAACTACCACAGTCGCACGCCCACGGTCGGCACCACCACCGCCAGCGCCGCCACCTTTGCGGCCCTCCCCGGAATCGTCAATGCCGCCAACGGCATCGTCCCGGGCTCCGGCGCGGGCCTCGCCCAGAGCACCCTGCTGGGCAACGGCCAGTACTACCTGGAGTACCCCGAGGACATCCAGCTCTACGGCCTGAGCTTCTCCACCACCCTGCCCACCGGTACCGCCTGGAACGGCGAGGTCAGCTACCGCCCGAACGCACCGGTGCAGCTGAACACCACCGACCTGACCCTGGCCCTGCTGAACCCCATCGCCGGAGGCCTGGCTTCGCCCATCGCCACCGCGCCGGGCGCCGACAACACCGGTTACAAGCGCAAGGAAATCACCCAGGCCCAGACCACCCTGACGCACTTCATCGACCAGGTGATGGGCGCCGACCGCCTGACCCTGGTGGGCGAGGTGGCCGTGGTCCATGTGGGCGGCCTGGAGTCGACCCGCGAGCTGCGCTACGGCCGGGACTCCATCTACGGAGCCTATGGCTTCGGTGGCGATACCCACGGCTTCGTCACCAGCACCTCCTGGGGCTACCGTGCCCGCGCCGTGCTGGATTACGGCAACGCCATCGCCGGCATCAACCTGCGGCCCAACCTGGCCTGGTCCCACGACGTGGACGGCTTCGGCCCCAACGGCCTGTTCAACGAAGGCGCCAAGGCCCTGAGCATCGGCGTCGACGCCGACTACCAGAACACCTACACGGCCAGCCTGAGTTACACCGACTTCTTCGGTGGCCATTACAACACCCTGGTGGACCGCGACTTCCTCGCCGTCAGCTTCGGCGTCAACTTCTGAGGGACGACATGACCATGCGCAAGACGATCCTGCAAAGCACCGCCCTGGTCCTCAGCCTGCTGGCCACCCAGGTGATGGCCGCCGTGAGCGCCGACGAAGCCGCCCAGCTCGGCGCCACCCTGACCCCGCTGGGCGCCGAGAAGGCCGGCAACGCCGACGGCAGCATTCCCGAATGGACCGGGGGTATCGGCAAGGAGGCCGGCGCCGTGGATGCCAAGGGCTTCCTCGCCGATCCGTTCGCCAGCGAGCAGCCGCTGTTCACCATCACGGCCCAGAACCTCGACCAGTACAAGGACAAGCTCTCCGACGGCCAGGTGGCGATGTTCAAACGCTACCCGGAGAGCTACCGGATTCCCGTGTACCCGACCCACCGCACCGTCGCCGTACCGCCGGCGGTGGCCGAGGCGGCGAAGCAGAGCGCGCTCAAGGTGCAGCCCATCAACGGCGGCAACGGCCTGGCCCACTTCGCCGAGAGCCGCTACTACGCCTTCCCCATTCCGAAGAATGGCGTGGAGGTCATCTGGAACCACATCACCCGCTACCGTGGCGGCAACCTGCGCCGGATCATCACCCAGGCCACTCCCCAGGTGAACGGCTCCTACACGCCGATCCGCTTCGAGGAGGAAGTGGCGGTGCCCCAGGAGATGCGCGACCTGCCAGCCTCCAAGGGCGAGAACGTGCTGCTCTACTTCAAGCAGCAGGTGACCGCCCCGTCGCGCCTGGCGGGCAACGTGCTGCTGGTGCACGAAACCCTGGACCAGGTGAAGGAACCCCGCCTGGCGTGGATCTACAACGCCGGCCAGCGCCGCGTGCGTCGCGCCCCGCAGGTCGCCTACGACGGCCCGGGCACCGCCGCCGACGGCCTGCGCACCTCGGACAACTTCGACATGTTCTCCGGCGCGCCGGACCGCTACGACTGGAAGCTCGTCGGCAAGAAGGAGATGTACATCCCCTACAACAGCTACAAGCTGGACTCGCCGTCCCTCAAGTACGACGACGTGATCAAGGCCGGCCATATCAACCAGGACCTGACCCGCTACGAGCTGCACCGGGTCTGGGAAGTGGTGGCCACGGTCAAGCCGGGTGAGCGGCACATCTACGCCAAGCGCCACATGTACATCGACGAGGACAGCTGGCAGGTGGCCCTGGTGGACCACTACGACGGTCGCGGCCAGCTCTGGCGCGTCGCCGAGGGCCATGCCCAGTTCTACTACCACCAGCAGGTCCCGGCCTACACCCTGGAAGCGCTCTACGACGTCATCGCCGGCCGCTACCTGGCCCTGGGCATGAAGAACGAGGAGAAGCACAGCTTCGAGTTCGGCTTCGTCGGCAAGGCCGCCGAATACACCCCGGCGGCGCTGCGTAACGCCGGCGTGCGCTGATGACCCACACGCACAGGGATGTGCGTGTCCCTCTACTGTGATTGCGACGCACCCTTGCGAGGCGGCCTTAGGCCGCCTTTTTTATGGTTCATCGCGGATTATCGGGGAAATCCTGTTCACACTGGATTGGCGATTTTGCGTGGTGCCCTGACCCACTCCCAGTCTGCGGATACCGCCCTCTCCCCCGCCCCTCTCCCAGAAGAGGAGAGGGGTGACTCGCGCCGGCAGGGGACAAGTCATCCTGCTGCCCAAACCGATCTGAAACCAGGCGAAGAATATGACGCCGCGCGAAGTGCCCCGTCAGGAGGCCGAGCGGAGTCGTCGTGCAGGAGGACGAGCGGCATGGATGCCGCGAGAGGCGTGTGGGGCCATGGATGGCCCCTCGCGCCGTGCCCCCGGAGCGACGATGCAGCGAGGGAAGTTTGGCGCAGCCAAACCTGGATGCAGGGGCAAGCCCTTTGGTTCCTTTCGGCGATTGAGAAAGGGACTCGCCCGGGAGGGCGAAACAGAAACTCGCAGCCTGCGCGGAAATGAGCCGAGCCCCCACAAAACCTGACGCCGGTTCGACAATCCGGCTTGAGCAAGTCCCTTCCCCGGTAATCCGTGAAGAACCTTTTTTATGAGCATTGCAGCGTCGACAGTAAGAAACAGGCCCGAGATGCCCAGCACCCCGGCATTAAGCCTCACCCATCATCCTCCACCTGACCCGCTCCGGGCCCTCGGTGACTTTTGCCGGCAGTGGCCAGAGGCGTGCCATGCGTCGCTCCAGCGTCAGTGTCGGCAGGATCTCGCCCTCCCGGAAGCGGCGGCGGGCCTTGTCCTTCACGGTGATCCAGAAGAAGTTCACATCCATCGCCTCCCAGTAGCCGGCACGTGGGCAAGGCTCGCCGCTGACGCAGATGGGCGGCGAATCCAGGTAGACGAAGTGGGGGGACTCCGGCGTTGGGCGGCCGGTGGCGGGATCGAGGTGTTTGTCCCTGGCCAGTTGGTGGATCAGCGCCTCGCTGGGCTTGGGCGGCGGGATGTTGGCCTTGCGTTCCTCCAGCCACTGGAGCTTGCCGTCCCAGGGCGGCAGCTTGGCGGGGGGCAGAGGGACTATTTCATTGATCTCGGGGACTTTTGGCGAGGCGTAGGAGTATCTGGCGAGAATGCGCCAGATGGTCTTGTAGCGTTCGGCGCGCTCGAGGTCTTTCTCTTGGCCCAGGTAGTGAAGAGTGTTCGTTGGCGGGGGGCCACGAAAGCCTTCTTCCAGAAAGCCTGCAGATGTTTCATCGCCTGCTGCGACGCCCAGCTGAAAGGCCTCCAGTGCCTCTTGATAGCGACTAATTCCAACTAAATTGACACCGAGGTCCGTGGCCGCATCGCCATGCCCCTGCTCCGCCGCACAGCGCCGCATCTGTCGGGCAATATCCGGTGCGATATCTATGGGCGCCAACTTGTCGGCAACATAAGCCTGGGCCGTGGCGCTGCCCATATCGGCCGCTTTGCGGTAGTAGCGCTGCGCCATCTCCTTGTCCTCTGCCAGCCCCAGCGCGCCCTGTTGCAGCGAGAGGGCAATGATGGTGTAGCCCGTCGCGACCTTGGCCTCGATCAGCGCTTCGGTCAGCCGCACATGCTCGGCGCTGCGCAACCTGAAGGTGCCCTGCATGGAGCCGTTCTGCAGGTTGATATTGGCCTTGGCATGGCCGTGCTCGGCGGCGATGCGGTAGAGCCGCTCCACTTGCCCATCCACGCTGGGGTCTTCCTTGAGCTGGTTGTTCTTCTGCAACCAGCGGGCGTACTTGAACAGCAGGTCGCTGTCCGCCGTAGGGGCGGGGTATTCCTCGTGCTTGCAGGTAAAGGCCAGGTTGGCACGGATCTGCGTGAGTGGATCCACGGTAAATTCCTTTTCCGGAGAAGTGACGGCGCTGCCAGGGTCACAGGCGGTGATCAGCAGGCAGGGCAGCAACCTCAGGATGCCTGGCACCCAGGCCCTAGGCTTCACCGAGCATCCTCCACCTGACCCGCTCCGGGCCCTCGGTGACTTTGGGTGGCAGTGGCCAGAGGCGGGCCATGCGTCGCTCCAGCGTCAGTGTCGGCAGGATCTCGCCCTCCCGGAAGCGGCGGCGGGCCTTGTCCTTCACGGTGATCCAGAAGAAGTTCACATCCATCGCCTCCCAGTAGCCGGCACGTGGGCAGGGCTCGCCGCTGACGCAGATGGGCGGCGAATCCAGGTAGACGAAGTGGGGGGACTCCGGCGTTGGGCGGCCGGTGGCGGGATCGAGGTGTTTGTCCCTGGCCAGTTGGTGGATCAGCGCCTCGCTGGGCTTGGGCGGCGGGATGTTGGCCTTGCGTTCCTCCAGCCACTGGAGCTTGCCGTCCCAGGGCGGCAGCTTGGCGGGGGGCAGAGGGACTATTTCATTGATCTCGGGGACTTTTGGCGAGGCGTAGGAGTATCTGGCGAGAATGCGCCAGATGGTCTTGTAGCGTTCAGCGCGTTCGAGGTCTTTCTCTTGGCCCAGGTAGTAGACGGTATCTGACGGGGACGGCCCCTTAAAGGCTTCCCAAAGACGTCCTGCTGAGCCTTCATCGCCGGCTGCTGCCCCTAACTGAAAGGCTTCAAGTGCTTCTTGAAAATGCTTGTCATACTTAAAGTCAACCCCCAAGTCTGTAGCAGCATCGCCATGTCCCTGCTCCGCCGCACAGCGCCGCATCTGTCGGGCAATATCCGGTGCGATATCTATGGGCGCCAACTTGTCGGCAACATAAGCTTGGGCCGTGGCGCTGCCCATATCGGCCGCTTTGCGGTAGTAGCGCTGCGCCATCTCCTTGTCCTCTGCCAGCCCCAGCGCGCCCTGTTGCAGCGAGAGGGCAATGATGGTGTAGCCCGTCGCGACCTTGGCCTCGATCAGCGCTTCGGTCAGCCGCACATGCTCGGCGCTGCGCAACCTGAAGGTGCCCTGCATGGAGCCGTTCTGCAGGTTGATATTGGCCTTGGCATGGCCGTGCTCGGCGGCGATGCGGTAGAGCCGCTCCACTTGCCCATCCACGCTGGGGTCTTCCTTGAGCTGGTTGTTCTTCTGCAACCAGCGGGCGTACTTGAACAGCAGGTCGCTGTCCGCCGTAGGGGTGGGGTATTCCTCGTGCTTGCAGGTAAAGGCCAGGTTGGCACGGATCTGCGTGAGTGGATCCACGGTAAATTCCTTTTTCGGAGAAGTGACGGCGCTGCCAGGGTCACAGGCGGTGATCAGCAGGCAGGGCAGCAACCTCAGGATGCCTGGCACCCAGGCCCTAGGCTTCACCGAGCATCCTCCACCTGACCCGCTCCGGGCCCTCGGTGACTTTTGGTGGCAGTGGCCAGAGGCGGGCCATGCGTCGCTCCAGCGTCAGTGTCGGCAGGATCTCGCCCTCCCGGAAGCGGCGGCGGGCCTTGTCCTTCACGGTGATCCAGAAGAAGTTCACATCCATCGCTTCCCAGTAGCCGGCACGTGGGCAGGGCTCGCCGCTGACGCAGATGGGCGGCGAATCCAGGTAAACGAAGTGGGGGGACTCAGGCGTTGGGCGGCCGGTGGCGGGATCGAGGTGTTTGTCCCTGGCCAGTTGGTGGATCAGCGCCTCGCTGGGCTTGGGCGGCGGGATATTGGCCTTGCGTTCCTCCAGCCACTGGAGCTTGCCGTCCCAGGGCGGCAGCTCGGCGGGAGGCAGCGGGACGATTTCATTGATCTCGGGGACTTTGGGCGAGGCGTAGGAGTAGTCCGCAAGGATGCTCCAGATTGCTTTGTAGCGTTCAGCGCGTTCGAGGTCTTTTTCTTGGTTCAGGTAGTAGAGTGTGTCCGTCGGAGGTGGCCCCTCAAACGCTTTCCACAAGCGCCCTGCTGAGCTTTCATCACCTGCAGCAACTCCTAGCTGAAAGACCGTAAGGGCCTCTTGATAGTGACCATCCCCAGCTAAATCTACGCCGAGGTCCGTCGCCGCATCGCCATGCCCTTGTTCCGCTGCACAGCGTCGCATCTGCCGGGCAATATCCGGGGCGATTCTGATAGGCGCCAACTTGTCGGCAACATAAGCCTGGGCCGTGGCGCTGCCCATATCGGCCGCCTTGCGGTAATAGCGCTGCGCCATTTCCTTGTCCTCTGCCAGCCCCAGCGCGCCCTGTTGCAGCGAGAGGGCAATGATGGTGTAGCCCGTCGCGACCTTGGCCTCGATCAGCGCTTCGGTCAGCCGCACATGTTCGGCGCTGCGCAACCTGAAGGTGCCCTGCATGGAGCCGTTCTGCAGGTTGATATTGGCCTTGGCATGGCCGTGCTCGGCGGCGATGCGGTAGAGCCGTTCCACTTGCCCCTCCACGCTGGGGTCTTCCTTGAGCTGGTTGTTCTTCTGCAACCAGCGGGCGTACTTGAACAGCAGGTCGCTGTCCGCCGTAGGGGTGGGGTATTCCTCGTGCTTGCAGGTAAAGGCCAGGTTGGCACGGATCTGCGTGAGTGGGTCCACGGTAAATTCCTTTTTCGGAGAAGTGACGGCGCTGCCTGGGTCACAGGCAGCGATCAAGAGGCAGGTAAGCAGCAGCAGGGGGCGCATCAGTCGAGGTTGCTCAGGGTGGGTTTGTCATAGAGGAATTCCACTAGAGGAGTATCTGGTGGAAGATCTTTTGATTGGCGTTCCTTGTTTCTCCTGATGAGGTCTTCCCAAGCCATAAAGGCATCCTTCGGATTGTCCTGCCCGCCCTGGCCAGCGGTATGCAGATTCCAGAGCCGCCGGCGCATGGCCTGGGTCACCTCGTGCCACTCGTGGGCGATGTTCAGCTCGCTGTCCACCTGCATGCTGCGGGTGTTGATATTGGCCGAGCCATGGGTGGTGAAGACGTCGTCGACGATCATCAGCTTGGAGTGGATATACACCGGCACCCAGTCATTGGCCGGCGAGTCGCCGGAAACCAGTGAGCAGATATGCACCTTGAGGCCGGGGCGCTCGGGTGGGCGGTTGACGGGGTTTCTTTTGATCTGCTCGATCTCTGCCTCGAGGTCGGCGGCGCGTTGCCGGGCGGCTTCGGCTGCTTGCTGCCGAGCCTCCCGGGCCTTGTCGCCCAGTTGGGTGCCACCCAAGGTATCGGACAGCGAGGTCATCGCCTCCAGCACCTTGCGCTCGGCCCGCTCGTGCCAGGCGGGCTCCAGTTCTGCGGCACGCTGCTTGGCTTGATCGATGCGTCGCAGCTTGGTGATTTCCGGAATCGTCTCTTCGCGCCCAAGCCGCTCCAGCATGCGCTGCGTATTGACGGTTCCAGCACCGATCCCGCCATCGGTAACGTTGGTGATCACGAACAGATGCAACGCGCCGTGGAGGCCAGGGTCGCGGCCGTTGTTGGTCTGCACCTTGGCGGCCTCGATAATGGCATCGGCCAGGGGCGGCCAGCGGAAGTACTGGTTCTCGATGTAGATGAACTGGGTGGCATTGTTGATGGCTTGCAGATAGGCACGCTCGATATCGCGCTTGCCCTCCTGGGCCTGGGTGCGCAGCAGCTGGCCCATGATCAGTGGGTCCTTCTCCCACAGAGCCAATTTTTCGGCGACCGAGGCGGCTTGCCGCGTGACAAACAGGTCCTCTCCGGTTTCCCGTCGCCAGGCCGTGGCGAAGTTGTGATGCAGGTGCGCCAGAATGGGGCCGGTCACCCGACTGGAAATATCCTGGCGCGGCAGATGCCCCCGCGCGCCTCGATCGGGCGCTGGCCTGTCGGTGTACGTACGTCCCCATGCGGAGTGCTGGTCGGTGTCCCAGTACTCGTCAAGCATGTTGTGACCCATGACGAAGCCCACGGCCAGCTCGGGGACTTCATAGTCGACCAGGACCGTCTTCTGGTGATGGGTGACAGTCCCCGCCAGCGTCCCGATGGTGCTCATGCTCAGATCGGGATCCAGGCTGTTCAACGCGGCCCGGTAAGCAATTTCAGCTCGCTGCATAGGGTCGAAACCACGACTGACAAATACCGGGAGGGGCTTGGTCCAGGCAGCGGCCTGGCCATCCCACGCGGCGCACTTGCTGAACCATTCCCGGTCGTAGGCGTACTGCTCATCCGTCGAGCTTTGTCCTGCACGATCCCACAAATGCGGACGCTTGCCGGGCAGGTTGGCTTCGTCTGCGAAGCCGGCCGTATTGCCGATCATCTCCCACCCCAGGATGCGCACGCGCACTGGGTTTTTCCGGTCTTTCGCCTTGGCCATCAGCAGTTCGCCAATGCAGGGCGCATTGCCGTCTCGAATGAAATACATCGATGGCTGAAAGCCCCAGCAAATGATGTCCACGGATCTCGTTGCACGGGCGATGGCCTCGTGAACAGCGCGGAAGGCTTCCTCACCATTGATCAGCGGCCTGTAGGTGGCAGGCCTGGGACGATACTCGGTGTCGCTGACGAACCAGGGTGAGGTGCACATCACTTCCTGGGTGTGCTGCAACGACAGCGGGACAACGATTTCACGAATTGTCATGACGGCTCTCCTTCTCGCTGGGTGTGCCTTCCAGTAGCGCGGCATAGTCGTTGCGGTGCTCGGTGTGCTGCGAAGGGGGACCAATCTCCCGGTCAGTGCTCGAGGAGGAAAGGTGGTGGAAGCCGCGATTAGCCAAGTGCCCTTGCTCTGGATTGCGATAGTCCTTGGGCACTGGAACCTGGTAACGCACACCGTTTGCCAGGTCCAGTTGGTAATGCCGAGTGATGACCTGGTGGTCGAAGGTCAGGTAACCGGTCTCGTCCAGCACACCTTTTTCCAGCACTTGGCCGTCTGCAGAAAGGGTGTAGGGCATGCCGGCCCATGTGGTGTTCGGGGCATTGGGAGTACGCGATACCAGGAACCTGATTCGCTGAGCCGACTCGAGCTTCGGGTACTGCGGGTGCGCGGCGGTCATGCTGGCCGGCCCCTGGTAGTCGAAGTGCGCGGACTTGATGAAGTGATCGCCCCGGGTGCCTGACTCGATGCCGCAGGCGTCGAGGCTGATGTAGCTGCCGCCGGCGTTGAGGACGATCTTCTGCTTGGCGGTGATGTGGATTTCATCCTCGCTGCTGACGATGTCCAGGCCCTGGCGGGCCAGCAGTTCCAGGCGGTCGTTCTGCGCCTGGATCCTGACCGCGCCCTGGTTGGCGATGAGCTTCAGCCCCAGCGTGCGCACGAACAGGCTGACGCCTTCGCCCACCCCGATGAACAGCCGCCTCACCACACTCAGGGCCGCATCCTTGCCGGCGTTGGCGATGAGGTTGCGTTCGGCGCTCAGTTGCAGGTGGTTGCCACTGCTGAGGGCGATGCCCCGGGGGGCGCTGAGCAGCACCACGGACTCGCGCAGCTGTTCGAGTTGCTCGCGCATGAAGGCCAGTTGCGCCGATACGTCCGCCGGGGCGGCGGTGGCGGCTTCGGCCTGGTTGGAGAGCGCCTGCATCTGCTCGCCCGCGTCTCGCAGCCGGGTCATGGCGTCGCGCATTTCCAGCACCTGCCCCTGGGCCCTGGCCTGCTCGTCGGCACTGATGAACACCCCCTTGCCCGCGCGGATGGCGCCCCAGCCATCGGTGCGCAGCTCGAAGCCTTCGCCGCGCTTCTGCCGCTGGCCGTCCACCAGGTGGCCGAGGTTGAGCTGGCTCTTGCCGCTGTGTTCGGTGCTGAGCTTGATGTGCTCCTGGCCACGGCTGTCGTCCAGGCGCAGCTTGTTGTTGGCCGGGGTGCGCAGGACGTTGCGCTTGTAGTTCTTCAGGGTCACCAGGTCCGGGTGCTGGCTGTCGTGCAGGGCGAAGGCGATGAAGCCCCGGTCCGGGTCGCCGTGCTCGAAGGCGATGGCGACTTCGGTGCCCTGGATCAGCGGCAGGTGCAAGCCGTAGGTGTCGCCGGCGTAGGGCCGCGCCAGGCGCAGCCACAGGCTTTCCTGCCCGGCGGGCCAGCTGTCCTGGTCGAAGAGGAAATTGACCTTGTAGCGGCCGTCCAGGTCGATGTGGCTGTAGAGGTCGCCCGCCTGCGGGCTGGTGACCCGCGCCGGGATAGTGCCGGCGATCACCGGTTTGGCCAGGCGTTCCGGGCGGAAGCAGATGTGCTCGGCGTAGGGGATGGCGCTGAAGCTTGCCTGGAAGCTGCGGTCGCGGGCGGCGGTGGTCTCCAGCCGGGTGATGACGGCGCCGGGGGCGAAGGCTTCCGGCGCGCCGCCTTCGACCTTGAGCACCTGGCCCGGCGCCAGGGCGGCGCTGCTGGTGAGGCCCGACAGGCTGGTCTGCTGGTTGAGGTAACGCTCGTGGGCGAGGCGGGCATAGAAGAAGCCGCTTTCGCTTTTCAGGTCCTCATCGCGGGCGTGGGGGTCGTCCAGCTCGGTGTAGGGCTCGGCGTAGTGGTAGGCCTCGCCGTAGGTGGTGGGGTCGCCCCGGGTCTGGTCGACTTCGCCGTCGAGGTAGGCGGCGGCATCGCGCGGGGTGTAGGCGCGGATGCGCAGATGCTTCTCCACCACGCCATGGCTCGTTTGCAGGCCCCAGACGGCATCCGCTCCGCTGCTTTGGGTGCCCGATTGCGGGCGGCAGGGCAACTGGAGGCCGAACTGGTAGTTGCGCTGGTCGTCGTGGAACTGGACCACATCGATACCCAGGCGCTCGTCGGCGGTGAAGCGGAACCAGATGCCGACCTCGGCCAGCAGGCGCCGGATGAAGGCCAGGTCGCTCTCGCCGTACTGCATCACCTGCTCGCGCTTGGGGTATTCGCGCTTGAGGTCGAAGAGGAAGTCCTGGCCTGCCCAGCGGTGGCGGTCGCTGCGCAGGATCTGCTCGACGATCTCGGGCACCGAGAGGTGCTGGTAGATGCGGTACTGGCGGCCCCGTCCGAGCAGCGCCAGGCGCGGCTCCAGGGTGAGTTGGTAACGGGCCTCGTCGTTGGAGCCGGAGAGGCGGCGAAAGCCGGTCACCACGCCGTGCAGGGTGCGCAGGGGTTTCGCGGGGGGCAGGCTCAGGCCGATGAAGGGCACCGGGGTGGGCGGCGGATGGAGGCTGAAGCGGGCGGCCTGGCCGAGGAAGCGGTCAGCCGGCAGGTCCCGCGCGGTGGCGGTGAGTTCCACCTGGTAGGAGAAGGGCGCGCTGAGGGCTTCCTTGCCGTGGAAGGCCAGCACGTCGAGGGCGGTATCGAGCCCGTCGACTGTGAGCGTGTGCCGGCTGTGATCGAAGAAGGGGCGGATTTCAGCGAGCATGTTCAGGCCTCGCCAGGGAGAAATCGCACCGGAAGCTGTTGGATGTCATGACCACTCCAGATGGCTCCCGGACGGGAGCGCGGATGGGTTCGATCGAGCTGGAATTCATGATCACAAGCGGCTTGAGCGCCGAACGGCAGCGGTGAATTCCACTTCGTGCCTTGGGTGTGCCGTGGGGACGGCAACAGGAACCGCCGGTTTCGGCGCTGGGAGCGAGAAGCCGGCGGGACGGCATTTATCTAGACCGATATCCACAGGGCCGGGAAATAGGATCAATCTGGAACAGCCGACGAAAACTCCGAGTGCTGACAGATTTCGGCGGAGCTTGGGTGCTAGAGGGTGACCAGGCCTTCTGTCAGACGATTATGGCGACGGATCATGGCCCTGAATGGTCCTTCATCAAGCCTGCGCCAGCGGCCTAGGGTTGAGTCCCGGAGTCGCTCCGAGCAGAACAAGAAGGCATGCCGCCATGTCCGCCCTGACCCCATTCGAGCAACTTGCCTACCTGCCGCGTCTGCCGACGCTGCATGTTCCCCGTCCGCGTTTGGTGGAGCAGATGCTTGCCTCCCGTGCGCGCCTGAGGTTGCTCTGTGCGCCCGCCGGCAGCGGCAAGAGCGTGTTGCTGGGCGAGTGCCTGGAGCGCCGTCCGGAGGCTGGTGCCGTGCACTGGCTGCCCCTCGGGGGGAGGCGGTGGACGGTGGCCGGGTTCTGTGCCCAGCTGGCGGGCGCCCTGGGGCTCGATGCGGTCGACGAACAGAGCCTGTGCCGGGCGCTGGCGCAGCGTCGCCAGCCGCTCTGGATCATGCTGGACGACTATTGCCGCCAGCCCGATGCCGAGCTGGATGCCTGCCTGGAGCGCCTGCTGAATGCCGGCAGCCTTCAGGTCACCTGGTGGATCAGCACCCGGCGACGTCTCGCCTGCAACCTGCCACGTCTCCTGATCGACGGCGAGTTGCTGGAACCGGACGCCAGTACCCTGGCCTTCACCCACGAGGAAGTGGCGGCGCTGCTGGCGCGGTCGGGACGAGACTGGCGCGGGGATGCTGTCGGGCGGCTGCTGGACAGCACCGGCGGCTGGTG
Source organism: Pseudomonas furukawaii (assembly GCF_002355475.1). Lineage (NCBI taxonomy): Bacteria > Pseudomonadati > Pseudomonadota > Gammaproteobacteria > Pseudomonadales > Pseudomonadaceae > Metapseudomonas > Metapseudomonas furukawaii. The sequence continues at coordinate 5,108,296 of NZ_AP014862.1, read as the reverse complement.
TGCCGGCCTGCGCATGGCATTGCTGGAACCGGCGGACTGGGGGCTGGACGATTCCGGCCAGGGAAGCGGCCCGTCCGACACCCTGATGGCGTACCTGGATCACGAACTCTTCTCCGGCCTGGGGCCGGAACAGGCGGAAGCCTGGCATGCGCTGGTCCACCTTCCGCGCTTCAACACCGCCCTCTGCGAGCATCTGCTGGGCACGGGGCTCGGCGCCGAGTTGCTGCGACAGCTGCAGGTGCTGGGTGCTTTCCTGGAGCCCCTGGCGGACCAGTCCGGCTGGTTGCGCATCCTGCCCGGACTCGCGCGCCAGGTTCGGCGACGTGACGCGCTGGGTGGTCGAGGCTGGCACCTGCGGGCCTGCCAGTGGTTTTCCCAGGAGGGGGACTGGCAGCACGCCATCGAACATGCCCTGGAGGCGAATCAGCCCGAGGCGGCGGTAAGCCTGCTGCAGCACCTGGGCGTCGAGCACCTCTTCCAGGGGCGCAATGTGGCCCTGTTGCTGCGGTTGTACCGCGAAGTCGACGCCAGCCTGCTGCAGGTGTCGCCCCATTGCGTGCGCCTGCTGGCCGGCGCCCTGCTGTTTGCCGGTCGGCTGGATGAGGCCGCAGCCTGCATTGCCGGCCAGGCGCGATTCCTGCCTCAACCCGATGCCGCCGCCCAGCGGACGCTGCTGGCCTACTGGCAGGCCCAGTACGGGATGCTGGCGCATCTCCAGGGGGATGCCGCGGGGGCCGGCCTGCACCTGCGCCAGTCCCTGGAGGCCTTGCCGGAGTCGGCCTGGGAGCAGGCCCTGATCTGCTACTCCGGCCTGACCCAGCAGGCGCTGCTGAGTGGCCGGCTGGACGAGGCCCAGGCCATCAACCGCGAGGCCCTGCTGGCGGCGCGCAGCCATGGCAGCCTGCTGCTGGAGGCCTTCCTCGAACTGGACCATGCCCAGATCCTCGAGCACCGGGGCGCCCTGTTGCGTGCCGATGCGGTGCTGGAACGGGCGCAGGAGTTCCTCGCTTGCCAGGGTCGTCGGGCCAGTCCCTTGCTGGGTCGGCTGGCGTTGCGGCGGGGGCGCCTGGCGCTGCGCCAGGGGCGCGATGAGGAGGCCCGGAGCCATTACCGCTTCGGACTCCGGGAGGCCCGCTGCTGTGGTGATTACCGTGCCCTGTACGGGTACCTGGGGCTGGCCACCCTGGATGCCAACCAGGGCGCCTTCGACCTGGCCTTCGATCGCCTGCGGGAAGCCGAACGGCTGATGCAGATCCGCCATATACCGGAGCGGGTCTACCGCGCCGTGCTGCTTCAGGTGAGCAGCAGCCTCCTGCTGATGCAGGGCCGAAGCGCCCAGGCACGCCATGCCTTGTTGCGGGTGCTCAGGCATTTCCGGGGCGAGCACGCGGTGCAGGCGCCGCCGGCCACCCTCGACCTGATTCCCCGCATCGAGTGGCAACTGGCCCTCGCGGAGGTCTACGAGGGCGAGGTGTTCAACGCCCGCCAGCGGCTGCTCGGGCAATTGCAGAAAGCCCGCGAGGCGGGCATGCCGGCCCTTGAAGTGGAGATTCACCTGGCCCTGGCGGAGTGCGAGTTCCTCGCCCGTGACCGCGAGCGCGCCCTGGTGGTGCTGCGGGATGGCCTCGCCCTGGCGGAGCGGGTGGGCCTGCAGCAGCCCCTGCGGGAGCTGCGCCTGCGCCAGCCGGGAATGCTTCGGGAGCTCGGTCTGGATGAGGGTGAGGATCCGCTGGATGCGGCGTCCGGCCCCTTGAGCCAGCGGGAACTGGAGGTGCTGGGGCTGATCGCCCAGGGCAGTTCCAACCAGGAAATCGCCGAGCGGCTGTTCATCTCCCTGCACACCGTGAAGACCCACGCCCGGCGCATCAACGGCAAGCTCGGGGTGAAACGGCGTACCCAGGCGGTAGCCCATGCCAAGCGCCTGGGACTGATGTAAGGCTCAGTGCAGGGGCTGGGCCTGGCCGAGGCGGCGCAGGCGCTGGGCCAGTTGCAGGTGCTGGGCGGGGTTGTCGCAGAGCATCAGGGCGTGTTCCAGGTCGTAGCGTTCGGCCTGGGGGCAATCCAGCACGCGGTAGATATCGGCGCGGGCCAGGTGGTCGTACATGCCGGGCGGACCCAGTTGCAGCACCCGCTCCGCGTCCTTCAAGGCCGCCAGGGGCTGGCCGGCCTCCTGGTGCAACTGGCGCAGGTTGCGCGACAGGCGCTGGATCATCTCCCGAGGGGTGGCGGTGCGCAGGTGCGTGGCCTGGAGTTCCGCCTGGGGCCCCAGGGCCCTGAACAGCAGCTCCCGGCAGTCCCGGGTGTAGAGCCGGCGGCCGGAGCAGGGGTCCAGCAGGTGGTCGGCCCCCGGCACCCGCAGCAGGAAATGGCCGGGGAAACCGACGCCGACCAGCGGAACCTCAAGGCGCACGGCCAGTTCAAGGGCGATCAAGGCCAGGGACAGCGGCTGTCCGCGCCGGCGCGCCAGTACCTCGGGGAGCAGGGCGGCCCGGGGGCGCAGCGGCGTTTCGTCGTCCTCGTGGAAGTCCAGCTCGTTCAGGCGCCGCAGCAAGGGCTGCGCCAGCTCCGCCGGTGGCAGGTTCGGCAATCCGCAGGCCACGGCCTGCAACAGCCCGCCGAAGTCCCGCAGGACCTCTGTCGGTTCCAGGGAGGGCAGATGTTCAGCGGCGATCCACACGGCGGATTCCAGCAGTGCCGGTGGATCGCGATCGAGGCATTCCAGACAGTGTTGGCGCGGTTCCATGGGTTTCTCCAGGAGGTTGATTCCTTGTAGCCAACTGGTTGATTTTCGTCCAGTAGTCGCCCCGGGACGCGGTTATCTCGACGCGCCGGCTTATGCCCCCACGGGTAGGCCGGCCGTCGCAGCTCGTCCTATACTGGCCCTAAAGTCAGGAAGGGAGCCCGCCATGTTCGCCATGATGGAAGCCGCCCGGCTGGAGGCGCTTCACCTCGCCGATGATCCCGCCACCGGACTCAAGGCCATCATCGCCATCCACAACACTCGCCTCGGTCCAGCCTTGGGTGGCTGTCGATACCTCGCCTACCCCGATGACGAAAGCGCCATCCGCGATGCCATCCGCCTCGCCCAGGGCATGAGCTACAAGGCCGCCCTGGCCGGGCTCGACCAGGGTGGCGGCAAGGCGGTGATCATCCGCCCCGCCCATGTGGACGACCGCGCCGCGCTCTTCGAAGCCTTCGGGCGCATGATCGAGTCCCTCAACGGTCGCTACATCACGGCGGTGGACAGCGGTACTTCCAGCGCCGACATGGATTGCATCGCCCAGCAGACCCGCCACGTCACCAGCACCTCCGCCGCCGGCGACCCCTCGCCGCACACCGCCCTCGGCGTCTTCGCCGGCATCCGTGCGACGGCCCGGGCGCGCCTCGGCAGCGACGATCTGGAAGGCCTGCGGGTCGCCGTGCAGGGCCTGGGCCATGTGGGCTACGCCCTGGCCGAGCAACTCCACGCCGTGGGCGCCGAGCTGCTGGTCAGCGACCTCGACGCCGGCCGGGTGCAACTGGCGGTGGAACAACTGGGCGCCCAGCCGGTGGCCAGCGACGCGCTGCTCACCACCCCCTGCGACATCCTCGCGCCCTGTGGCCTGGGAGGCGTGCTCAATGCCCTCACCGTCGGCCAGTTGCGCTGCGCGGCGGTGGCGGGGGCGGCCAACAACCAGTTGGCCAGCACCGAGATCGCCGACGAAATGGAAGCGCGGGGCATCCTCTACGCGCCGGACTACGTGATCAATTCCGGCGGACTCATCTACGTCGCCCTCAAGCACAAGGGCGAGGCGCTGCCGGCGATCACCGCGCACCTGTCGCGGATCAGCCAGCGCCTCACCGAGATCTATGCGCACGCCCAGGCCGACAAGCGATCCCCCGCGCGGGTCGCCGACGCCCTGGCCGAGCGCCTGCTGTTCGGCTGAACGGCCGCCAACCAGCGGCCCGGCCTTATCGCTCCTGGAGCCACAAGCCCCGGGCCCTGTGCTGTCACCCACAAGGTGCAAGGAGAGACGCCATGTCCAACCGGATCGAACTGCCCTACACGCGCTTCCTCGACCCCGAGGGGCGGCTGGTCGGCGAACTGCCGGCCTGGGCCGACGATTTCAACCTGCTCACCGACCTTTATCGCCGCATGGTGCTGACCCGCCTGTTCGACCAGAAGGCGGTGGCCCTGCAACGCACCGGCCGCATCGGCACCTACGCCCCGACCCTGGGCCAGGAAGCCATCGGCGTCGCCATCGGCAGCCTGCTGCGGGATGAGGACGTGCTGGTGCCCTATTACCGCGACACCGCCGTGCAACTGATGCGGGGTGTCGGCATGGAGGAGATCCTCCTCTACTGGGGCGGCGACGAGCGCGGCAGCGACTACCAGGCCCCCCGCGCGAAGGAGGACTTCCCCATCTGCGTCCCCATCGCCACCCAGTCCCTGCATGCCTGCGGCGTCGCCACCGCGATCAAGATCCGTGGACAGCACCGGGCGGTGGTCACCACCTGCGGCGACGGCGCCACCAGCAAGGGCGACTTCCTCGAGGCCCTCAACGTGGCCGGCGCCTGGCAGTTGCCGGTGGTCTTCGTGGTGAACAACAACCAGTGGGCCATCTCGGTGCCCCGGCGCATCCAGAGCGGCGCGCCGACGCTGGCGCAGAAGGCCGTCGGCGCCGGCTTCCATGGCGAGCAACTGGACGGCAACGACGTGCTGGCGGTCTATGACCGGGTCCGCTGGGCCCTGGATCGCGCCCGCCAGGGCAAGGGACCGGCGCTGCTGGAGTGCATCAGCTACCGCCTGGGGGACCACACCACCGCCGACGATGCCACCCGTTACCGCAATGCCGATGAGGTGAAGGCGGCCTGGCTGGAGGAGCCCATCAAGCGCCTGCAGGCCTTCCTCGCCGCCAACCGTGTCTGGGACGAGGGCCGCGAGCAGGCCCTGGTCGCCGACTGCCAGCGCCAGGTGCAGGCGGCGGTGGACCGCTTCGAGGCCGCGGGCATCCAGCCCGTGGAGTCCGTCCTGGATCATGTCTACGCACGCTGGCCGGCGGCGCTGGGCGAGCAGCGGGAGATGCTGCTGGAGCGGGTATCCCGCCGGGAGGAACCCTCACCCGGCGCTACGCGCCACCCTCTCCCGCCAGCGGTAGAGGGGAATCGGATGTGCTCTTCGAGCAGCGGAGGCGATCATGAGTAACCTCAACGACACCACCGAAAAGCGCGCCCTGCTGGAGGCCGTCAACCTGGCCCTGCACCGCGCCATGCAGGAAGACGAGAACGTGGTCGTGCTGGGCGAGGACGTGGGCGTCAATGGCGGCGTGTTCCGCGCCACCCTGGGCCTGCGGGACCGCTTCGGCTTCAAGCGGGTGATCGACACGCCCCTGGCCGAAACCATGATCGCCGGCCTGGCCGTGGGCATGGCCGCCCAGGGCCTGAAACCGGTCATGGAAATCCAGTTCCTCGGCTTCATCTACGCCGCCATGGAGCATCTGGTGTCCCATGCCAGCCGCCTGCGCTGCCGCACCCGTGGCCGGCTGACCTGCCCCATGGTGCTGCGCAGCCCCATGGGCGCCGGCATCCGTGCCCCGGAGCACCACAGCGAAAGCACCGAGGCGCTGTTCGCCCACATCCCCGGCCTGCGGGTGGTGATCCCCTCGTCGCCGGCGCGGGCCTACGGCCTGCTGCTGGCGGCCATCGACGACCCGGACCCGGTGGTCTTTCTCGAGCCCACCCGGCTTTACCGGATGAACCCGCAGCCGATCATCGACGATGGCAAGCGCCTGCCGCTGGACAGCTGCTTCACCCTGCGCGAAGGCTCGGACATCACCTTGGTGAGCTGGGGCGCCAGCGTCCACGAGACCCTGCAGGCCGCCGCGCAGCTGGAAGAGCGGGGCGTATCCGCCGAAGTGATCGACGTCGCCTGCATCAAGCCGCTGGACCTCGACACCCTGGAGGCCTCGGTGCGCAAGACCGGTCGCTGCGTGATCGTCCACGAGGCGCCGCGCAGCTGCGGGGTGGGCGCGGAAATCGCCGCCAGCCTCTACGAGCGTGCGCTGCTGGACCTGCATGCGCCGATCCAGCGGGTCACCGCGCCGGATATCCCGCCGCCGCTGTACCGCCTGGAGCAGCTCTACATCCCCAGCCCCGAGGACATCCTCGCGGCCTGCGACCTCACCCTGAACTACGCCTGAGACAAGGAGAGCACGATGAAATACTTCAAACTGCCCGACCTCGGGGAAGGCCTGCAGGACGCCGAGATCGTCCAGTGGCATGTGAAGGCAGGCGACAGCGTGACGACCGACCAACTGCTGGTCTCGGTGGAAACCGCCAAGGCCCTGGTGGATATCCCGGCCCCTCACGATGGCGTGGTGGCCAAGCTCTTCGGCCAGGAGGGCGACATCCTCCATGTGGGCGAACCGCTGATCGGCTATGAAGGCGAGGATGCCGACGCGGGCACCGTGGTGGGACGCCTGGAGGGCGGTGGCAGCAGCCAGGCCGACAGCTTCTTCATCGGCGCCGCGCCCTCCACCCGTGAGCACCTGGCGCCCCGTGCCACGCCGGCGGTGCGCCAGCTGGCGCGACAGCTGGGCGTGGAACTGGCGGCCCTGGCCGGCTCCGGCCCCGACGGCCTGGTGACCCGCTCCGACGTGGAGCAGGCCGCCCAGAGCGCCCGTGACAGCTTTGGCGGCGAGCGCCTGCGCGGTGTGCGCCGCAGCATGGCGATCAACATGGCCCGTTCCCATGCCGAGGTGGTGCCGGTGACCATCTTCGGCGACGCCGACCTGCACCGCTGGGCGGAGGCCCGCGATCCGCTGATCCGCCTGGGCAAGGCCATCGCCGCCGCCTGCGAGGCGGAACCCATCCTCAACAGCTGGTTCGACGGCCGCGCCCTGTCCATCCGCCAGCACGACCGGCTCGACCTGGGCATCGCCGTGGACACCCCGGACGGGCTCTTCGTGCCCGTCCTGCGCAATGTCGGCGGACGCAGCGCCGAGGACCTGAAGGAGGGTATGGCGCGGCTGCGGGCCGATGTTAAGGCCCGCTCCATCCCACCCCAGGAAATGATGGGCGCGACCCTCACCCTGTCCAACTTCGGCACCCTGTTCGGCCGCTACGCCAACCCGGTGGTGGTCCCGCCCCAGGTGGCCATCATCGGCGCCGGCGGCATCCGCGACGAAGTGGTGGCCTGGGAAGGCAAGCCGGCGGTGCATCCGGTGTTGCCGCTGTCCCTGACCTTCGACCACCGCGCCGTCACCGGCGGTGAGGCGGCGCGCTTCCTCAAGGCGCTGGTGGAGGCGTTGGAGCGGCCTTAGGCCGTCTTCCCCGGCAGTGATTCCGTTGAGGCGGAGCCCTCACTCGGCGGGCTGTTCCAGCTCCGCCAGTGCATCGGGCTGGTTCTTGAAGGCGCGGGCGAAGATATCGCGGTTCTTCGCCATGTAGATGCCCAGCTCCTCGACCTGCTGCTCGCTCAGCGAGGGCACCGCCTTCTGCAGGACCTCGGCCAGGGACTCGGCCAGTTCGAGCATCTTGTCGTAACGGTCGGCTTCGGCCTTATCCATGAACAGTCGCTCCGGATCCCGGCTGCTGCGATACACCACTTCGACGGCCATTCATCACCCCTCACCTTTGGTCGATGGTTCAATAAATACTGGATGCGCATACAGTATTGGAATGCTGGCCAGTTGGAAATAGCCCCCGGCGAAATTTCCTTCTGCCCCCGGCTTCAACCTTAGCTGGAAACCCCCGTGCGACATCCTGACTCCTGGCGCGGCCCGGGCGTCGGCCCTCATCCTGCATAACCCCATTGTCACCCACACCCGTCATCATCGGGGGCGTCGTACCGAGGAGCTGTAACGTGAAGATCAAACGGGCTGAACAACTGCGCGAGAACCTGCATGGCCTGGCGGAGTCGCTGGGCAACCTGCTGGTGGAGAGCTTCCACTACCTGGCCCTGTTCGCCATCGGCGGGATCACCGCCTGGGCCGCCGTGATGGCGTTCCTGGGCATGGTGGAGAAGGGGCACATCACGGTGGATGACATCCTCCTGCTGTTCATCTATCTGGAGCTGGGTGCCATGGTCGGCATCTACTTCAAGACCAACCACATGCCGGTGCGCTTCCTGATCTACGTCGCCATCACCGCGCTGACCCGGCTGCTGATTTCCGATATCTCGCACCATCATCGTCCGGACCTGGGGGTGGTGTACGTTTCCGGTGCCATCCTGTTGCTGGCCCTGGCGATCCTCGTGGTGCGCTTCGCCTCGTCGCGCTTCCCGTCCGTGCAGACCGAGGCGCCGCCCGGTCGCAAGCGCCTGCGCCGCGCCCCGTCCGAGGCCGAGGAGGAGGCCTGATCGCCGAAGCCGGCGGGCCTCAGAGGCCCGCCGATCCCCTTGCCTGCACCCTTCCGGCGCGCACCGGCGCCACATGCCCGCCCGTCATGCTGGTGAGCAGTTCCCCGACCTTGTGACCCCGCTCGATGGCGATGCCCAGGCGGATGCTTTCGATCACCCGGGCCAGGCGCACCGGGTCGTTGCGCTGGGCCGTGCTGAGGGTGCGCCGGGCTGCGACGCCCCGTTCATTGGTCAGTGTCAGCATGATGCTGCCGTCCGGGCCGACGAGGCTGAAGTTGACCCGGTATTCGGCCTGGAATGCATCGGTGAGGATCTGGAATGGGTTGTACATGGCCTTTCACCTGGCTGATGGAGCGATGAATCGATGGACTGCCAGGGGAACTGCAAAGTTCGAACCGGAATTCCGGATTCACGTCGAGCGACCTGACCGGATGTCGCGGACGGTCCTGTCCGGGTCGCTCTTGCCCTATTGAGTGGATTTTTCTGTTGCATTCCAAACGCGCCTGTAAATAATTCTCATATCTATTTCGGAAGCGTCCCCTGGATCATGCGATTCGCGCATGGCGGGGGCCCTTGACCCTGGTGGAAACGTGAGAAAAGCCAAGTCATCCACGCCCTGGAGCCTGAGCGCCCGAGTGCTAGCGGCGATCCTCGGCGGTTACGCGCTGGCCTACGTGGCCACCGCCTTCCTGTCCGTCTACCTGCCGCTGGTGCGCAGCGAGCGGGTGGTGTTCGCCAGCCTGGCCTGCTTCGCGGTCTATGTCGTCGGCATCGTCTGGGCCTTCGCCGCGCGCTCGGCCCTGCTTGCCTGGCTGGGCCTGGCCGGGCTGACCGCCCTGCTGGCCCTGGCCGCCTACCTTCCAGGTGATTTCGGAGTGCGACCATGAGCCTGCGCCAATCCATGGCGGGACTGCACACCTGGGGCGGACTGCTGCCGTCCTGGCTGCTCTTCGTCATTCTGTTCGGCGGCAGCATCGCCTGCTTCGACAAGGAGCTGGAACGCTGGATGCGTCCGGCGCTGCATGAAGGCGGCGGCGAGCAGACGCTGTCCATCGACCAGGTGCGCGACTGGCTGCTGGCCAAGGCACCCGATGCCCACGCGCTCTGGATGCGTCCGCCGAGTGAGCGCGAACCCTTCTGGTGGGCCGGTTACGAGCCGGCGGACGAGAGCGAGTTCCAGCGCTTCGCCCTCGATCCGGTGACCGGGCAGGCCCTGCCGGAAACCCTGGGCGGCAGCTTCTGGTTCACCCTGCACTACGACCTCCACGCCGGCATGGCCGGACTCTACATCGTCGGCATCGCCGGCATGTTCATGCTGGTGGCGCTGGTCAGCGGCATCATCATCCACCGGCGCATCTTCAAGGATTTCTTCACCCTGCGGCCCGACGCCAATGGCCAGCGAGCCTGGCTCGACGCCCACAACCTGTTCGGCGTGGTGGGGTTGCCGTTCCACCTGCTGATCGCCTACACGGGCCTCGCCATCTTCGTGGTCTTCTACATGCCCGCCGGTATCCAGCGTGCCTATGACGGCAACGCCGAGGCCTTCTTCCACGATGTCATGGGCGCCTATCACCGCGAGGAAGCCAAGCGCCCGGCACCGCCGCCCATGTCCCTCGACCGGCTGGTGGCCGATGCCCATTCCCGCTGGGGGGGCCAGGAAACCGGCTGGATCAGCGTGCACCATCCCGCCGACGTCAGCGCCGTGGTGGATATCCGCCGCTACGACCGTTCCGGCATCGTCGACTTCCAGTGGACCCTGTCCTACGACGCGGCCACCGGCGAACTGCTCCATGAGCAGAAGCCGTACAGCCCCGGCTACCAGAGCTACGCCTGGCTGACCAACCTGCACATGGCCCAGTTCGGCGGCCAGATCGTCCGTGTCCTCTACCTGCTGCTCGGCCTCATGGGCTGCGCCATGGTGGTGGGTGGCTTGCAGGTCTGGCTGAGCAAGCGTGAGGCGCGTGGTGGCCGGGGAATCGGCCTGGTGCGCGCCCTCAATGGCGCCGTGGTGGGCGGCTTGCCCATCGCCAGCCTGGCGCTGCTCCATGGCAACCGCCTGATCCCCGACGATGTCGCCGCACGGGCCAGCGCCGAGGCCTGGACCTTCGTCGGCGCCTGGGTGCTGGTGGCGGCCTGGGCGGTGCTGCGTCGCAACAGCGGCAAGGTGACCCGCGATCTCCTGCTGGTCGGTGCCCTGCTGGCGCTTGGCCTGCCGCTGCTCAACCCGCTCACCGCCCCCGCCGGCAGCCTGCCGGCCACCCTGGCTCGTGGTGACTGGGGGCTGGCCGGTATCGACCTTGCGCTCCTGGGCGTGGGCGTCATCTGCGGCCTCTTGGCCTGGCGACGTGCGCAACCCCGGGCGGTGAAGGCACCCCGGGTGCGTCGCCGCCTTGTGGAGGAGGGCGCCTGATGCTGCTGCTGAGTTTTGCCTGTTGCTACCTGGCGATGACCGCCCTGGCCCTGGCCATGGGCCGCCCGCACAAGCAGGTCCTGGACGGCGCGCCCAGCGTCGGCCGTTGTCGTGCGCTGCGGCTCGGAGCGCTCCTGGCCATGGCCAGTGCGCTGGCGCTGGCGGTGGGGGAGTTGGGCGGGGAGATCGGCGGGGTGATCTGGCTTTGCCAACTGATGCTCGCGGGCCTGCTGCTGGTGGCGGTGCTGGCCTGGAGGACCCGCTGGGTGTTGCCGCTGGTGGCCATCCTGCCCCTCGGCGGCACCTTGCTGGCGTTGACCTGATCCGCCCGGCCGGTCGCGCGTACCGGTGCGGGCGGCCGGCGTAAACTGGACCTGGCGGTGGTCCGCATCACCGTCAGGAGGTGTTCCATGCGACCCACGCTGCCCCTCATCGTGCTGGCCTTGCTGATCCTCTCCCCGAGTGCGCTGGCCGCTTCCACCGAAGTCAGTTTCAGCAACGTCGAGCGCTACACCGACGCACGTCTCCACCGCGATTACGGGCGTGGGGCGGATGACGCGGTGCTCAAGGCGCTCAAGGCCCATATCGAGACGCTTGGCCAGCGCCACCTGCAGGCCGGGCAGACCCTCAAGGTGGACATCCGCAACATCGACCTGGCCGGCCGCTTCGAGCCTTGGCGCATGAACGGCTACGACGTGCGCTTTCTCCGCGAGGTGACCTGGCCGCGCATCAAGCTCCACTACAGCCTGACCCAGGACGGCCGGATCCTGGTGGCGCGCGAGGTGACGGTGATCGACCAGGCCTACCTGATGCACGGCAACCGCTACTTCAGCAGCGACCGCCTGCGTTACGAGAAATCCATGCTGGACGACTGGTTCCGCTGGAATATCCCGCCCCGGGAGAAGACGGCGGCCCATTGAGTGCCGGTGTCGGATCGGGGGCGCGGCTGTCGCCCTTTTCGCAAATGAGTTCGCACGCGGCGCCCCCGAGGCAGCATCCCGATTCGCGGTTGAAATGTCCTAAAGCCTGTCCGGGTGCTTGTCGCGTTTTGGCGTCGATCCTAACGTGCGCCGGTCGCGGTTAGCCCCGCGACCGGGTTTGACGACCTGGAACCATGAGTGCGCCTTGCCTACGGTGCCGGCGGAAAGCGGCGGACGTTTTCCGTGGAATCGACCTGGAGTGCAGTTACTTACACTGCACACCTCCTACGGCAGGCCGCACGGGGAGACCCTTCGAGGTCTGCCGGTCCGTGGTCCGGTTCGTCAACCCCGCTGCGGTCTGCCACCCTTTCGCTTGACGACGAAGGTGGCAGCTCCTTGATCAACCACGGAGATCCACCATGCACGACGCATATATCCCCCGCTTTTTCTATCGCCACGATCGCCCCCTGCGCGGGGTGATGATCGACAACCAACCCTGGTTTTCCGCCTACGACTTCGCCCGCCTGCTGGGCCTGCACCATCCCCAGGCGCTGCATCGTCGCCTGCGCCCCTTCGAGTCGTGCCGGGTGTTGCTGCAGTACGCCAGCGGCAACGAGGAGGAGGTCCCGATGATCAACGAGTCCGGCCTGTACCGGGCGCTGGTCCGCTTCGGTCACCCGGAATGCCGGGGATTGGAGGAGTGGATGAGCCGCGAGGTGATTCCCACGCTTCGCGACCTTCACGCCCGGGACGAGGCGCGGCCGCGCCGGGTGATGCTGAGCTGGCAGACCCGGCGGCTGGTGCTGCTGGAATGGCAGGGTGAACTCTGGATGCCCTGGAACGACATGCCCCGCCACCTGTTCCATCCCTAGCGACACGCGATCCGGTGCGTTGCCTCGTGCTTCGGCAACGCACCGGGAGGCGAGGGTCAGAACTCCAGGCTGTAGCTCAGGCTGTAGGTGCGGCCACGGCCGTGGTAGTCGAACAGCTCGGCGGGGATGCTGGCGCTGTAGAACACTTGCGCGCGCTGGCCCCAGACGGTGGTGTAGTCCTTGTCCGCGAGGTTCTGGATGCCGAAGCTGAGGGTGCCCACCGGCAAGGTCCGGCTGCCCAGCAGGTCGAAGATGGTGTAGCCGTCGATCCGGTGGTCGTTGCCGTCGAACTGCCCGTTGGCCAGGACGTTGCCGTCATCCGAGAGGTTGAAGGTGCGTACGCCCTGCAGGCGCAGGCTGGTGTCGCCGTCCTGCCAGCCGACGAAGGCGGTGAGCTTGGAGGGGCTGGCGGCGGTGACGTCCTGCTTCTGCCAGCGGCCGTCGATCTTCTGCTGGGAGCGGATGGCCAGGGCGCTGGTCCCCACCTGCCAGTGGTCGTTCAGCCAGTAGTTGGCCTGGCCTTCCAGGCCGTAGTTGCGCTTCTTGTTGTCCAGCTGTTCCACCAGCAAGGTGGTGCGGTTGTAGGTGATGCTCTTGTCCGACCAGGCGTAGAAGGCGGCCAACTGGGCATCCAGGCCGCCACCGTAATGACGCCAGCCGAATTCCACCTGCTTGGTCTTGATACCGTCCAGCGCGGAATCCTCGACGTTCACATGGCGGCCCAGGGTCCAGTGGTTGCCCACCAGGCTGTAGCTGCCCTGGCCGTAGTACTTGGCCGGGTCCGGCAGTTCGAAGCCTTCGGAGTAGTTGGCCCAGACCTGCTGGGCCTTGTTCAGCTTGTAGACGGCGCCGGCGTTGTAGAGGTCCACCTGGTAGTCCTTCTCGCCGCCGGGGATGGCGTCGGCGCTGGTGCCGATGCCCTTGCTGATGAGGATCTGCTGGGTGGCGGCGACAAAGTCGTCCACGTCGTTGCCGGTGCGTTGGCGACGCACGCCAGCGGACAGGGTGAGGGCGTCGGTGGCCTTCCAGCTGCCCTGGGCGAACAGCGAGTCGCTGTCGGTGTCGATGCCGGGGTAGCGCCCTGTCCTGGCGTACTCGGCGGCCACCAGTCCGCCGGTCTGGGCGGCGGTGTCGAGGTCGAACAGGGCCTGGTCGGCGTCGAAGCGCTCACGTTCGATGTCGGCGCCGTAGGTGAGGGTGAAGCGGTCCCAGGCTTTCACCAGCACGGCCTTCAGCCCGTGGTAGTCGGTGTTCTGCTGGGAGGCGGAGTAGTAGGACGAACCGGGGATGATGGCGCCGCTGCCATCGAATCTGATGCTGGGGTAGGGCTGGAAGGCCATTTCCTCGCGACGGTAGTAGGCCTGCAGGTAGAGGTCATGACCCAGCACCTCGGGCGCGTGCCAGGTGGCGTTGAACTGCTGGCGCTGGGTGCGCGGCTCGCGGTCGAAGCGGGCGCCGCCTTCGATCTCGAAGGCTTCCTCGCCACGCAGGCCGGCGAAGTCGCGGCCCAGGTCGACGCCCTTGTCGCCGTCGTAGCCGGAGTCGTACCACTGGGCTCCGAGGCTCAGGCTGTGCCCGTTGTCGAAGGCGAAGTCGAGGCTGCCCATCACATCCACCGAGCGGTTGTACTGCAGGTCGGTCTGGGTGATGTCGAGCATGACCTGGTCGCCGCTGCCGTCGTAGGCGGCGCCGTTCTTCTGGTAGGCGACCGAGGCACGGCCCTTGATCTGCTCGGTGCCGCCGCTGACCGACTGGGCCACGCGCCAGTCGTGGTCCTGGTGGGTTTCGAAGCCGCTGCGCAGGCCCACTTCGCTGTTGAAGCGCGCCGCTCCGGCTTCGCCCTTTTTCGTCACGATGTTGATGATGCCGCCGGTGGCGCCGCCGCCGTACACCGCGCTGGCACCGGAGAGCACCTCGATGCGCTCGATGTTGAACGGGTCGATGGAGTCGAACTGGCGGCTGATGCCCCGGGAGCTGTTCAGGGAGACGCCGTCGATCATCACCAGGGCGCTGCGGCCGCGCATGTTCTGGCCGTAGTTGGTGCGGCCCTGGGGGCCGATGTCGAGGCCGGGGATGAGCTGGCCCAGGGCTTCCTTGAAGGGCACGCCGGCGCGGGTCTGCTCCTGGAGCTGGGGCGCATCGATGATCCACACGGTGCCGGGCAGCTCGCTGATGCTGGTGGGCGCGCGGGAGCCCACCACCACCTGGCGGTCGACTTCCAGGGCGGCGCCGGTGGATTGCAGGCTGTAGCCACCGTCTTCCGCCACCGCCGCGAGGCCGCTGCCGGCCAGCAGGTGGTGCAGCCCTTCATCGACGCTGTATTCGCCGGACAGTCCCTGGGTGCTGCGCCCGGCGGTGAGTTCGGGGCTGAAGGAGAGCAGCACACCGGCTTCGCGACCGAAGCGGTTGAGGGCGGCCTCCAGGGCTCCGGCCGGGATGTCATAGCGTTGGCGCGGGCTTTCGGCGGCGATTTCACGGGGGGCGGCGATGCCCGGGGCGGGCAGGGCGGCGGCCAGGCCCAGGCCCAGCAGCAGGGCGCGGGCGAGGGGGGTGAGGGTGAAGGAGCGGTACTGCATGGTGGCGTCTCGTCAGTGAAAAGGGGTTCTGATTGCCTTGTCACGCGAGGGCGGAAAAAAGGTTCAGCATGGGGAAAGATTTTTCTGCCGGGTCAGCCGGTGGTGCGCGGGTGCACCTTGATCCAGTAACGGGTCAGGCTGTGGACTTCCACGGGCAGGGCGCGGGGCAGCAGGCTGAGGATGCGCTCGGTGTTGTCCAGGGGGTAGCTGCCGGAGATCAGCAGTCCGGCGACTTGCGGGTCGCAGCCAAGGTGGCCGCGTCGGTAGCGGGACAGTTCGGCGAGGAAGTCATCCAGGCGCATCTGGCTGGCCACCAGCATGCCCCGGCTCCAGGCCACGCTGTCCTCGTCGGCGCCCAGCGGCGGGTCGATATGGTTGCGCCCGAGGTCGGCCTGCTGGCCTGCCTCGAGTGCTTGCACCTGCCCGCCGGCGAGCAGGTCGGCGCTGCCGGTGAAGAGTCGGACGCGGGTGCTGCGGTCCAGCAGGCGCACGTTGAGGCGCCCGCCACGGCTTTCGACCAGGCCCTGGGGCGTGTGGATGCGCAGGGGGCGCGGGTCGCTGGCACCCTCCAGGAGGATTTCGCCCTGGCGCATCTCGATCAGCCGCTGGCCGGCGTCGAAGCGGATATCCACGGCGCTGGCGGTGTTCAGGTCCAGCCGCGAACCATCGGCCAGGCGCAGGGTGCGGCGTTCACCGATGCCGGTGGCCGCGTCGCTGCCCAGGGCCAGCATGGGCTCGCTGTCTCGCAGGCTGACCGCGCCGCCGCCCACCAGGGCGCAGAGCAGCATGAGTTTCAGGGCGTCGCGGCGGTTTCGGTTGGCGGGGGCGTCGAGGGCCGCGAGGGCCAGCGGGGTGTCCAGGCCACGCAGGCCCTGGTTGACCGTTTCGATACGCTGCCAGGCTCGCTCGTGTTCGGGGTCGGCGGCGCGCCAGTCCTGCCAGGCCCGGTGGCGCTGCTCACTGACCTCGCCGGACTGCAGCTCCACCAGCCATTCCACCGCTCGCTCGGCGACGTCGGCGGCGATGCGCGGGCGCTCCAGGCGCTGCAGGCTCATGGGAGGCTCTCCCCGAAGTAGCAGCGCTGGGCCGCGCGGACCATGTGGCGCTTGACGGTGGAAAGGGAAATGTCGAGTTCCGTGGCGATCTCGGCGTAGGTCAGGCCGTCTACCTGGGCCAGCAGGAAGACTCGCTTGGCCAGGGGCGGCAGGCCGTCCAGCAGGCGGTCCAGTTCCACCAGGGTTTCCAGGATCAGGGCGCGGCTTTCCTCGCTCGGCACCAGGGCCTCCGGCTGCGCGGCCAGGGCTTCGAGGTAAGCCCGCTCGATCTCCTGGCGCCGGAAGTGATTGGCCAGCACGCGCCGGGCGATGGTGGTGAGGAAGGCGCGGGGTTCGAGGATCACCGGCTGCTCGCGGGCCGTGAGCAGCCTGAGGAAGGTGTCCTGGGCAAGGTCGGCGGCGTTCTGCGGGCAACCCAGGCGACGGCGCAGCCAGTTGCTCAGCCAGCCGTGGTGGTCGCTGTAGAGCCTGTGCAGGGAGTCGGCCGGCGGAGGTGGGATAGCGTCGGCGCCGTGATTCAAGAGTGGGTCTCGGGAGCAAATGGGAATATTTCGCATGTTATAGCCAGGCGCCAGCTTTCAGCAATAATCCTGGTAATGCGATGAATCTCTCACTTTGCTTGTAGGAAAAAGTGGAACCGTCCATCACGCAGCGTGGTCAATCGACTACAAGAATCCAGGAGTCCCCACTATGCTTTCCCGTCCTTTCAATCGCCGTCTCGCCTCCGTCCTGATCGCCAGCCAGTTCATCCTCGTGGCCCAGGTCCCGGTGGCCCAGGCCGCCATGATCGGCACGCCCCAGGCCATCGCCGAACAGCAGCCGCAGCGCCAGCCGGTGGACCAGGCGCAGTTGCGCGCCATGCTCGATGACCGTGCGGTGCAGCAGAAGTTGGAGTCCCTCGGGGTTCCCCGTGAGCAGGTGGAGGCGCGTATCGCCAGCCTGACGCCCGCCGAGTTGCAGCAGTTCAACCAGCGCCTCGACCAGGAGCCGGCCGGTGGCTGGGTGGGCATCATCGTGCTGTTCCTGGTGATCTTCATCATCACCGACATGCTCTGCGCCACCGACATCTTCACCTTCATCAAATGCATCAACTGATGCGCGGCGGCTGGGCGCTCCTGGTCCTGTTCCTGGCCGGTTGCGCGGGGCAGCAGACCCAACTGCCGCCTGAGAGCGCGCGACTGCCGGAGCGGGTGGAACTGGCCGACACGCCGTTCTATCCCCAGGAGATCTACCAGTGCGGCCCGGCCGCACTGGCGACCCTGCTGGTACAGCGCGGCGTGCAGACCAGCCCCGAGGCGCTGGCGCCCAAGGTGTACCTGCCGGGCCGGGAAGGCAGCCTGAAGATGGAACTGGTGGCCGCGGCCCGGCAGAACGGCATGCTGGTCTACCCGGTGGAACCGGAACTGGATGCGCTGCTGGCCCAGGTGGCCGCCGGCAATCCGGTGCTGGTGATGCAGAACCTCGGCCTGGACTGGCTGCCCCGCTGGCACTTTGCGGTGGTGGTCGGCTACGACCGGGCCAAGGGGGAAGTGGTGCTGCGTTCGGGCACCGAGAAACGCTGGGTGACCGACCTGCGCAGCTTCGACCGCACCTGGCAGCGGGCCGAGCGCTGGGGCGTGGTGACGCTGCCGCCGGAGCGCCTGCCGGCGGAGGCAAGGCTGGAGCCCTGGATCAGTGCCGCCAGCGACCTGGAACAGACCGCCCAGCGCAAGGTGGCGGAGCGGGCCTACCAGACCGCCGCCGAGCATTGGCCGAAGGCGCCCCTGCCGCTCTTCGCCCTGGCCAATGCGCGCTACGCCGAGGGTGATCGTGAGGGCGCCGAGCGGGCGTTGCGGGAGAGCCTGCGGCGCAAGCCGGACTATGCCCTGGGCTGGTTCAACCTCTCCGAGGTGCTGAACGAGCGGGGCTGCGCGGCACAGGCGGCCCAGGCCCGCGCCTGCGCCCGGAAGCTGGCGCCGGATGACGCGCGCCTGGCCGTGCCAATGGCGGCGGCCGCGAAAGCGGGGCGCTGCGAGGCCGTGCCGGTGTGCGGGGAGGGCGCTCGCGCCGGGCAATGATGGGGCGCGGTGCCAGAGGCCGTGAATCTGTGGCCTGGATGCAAGCCAGGCGTGCGGTGGCGGCGTCCCCTGCGTACCGCCGCCGTGGTACTCGAAACGAAAAAGCCCCGCGATTGCGGGGCTCTCTCATGGCTGGGCCAGGGCTTACATGCGCAGGCCGCCATCCAGTTCCAGCACGCGGCCGGTGAAGTAGTCGTTCTCCAGGATGTAGGCCACCGAGTGGGCGATTTCCATCGGCTTGCCCAGGCGCTTCAGCGGGATGCCGGAGGTCATCTTCTCCAGGGCTTCCGGCTTCATGCTGGCGACCATGTCGGTCTCGATGAAGCCCGGGGCCACGCCGGCCACGCGGATGCCGTAGCGCGCCAGCTCCTTGGCCCAGACCACGGTGTCGGCGGCGACTCCGGCCTTGGCGGCGGAGTAGTTGGCCTGGCCCATGTTGCCGGCGCGGGAGATGGAGGAAATGTTGACGATGGCGCCTTCGTTCTTCAGTTCGATCATCTTCGCGGCCACTTCGCGGGTGCAGAGGAACACGCCGGTCAGGTTCACGTCGATCACCGCCTGCCACTGGGCCAGGCTCATCTTGGTCATTTCGCCGTCCTTGACCTTGATGGTCAGGCCGTCGCGCAGGATGCCGGCGTTGTTCACCAGGCCATTGATGGCGCCGAAGTCCTCGGCCACCTGGGCGACCATGTGGGTCACCTGCTCTTCATTGGCCACGTTGCACAGGTAGGCGCGGGCGTCGACTCCGGCGGCCTTGCAGGCGGCCACGGCCTCATCGAGCTTCTCCTGGTTCAGGTCCACCAGGGCCAGCCTGGCGCCCTTGGCCGCCAGATACTCACCCATGGCGCGGCCGAGGCCCTGGCAACCACCGGTGATGATGATGACCTTGTCTTTCAGTTGCATGTGAATCCCCTCGAATAACTGTCGCGTTCCCCCGCTGGCGCCGCTAAACCGCTATTCTGGGCGCTCGTCCGTTTACGACGGATTCTGTGCGAGGAGTCATAAGGTGAGCGTGAAAGCCGCAAAGCATGCACGAGAAATGCTGCTCAAGGAATACCAGGGGGTGCTTTCCACCCATTCCAAAGCCATGCCCGGCTTCCCTTTCGGATCAGTGGTGCCCTACTGCCTGGACGCGGCGGGCCGTCCGCTGATCCTCATCAGCCGTATCGCCCAGCACACCCATAACCTGCAGAAGGATCCCCGCTGCTCGCTGCTGGTGGGCGAGCGCGGCGCCCAGGACGTGCAGGCCGCCGGCCGCCTGACCCTGCTGGCCGAGGCCCGGCCGATCAGCGAGCCCGCCGAGGTGGAGGCCGCCGCCGGCCGCTACTACCGCTACTTTCCCCAGGCGGTGGATTATCACCGCACCCACGATTTCGACTTCTGGTGCCTGGAGCCGGTGCGCGCGCGCTTCATCGGCGGGTTCGGCGCCATCCACTGGGTGGACGAGCCGCTGCTGGCCAACCCCTTCGCCGGCGAGGCGGAGCTGGGCATGCTGGAGCACATGAACAGCGACCACGCCAACGCCCTCGCGCACTATGTGGCGCTGGCCGGCCTGCCCGCGGAACCCGCTCCGCAGATGGTGGGCATCGACGCCGAGGGCTTCCACCTGCGCATCGGCCAGGCGCTCCACTGGTTGCCCTTTCCAACATCCTGTAACAACCCGGGGGCGGTCCGGCAGGCCCTGGTTTCGCTGGCCCGCGCCCAGGCCTGGCCGACCGGTGGCGAATCGGCGGCTTGAATTGATTGCAAGGCGACTTCATCTAAGGGGTTACCGGAAGCCGTTCTTCCACCAAGGAAACCCCTGATGCGCGCCTTTTTCTTCCTGTTCCTGCTCTTTCCCCTGATCGAGCTGGCTGTCCTGATCAAGGTCGGCAGCGCGATCGGCGTCCTGCCGACCCTGTTGCTGATCGTCGGCTCCGCCGTGCTCGGCAGCGTGCTGTTGCGGGTGGCCGGCGTGGCCACCGCGTTTCGCGCGCGGGAACGCCTGGCCCGTGGCGAGGTGCCCGAGGAGGAAATGCTCGAAGGCCTGTTGATCGCCGTGGGGGGCGGCCTGCTGCTGCTGCCGGGCTTCATCAGCGACGTCTTCGGCCTGCTTTGCCTGATTCCCTTCACCCGTCGGCTGTTCATCCGCCGCCTGCTTCAGCGCGCGCGGGAACAGGCCATGCGCCAGCGTGCCTTCGCCGATGATCTGGCCGCCCGTACCGGGCAGACCCGCCCGAACGTGATCGAAGGCGAGTACGAGCGTCGCGATCGATAAAGTTCATTTTTTTTAGGGGTGCCCCTTGAAATGCCTCCCGGCGCCCCTATGTATCCGTTCACCGAAAGGTCCCTGTCATCCGGCAGGTCTGAATTCAGCGATGCGCTCGCCGCATCGCACCCGGCAACGCCGGACATTACCAACCCACCGGTGCCCGCACCGGTCGAGCAACAACACTATTGGGAGAGATCGACAATGAAGCTTCGTCCTCTGCATGACCGCGTCGTCATCCGTCGCAGCGAAGAAGAGACCAAAACCGCTGGCGGCATCGTGCTGCCGGGCTCGGCTGCCGAGAAGCCGAACCGCGGCGAAGTCGTCGCTGTTGGCACCGGTCGCCTGCTGGACAACGGCGAAGTACGTCCGCTGGCCGTGAAGGTCGGTGACCAGGTGGTGTTCGGCCCCTACTCCGGCAGCAACACCATCAAGGTCGACGGCGAAGAGCTGCTGGTGATGGGCGAGAACGAAATCCTCGCCGTCGTCGAAGCCTGAGCTCCGCGAATCTCCGTCCAATCATCCAAGAATTGAGGATCAATCAACATGGCTGCTAAAGAAGTCAAATTCGGCGATTCCGCTCGCAAGAAAATGCTGGTCGGCGTGAACGTGCTGGCCGATGCCGTCAAGGCCACCCTCGGCCCGAAAGGCCGCAACGTGGTACTGGACAAGTCCTTCGGCGCTCCGACCATCACCAAGGATGGCGTTTCCGTTGCCAAGGAAATCGAGCTGAAAGACAAGTTCGAGAACATGGGCGCCCAGCTGGTGAAAGACGTTGCCTCCAAGGCCAACGACGCTGCCGGTGACGGCACCACCACCGCCACCGTTCTGGCCCAGGCCATCGTCAACGAAGGCCTGAAGGCCGTAGCCGCCGGCATGAACCCGATGGACCTGAAGCGCGGCATCGACAAGGCCACCACCGCCATCGTTGCCCAGCTGAAGAACCAGGCCAAGCCCTGCACCGACACCAAGGCCATCGCCCAGGTCGGCACCATCTCCGCCAACTCCGACGACTCCATCGGCAACATCATTGCCGAAGCCATGGAGAAAGTGGGCAAGGAAGGCGTGATCACCGTTGAAGAAGGCTCGGGCCTGGAAAACGAACTGTCCGTCGTCGAAGGCATGCAGTTCGACCGTGGCTACCTGTCCCCCTACTTCATCAACAAGCCGGACACCATGGTGGCCGAGCTCGACGGCCCGCTGATCCTGCTGGTCGACAAGAAGATCTCCAACATCCGCGAAATGCTGCCGGTGCTGGAAGCCGTCGCCAAGGCCGGCCGTCCGCTGCTGATCGTCGCCGAGGACGTGGAAGGCGAAGCCCTGGCCACCCTGGTGGTGAACAACATGCGCGGCATCGTCAAAGTGGCTGCCGTCAAGGCCCCGGGCTTCGGCGACCGCCGCAAGGCCATGCTGCAGGACATCGCCATCCTGACCGGCGGTACCGTGATCTCCGAAGAAGTCGGCCTGTCCCTGGAAGCCGCCACCCTGGAGCACCTGGGTAACGCCAAGCGCGTTGTCCTGAGCAAGGAAAACACCACCATCATCGACGGCGCTGGCGCCCAGGCCGATATCGAAGGCCGTGTTGCCCAGATCCGCAAGCAGGTCGAGGAAACCACCTCCGACTACGACCGCGAGAAGCTGCAAGAGCGCCTGGCCAAGCTGGCCGGCGGTGTTGCCGTGATCAAGGTCGGCGCTGCGACCGAAGTCGAGATGAAAGAGAAGAAGGCCCGCGTCGAAGACGCCCTGCACGCGACCCGTGCGGCCGTTGAAGAAGGCGTGGTGCCTGGCGGTGGCGTGGCCCTGGTTCGCGCCCTGCTGGCCATCGAAGGCCTGAAAGGCGACAACGACGACCAGAACGTCGGTATCGCCCTGCTGCGTCGCGCTGTCGAAGCCCCGCTGCGCCAGATCGTGGCCAACGCCGGCGACGAGCCGAGCGTGGTCGTGGACAAGGTGAAGCAAGGCTCCGGCAACTTCGGCTTCAACGCCGCCACCGGCGTCTACGGCGACATGATCGAGATGGGCATCCTGGACCCGGCCAAGGTCACCCGTTCCGCTCTGCAAGCCGCTGCCTCCATCGGTGGTCTGATGATCACCACCGAGGCCATGGTTGCCGAAGCGGCCGACGACAAGCCGGCCCCGGCCATGCCTGACATGGGCGGCATGGGCGGCATGGGCGGCATGATGTAAGCCACCCGGCCATCCGGTCCGAAAAAGCCCCGCCTCGTGCGGGGCTTTTTCTTTCATGGGCAGGTCCCGGGCTGGAAGCTGCCGTATGATCGATTTCTTTCCTCGATTGGAACTCGCTGCCGATTCCGGGTCAAACTTGCCGGGCCGGCAATTGGCCATTAAAGGATCGATAGAAGGAGTGGTGGCAATGCGGATCCTGCTCGTCGAAGACAACCCCGATATCCTCGCCAACATGGCCGATTTCCTCGAGCTCAAGGGCTACGGTGTCGACTGTGCGCGAGACGGCCTGTCCGGCCTGCATCTGGCCACCCGCGAGCATTACGACCTGATCGTGCTCGACATCATGCTGCCGGGCCTGGATGGCTATGACCTCTGCCGTCGCCTGCGCGACGAGGCCCGCTGCGACACCCCGGTGATCATGCTCACCGCCCGCGACGCCCTGGACGACCGCCTGCAGGGCTTCAAGTCCGGCGCCGACGACTACCTGCTCAAACCCTTCGCCCTTTCCGAGCTGGCCGCTCGCATCGAGGCGGTGCTGCGCCGATCCCAGGGCGGCGGCAAGCGTGCCCTGCAGGTGGGCGACCTGCGCTATGACCTGGACACCCTGGAAGTCAGCCGTGCCGGCAAGGCCCTCAAGCTCAACCCCATCGGCCTCAAGCTGCTGGCGGTGCTGATGCAGAAAAGCCCTCACCTGGTGCGTCGCGAGGTCCTGGAGGAAGCGCTCTGGGGGGACGACTGTCCGGACAGCGACAGCCTGCGCAGCCATATCCACCAGTTGCGCCAGGTGATCGACAAGCCGTTCGATAAACCCCTGCTGCACACCCTGCACGGGCTGGGCTATCGCCTGGCGGAGTCGGTCGATGGAGTTTAGGCAGAGCCTGGCGCGGCGGATCCTCATCGCCTTCGTGCTGATGACCACGCTGGTGGGCGGCACGTTCTCGGTGGGCATCATCGAGGTGGTTCACCTCATCGAGGAGCAGTTGATCTCCCGGGACCTGAACAACGAACTGGAGCGGGTCCTGACCCAGAACATCGCCCAGGGCCGGCCACCGGCGCTGGACAGCGATACCCGGTTCTACAGCAGCGCCGGTCCCGCGCCCCATGCCATTCCCGAGAGCCTGGCCAACCTCGCCCCGGGGTTCCACGAGGTGTTCGAGAGCGAGGCCTCCTATCACGCGCTGGTGCGTGAGCGGGACGGCAACCGCTACGTGCTGCTGCAGGACCAGAGCGAGTTCGAGGCCCGGGAGCAGGTGCTTTACCAGGTGGTGCTGGTGGGGTTCGGCCTCAGCGTCGTGCTGGCGCTGTTGCTGGGGTGGATCCTGTCGCGCAAGGTGATCGAGCCCGTGGTGCGGCTGGCGGGCCAGGTCCGCCATCGCGATCAGCTGCTGGGCAGGGCGCCGCCCCTGGCGCCCGACTATGCCGGCGATGAGGTGGGCCAGTTGGCCCAGGCGTTCGACGACACCCTGGGGCGGCTTCGCGAGGTGCTCAACCGCGAGCGGCTGTTCACCAGCGACGTGAGCCATGAATTGCGCACGCCCCTGATGGTGCTCGCCACCTCCTGCGAGCTGCTGGCGGAGAACCCGGGCCTGGATGCCCGCGGCAAGGCCCAGGTGCAGCGCATCGCCCGAGCCACCGAGGAGATGCGCGACCTGGTGCAGACCTTCCTGATGCTGGCCCGCGCCCAGCGCGAGGAAGCCAGCCTGGCACCCAGGGAACGACTCGGCCAGGTGGCCGACGAACTGGCCGGTCAGTGGCGTTCGGCGATCGAGAACAAGGGCCTGGCCTTCGACTACCAGCCCGGGCCGGATCAGGACGATCGCTACAACGCGCCGTTCCTGCGCTCGGTCATGGGCAACCTGTTGCGCAACGCCCTTCATTACACCGACAGCGGCCGCATCCGCCTGGTGGTGAGGGAGCGGAGCTTTCTGGTGGAAGACAGTGGCGTGGGCATACCCGAAGAGGATCGCGAGGCGATGTTCCGCGCCTTCGTGCGGGGGCCGGCCAAGCGCGGCGATGGCCTGGGGCTCGGGCTTTCACTGGTGCAGCGGATCTGCGACAGCCAGGGTTGGAGCGTCAGCCTGAGTGCGGTCCAGCCCACCGGGTGCCGCTTCGAGGTGAACCTCGAGGAACGCACAGGCGTCGCGTCCTGACGATTTTTTCACCTCTTGTCGGCTAGGTTTGGCAAGCCGGTCCGCCCTGAGGGGCACAATCAAATTGCAACAAACCCCTGCTAGCCTCGACGCCCGGTTCGGGATCGGTGGCGGCAGTCGCGGCGCCATTCGTCGCGATGACCGGCGGGGTGACGGTTGCTGTTCTAGGGTTACGAAGCAGCGTTTGGCAGCGCTATCAAGGGGTTGTGATCATGAAGTTAGAAGTCACGCGAGCTTTGTTCCTCGTGGGGGCCCTGGGAGTGGCCTCCATGGCGGTGGCTGCCTGGCATGAGCCCTCGCCCTCCGTGGTCAGCGTCAATGGCCTCGGCTACTGTCCATTGCCGCCGAACGCCCGGTCGCAGGCGCCCGCCCAGCCGGACCAGAGCCTGTTGCTGCTGATGTTCGGCCTGTCCCAGGGCCTGCACCCGCAAGGTTGAGTTCCCGGTAGCCCAGACAAGAAACCCCGCAGATGCGGGGTTTCTTGTCTGGATCGCCTGGGGCTCAGTGGCTGGCCGCCGGTTCGGCGCCGGGTACCGGGTCCTTCTTCGCCAGCAGGGTGTAGACGCAGGGCAGGACGAAGAGGGTGAACAGGGTGCCGATGGACATGCCGGTGGCGATCACCAGGCCGATGTCGAAGCGACTGACCGCACCGGCCCCCGTGGCGAGGATCAGCGGCACCATGCCGAACACCATGGCGGCGGTGGTCATCAGCACCGGACGCAGGCGGATCGACGCCGCCTCTTCCACGGCTTCCCGGGGCGACAGGCCCTTCTCGCGGCGCAGCTGGTTGGCGAACTCCACGATCAGGATGCCGTGCTTGCTGATCAGGCCGATCAACGTCACCAGGCCCACCTGGGTGTAGATGTTCATGCTGGAGATGCCGAGGAACAGCGGGATCAGCGCGCCGCAGATAGACAGCGGCACCGTCACCAGGATCACCAGCGGATCGCGGAAGCTTTCGAACTGGGCCGCCAGCACCAGGAAGATGATGGCCAGCGCCAGGGCGAAGGTGACGTAGAGCGCGCTGCCTTCCTGGACGTACTGCCGGGAGGCGCCGGCGTAGTCGAAGCTGTAGCCGCGCGGCGCCTCTTCCCGGGCGATCTGGGTCACGGTGTCGATGGCCTCGCCCATGCTGGCGACGGGGAAGCCCTCGATGATCGCCGAGTTCAGTTGCTGGAACTGCTTGAGGCGTGTGGGGCGGGCGCTGTCATGCACGCTGATGAGGGTGGAGAGGGGCACCATGGCGCCGCTCTCGCTCTTCACGTAGTAGTTGCTCAGCCAGCCCGGATTGTCGCGGTAGGCACGCTCCACCTGGGCGATCACCTTGTAGCTGCGACCGTCGATGGTGAAGCGGTTGATCTCGCCCTCGCCCAGCAGGGTGGCCAGGGTGGCGCCCAGGTCCTGCATGGAGACGCCCATCTGGGCGGCCTTGGCGCGGTCGATATCCACCACCACTTCCGGCTTGTCGAAGGCCAGGTCGACGTTGAGGAAGGCGAACTTGCCCGACTCCTGGGCCCGCTGCCTGATGCGCTCGGCCACCTGCAGCAGGGATTCGTAGTCGTTGGGGGTGTTGACCACGAACTGGAAGGGCAGGCCCTCGCCGGTACCCGGCAGCGATGGCAGGTTGAAGCCGAAGATCTGCAGGCCGGGAATCTCGTTGAGCCTGGCCTGGACCTCGTGCAGCAGCTCCATCTGCGTGCGCTCGCGCTCGTCCCAGGGTTTCAGCAGGAAGCCGCCGATGCCGGACTGCACACCGTCGAAGCCGTTGATCTGGAAGGACGAGTAGTACTCGGGGAAGGTCCTGAAGATCTCCACGAACCTGTCGGTATAGGTGTTCAGGTAGTCGAGGTTGGTGGGCTGCGGCGCCTTGGCCATGATGAAGACGATGCCCTGGTCCTCGTCGGGGGCCAGCTCGCTCTTGGTGAACTTGAGCAGCACCGGGATCAGCACCAGCACGAGCACCGCGAACACCACCACCACCGGCCGGGTGTCCAGGGTGCCGTGCAGGGCGCGCTGGTAGCGTTGTTTCAGCCGCTCGAAGATCTGGTCCAGGCGGTGGGCCAGGCCCGAGGGGTTTTCCTCGTGGCGCAGCAGCTTGGAGCACATCATCGGCGACAGGGTCAGGGCGACGATGCCGGAGATGATCACCGCGCCGGCCAGGGTCAGGGCGAACTCGCGGAAGAGGGCGCCGGTCAGGCCTTCGAGGAAGCCGATGGGGGCATACACCGCAGCCAGGGTGATGGTCATGGAGACCACAGGCACGGCGATCTCACGCGCCCCTTCGATGGAGGCATCGAAGGGCGTCTTGCCCTCCTCGATGTGGCGGTGGATGTTCTCCACCACGACGATGGCGTCGTCCACCACCAGGCCGATGGCGAGCACCATGGCCAGCAGCGTCAGCAGGTTGATGGAATAGCCCATCAGTTGCATGAAGAAGAGCACGCCGATCATCGACAGCGGGATGGTGATCACCGGGATCAGCACCGAGCGGAAGGCGCCGAGGAACAGGAAGACCACCACGATCACGATCAGCACCGCCTCGCCCAGGGTCTTCACCACCTCGTCGATGGAGGCCTGGATGAAGCGGGTGGCGTCGTAGGCGATGGACACCTTCAGGTTCGGCGGCAGCTGTTCTTCCAGCTCCGGCATGATGGCGCGCACGTGCTTGATCACGTCCAGCGGGTTGGCGCTGGGGGTGCCCTTGATGCCGATGTAGACCGAGGGAATGCCGTCGAAGGAGCTGATGGAGTCGTAGTTCTCCGCGCCCATTTCCACCCGGGCAATGTCACGCACCAGGACGCGGCTGTCGCCAACGGTCTTCACCGGGATGGCGCCGAAGGCGTCCGGCGACTTGAGGTCGGTGGTGGCGTTGATGCTGGTGACCACGTACTGGCCCTTCACCTCGCCGGCAGCGGAGAGGAAGTTGTACTGGCGCACCGCGTCGCTGAGGTCGTCGGCGGTGACGCCGTAGGCGGCCATCTTCACCGGGTCCAGCCAGAGGCGCATGGCGAAGACCTGGTTGCCGAGGATTTCCGCCTCGGCCATGCCCGGCAGGGTGGCCAGCTTGGGCTGGATCACCCGCGACAGGTAGTCGGTGATCTGCGGGTTGGACAGCTCATCGCTGTAGAAGCTGATGTACATCAGCGCCGTGGAGTCGGCCGCTTCCTTGGACAGCACCGGGTCCTCGGCGTCCTGGGGCAGCTGGTTCTTCACCTCGTTGGCCTTGGCCAGCAGTTCGGTGAACAGCCGGTCGGAGTTGGCGCCGATGCGGGCGTAGATCTGGATGACCGATGCATTCTGCTGGCTCGACGAGGTCATGTAGTCGATGCCTTCGGCGCTGGCCAGGCTCTGCTGCAGCGGCTGGGTGATGTAGCCCTGGATGGTCTCGGCGTTGGCGCCCGGGTAGGCGGTGGTCACCGTGATCAGGGCGTTCTCCATCTGCGGGTACTGGCGGATGACCAGCTTGCTGAAGGCCTGCATGCCGAGCAGGACGATCAGCAGGCTGACCACGGTCGCCAGTACCGGGCGACGGATAAAGGGATCTGTGAAAGCCATGTTCCGTTCCTTCGCGCAGCCCAGGGTCACTGGGCGCGGGCGTGTTTGTCCGGTTGGGTGGCCAGGCTCTGGTCGGGCACGATGGCGACGTGGGAGCCGTTGTCCAGCTTGAGCTGGCCGGAAGTCACCACCTGCTCGCCGGCCTTGAGGCCCTTGAGGATCACCACCTGGCCGTCGCGGCGTTCACCGGTCTCGACGAAGCGGCGCTCCACCACCAGTTGCGGCTGGCCGTCCTGGCCCTGTTCGGGCTGGCCCTCGGCGTTCTTCCTGACGTCGATCACGTAGACCGAGTTGCCGTAGAGCGTGTAGGTGATGGCGGTCTCCGGCACCACGACGCGCTCCTGGTCACCCGGCAGCAGGACCTCCAGGTTGGCGAACATGCCGGGCAGCAGCTTGCCTTCCGGGTTCGACAGCACCGCGCGGACCTGCAGGTTGCGGGTGGATTCCTCCACCTTGGGGTTCAGCGCGGCGATATCGCCTTCGAAGGACTCGCCGGGGAAGGCGGCGACGCTGATGCGCACCTTCTGGCCCACCTTCAGCAGGGGCGCCGACTGTTCCGGCAGGAAGAAGTCGACGAAGAGGGTGTCCAGGTCCTGCAGGGTGGCGATGATGGTGCCGGAGGAGAGGAAGTCGCCCACGTCCACCTGGCGGATGCCGATGGTGCCGGCGAAGGGCGCGACGATGCGCTTCTTGGCCAGCAGGGCCTTCAACTGGGCCACCTTGCCGGTGGCGGCCTGGAGTTCCGAGGAGAGACGGTCGAACTCGCTCTTGGAGATGTTCTGCCGGCTCACCAGGCTGCGACCGCGCTCGAACTCGACGCGGGCCAGGGCCAGCTCGGCTTCGGCGGTGGCCAGGCTGGCGCGTTCCACATCGCTGTCCATCTGGATCAGCGGCTGGCCTTGCCTGATTTTCTCGCCGGAGAGGAAGAGCACGTCGGTGACGGTGCCGCTGGCTTCCACGGTCAGGTCGACGCCCTGGAAGGCCTTGAGCGAGCCGATGGCCGGCAGGCGGCTTTGCCAGGGCAGTTCCACGGCCTTGTCGGCGGAGACGCTGATGGGGGGCTGGGGGGCAGAGAACTGCTGGACCTGCTGATAGATCGAGTAGCCCTTGTAGGCGGCGAGCGCGATCACCACGAGGGCAACCACGCCCAGCATGATGAGCATGCGGCGGAGCAACATATTCCGGTTCCTTGGCAGGGGTAGAAGAGGCCTGGGAATAGGCGAGGGAAGCACCTTAGTACCAGACTCGGAGGCAAGTCAAAGGCTTCCGTTTGCAGAACATTGCGTTCGGCGTAGTAGGTCTGGAAGAGCGGTGCGGATCGCTGTAGATCGCCACAAATTGATGCAGTTGGACCCGCTGCATTCCGTCGCCTGGTTCGCGGGGGGCGGCACGTCCCTGTGCCGGGGGATGTCAGGCGTGCAGGCGTGCCGTCAGCTGGTTGAGATCGCCGGACAGGCCGTGCATCTGCTGGCTGGCACCCTGGGTGCGCTGGACGTTCTGCTCGTTGGCCGTGGCGATGGCGGTGATCTCGGTGAGGTTGCGGGAAATGTCCTCGGCCACCGAGGTCTGCTCCTCCGCCGCGGTGGCGATCTGCCGGTTCATGTCGCGGATGGCCTCCACCGCATCGGTGATGCGGCTGAGCATGGCGCCGGCCTCGGTCACCTGGGCGACGCTTTGCTCGCTGCGGTTCTGGCCGCTCTCGATGGCGCGCACGGCGTTCAGCGCGCCGGTCTGTACCGTGTCGATGATCTGGTGGATCTCGGCGGTGGACTCGGCGGTGCGCTGGGCCAGGGTGCGCACCTCGTCAGCCACCACCGCGAAGCCCCGACCCTGTTCGCCGGCCCGAGCGGCCTCGATGGCGGCGTTGAGCGCCAGCAGGTTGGTCTGTTCGGCGATGCCGCGGATGACTTCCAGCACCTTGCCGATCCGGCCGCTGTCGCTTTCCAGCCGGCGGATCACCTCGGCGGTGTTGGCGATCTCGCTGCGCATACCGGTGATGCTCTGGATGGTCGCCTGCATCACCGCACCGCCCTGCTGGGCGGAGTGGTCGGCCTGGTCCGCCGCGGTCGCCGCCTCGGCGGCATGGCGGGCCACTTCCTGGGCGGTGGCGGACATTTCGTGCATGGCGGTGGCCACCTGGTCGGTGCGGGAGAACTGCTCGCGGGTGCCTTCGGCCATCAGGCTGGCGATGGCGTTGAGCTCGCCGCTGGCGCTGTCCAGTTGCGTGGTGCTCTGCCTGAGGCGGTTGAAGGTGTCGGCGAGGAAGTCCCGCAGGGTGTTGGCGGCTCGCGCCAGGCGGCCCAGTTCGTCTTCCCGGCTGGCGTCGACGCGCTGGCCGAAGTTGCCCTGGGCCAGCTGGGCGATGTGTTCGATCAGGACGCTGATGGGGCCGATCAGGTTGCGGCTCACCAGCCAGAGGCTGAGCAGGCCGATGGCCAGGCTGGACAGCAGCATGAC
This sequence comes from Pseudomonas furukawaii, assembly GCF_002355475.1. Lineage (NCBI taxonomy): Bacteria > Pseudomonadati > Pseudomonadota > Gammaproteobacteria > Pseudomonadales > Pseudomonadaceae > Metapseudomonas > Metapseudomonas furukawaii. The sequence goes on along the minus strand of NZ_AP014862.1, from coordinate 5,077,471 downwards.
CGCCAGGCCCAGGCTGACGGTGCGGCCGGCGCTGGCGCTGATGGCTTCGGATTGCTGCTGGCCGCGCTGGTGCAGCTCCGCCACCAGGGCGCTCATCTGCTCGCTGGCGGCGCGGTCGATGCCCTTGACCGCGCTGTCCCCGGCGGCCGGGTCGGCGCCGGCGGCGAGGAAGGCTTCGCGCCCCCGTCGGTAGGCGCTGCCGAGGTCGCGGTGCTCGTTGCGCAGGCTGTCCACCTTGGCCTGCAGGGCAGCGTCGTCGAGTTCGCCGGCCTTTTCCTTCAGGCGTCCGAGTACGGCCTGGACCCTGGCTTCCTGTGCCTCGAACTGTGCCCAGTATTTCGCCAGGCTTTCCGGGTCCTTGCCGCGAAGCAGCACGTTCTTCCACTCCTGGACCTGCACCTTGAACTCGAGGTTGGCTTCGTCCACCAGGCCCGAGGCCTCGAGGGTGCCGTTCACCAGGGTGCGGTAGGACTGGATGCCGCCGGAAAGGAAGTGGAAACAGGCCAGGGCGATCAGCAGGATCAGGATCAGGCTGCCGCCCAGGAGGGTGAGGATCTGGCCACGCAGGGAGCGTCGCAGAGACATGGTGTTGCGCCTCGCGGATTGAAGGAGGGGGTGGTGGTCATCTACCAGTTGGATGTTGCAGTTTTGTGACGATTCGGCGACAGCGCGATCAATCGGTGGATTGCCCTTCCAGTCGGCTTGATCCGGGGCCTGCGGCCGGTAGGGCGCGCCACGCGCACCGGGGCTCGGCGCTGCCGGTGATGCCAAGGGGCGCATGGCGCGCCCCGCATCCGGGTTCGCAGCGGGGACCGGGACTCAGGCCAGGTGCAGGTGGTTGTCCCAGAAGCTGGCCGGCAGCTGCAGCGGGGTCACGCTGAAGGGGGCGCTGCGGCAATCGTAGAAGCGGCAGCGGCCCTGGCCGGAGGTGACCACGAAACCGTCCTTCACCGCACCGACGCCGGCGCAGTCCGGCAGGGGGGCGTCCAGGCGCACGGCGCCGCTGTCCAGGTCCCAGATGAAGAAGCGGTTGCCCCGGGGGGCGGTCAGGGCCACCAGGCGCAGTTCGTCGTGGATGGCGACGCTGGCGGTGTACTGGAGCATGGCCAGGCGCTGCTCGTCGTCCAGCGGGAAGGGCTGGAAGGGCTGGCCCGGGCGCTTGATGGCCAGGAGGTCGGCGCGGTCGCTGGCATCGCCCATGTACTGCTGGCCGGCGACCAGGGTGCCGTCCTTGGCGATGGCCAGGTGGCGGATGCTGTTCATCGGCTGGGGCAGGGTTTCCTTCGACAGCAGGGTGCCGTCGCGGCGCATCAGCACCAGGCTCGGCTCCATGGCGTCGAGGTTCATCTCCACGCGGCTTTCGGCCTCGGTGCGGATGCCGCCGTTGGCCACCACCAGGGTCTCGCCATCGGGCAGCCAGGAAACCTGGTGCGGTCCCAGGCCGTGGGTGGAGAGTTCGCCGTCGTGCACCAGCCGGCCGTCCTGGTAGCGGTAGCGGCCGAGCATGCCCTTGCCCGGGTCGCGGGTGTCGTTCTCGGTGGTGTAGACCCAGTCGCCGCTGCGGTGCCAGACGCCGTGTCCATAGAAGTGGCGGTCCGGCTGCGAGGCCAGGGTCTGCAGCAGGCGGCCATCGCGGAGATCCACCAGGTAGCTCTCGGTGCCCGGGCGGCGGGCGACGAAGAGCGCCACCGGCTCGCCGGGGTGCTCGACGATGTCATGGCAACGCTGGGCGACCCGGGTGGCGAAGGCCTGGGTGCCGTCCAGGCGGTAGCCCACGGCGTAGTGATTGCCGTCGGCGTCGTCCCGGGCGGAGAGCAGCAGGGGCGAGGCGCCCTTGCGGCTCAGGGTCCAGCCGCCCAGGCCGACGGCTCCGAGCAGCAGGCTGGCGAGGGTGAGGACCTGGCGGCGCAGCATGTCAGTCTCCGTCGTTGGCGTTGAACCCGAGCTGGACGCCGAGGGCCTTGGCCAGCTCGCCCGAGTGCAGGCGCTGGACGCGGTCCAGGCTGTCGTAGAAGTCATTGACCTGCTTCAGGCCCTCTTCGCTGGCCAGCAGGACGCCGAGGGGCTGCTCGAGGGCGTCGAGCTTGCCACGGGCCTCCGCGTAGCTGGCGTCGATCTTCTCCGCCAGGGCCTTCTGGTCGTCGCCCAGCAGGTTGCGGATGCCGTGCTTGTCGGTGCCGGTCCAGAGGGTTTCGGCGCTCGCCAGGGCGGCGGCGACATTGCTGAGGGAGGTTTCGCTGCGCCAGGCTTCGGCCTGCATGGGCTGGGGCAGGCCCTTGGTCTGGCGGCCCAGCGGGGTGCCGAGCTTCTTCTTCAGGGTGTCCAGGGCGGTGACCTGGACCCGCAGCAGCTCGGAGATGGCTTCGTGGGAGTCGGCGTAGCGCGGGTTGGGGAACTTGCTCAACTGGTCGAGCATGCCGTCCTTGCTGTTCCAGCGGGCGAGGATGTCTTCGGCCAGGGTCTTCTGGCGCTCGCCGATGGCTTGCAGCAGCGGGCAGTAGCGGGCCTTCTGGGCGCTGTCGGCCAGGTCCAGGTTGCTGTCGTAGAGGATGTATTCGTAGGCGGACAGGCCCTGCACTACCACGCTGGCCTTGGCCAGGGCGGCGGCATCGATCTGCGGCTGGGCCTTCACCAGCTGTTCCACCTGGCGCCCGACGAGGTTCTTCTTGTCCGGCCAGAACTGGACCTGCCAGGCGCGATTGCCTTCGGCCAGCGGACCGACCATCAGCGGTTGCAGTTCGGCCCAGGCTTTCTGCGCCTTCATGAAGTCGGCACGGGCCTTGTCCAGGTCGGCCTGGCCGGAGCAGAACGCCAGGGCGCTCGCCGCCAGTTCACGGTCGGCTTCCACCCAGCGGGTGTAGGTGGGAAGGATCACCTCCTTGGCCAGGGCGGCGGCGGTCTGGGCCTGCGGGTCCTGCGGGGCGCAGGCGCCCAGGGCCAGGGCGGCGAGGCTGGTGAACAGCAGTTTCGGTCGGAACATGGAGGGCTCCTTAGAGGGAATTCAGGAAGGCCAGCAGCGCGTCCCGCTGCCCGGCGTCGAAGGCGAGGACCTTCTGCCTGGCCGACTCGGCTTCGCCGCCGTGCCAGAGGATGGCTTCCAGCAGGTTGCGCGCGCGGCCGTCATGGAGGAACTGGGTGTGGCCGTTGACCGTTTCGGTCAGGCCGATGCCCCAGAGCGGCGGGGTGCGCCAGTCGCGCCCGCCGGCCTGGTACTCGGGACGCCCGTCGGCCAGGCCGTCGCCCATGTCGTGGAGCAGCAGGTCGCTGTAGGGACGGATCAGCTGGTTGGCCAGTTCGGGTTCGGCGGCGTCCGCCGCGGTGGTGAAGCTGGGGGTGTGGCAGGCCTGGCAGCCGGCCTGGTGGAACAGGCCCTTGCCTTCCAGCACCTGGGGATCGTCCACCTGGCGACGCGCCGGCACGGCGAGGTTGCGGGTGTAGAAGAGCACCAGGCCGAGGATGTTGTCGCTGACCTCGGGCTCGCCGCCGTTGACGGCCGCCTTGCACGCGGTCTGTGCGTCGGTGCATTCGTCCCTGGGCAGGGGCGTGGTGGTCAGGCCCATGTCGGCGGAGAAGGCGTGGGCGTTCTGCTGGTTGAGGTTCGGCTGGCCGGCTTTCCAGCCGAAGCGACCGATCACGGTCTGCCCGGCGACGTCGTCCCAGACGCGGTTGGGGCGGCCACGGATGCCGTCGCCATTGGCGTCGTCCGGGTCGGCATTGGCCAGGATGGCGGCTTCGGGAATGGCTTCCAGCAACCCGAGGCCGATCATGGGCGGGGCGATGCGGGCGGAAAACAGCGTGTCCGGGTGCAGGGGGCCGTAGCCCGGCTGGCTGATCTCCAGGGTCGGTTTGCGCAGCTCCACCAGGGTGCCGTCGGCGAAGCGGACCGGTACCGCTTCATAGCTCACCCGTACCTTGCCTTCCGGAGCGACGCCGGGGATGGCGGAGTCCTGCAGTTGCCCACCGTAGACCGGCTCCGGTACCACGCCCAGGCGCTCCAGCTGGCGGGCATGCTCGGCCGAAGCGTCCGCCGGGATCGACAGGCGCACCAGCATGGACACGGCATTGCTGGCATCGGGGGCCGGCGGGTGGCCGCGCCCGTCCTTCACGTGGCAGTTCTGGCAGGCGTTGGTATTGAAGAGCGGGCCCAGGCCATCACGGGCGGTGGTGGTGGAGGGGGCGATCACCCAGGGGTTGCGGAAGAAGCTGTTGCCGACGCTGAAGTCCAGCCGACGCGAGGGCTTGAGGTTCGCCGAGGGCATGGAGAAGGCGTTGTGGTCGAACTGGCGGGCCGTGGCGCCGCCGCCGGAAAGGTGTTCGCCCGGCTCGGCCTGGGTGAATCGCGGGGCATCGTCACAGGCGCTGAGACAGAGGGCCAGGAGCAGTGGCGACAGGCGGCGAAGGGCCGGTGCAGCAGGCATTGGCGGGGTCCGGTCGGCGAAAGGAGGCGGGCAAGCTTATCAGGACTGGTGGCTATGAATAAGAGGGATTTGCGTTTGGCTTGCAGGATGGAAGCGCCGCCCGGGGCCCGCCCGACCAGTGCTGGCGAAGGAACGGCGACCCATGAAAAAAGCGGATGCGGCACTGGGCCGCATCCGCTTCGGGTCAACGCGGGGTCGATCAGAACTGGTGATCGGCGTTGTCCGGCTTCAGGTCGGTGATGCCCAGCTTGCCGGCGGCTTCCTCGATGGCGCCGGTCTGCTTGACCAGGGCGGCGATGGCGTCGCGCACCAGTTGCTGGCCGGCGGTGTTGTCGGCGGCGATCAGCTGGTCGAAGTGAACGTCCTTGTTGGCGCTGTCCACCAGGGCTTGCAGCTTGCCTTCGGTGGCTTCCAGGTCGGCCTTCAGGGTGGTGTCGGTCTGGGCGTCGATCTTGGCCACCAGGGAGGACAGGCTCGGGCCGGTCAGGGTGGTGCCGTCGACCTTCTTGTACTCGCCCAGGTAAACGTTGCGGATGCCCTTGCCGTTGTAGAAGTGCGAGTTGTGGGTGTTGTCGCTGAAGCAGTCGTGCTCGTCTTCGGTGGAGTTGGCCTCCAGGGCGACCTTCATGCGCTCGCCGGCCAGTTCACCCAGGGACAGGCTGCCCATGCCGAAGAGCATCTTGCGCAGGCCGGACTCGGCCGGTTCGGCTTCCAGCTTGGCGCGGTAGTTGTCGGCCACGCCCGGCTTCCACTGGCCGACCATGTACTCCAGGTCGGCGACCAGCAGGTCGGTCACGGCCTTCAGGTACTGGCGACGGCGCTCGTTGTGGCCGCCGGTGGCGCCTTCACCCACGACGTAGTCGGTGGCCGGGCGGTTGCCGGCGCCCGGGCCGGTGCCGTTCAGGTCCTGGCCCCAGAGGAGGAATTCGATGGCGTGGTAGCCGGTGGCGACGTTGGCTTCGGAACCGCCCAGTTCGTTCAGGCTGGCCAGCTTCTCGCCGGTGATCTCGGTGACGTCGAGCTTGTCCTCGCCCACCTGGATCTCGGTGTTGGCGATGATGTTGGCGGTGGCGCCGGGGTTGCCCAGGGCGTGCTGGTAGTCGCCGGCGACGTAGTCGATCAGGCCTTCATCCAGGGGCCAGGCGTTCAGCTGGCCTTCCCAGTCGTCCACCACGGCGTTGCCGAAGCGGAAGACCTCGGTCTGCATGTAGGGCACGCGGGCGGCCAGCCAGGCGTCGCGGGCGGCTTTCAGGGTGTCCGCGTTGGGAGCGGCGAGGAAGGCGTCGATGGCTTTCTGCAGGGCCACGCCGGTGCTGTGGGCGTCGCTGAAGACGGCCAGGGCGAGGTCGGCGTAGTGGGCAACGACCTTCTTGGCCTCGGCCTCGTCGACCTTGGCGGCGGCAGCCGGCGCCGCGGTGCTGGCGGCTGCTGCGGGAGCGGCGGCTTGCGGTGCGGCGGCTTCTTTCTTGTCTTCACCACAGCCGGCGAGGGCGATGGCGACGGCGAGCAGGCTGGCAGCGGCCAGGGGCTTACGAATCATGGGCGAGGTCCTTTGCGTCTGGGTGATGTCGAACGGTGATGCGAAGTGAAAAACCGCCACATAATGCGAAAGATTTTCATTTTTGCAAAGGCCGAATTCAGGCGTTTTGCTATCGCTGTGGGGGATATCTCCTTGCCTGGCCGGAAATCCCATTAGAATCCCTGCAGCCCATGCCCCCCGCCTCAAGGAGAAGCTCCGCATGAGTCTCGCCGCCGTAGCCCTGACCGTGGTCCTGCTGCTCGTCGCCGCCTACGCGGTGATCCTCTACAACGCGCTGGTGCGCCTGAAGCACGGCGTGGGCAAGGCCTGGTCGAACATCGAGGTGCTGCTCAAGCAGCGTCACGACGAACTGCCCAAACTGGTGGAAACCTGCAAGCAGTACATGCAGCACGAGCGCACCACGCTGGAACGGGTGATCGCCGCCCGCAACGCGGTGGCCAGCGCTCGCGAAAAAGGCGATGTCGGGGCCCTGGGCCAGGCCGAGAGCGGATTGCGGGCCGGCTTGGGGCAACTCTTCGCCCTCGCCGAGAACTACCCGCAATTGAAGGCCAACGAAAGCTTCCAGTTTCTCCAGACCCGCATCAGTGGCCTGGAGAACGGCATCGCCGATCGCCGTGAGCTCTACAACGAGGCGGTGAACCTGAACAATGTCCGCGTCGAGCAGTTCCCCGACGTCATCATCGCCGGCCTGTTCGGCTTCAAGGCCGCCGAGCTGCTGGTGTTCAGCGAGGCCGAGAAGGCCGACGTGGATCTCAAGAGCCTCTTCAACTGAGCATGGCGCTGGATATTCCCGGACTCTCCATCAGCCTGGCCTTCAGCCTTGGCGCCTTCGCCGGCGGGGGTTGGTGGTGCCTGCGCCGACTGGCCCAGGCGCGGCTGTTGCTGGATACGCCCACCTCGAAGATCCGTTCCGCCGCCCAGGGTTACGTCGAGCTCTACGGCGTGCTGCATTCCCTGGGTGAGGGCCCGCTCCTGGCGCCGCTCACCGGCAAGCCCTGCCTCTGGTGGCGCTACCGAATCGAGCAGTACAGCGAGCGTGGCAAGAACAAGAGCTGGCGGGTGGTGGACAGTGGCGTCAGCGATGCCTGGCTGCGCCTGGCCGATGCCACCGGCGAATGCCTGATCGATCCAAGGGCTGCCGAGGTGCGCCCCGCCACCCGCGAGCGCTGGAAGGGCAGCCAGCGCCATCCCCGTGGCGGGCTGGTCGCCGGAGGGCTGTCCGGCTGGCTGGGCAGTGGCGAGTACCGGTACACCGAGGAACGCCTGCATGCGGGCGAACCGCTCTATGCCATCGGCGACTTCCACACCGGTGGCGGTGGGCACCAGGGCCTGGACCTGGCCACGGCCCAGGGTGCGGTGATCCGCGAGTGGAAGGGCGATTTCGCCGGGCTGCTGCAGCGCTTCGACAGTGACGGCGACGGCCAGCTGGGCGAGACGGAATGGCAGCGTGTGCGACTGGCCGCCCAGCTGGAAGCCGAGGACCGTCATCGACGCGCCAGCGTGGCGCCCGCGGTCAACCAGATGCGCCGACCGAGGGAGTCCCAGCCTTTCCTGCTCTCCAGCCATGGCGAGGACGAGCTCGCCCGGCACTTCCGCTGGCAGGCGCTGGCGGGTGCCCTGCTCTGCGTGGCGGGTGCGGTGGCGACGGTGTACCTGCTGCGTGTAACCGGGCTCTTGTAGGAGCGAGCTTGCTCGCGAAGCCGTCACGCCATTCGCCGGCAAGCCGGCTCCTGATATGGATTGACCTGTCAACTCTGGGTCTATTCTTTCGTTTTGTTCTTCTCCGCCAGTGGCTTCGGTTCAGGGGGTGGAGGGCGATTAGGCGACGGTGGATCACTCTGATATACGTGGGTTGGTTACCGACCTGACTTCACTTCGTCGCGGAGCTGCCCTTCTCTACGGTCGTGGGTCTGTCCTCCTCGCAGAGGACGCCACATAGGAGCGCCAGGGGTTCTCCTCACCGGCCCTCCACCCCCTGAACCGAAGCCACTGCTGCGGGTTCATGCCACGGCCTTACTGCCGTGTGCCTTGCCCGCCACCGCGCAGGCGATGGCCCAGATGAATCCCGCCAGCTCCCGGGCGATGGCGGTGGTGACCTGCTGCTTGAGCTTGCCCGCCGCCAGCAGCGCTCGATAACGACCGCACAAGCGCTTCTGCGCGTGCCAGGCGATGGCCTGAACCACCGCCGAGGTTTTCGCCGCGCGCGCCTCGATGACGCGTGTCTTGCGTGCCGGGAAACGGTAGTTCCACCCCGCTTCCACCAGCACCCGCCGGACATGGCCATTGCCCGTGCGGGTAATGCGGCCCTGGCGGCGTGAGCCACCGCTGGAGTGCTCGCTGGGAACCAGTCCCAGGTAGGCCATCAGCTCGCGCGGCGAGTCGAAGCGACTGAGGTCGCCCAACTCCGCCAACACCGTCATCGCCGTGATCAGGCTCACCCCGCGCAACGCCATCAGGGCTTGCGCCACCGTACCCAGCGACCAGCCGGCCAGCGCTTCGTGCATTTGCGCTTCCAGATCGGCCACCCGCCGTTGCATCGATTTAACGGTGTCGAGGTACTCCTGCAGGACGATCTGCTGCACCGGCGAGTCAAGTTTCACGCTCGCCAACCAGTGGAAATGGGCCTGGGTCCAGCGACTTTTACCGGCATAGACGTGCCCATGACGCAGCAAGAACGCGCCCAGGCGTTGCCGGCACTTCAGTTCCAGGGACTTCATGTCCTCCCGGGCGCGCGTCAAGTCGCGGATCGCTTCCTGCTCCTGATCCGGCACCCACACCGCCGTCAGCTCGCCCGCCCGATGCAGGCGCGCCAACATCAGGGCGTCCCGACGGTCGGTTTTCAACCGCTCGCCCGCCTTGCGCGGAATCAGCGAGGGCGCCACCACCACGCAACCATGGCCCAGCGCTGTCAGCTCACGGTAAAGGCCGTAGCCGCAGGGGCCGGCCTCGTAGCAGAAGCTCAACGCCTCGCCCTGCCGGCTCAGCTGCTTGAGCAGTTTGCGCAGCGCGCTGTCGCGGTTCTCGATGGTGCCGTGATAGTCCGGCTCACCGCGCCCCGGCCGTGCCACCGCGACAGCAATCGTCGCCTGGTGAACGTCCAAACCTACATAGACCTGGTTAAACTCGTTCATGACCTGTCCCCCTCGATGCGGCTCTGTGTTGGAGGTGTTTCCACCCCGAAAACATAACCCGCGCTTTCGAGGTGGGGCAGGTCAATCCATGATGTCTACGGATGTGCCAGCCCCTCTTGTAGGAGCGAGCTCGCTCGCGAACCGGTACGCAATATTCGCCGGCAAGCCGGCTCCTACGGACCTTCGCCCCCTGTAGGAGCGAGCTTGCTCGCGAAGATCGCCCGCACGTTCGCCGGCAAGCCGGCTTCTACGGATGTGCCAGCCCCCCTTGTAGGAGCGAGCTCGCTCGCGAACCGGTACGCAATATTCGCCGGCAAGCCGGCTCCTACGAACCTGCCGGCCCTGTAGGAGCGAGCTTGCTCGCGAAGATCGCCCGCACGTTCGCCGGCAAGCCGGCTTCTACGGACCTTCGCCGATTCAGAGGGTGGCGGGGTTGGCTGCGGCGTTGCTCAGCCGGCGGGCCTGCTTGAGGTAGCCGGTCAGTTCGCGGGCGGGCAGGGGCTTGCTGTAGAGGTAGCCCTGACCTTCGTTGCAGCCCTGGGCGATGATGTAGGCCTCCTGCTCGGCGGTTTCCACGCCTTCGGCGATCACCTGCATTCCCAGGCTGCGGGCGAGCTGGATGATGGCGCGGACGATGGTGGCGTCGTCCTCGTCTTCCAGCACGTCCTGGACGAAGCTCTTGTCGATCTTGATCTTGTCCAGGGGCAGGCTTTTCAGGTAGCTCAGGGACGAATAGCCGGTCCCGAAGTCGTCGATCGCGATCAGCGCACCGGAGCGGCGCAGGCTCAGCAGGTGCTGGGCGGCGGTGGAAATGTCTTCCATCAGGCCGGTTTCGGTGACCTCCATCTCCAGGCTGCGCGGGGGCAGGCGATAGACCTGCAGCAGGTTGTTCACCACCCGGGGGAGCTCGGCGTGGTGCAGCTGGACAGTGGAGAGGTTGATGGCCATGCGCAGTTCGGTGAAGCCCTGGTCATGCCATTCGCGCAGTTGCCGGCAGGCCTGGTCCAGCACCCATTCGCCGATGGGGATGATGGTGCCGTTCTGCTCCGCCAGGGGGATGAACAGGTCCGGCGGCACGAAACCCTGTTGCGGGTGCTGCCAGCGCAGCAGGGCCTCGACGCCGACGACGCGGTGGTCGCGGTAGTCCACCTGGGGCTGGTAGACCAGGTGCATCTCGCCCCGGGCGAGGGCTTCCCGCAGGTCCTTTTCCAGCTCCCGGCGACGGCGCATCTCGCTGTCCACGCTGGCGATGTAGAACTGGTAGCGGTTGCGCGACCGGCTCTTGGCGAGCGTCATGGTCTGCTCGGCCTTCTGCAGCAGCTTCTCGGTGCTGTCGCCGTCCTCGGGGAAGAGGGTGATGCCGATGGTGGCCCGCAGGCGGACTTCCTGCTGTTCCAGGCCGAAAGGTATCTCCAGGTCGTCCAGCACGCTCTGGGCCAGCTCGGCGGCCTCGTAGGGCTGCTCGATATCGGCCTGGACCAGGGCGAACTGGTCGCCCCCCAGGCGGGCCAGGGCGCCGAGCCGGCCGCTGTGGCTGCGCAGGCGATCGGCCAGGGCGATCAGCAACTGGTCGCCGGTCTGGTAGCTGAATTGTTCGTTGACGCCCTTGAAGTCGTCGAGGCCCACGCAGAGCACCGCCACGCGACGTTGCAGGCGGCCGGCGTCCTCGAGGATCTGGTCCAGTTGCTGCTGCAGCTGCTGGCGATTCGGCAGGCCGGTGAGGAAGTCGTACTGGGCCATGCGCAGCAGGCTGTTCTCGGCTTCGCGGCGCAGGTGCGTGTTGCGCTCGATGGAGGCCAGCAGGTCGTTGGCGGTGGTTATCCACAGGCCCAGTTCGTTCTTCTCGTTGCCCTTGAGCATGGGCAGCTTGTGTTCGCTGGGGCGGTCCGGATTGATGTTGGACAGGTGCTCGATGATCTTCGAGAGGGGCTTGGTCAGCAGCCAGTGGTAGACGAGGTAGAGCACCAGGCCCATGGCCAGGGCGCGAAGCACGCCGGAGATGAAGATGATGACCGAACTGGTGACGAAGTCTTCGCCGTAGGGGGCGGTGTCGAGGGTGATGCTGAGGTCGCCGTAGTATTCGCTGTAGGGGCTGCGGCCGACCAGCTGGATGCTGAAGGTCTGTTCCTTGCCGAGGATGGGGTCGGTGAGCCAGCGGGTCGGGAGTTCCATCAGCGGTCGGTCCCTTTCCGCCAGCATCGGCTCGTTGGGGTGGCCGATGGACGCCTGGCGAACCGACTCGTGCTGGAACAGGCCCTCGATGACCTGCATGCCCATCTCCCGGTCCAGGCTGTAGACCGCCTGGGTGGACGGGTCGCGGAACATGCCGAGGATGCGGTTGGCGTCGCTGGATACCGCCTGCCGGGTCTTGTAGACGTCGAACACGATCTGCGCGCAACTGAGCACCACACCCACCACCAGTGCGGACAGCAGTACCACGCGTAGCAGCTTCAGCGACAGGCTGTGTTTGAGATCCAGCTTCAAATGGAGATTCCTTGTTCGAGGCCGCCAAGCGTCAGACGGATGTGAGTATTGGCAAACTGACCCTGGCCGTCAAAGGGCCAGCATGCGAATGCCACTATTCATGCGTCCATGTCATGCGTCGGGTCGCGTTCGGCAACTGTTCCGCAGGTTTCGCCCCCTCACTGTGTCGGATTGAACCGGTCCGACCTTGAGGGCATATCCGACAATTTTTCCCTTGTACCGCAACAAGGCGACGAGCGATGCGCAAAAATGAAGAAACCCGGCGAATGGCCGGGTTTCCTTGATGCGCGGGCGCTAGCCTCAGGCTGCGTAGTTCTTGGCTACGAAGTCCCAGTTGACCAGGTTCCAGAAGGCCTCGACGTACTTCGGACGCAGGTTGCGGTAGTCGATGTAGTAGGCGTGCTCCCAGACGTCGCAGGTCAGCAGCGGGGTGTCGCCGCTGGTCAGCGGGCAGCCAGCGCCGATGGTGCTGGCCAGGGCCAGGGAACCGTCGGCCTTCTTCACCAGCCAGCCCCAGCCGGAACCGAAGGTGCCGATGGAGACTTTGCTGAACTCTTCCTTGAACTTGTCGAAGGAACCGAAGGCGGCGTTGATGGCGTCAGCCAGGGCGCCGGTGGGCTGGCCACCGCCGTTGGGGCTCAGGCAGTTCCAGTAGAAGGTGTGGTTCCAGATCTGGGCCGCGTTGTTGAAGATGCCGCCCGAGGAGGTCTTGATGATCTCTTCCAGGCTCTTGCCTTCGAACTCGGTGCCCGGAACCAGGTTGTTCAGGTTCACCACGTAGGCGTTGTGGTGCTTGCCGTGGTGGTATTCCAGGGTCTCGGCGGACAGGTGCGGCTCGAGGGCGTTCTTCTCGTAAGGCAGCGGCGGCAATTCGAAAGCCATGTCTATCTCCTTCATCAGGTCGGGATTTTTGCGCCAGGCGCGGGGCCGTTCACGGTCGGCCGAGAATGCGGCTGCGAGTTTGTACTCTTTTTGGCCGCGAAGTCCGGATCATAGCACCGGGACTGGGGGTTAACCACGCAGCAACTGTGTGGAAATGCCGGCTCCGCGGGCTCTGGCACGCCTGTCCCGTTCGGGCTCGAGGCCGTCAGATTCCCTTCAGCAATTGTGCCGCCATGGCGAACATCATCAGGGCCACCATCAGGTCCAGCAGGCGCCAGGTGGTCGGGCGCGCGAGCCAGGGAGCCAGCCAGGCGGCGCCGAGGGCCAGCGCGAAGAACCACACCAGCGACGCGCTGGCAGCGCCGAGGGCGTAGGCGCCGGGGACCGCCTGCTGGGCGCCGAGGGAGCCGATCAGCAGGACGGTGTCCAGGTAGACGTGGGGGTTCAGCAGGGTCACCGCCAGGGCCGCGGCGAGCACGGTGCGGCGGGAGCGCGGGCCGGCGTCGGCGGACTGGTCCAGGGTGCCCGGCCGGATCGCCCGGCGCAGGGCCTGCACGCCGTACCAGCCGAGGAAGATCACGCCGCCCCAGCGGGCCACCGCCAGCAGCACCGGGTTCTGTGCCAGCAGGGTGGCCAGGCCGAAGACGCCCAGGCTGACCAGCACGGCATCGCAGAGGACGCAGAGGGCGGCCACCGGCAGGTGGTGCTCGCGGCGCAGGCTCTGGGCGAGGACGAAGGCGTTCTGCGCGCCGATGGCGATGATCAGGCCGGCGGCGACCAGCACGCCGTTGAGGTAGCTCTGCCACATGTCGATCACTCCGCCTGGGCGTTGGAGGCCAGGGCCCGCAAGGTGGACAGGGCCCGTTCGGCGTCCGCGAGGGCGACGAACAGGTGGTCGTGGAAATAGCCGGCCACCACATTGCAGCTGATGCCGGCGTGGGCCAGCGCGGTGGCGAAGGTCGCGGTCAGGCCTACGGCGGCGAGGGAGGAGTGCACCTCCAGGGTGATCCAGGCGGCGCTGTAGTCGTAGGCCAGCCCCAGGCGGTCGGCATCGCCGCGCTCGAGGATCACCGTCAACCCCTCGCGTTCGCGGAAGCTGCCTACCGGGGCGCAGCCCTCCAGGCGCGAGGCGTCGTCCAGGGTGCAGAACACGTACTCGCCCGGGTTGCGCCGGGGCGACAGGTTGCGGAGCAGGAGGGTGAGCGCGGTTTCGCCGGCCATGGGGGATTCCTTAGAGGGTGGTGCTGACGGGATGTGGCCAGTCTGGAGGCCCTGGATGTATAAGGAAAACGAATCCTGCTGATCTCTCATTAGGAAAACTGATTTGTTCGACTATAAGTTGCTGGCCGCACTGGCGGCCGTGGTGGAGCAGGGCGGCTTCGAGCGTGCCGCGCAGTTGCTGGGGCTGTCGCAGTCGGCGGTGTCCCAGCGCATCAAGTTGCTCGAGGCGCGGGTGGGGCAGCCGGTACTGGTACGGGCCACGCCGCCGACGCCCACCGAGGTGGGGACCCGCCTGCTCAACCATGTGCAGCAGGTGCGCCTGCTGGAGCGGGACCTGCAACGCCAGGTGCCGGCGCTGGAGGAGGACGGCATTCCCGAGCGGCTGCGCATCGCGCTCAACGCCGACAGCCTGGCCACCTGGTGGGCGGCGTCGGTGGCGGGGTTCTGCGCCGAGCAGCGGGTACTGATGGAGCTGGTGGTGGAGGACCAGGAAGTGGGCCTCAAGCGCATGCGTGCCGGCGAGGTGGCGGCCTGTGTCTGCGCCGCCGAGCGCCCCGTCGCCGGGGCGCGCAGCCTGCCCCTGGGCGCCATGCGCTATCGCGCACTGGCGAGCCCCGCCTTCATCGAGCGGCACTTCCCGGACGGCGTGGCGCCCCATGCCCTGGCCCGGGTGCCGGCCATCGTCTTCGGCCCGGATGACCTGTTGCAGCATCGCTACCTGGCCGCCCTGGGCGTCGAGGGTGGCTTCGCGCACCATCTCTGCCCGTCGTCGGAAGGCTTCGTGCGCCTGACCGAAGGCGGGCTGGGCTGGGGCCTGGTGCCCGAACTCCAGGTACAGGAGCAACTGGCCCGGGGGGAGTTGCGCGAGCTGATTGCCGATCGGCCCATCGATGTTCCCCTTTACTGGCACCACTGGCGCCACGGCGGCGAGTTGCTGGCTCGGCTCACCGATCACCTGTCCCGGGCGGCGGAGCGCTGGCTGGTACCTATGGCGTAAGGGGATGGGAACGATCCGGGGGGCTGGCGTTCAGAGTCGCTGGGTTGGCTCTCGAGGTCACCCGCAGCGCCGCTGCGGGCTGCTAGAGTCGCGGGCAATACGAGTGGCGAGGACCGGTGGATGAAGATTCTGGTGACGGGGGCGAGCGGGTTCATTGGCGGGCGTTTCGCCCGATTCGCCCTGGAGCGGGGCCTGGACGTGCGGGTGAACGGCCGTCGTCCCGAAGGCGTGGAGCACCTGGTGAAGCGTGGCGCCGAGTTCGTCCAGGGCGACCTGTCCGATGTCGAGCTGGTGCAGCGCCTGTGCCGCGATGTCGACGCGGTGGTGCACTGCGCCGGGGCCGTGGGCGTCTGGGGCCGCTACGAGCATTTCCACCAGGCCAATGTGCAGGTCACCGAGAACCTGGTGGAGGCCTGCCTGAAGCAGCGGGTCCGGCGCCTGCTGCACCTGTCCTCGCCTTCCATCTATTTCGACGGCCGGTCCCACGTCGCGGTGCGTGAGGAGCAGGTGCCCAAGCGCTTTTCCGACCATTACGGCGCGACCAAGTACCTGGCCGAGCAGAAGGTCTTCGCCGCCGAGGAGTTCGGCCTGGAGGTGATGGCCTTCCGTCCGCGCTTCGTCACCGGTGCCGGCGATACCAGCATCTTCCCCCGTCTGATCGCCATGCAGCGCAAGGGCCGCCTGAGGATCATCGGCAACGGCCTGAACAAGGTGGATTTCACCTGCGTGCAGAATCTCAGCGACGCGCTGCTCAGCGGCCTGTCCGCCAGCGGTCCGGCGCTGGGACAGGTCTACAACATCAGCAACGGCCAGCCGGTCCCCCTCTGGGACGTGATCAACTATGTGCTGCGCAAGCTGGGCGAGCCCCAGGTCACGCGGCACCTGCCTTACGGCCTGGCCTATGGCGCCGCGTTGCTCAACGAGTCGGTCTGCCGGGTCTGGCCGGGGCGGCCGGAGCCGTCGCTCTACCGCCTCGCGGTGGCGGTGATGGCCAAGGACTTCTCCCTGGACATCAGCCGCGCGCGGGAGCTGCTGGGCTACGAGCCCAGGATCAGCATCTGGCAGGCGCTGGACGAGTTCTGCGGCTGGTGGGGCGCCCAGCAGCCCTGAACGACGCGGCGGGCGTCGGCTAGCCGCGCAGGGGGCCCGCGTACTGGGTGTACTTGCGGATCAGCTCTTCCTCGCTGAGGGTGGCCTTGAGGCTGACCCCGGTGAGGGTGCTGAGGTGCCGGCCCAGCTCGCGGGTCGCGTCGTGCTGGGACTCGGCACTGGCGCTGAGCATGGACAGGATGGCGTCGGGCTGGCTGAGGCGGATATCCACAGCCTGTTCTTCACGCAGCTGGCGCCGCAGGGTCTGCATGCAATCCAGCACAGCCTTGTTCAATTCCATACCTTCTTCCCCCATGGTCGAAGTAGGCCCCCTCCCTCCATCCCGAAAGGCGGGTAGCCTGCCGGAGCCCTCGACTCCGTCTGGCGCTTTCCTGGCATGGCCCCGGACGGGGCTGGCATCTGGCTAGCAAGGCCCGTACCAGCCCGCAACGCCAGGAACCGCGCGGGCTGGCCGTGGTCCACCCAGAGGTGATGCCCCGCGCAGGTGCAACCCGCACCAAGCGGGCGCGACGCTGAAGAGCGCGGGCCGAATCGGTATACTGCCGGCCACTCGCGATTCCGCTTTCCTCTCCAAAGGTTCCCCCATGCGCAATGACGCCCTCGATGACGTGGATGATGTCCCCAGCCTGAAAACCGATGCCCGTGATCGCGACGAGTTCGGCCATCACCCGGCCGCCGCCGAGCCGGTGTACCGCCAGAACGGTCAGGTCGCCGCTGTGCACCGCGCCCGGGGCGCCGGCACCGGGCCGCTCTGGGCCCTGGTCGTCGCGCTGCTGGTTGCCCTCTGCGGCCTTGGCTGGTGGAGCTTCCAGCAGATCAGCCTGATGGAACAGCAGCTGGTGGCCACCCAGGAAAGCTTCGCGCGGATCAGCGAGGAAGCGGCTGGCCGTATCCAGGACATCTCCGGCAAGGTGGTGGCCACCGAGTCCAGCATCACCACCGGCAGCGAATCGTTGAAACTGCAGCTCAAGCAATTGCAGAACAAGGTCGCCGAGCTGGCCCGGCAGCAACAGAACGCCGGCGCCCAGCTGGGCAGCCAGGGCAAGCGCGTGGAGCAGCTGGCCGCCGACCTCAAGGCCGCCCAGGGTGCCACCGCTCAGTTGGGCAGCCAGTTGTCCGGCAAGCTGGATGGCCTGGCCGCCGAACAAGGCAGGCTGAAGGCGACCCAGGACAGCCTGGCCCAGCTGGACGGCCGCCTGAAAGGCCTGGGCAGCGATGTCGAGGCCCTGAAGAAGCAGGGCAACCCGAACCAGGCGATCAGGAGCCTGGAGCAGGACCTGCTGGTGCTCCGCAGCGAACTGGACAACCGACCGGCCCCCACCCAGGGTGCCAGTACCGCCGAGTTCGACGCCTTCCGCGCCCAGATGACCCGCAACATCAGCACCCTGCAAAGCCAGGTGCAGAACCTCCAGCAGCAGCTCAACGCCCGTTGAGCCGCGTGGGGGCGTTGCCGTCCGTGCAACGCCCCCGCTTCCTCAGAAGCGATACACATAGTTCAGGTAAACCCGCTCGGCGTTGTGGGTGAGTATCCCCGCCGGCCCGCGTGAGGCGAAGGTGCGCTGGACGCCGTCCGGCGTGCCCTTGGTGTGGAACTCGTTGTGCAGCCACACCAGGCTCAGGCCCTTGAACAGGCCGTCGAAGCCGTACTGCAGCAGGCTCTGGAATTCCCGCCGGGAGAACCCCTCGTAGCCGGCGGCGTGGTCGGAGAAGGCGTAGTGCAGGTCCAGCCGCAATTGCGGAAGGCCCAGGGCGGAGAAGTTGCCGCCGCCCACCAGTTTGAACATCTCCTCGTCCTCCAGCCCGAAGTAGTAGAAGAGCTTGGCGCTGCTGTTCCAGGTGCCGTGGTCCTTGCTGAAGAACAGCCGGTCGAAGTCGTCGCCGCGCACCCGGTTCCAGGTCAGGCCGGCGTAGTAGTTCGGCGTGCGGTACTTCGCCGACAGGTCGAGGTAGCGGGCGTCGTGGCGGGTCTCGGCCTGGTAGAGGCCGCGCACGCCCTCCTGTTCGAAGCGGCTGCCGGCGTCCTGCTGCATCCCGTGGGTGGCATGGAAGTCCAGGGCGCGACCCTCGGACAGCTCGAGGCTGTGCTCCAGCTTGAGGGAGGCGGCGCGCAGGTAGTCCTCGGCCTCGGCGTACTCCGCCAGCAGGCGGGTGCCGGTGGGCAGGCGCCAGTCGAGGGCGCCCAGGTGCAGGGCGTCGATCCGCTCGCCGCGGAAGTTGGTCAGGTCGTCGCCCCAGCCGTTCTCGTTGCGCGGGGTGAACTGGTCGATGCGGCTGTAGCGCAGCAGCAGGCCCTTGACGCGGTAGTCCAGGTCGAAGCCCCGGGTGGACGCGGGCAGGATGCGCGAGGTGTCGTCGTGGTACTGGGCGAAGCGACGGATCTTCTTGCCGCCGCCGAGGACCAGTTCTCCGGCGTCGCCCGCCAGGCGGCCACGCAGGTAGGCCTCCAGGGGCTTGGCCAGACCGTGGGGCGACTGCACCGAGTCGTCGGGTTCGAGGTTGCTGATGCTGGTGGCGTTGCCGCCGACGTTCAGGTCGTCGGCCAGGCCGTAGCTGTAGTCGAGGCCGAGCCAGTCCCGGTACCAGCCGGAGCTGAAGCTGAACTGGGCCCCCTGCACCCATTCGTTGCGGGTCGGGCCGACGCCGTCGCCGTTGTTTTCCTTCCAGTAGAACTGGCTGTAGCGCAGCGTGGTCACGCTGTCGTCGACGAAGCCGGCGGCGCCGGCGGTTCCGGCCAGGAGGCACCCGGCCAGGCCGGCGAGGTAGCCATTCAGTGGATTGCGCATGTCGTTACCCTTGTTCTTGTAATTCGACGGTAGAGCCGCTGAGCGGGTCGACACCCATTGTCGAAATGGGGGAATCAAGGGCAATTCAATTGGGTTTCATCAGGTGGAACGGGGCGCGGCGCTGATTGCGCCCACGCCGAAGGCCACGCCGGGGCGTGGCTGAGGTCGATTCGGCGGGGCTCAATCCAGGCGGTGCTGCAACCGGCTGATGGTCTCCGCCAGGTTGTCCAGGTACCGGCGACGCACGCTGCTCACGCTGTGCTCGTCGCGGGGCCACTGCAGCGCCATGCTGCCCACCACCCTGCCCTGGCTGCGCACCGGCAGGGCCACGGCCCGGATCAGGAAGGGCAGGCGCACCGCGTACTCCCAGGAGCCTTCCGTGCGCTCGCCAAAGCCCTGGTTGAACGCCTGCTGCTGGACGCGCAGCAGGTCGTCGCTACAGAGGCGGTGGCGCACGGCGAGGCGCCGGGCGTGTTCCTCGTCCAGCTCCGCCAGGCAGGCCTTGCCCATGGCCGAGTAGAACAGGCTGGCCTTGAGCCCCATCACCAGGCGGTTGTTGGGGTAGCGTTTGCGCAGGACCTCGGGAACCGAACTCTCCACCACCAGCAGATCCTGGCCGTCGAAGGACGACAGGTCCGTCACCAGCCCGGTGTGCTCGGACAGCTCCTTGAGCAGGGGCGAGGCCTGCTCCACCAGGTGCCGGGAGAAGCGCAGCTCCGGGTCGCCGAACAGGCGCCGTGCCGAGAGCCGGTAACGCCGGTCGCAGAGGCCCCGGTACAGCCAGCCCCGGTCCTGGAGGGTGTGCAGCAGCCTCGACACCGTGGCCTTCGGCAGCCCGGTGAGGTAATGCAGCTCCTCCAGCCCCAGGGAATCGTGTTCTCCCAGCAGTTCGACAATGCTCAGCGCGCGTTCCACCGAGCGCACCGTGCCGCTTTCGTCTCTCGCTTGCATATCCGTCTCCACACCACACCCGCCGGGATCAGCGGCGGGATTTAGCAAGATACGGACCCGATGCACCGATTGGGCTAGCCGCTCATGGCGCGGCTCCGACCAGCGGTGGCGGGCAGTTTCGGACCCACTGGGTGAGCTGCTCATGGGCGTAGGCCAGTTGCAGCACCGCGAGGTCCGCCTGGGCGGGGCCGATGATCTGCAGCCCCATGGGCAGGCCGGCGGGATTGAAGCCCACCGGTACGCTCATGGCCGGGAGGCCGGCCAGGGTGGCGCCGATCGTCACCTCCATCCAGCGGTGGTAGCTGTCCATGTCCCGCCCGGCGATCGTCTTCGGCCAGTGCAGCGATGCCTCGAATGGAAACACCTGTGCACTGGGCAGTAGCAGGTAGTCGTAACGCAGGAACAGCCGGTCCAGGGCGCGGTACCAGTCGCTGCGGTCCAGTGTGGCCTGGAACACCTCCCCGGCGCTGAGGCGCTGGCCGCACTCCACCTCCCAGCGGGCCTCGGGCTTGAGCAGGGCACGCTGGGACGGATCGGCGTAGGCGGGCGCGAGGCTGCCGGCCACCAGCCAGGCGCGATGCACCAGCCAGCAGCGCCAGAGGCGTTCCGGGTCGTAGTCCGGCAGGCAGTGCTCCACCTCGCAACCCAGGGTGCGGAAGTCCGCCAGGGCGTTTTCGCAGAGGGCCAGCAGCCCCGGCTCCATGGGCAGGTGGCCGCCCAGGTCGCCGAGCCAGCCGATGCGCTTGCCCCTGACGTCACGCACCAGCGGACCGGCCAGGTCGCTGGTGCCGCCGAGGGCCAGGGGCGCGGCGCGATGGCGGCCGGCCTGGGTCTGCAACAGGGCGGCGACATCGGCGACGCTGCGGCCCATGGGGCCCTCGGTGGCCAGTTGCTGGGCGAACAGCTCGGGCGTGGGGCCGAAGGGCACGCGGCCCAGGGAGGGACGCAGGCCGTAGAGGTTGTTGAACGCGGCCGGGTTGCGCAGGGAGCCCATCATGTCGCTGCCATCGGCCACCGGCAGCATGCGCAGCGCCAGGGCTGTGGCGGCGCCTCCGCTGCTGCCCCCGGCGCAGAGGCCGGGGTCGTAGGCGTTGCCGGTGGTGCCGAAGACGCTGTTGTAGGTGTGGGAGCCCAGGCCGAACTCCGGCACGTTGGTCTTGCCGACGAACAGGGCGCCGGCGTCCCGTACCCGGGACACGGCGATGGCGTCGTGGCGGGCCACCTGCCCGGCGAACAGCGGCGAGCCCATGCTGGTGGGCAGGCCGGCGCAGGCGGCCATGTCCTTCACCGCCTGGGGCATGCCGTGCATCCAGCCGAGCCATTCGCCCCGGGCCAACTGGCGATCGCGCTCCTCGGCCTCGTCCAGCAGCACCTCCGGTGGCCGCAGGGACACCAGGGCGTTGACCTTGGGGTTGAGCCGGTCGATCTGTTCCAGGTAGGCCTGCATCACTTCGCGGCAGGACAACTGGCGGGTACGGATCGCCTCGGACAGCGGCAGGGCGTCGAGGGCGACGATCTCCCGCTCCAGCGAGACGAGTGCGGGGGTGGATTCGAATCGGGTCATTCAAAGGCTCCGGGCAGTCTGGGAGGTGACCTGGCGTCTGGCCTGGCGTTCCAGGGCGGCGGGGGCGCCCTCGCGGAAGAACCAGACCGACACCAGGCCGATGACGGCGGCGAACAGCACGTAATAGGCCGGGGCGACCGGGTTGCCGGTGGTCTTGGTCAGCCAGGTGACGATGAAGGGGGCGAAGCCGCCGAACAGCATGACCCCGAGGTTGTTCGACAGGGCGAGGCCGGTGGAACGCACGGCGGTGGGGAACTGCTCCGAGGCGGCGGTCGGTGCGGGGCCGTAGATCACGCCGATGGTGGCGCAGAGCAGCAGCTGCATGGCCAGCAGGCGCTCCAGGCTCGGGGCCGCAGCCACCCAGGTGAACAGGGGATAGACGATGACCAGGAAGACCAGGTTGCCCACCAGCAGCACGGGGCGTCGCCCCAGGCGGTCGGAGAGGGCGCCGGCGAAGGGGATCACCAGGGTCATCAGGGCCACCGCCGCCATCTGCACCATGAAGACCTGGTCCAGCGGCAGGCCCAGTTGCTTGTGGGCGAAGGTGGGCATGTTCACCAGCACCACGTAGAAGGCCACGGTGCCGGTGATGGTCGCGCCGAGGGTGACCGCCACCGCGCGACGGTTCTCCCGCAGCATGCGGCCGAAGCCGATGGGCTCGCCCCGCTGGGCCTCGCGGGATTCGAGGAAGGCTTCGGTCTCCTCCATGTGGCGGCGCATCCACAGGCCCACCGGGCCGATCAGCAGGCCGAGGATGAAGGGCAGGCGCCAGCCCCAGCTGTCCAGTGCCTCGGGCGCCAGGGTGTGGGTGACCAGGGCGCCCATGCCCGAGCCGGCGAACACCGCCAGGCACTGGCCGAACAGCTGCCAGGCGCCGTACAGGCCGCGACGGTCGGCGGGCGCGGCCTCCACCAGGAAGGCGGTGGCGCTGGCGTATTCCCCGCCGGTGGCGAAGCCCTGGAGCATCCGCGCCACCACGATCAGCAGGGGCGCGCCCAGGCCGATGGCGGTGTAGTCCGGGGCGAAGGCGATCATGGCGATCGCGACGGTCATCAGCAGGATGATCAGTTGCATGGCGGCCTTGCGGCCCTTGCGGTCGGCATAGAGCCCCAGCAGGACCCCGCCCACCGGGCGCATGAAGAAGCCGACGCCGAAGGTGGCCAGGGCCATCAGCAGCGAGGCGTATTCGCTGTCGGAGGGGAAGAACAGCCGGGCGATGATGCTCGACAGGAAGCCGTAGACGATGAAGTCGTACCACTCGAGGGCGTTGCCGATGACGGCGGCGGTGACCTGGCGGGTACGCGAGGTCCCGCTCGGGGAAGCGTGCATGGGGTCTCTCCGGGAATCTGGACGGTGGGGGCTCAGGCGCTCGGTGCTGCGCCCGGTTCGTCAGTGGGCAGTGGCAGGGGCCTGGGAAGGCGTGGCGGTGTCCTGCAGCCAGGTTTCCGCCAGCGCGGCCCAGTACGCGGCGCCGCGTACCAGGATCTCGTCGTTGAAGTCGTATCCGGGGTTATGGACCATCGGCCGGTCGGGCTCGGCGCCATTGCCGATGAAGAGGTAGCTGCCGGGGCAGCGCTGGAGCATCCAGGCGAAGTCCTCGCTGCCCATCACCATCGGGGCGTCCTGCACCTGCCCGGGGCCGGCCAGGGCTTCGGCGACCTGACGGGCGAACGCGGTCTCCGCGCCGCTGTTCTCCAGCACCGGATAGGCCGGGCGGTGCTGGATGCTGGCGCGGCATCCGTAGCTTTCCGCCTGCAGGCGGATGATGGCCTGGACCCGTTCGAGCACCTGCTCGCGCACCCTGGGGTCGAGGGCGCGCAGGCTCAGGCGCAGCAGCGCGCTCTGGGGAATCACGTTGGCCGCTTCGCCGGCCTGCAGGGCGCCGACGGTGACCACCGCCGCCTGCTGCGGGTCGACGTTGCGTCCCACCACGGTCTGCAGGGCCATCACGGCGCTGGCGGCGGCCACCAGCGGGTCGACCGCGAGGTGAGGGGTGGAGCCGTGGCTGCCGACGCCCTCCAGGGTCACGTCCAGCAGGTCCTGGGAGGCCATCAGCGGACCTTCACGGAAGCACAGGTGCCCGGTCTCCATGCCCGGCATGTTGTGCATGCCGAACAGGGCCTGGCAGGGGAAGCGTTCCAGCAGGCCGTCGGCGAGCATGGCCTCGGCGCCGCCCTGGCCTTCTTCGGCGGGCTGGAAGATGAGGTTGAGGGTGCCTTCGAAGCGGCGTGTCGCCGCCAGGTAGCGTGCGGCCCCCAACAGCATCACGGTGTGGCCGTCATGGCCGCAGGCGTGCATGCGACCGGCGTGGCAACTGCTGTAGGACAGGCCCGTGGCTTCGACTATGGGCAGCGCATCCATGTCGGCGCGCAGCCCCAGGCCACGCCCGGCGTCGCCATTGCGCAGCACCCCGACCACCCCGGTGCGGCCGATGCCGGTGTGCACCTCGTAGCCCCACTCCCCCAGCAGGCGGGCCACCAGGGCGGCGGTGCGCTGCTCCTCGAAACCCAGCTCCGGGTGGGCGTGGATGTCCTGGCGCAGCGCCCTGAGATCGGCGGCGATGTCCTCCAGCCAGGCTTGAATCTGTGCGAAACGGGACATTGTTCTTGTTCTCCTCGTTGATTCAGCGACCGCGTTCGCGGCTGGCCATCAGCTAACCGCGTGGGCGGGCGGAGGACAATCGAAGGTGGTTCCGCAGGGTGGAACCCGGGGGCCGAGCGGGGTGCCCGAGGCCTTGCAGGCCGGGCCATGAGGCGTTTCCCCATGGCGCGGCCACGACCTGTGGTCGTGGCGTGTCAGGTCAGTTCAGCGCGGCAGCCGGTAGTCGTCCGGCCCCATCAGGTCGATGCCGCATTCCAGGTTCTCGATCCAGTAGAGGAAGGCGCTGATCATTTCCTGGCCGACGAAGGGGCGGCCGTGCTGGGGCACGATCATGTCCACGTCCATGCCCCGCACCATGCTGGCCCAGAGCCGGCAGACCTTGTTGCTGGCCATGTAGCGGCGGTGGAAACCTTCCATGTTCGGCACGTGGTTGACGAAGTCCCGCACGGGGTTGGCGTCGTCCACCAGGGAGGCGCCCATGTCGCCGGAGAAGAGGATGCGGCTCACCGGGTCGTAGAGCTGGAAGTTGCCGACCGAGTGGAGGAAGTGCGCCGGGACGGCCTTGAGTTCGCAGTGCCCGAGGCTGATGGAGTCGCCCCGGTCGGGCAGGGCGATGATGCGGTCGTAGGTGGAGATGCCATGGCTGATGGCCAGGTAGTTGGCGGTGAGGTGGGGCAGGAAGCGGGCCCAGAGCTTGGAGCAGATGACCCGCGCGCGGGTGTGCAGCAGCCACTTGTCCAGGGAGGCGATGATGTCCGGGTCCTGGTGCGAGGCGAAGATGTAGGTGAGGTCCTGCACCGGCATGCGCTTGGACAGCTCCAGGGACAGGGGCGTGTAGGTCAGGTCGCCGCCCGGGTCCAGCAGCAGGTACTGGTCGTGGTCGGTGATGAGGAACTGGTTGGATTGCACGCCATCGCCGCTGACCAGGTCGTCGAACATCAGGCATTGATGGGTGCCGTTGTCGAACAGCACGATGGGGTCGCGACGCATGGCAATCTCTGTAGGAAGTGCGGCGTTCACATGTAAGTCATTTCGCACAGTGACGTCCTGACGTGGATCAACCCAGGTCGCTCATCGTGCCGGCTCCGGCTTCCCTCTCCCAGGGGGAGAGGACGTCTGTCCGTGGCTGCCGATCAAGCGAGGCCCAGGGCGGTCAGCGCGTTCTCCAGGCGCTTGACCCGCGCGCCGTTGGCGATCTCCAGCAGGCCCTGGTCCCTTCGCCACAGGTCCGCCCATTCCGCCGGGCCGGCGGCGAAGGCGGAATCGAGTTCGGGCTTCAGGGCCTTGAACGACTCGAACAGGCCCGCGAGCAACAGATGCATCACCGCGGAGGTGGCGCACTGGCGGGTGACCTCGGCGGCGCTGCCGAGCAGGGCCAGCAGGCGCAGTTGCAGGGGGCGGGGCCAGCCGCTGTCGCGGCCCACGCCGTAGAGCCAGCCGGTGATGGCGGCGAGCACGTGCAGGTCCTCGAGGCTGCGGAACGGCTTCACATAGGCATCCCAGCCGTCGCCGGCGAGGCGTTCGCAATGGGCCGCCTCCAGGTGCAGGCGGGCATGGGGCACATCGGGCATCAGCGCCAGCGCCGGCAGGGCCTCCAGGCGGACGCCCGGATCCCCGTTGCGCACCACGGCCAGGACCATGCGCGGCGGCTCTCCTTCGGCTTCGTCCCGGGCCGCCACCAGCAGCCAGTCGGCGGCGGTGCCGGCGGTGACGAAATCCTTGCGGCCGGTGAGCGCCAGGCCATCCAGGCGGGTCCGTTGGTCGGCGGGGCGCACGCTGCGGTTTTCCGTGACGCAGAGGGCGCCCAGGCTCAGCGGCGCCGACGGCCAGAGCAGGCGCAACGCACCCTGGTAGCCGGCGAGGAAGGCCAGGCCCGGCGTGGGCGCGAGGCGGCCACCGAGGACCGCCAGTTCGAAGGGCGTGACCTCGCCCAGGCGGTCCAGCAGGGCACCGTACCAGTCATCCACGGCGGGGCTGGCGGGCAGGCGGGGGGCGGCTTCGAGCAGGCGTGGCCAGGGCATCGGTGGGGCTCCTCGGGGGCTGTCATGGAAGGATCACCGGATCGTCACGGGCGTGACACCGGGTCTACCTAGCCTGAGCTTGCACAACAAGATCGTCCGGCTGCAACCGGGATCGAGCCGGCCTAGGGAGGCTTATTCATGACTCAGATCGCCCTGACCCGCGACGCCGTCGCACCCCACGGGAAAAGCCCTCGCCGCCTGCAGGCCGAACGCCTGGAAGGTGTCGCGGCCCTGCGTGAAGCCCAGGCCCTGCGCTTCCGCGTGTTCAGCGCGGAGTTCGACGCCAAGTTGAAGGGTGCCGAGTTCGGCCTGGACATGGACGACTACGACCCGCACTGCCAGCACATCGGCGTGCGCGACCTGGACAGCGGCGACCTGGTGGCCACCACCCGCCTGCTGGACCACCAGGCGGCCCGCGATCTCGGGCGTTTCTACAGCGAGGAGGAATTCAGCCTCCACGGCCTGGGCGAGCTGCAGGGGCCGGTGCTGGAGATCGGCCGCACCTGCGTCGACCCCGCCTACCGCAACGGCGCCACCATCGCCGTGCTCTGGGGCGAACTGGCCGAGGTGCTCAACCAGGGCGGCTACCGCTACCTGATGGGCTGCGCCAGCATCCCCATGCAGGACGGCGGCATCCAGGCCCAGGCCATCATGCAGCGCCTGCGGGAGCGTCACCTGTGCACCGAACACCTGCGCGCCGAGCCGAAGAACCCGCTGCCGGACCTGGAGCTGCCGGGCAATGTGATCACCGAAATGCCGCCGTTGCTCAAGGCCTACATGCGCCTGGGCGCCAAGGTCTGCGGCGAGCCTTGCTGGGACCCGGACTTCCAGGTGGCCGACGTGTTCATCCTGCTCAAGCGCGACGAGCTCTGCCCGCGCTATGCCCGTCACTTCAAGGCCGCGGTCTGAGGCCGGCATGGGCAAGTCCCTGCGGTTCCACCTGCGTGTCGCCCGCCTGCTGGCGGTGCTCGGACTGGGCCTGGCCCTGGCGGCCTGGGTCAGCGTGCTGGAGCGCCTGGGGCGAGATCGGCTGATGGCCACCCGGCAACGCCTGACCCGCTGGTTCCTCGCCCGCCTGGCCGGCGCCCTGCCATTTCGCGTGCGGGTCAGCGGCCAGGTGCCGGATCGGCCGATGCTCTGGGTCAGCAACCACGTGTCCTGGACCGATATTCCCCTGCTCGGCGCCGTGGCGCCCCTGTCCTTCCTGTCCAAGGCCGAGGTGCGTGCCTGGCCGGTGGCGGGATGGCTGGCGCACAAGGCCGGGACCCTGTTCATTCGCCGGGGATCGGGGGACAGCGGGCTGGTCGGGCAACAGTTGACGCGGCACCTGGGCGAGGGGCGGCACCTGCTGATCTTCCCCGAAGGCACCACCACCGACGGCAGCCTGGTGAAGACCTTCCACAGCCGCCTGCTGACCAGCGCGGTGGACACCGGGGTGCCGGTGCAACCGGTCGCCATCCGCTACCTGCGGGATGGCCGGCGCGACGAGATCGCGCCCTTCATCGGCGACGACGACCTGCTTTCGCACCTGCTGCGGGTGCTGCGCAGCGAGGTGGCGGAGGTGGAAATCCAGCTGCTGGAGCCCATCGCCGCCGGCGAGCTCGGCCGCACCCTGCTGGCGCGCAAGGCGAAGGGCGCCGTGGAACGGGCGCTCTTCGGCGAGTCCGAGGACGAGGGTGCGCTGGCCGCCTGAGGCCGGCGCCGAGAATCTCAGTGGGGGAGGGGCGGCGGCACCGCGAGGATGTCGCAGTCCAGCTCGCGCAGCGCGGCATCCGCCACGCTGCCGATCAGCACACGCTTCAGGCCGGTCAGGCCGCGAGTCCCCATCACCAGCAGGTCCACGGGTTCACGTTCCAGCACCCGACGCAGGGCGGTCATCGGCAGGCCCTCTTCGATCAGGCGCTGGCTGATCACCGGGCCGAGCTCCTCCTGCAGCAGGAACTCATCCAGGGCCTCGGTGGCGCGGCGGCGCTCGTCTGCGCTGTAGTCACCGGGGATGACGCCGGCACCGGCGGCCATCAGCATGGGGCCGCCCAGGGGGTCGAAGGCGTGCAGGGCACGGGCGCCGCCTTTCGGCAGCAGCCCCAGCTGGTGGGCGGCGCGCACCGCCTCGGCGGAAGCGTGCGAGCAATCCAGTGCCAGCAGGGGCGCCTGGTAGTCGCGCTCGGCCTCGCGATTGACCACCAGGACCGGGACGTGGCTGGAGCGCAGCAGGCGTTCCAGGGTGGTGCCGACGAAGATGTCCCGCAGCGGGTTCTTGCGATGGCTGCCCGCCACCAGCAGGTCGACATCCGCCCAGCGGGTGCAGTCGGCGATGTGCTTGGCCGGGTCGCCCACTTCCACCCAGATTTCCGGCGCCCGGCCGGCCAGCTCGGTGAGGAAATCCAGTTGGCCGTTGAAGTAGCGGCGTACCTGCTCCTGCTCCAGTTCCACCCGCAACTGCGGCTGGTCTTCGTCCACGACGTGGAGGATGAACCAGGGGCAGCTGAACTGCCGGGCCAACCGGGCGGCGCGACGCATTGCGCGATCGGAACGATTGGACAAGTCTGTTGCCAGCATCAGCGCTTTCATCGGGAGTCTCCGGAACAGGATGTCAGACGCTATTTCACTGTAGCCCGGCAATCCTGCCTTTGATGCAGGTCAAACGAGGCCCTGCTGCCGTTCGGCGAAGTGCTGGAGTTCGGGGTAGAAGGCCTGGAAGTCCCGGTGCAGGTCAGGGTAGAGGGCGTCCAGTTCGGCCATGGCGCCGGCGAGGACACCGGGGCGGGACAGGCGGCTGGCCATGCCTTGTATCACCCGTTCCAGGGTCTCGAACTCGCGGTAGCTGCCCAGCCAGTCCTGGGCCGCCATGCGCGGGGCGATCAGGGCCAGCCGGTCGGGCAACCTCGGCTCGGCGTCCAGCACCTGGTAGACCCGGCGCGTGAAGGCTTCCAGGGGCAGCGGAGCGTAGTGTTCCCAGTCCCGGGCCAGGCAATGGTCGAAGAAGACATCCAGCAGGATGCCGGCGACCCGCCGCCGTTCGACGGGAAAGCGCTGCTTGGCCTGGAGGATCAGGGGGTGGCCGTCGGTGAAGGCGTCGATCCGCCGGTGCAGGCGGATGGCCGACTCGATATCCGCCGGCCAGCGCCCGTCCAGCGGCCCCTTGACGAAGTCGCCATAGAGGCTGCCGAGCAACTGTGCCGGCTGCGAGCCGCCGAGGTGGAGGTGGGCGAGGTAGTTCATGGACTGAGAGTAACCCAGCGCCGCTTCCATCATGTCGGGTGATGACGACTATCGGCACAAACGATCTGTATATCGTCAGGCATCGATATAAGGTTCGCTCCATCCCGATATGCGAAGACGACCATGAGCGACGACATCGACCTGGACGAGATCATCAAGGCGCTGGCCCATCCGGTCAGGCGCGAGATGCTGCAGTGGCTGAAGGAGCCGGAGAAGCACTTCGTCGAGCAGGACCATCCCTTCGAGATCGGCGTCTGTGCCGGCAAGTTCGACCAGCGCTGCGGGCTGTCCCAGTCCACCGTGTCGGCGCACCTGGCGACCCTGCAACGTGCCGGGCTGGTCACCAGCCGCAAGGTGGGCCAGTGGAACTTCTTCAAACGCAATGAAGCCGTCATCGCTGAATTCCTTCGCCAGATGAGCGATTCGCTGTAACTGCAGCACCTGCCATAACCCCGTACTTCCCAAGGAGCAGGCCAATGCCTACTGCGCTTCTCGTCCTCGCCTTGTCCGCGTTTGCCATCGGCACCACGGAGTTCGTCATCATGGGCCTGTTGCCCGAGGTGGCGGCTGATCTGGGCGTTTCCATTCCCGGTGCCGGCTGGCTGGTGACCGGCTACGCCCTGGGCGTCGCCGTCGGCGCCCCCTTCATGGCCATGGCGACCGCGAAGCTGCCCCGCAAGGGCGCGCTGCTGGTGCTGATGGGGGTGTTCATCCTGGGCAACCTGCTCTGCGCCATTGCCGCCAACTACGGCCTGCTGATGCTGGCGCGGGTGGTCACCGCCCTCTGCCATGGCGCCTTCTTCGGCATCGGCTCGGTGGTGGCCGCGAGCCTGGTACCGGCCAATCGCAAGGCGTCCGCCGTGGCCCTGATGTTCACCGGCCTGACGCTGGCGAACGTGCTCGGCGTCCCCCTGGGCACCGCGCTCGGCCAGGCCGCCGGCTGGCGTTCCACTTTCTGGGCGGTGACCCTGATCGGCGTCCTCGCGCTCATCGGCCTCTGGCGCGTGCTGCCGCGTCAGCAGGACGAGGAAGCCGCCGACATGCGCGCCGAGTTCGCCGCCCTGCGGGGGACCGGGCTCTGGCTGGCGCTGTCCACCACGGTGCTGTTCTCCGCCGCGGTGTTCTGCATCTTCACCTATGTGGCCCCGCTGCTGGGCGAGGTGACCGGAGTCTCGCCCCGTGGCGTGACCTGGAGCCTGCTGCTGATCGGCCTGGGCCTGACCCTGGGCAACATCCTCGGGGGCCGACTGGCGGACTGGAAGCTGGCGCAGACCCTGATGGGCGTGTTCGTCGCCCTGGCCGTCGCCTCCAGCGCCCTGACCTGGACCAGCTCGGCGCTGGTTCCCACCGAGATCACCCTGTTCCTCTGGGCCACCGCCGCCTTCGCCGCGGTCCCGGCCCTGCAGGTCAACGTGGTGAACTTCGGCAGCGCCGCGCCCAACCTGGTCTCCACCCTGAACATCGGCGCCTTCAACGTGGGCAATGCCCTCGGCGCCTGGGTCGGAGGCCTGGTCATCGGCCAGGGGCTCGGCCTCACCGCAGTCCCCCTGGCGGCCGCCGTGCTGGCGATCCTCGCCCTGGTGGCCACCCTGCTCACCTTCAGCAACCGTAATCCCGAGCTGCACGCGGCTCTCGACTGACCACGAGGTACACGCTATGCCCACGCTCTTCGACCCCATCAAGATCGGTGACCTGGAACTCGCCAACCGCATCATCATGGCGCCCCTGACCCGCTGCCGTGCCGACGAGGGCCGCGTGCCCAACGCGCTGATGGCCGAGTACTACACCCAGCGCGCGTCCGCCGGGCTCATCATCAGCGAAGCCACCGCCGTCACGCCCATGGGCGTCGGTTACCCGGACACCCCCGGCATCTGGTCCGACGAGCAGGTCAAGGGCTGGAGCAATATCACCAAGGCCGTGCATGCCAATGGCGGCAAGATCGTCCTGCAGCTCTGGCATGTAGGCCGCATCTCCGACCCCAGCTACCTGGACGGCGAAGCCCCGGTGGCGCCCAGTGCCATCGCCGCCAGGGGCCATGTGAGCCTGCTGCGGCCGATGCGTGACTACCCGGTGCCCCGCGCCCTGGAGACCGAGGAGCTCGCCGATATCGTCGAGGCCTACCGCATCGGCGCCGAAAACGCCCAGGCCGCCGGTTTCGACGGGGTGGAAATCCACGCCGCCAATGGCTACCTGCTGGACCAGTTCCTCCAGGACAGCACCAACCAGCGCACCGACCGCTATGGCGGCTCCCTGGAGAACCGCGCGCGCCTGCTGCTGGAAGTCACCGATGCGGTGATTTCCGTCTGGGGCGCCGGCCGGGTCGGCGTTCACCTGGCGCCCCGCGCCGACTCCCATGACATGGGCGATTCCAACCGGGCCGAGACCTTCGGCTACGTCGCCCGGGAACTGGGCAAGCGTGGCGTGGCCTTCATCTGCGCCCGTGAGAGGGTGGCCGATGACAGCCTGACCCCGCAGCTCAAGGAAGCCTTCGGTGGCGTCTTCATCGCCAACGAGCGCTTCACCAGGGAACAGGCCAACGCCTGGCTGGCGGAAGGCAAGGCCGACGCCGTGGCCTTCGGCATCCCCTTTATCGCCAACCCGGACCTGCCGGAGCGCCTGCGTCTCGACGCACCGCTGAACGAGCCGCGTCCCGAGCTGTTCTACGCCCAGGGACCGGTGGGCTACATCGACTATCCGCGCCTGTGAGTCGCAGCGAACCGGCAGGGAAGAAGGATTTCGCCCCTGCCGGTGGGCTGTGGACCCCAAACAGCGGTTTCCTCTGGTAGCTTTGCTCCCATTGACCGGCCCACGCCGGACGATGGCGGAACCCGGCCGGCCCTTCCTGTGACCCATG
This sequence comes from Pseudomonas furukawaii, assembly GCF_002355475.1. Classification (NCBI taxonomy): domain Bacteria; kingdom Pseudomonadati; phylum Pseudomonadota; class Gammaproteobacteria; order Pseudomonadales; family Pseudomonadaceae; genus Metapseudomonas; species Metapseudomonas furukawaii. Next base: position 5,045,692 of record NZ_AP014862.1, on the reverse strand, counting down.
GCGTCCGGTCTGTGTCTCTTCGCCGTCAGCGACATGCCAAAAGGAAGCCCGCATGCACAGATCCATCCGTTCCCTCCTGGCCCTGCTCGGCGCCCTGGCGCTGCCGGTTCATGCCAGCTGGTACCTGGACAACGAGTCCTCCCGCATTTCCTTCATCTCCACCAAGGCCGGCAGCGTCTCGGAGGTGCACCGTTTCCTCACCCTTCACGGGAAGATCGGCGATGACGGCCAGGTCCGCCTGCGGGTGGAGCTGGAGTCGGTGAGCACCGGCATCCCCCTGCGTGACCAGCGCCTGCGCGAGCAGTTCTTCGACATCGCCAGGTTCCCCGAGGCGGACGTCACCGCCAGGCTGGACCTGGGGCCCATCGCTACCCTGGCGCCGGGCGCCCAGCAGGAGCTGGTGCTGCCCCTGACGGTGAAGATCCGCGATCAGGAGAAGCCCTACCGTGCCGAGCTGCTGGCCACGCGCCTGGACGACCACCGCTTTCAGGTGGTGACGCTGGCGCCCCTGGTGCTGCAGGTGGACGACTTCGGCCTGGCCCCGGCCCTGGATGGCCTGCGCAAGCTCGCCGGCCTGCCCAGCATCAGCCTCTCGGTCCCGGTGGGGGCCGTGCTGATCTTCACGGAGCGCTGATGGGGCAGATCTTCCCCTGGAGGTCCGGCAATCGCTTCGAACTGCTGATCGACGGACCGCAGTTCTTTCCGCTCATGCTCACGGCCATCGCGCGGGCCGAGCGGCAGGTCGCGCTGGAGCTCTACCTGGTGGAGGACGGCCTCTGCACCAAGGCCCTGGTGGACGCGCTCTGCGTCGCCGCCGTGCGCGGCGTGCGGGTGCGCTGCCTGTTCGACGACTTCGGCAGCCTGAAGCTGGGCTCGACGGCCCGGGCGCGACTCGTCGAGTCAGGCGTGCAGCTGCAGTTCTACAACCCCCTTCGCTGGCGCAAGGGTTTCAGCAACCTCTACCGCGACCATCGCAAGATCCTGGTGGTGGACGATCGCCAGGCCTTCGTCGGCGGCACCGGCTCCACCGACGAGTTCTGGGACCCCAGGCTGGATGCCAGCCGCTGGCACGAGGTGATGGTGGCCATCGAAGGCCCGCTGGTAGCCCACTGGCAATCGATCTTCGATTTCCAGTGGCTGGCCAACCTCGGTCGGCGACCCTGGAAGCCGGGGGAAGGGCCGGGGCTGGCTCACCTGCCGCCCTATCCGGCGGTGGGGGAGGGGCTGGGGCGCATCGCCTACGCCGACGCCAGCCAGCATCGGGATATCGTCCAGTCGCTGGCGCGCAGCATTCGCACCGCCCGCCAGCGGGTCTGGCTGGCCACGCCCTATTTCCTGCCCAGCTGGAAGGTCCGCCGGGCCCTGATCAAGGCCGCCCGGCGGGGGGTGGAGGTCAGGCTGCTGCTTACCAGCCGGCACACCGACCATCCGCCGGTACGTTACGCCGGCCAGCGCTACTACCCACGGCTGCTGCGCTCCGGTGTGCGCATCTTCGAGTACCAGGAGCGCTTCCTGCACCTGAAGATGGTGCTGGCGGACGATTGGGTCAGCATCGGCTCCTGCAACTTCGATCACTGGAACCTGCGCTTCAACCTGGAGGCGAACCTGGAGGCCCTGGATCCGGACTTCACCCTGGCAGTGGCCGAGTGCATGCGCCAGGATTTCTCCGAAAGCCGTGAGATCACCATGGACGACTGGCTCACCCGCCCCCTGACCAAGCGGATTCGCCAGCGCCTCTGGGGCTGGCTGGACCGCCTGGTGGTGAACCTGCTGGACCGTCGTCGCTAGCCCGCAGGCTCGACGGATGATCGCCCGGCCGGTCTTGCCGGTGAACGACCCGAGGGCGTGGCTGCACGGGCCGTCGATACTGTAGTAAGCCGCTATTACCCGGCCTCGGCAGGGCCGGGGATAATGGACCGACCCTGAAGCCTTGGGCTTCCAATCCAGGAGGAGGACAGACGATGGCCGCGAAGAAGATCCTGATGCTGGTGGGCGACTACGCCGAGGATTACGAAACCATGGTGCCGTTCCAGGCGCTCTCGATGGTGGGGCATGCCGTACATGCGGTTTGCCCGGACAAGGTCGCCGGGCAGACCGTGCGCACCGCCATCCACGATTTCGAGGGCGACCAGACCTACAGCGAGAAGCCGGGCCACAACTTCGCCCTGAACTTCGACTTCGCCCAGGTGAAGGCCGAGGACTACGACGCCCTGCTGATTCCCGGCGGCCGCGCCCCCGAGTACCTGCGATTGAATGCCCGGGTGCTGGAGCTGGTGAGGGCCTTCGACCAGGCGGGCAAGCCCATCGCCGCCGTCTGCCACGGCGCCCAGCTGCTGGCCGCCGCCGGTGTGCTCAAGGGACGGGCCTGCAGCGCCTACCCGGCCTGCGGTCCGGAGGTGAAGCTCGCCGGCGGCGAGTACGTGGATATTCCGGTCGACCAGGCCCATGTCGAGGGGAACCTGGTAACGGCCCCGGCCTGGCCCGCCCATCCCGCCTGGCTGGCGGCGTTCCTCAAGCTGCTGGGGACCAGGATCGAGCCTTGAGACTTCGGCGCTGGAGGCCGGTTGCGCCGGCCTCTCGCGAATGAATTCGCCCCGTTCCGTGGATGCGTCCACGGAGGGCGGGGTATCGCCCCGGCTGGTGATGCGCGGGAACACATACAAGGAGGCACGCCATGTGCGAGCTCTACGTCAAGGCCGACCCCATCCTCTATGAGTCCCGCTCGCGCTCCCTGCGCATTCGCGGGGTGGTGACGACGCTGCGCCTGGAGAACCAGTTCTGGGACATCCTCCGGGAGATCGCCGAGGTGGACGGCATGACCACCAACCAGCTCATCACCAAGCTCTACGACGAGGTGATGGAGTACCGCGGCGAGGTGGTCAACTTCGCCTCCTTCCTGCGGGTCAGCTGCACCCGTTACCTGGCCCAGCGCCGCGCCACGGTGGTGGAACTGCCGAAGGCGCGGGCGCAGGAGGGGCGCGGCGTTTCCTGACGTCCCCGCGAGCGAGCGCCGGACAGGGCTCAGGCGCCGATCAGCAGACCTGTTCGATCCAGTCGTTGAGGTTGTAGTAGTTGGTCACCCGGGCGATCTTGCCGGCATGGAGATGGAAGAAGGCGCCGGCCGGCAGCACGTAGGTCTGGCCCTTGGCCGGCGGCAGGCCCTCGTCGTCGGCCAGGTACTGGCCGTGGACCACGAATTCGGCGGCGACGCGGCTGCCGTCGGCGCTGGCCATGATCACGATGTCGGACAGCCGCTCCTTGTAGCAGCGGTTCATCTTGTCCATGAAGGCGGCGAAGACGGCCTTGCCCTGCTGGCGCTCCCCCTGGTTGATGTCATGCACCACGTCCTCGCTCAGCAGGGCGAGGAAGGCGGGCATGTCGCCGGCGTTGAAGGCGTCGTAATAGGCTTGCACCAGTTCGGTAGCGGTCATGGCTGGGTTCCTGTCGCAATGGAGTCAGTCGGCACGTGGCGGGCATGATAGGGTCTCCGCTCGGGCCCGGCTTAGCCAGGGGCGTCATCAACATCGCCAGAACGACCGCTCCCATGCAGATCCGTCTACTCCAGGGCGCCGCCATCGCGCCCCATATTCCTGACCTCGCGCACCTTCGCCTGACCGTCTTCCGCGAGTTCCCCTACCTCTATGACGGCACCCCGGAGTACGAGGCGCGTTACCTCGCCACCTACGCGGAGTCGCCGGACAGCCTGTTCGTGCTGGCGCTGGACGGCGAGCGCGTGGTGGGTGTTTCCACCGGACTGCCCATGGCCGACGAGACCGAGGCGTTCCAGCGCCCCTTCCTCGACGGGGGCTGGGATCCGGCGCGCATCTTCTATTTCGGCGAATCGGTGTTGCTGCCTGAGTACCGGGGCGGCGGCCTCGGGGTGCGCTTCTTCGCCGAGCGCGAGGCCCATGCGCGGCGCCTGGGTCGATTCGACCACTGCGCCTTCTGCGCGGTGGAGCGTCCCGCCGATCATCCGCGCCGTCCGCCGGGCTACCGGCCGCTGAACGAATTCTGGGCCCACCGTGGCTACCGGCACTATCCGCAGCTGCGCACCGAATACCACTGGCGCGACCTGGACGAAGACGCCGAGTCGGCCAAGCCCATGTCCTTCTGGCTCAAGGAGCTCTCGCCGTGATCAGGATCGCCGCCTGCCAGTACGCCATCGAACTCCACGAAAGCTGGGAGGCCTATGCCCGGCACCTGGAGGCGCTCTGCGCCGAAGCTGCGGAGCGGGGGGCGCAGTTGCTGGTGCTGCCGGAGTACGCCGGCCTGGTGCTGAGTGGGCAACTGGCGCCGGCGTTGCGCGGCGACCTGCTGGCCTCCATCGAGGGCATCCAGCCGCTGCTGCAGGACTGGCGTGCCCTCTGCACCGGCATCGCGGCGAAGCTCGGCGTCTACCTGCAGCCCGGCAGCCTGCCCGTGCGCGATGCCGATGGGCGCTATCGCAACCGCGCCTGGCTGTTCGGGCCGGGTGGCGAACTGGGCTTCCAGGACAAGCTGATGATGACCCGCTTCGAACGGGAGCACTGGCACATCTCGGCGGGGCAGGGGCTGCGGGTGTTCGACACCAGCCTGGGCCGGCTGGGCATCCTCATCTGCTACGACAACGAGTTTCCGCTGCTGGCGCGGACCTTGGCCGAAGGCGGCGCCGACCTGATTCTCGCACCCAGCTGCACCGATACCGAGGCGGGCTACCACCGGGTCCGCATCGGCGCCCAGGCCCGGGCCCTGGAGAACCAGGTCGCGGTGCTGCAGTCGCCCACGGTGGGCCTGGCACCCTGGTCGCCGGCGCTGGACGAGAACATCGGCCGAGCGGGCCTCTACGTGCCGCCGGACTACGGCATGCCCCGCGATGGCGTGATCGCCGAAAGCGCGGCGCTGTGTCCCGGCTCGAGCCAGTGGCTGATCTGCGACCTGGACCTGGATGAGGTCCGGCGGGTACGCAACGAGGGGCAGGTGTTCACGCGTCGGGACTGGCCGGAGCAGTTCGAGCGCATCCGGCCCGCGTAGGGCGCGTTTTCGCGCGCCAGGGGCAGGGGAATCGGCGCTTGGCCCTTCGGCTAACGGTCCCCTGCGGGATCCAGAAACCGGAAAACGAAGAAGCCCGGCGCATGGCCGGGCTTCGTCGTGTCGCGTGGGCGGCTTACTTCACTTCCACCGCCAGGTTCTCGGCGATTTTCTTCTGCCAGATCGCCGGGCCGGTGATGTGCACCGATTCGCCATTGGTGTCGACGGCGACGGTGACCGGCATGTCCTTCACGTCGAACTCGTAGATGGCTTCCATCCCCAGTTCGGCGAAGGCCAGGACCCTGGACTTCTTGATCGCCTGGGCCACCAGGTAGGCGGCGCCGCCGACGGCCATCAGGTAGACGGCCTTGTTGTCCTTGATCGCCTCGATGGCGATGGGGCCGCGCTCGGACTTGCCGATCATGCCCAGCAGGCCGGTGCTTTCCAGGATCTGGCGGGTGAACTTGTCCATGCGGGTGGCGGTGGTGGGGCCAGCCGGGCCGACCACTTCGTCACCGACCGGATCGACCGGGCCGACGTAATAGATGAAGCGGCCCTTGAGGTCCACCGGCAGTTCTTCGCCCTTGTTGAGCATGTCGACCATGCGCTTGTGGGCGGCGTCGCGACCGGTGAGCATCTTGCCGTTGAGCAGCAGTGTCTCGCCCGGTTTCCAGCTCTGCACCTCTTCCGGGGTGATGCTGTCCAGGTCGACGCGGCGCGCGGAGGGGCCGGCTTCCCAGACGATTTCCGGGTAGGCGTCCAGCGGCGGGGCTTCCAGTACGGCCGGACCGGAGCCGTCGAGCACGAAGTGGGCGTGACGGGTGGCGGCGCAGTTGGGGATCATGCACACCGGCAGGGAGGCGGCGTGGGTCGGGTAGTCCATGATCTTCACGTCGAGCACGGTGGTCAGGCCGCCCAGGCCCTGGGCACCGATGCCCAGCTGGTTGACCTTCTCGAACAGCTCCAGGCGCATTTCCTCGATACGGTTCTGCGGGCCACGGGCCTTCAGTTCATGGATGTCGATCGGGTCCATCAGGACTTCCTTCGCCATCACGGCGGCCTTCTCGGCGGTACCGCCGATGCCGATGCCGAGCATGCCCGGCGGGCACCAGCCGGCGCCCATGGTCGGGACGGTCTTCAGGACCCAGTCGACGATGGAGTCGGACGGGTTGAGCATGGCCATCTTCGACTTGTTCTCGGAGCCACCGCCCTTGGCGGCCACGTCCACTTCCACGGTGTTGCCGGGAACGATGGAGTAGTGGATCACCGCCGGGGTGTTGTCCTTGGTGTTCTTACGGGCACCCGCCGGGTCGGCCAGGATGGAGGCGCGCAGGACGTTCTCCGGCAGGTTGTAGGCGCGGCGCACGCCTTCGTTGATCATGTCGTCGACGCTCATGGTGGCGCCGTCCCAGCGCACGTCCATGCCCACGCGGACGAACACGGTGACGATACCGGTGTCCTGGCAGATGGGGCGGTGGCCGGTGGCGCACATGCGCGAGTTGATCAGGATCTGCGCCATGGAGTCGCGCGCGGCGGGGGACTCTTCACGCAGGTAGGCCTCGTGCATGGCCTGGATGAAGTCGACGGGGTGGTAGTAGGAAATGAACTGCAGGGCGTCGGCGACGCTCTGGATCAGGTCGTCCTGCTTGATCACGGTCATGGGGGGAGCGCTCCTCTTAACACGGGAACATCTGGGAAGCGCCGGACCACGACCCGGCGCGCTTGCGGGCTCAAAAGGCGCGGCAGTATAGCGCGAGGTATCAGCGGGGCACAGTCGCCGGTAGTCGACCCTGGTCGGTTGTCGGCCAGTTCCTACGCACTAGGCAATCTGTGATCACAAGGGTAAATTGGCGGCATGGTGCCATTACGGGAAGGAGCCCATGAGCCCATCCAGCCAGCGGATCAGCCACAGAGCCTTGCAGAGTCTGCTGATGAAGCGCTTTGGCATGGCCGTGGCGACCTATGCGCTGATTCTCGTGTTGTGCTGGGTCGCCCTGCTGGGCGGCCTGTTTCGCGTCAGCACCAGCACGGCACTGATTGGCACCGGGTTGGTGGCGCTGTCCCAACTCGTTTTCTTCTGGATCTTCCTCAGCGGTCACAACCTGCGCTTCGCCGATCCCAGCCTGACCCAGGCACAGGTGCTGATTGCGATGCTCTGGCACACCTGGCTTCTGTCCATGGTGGACACGGCCAGGGGTACGCTGCTTGCTGCCTATGTGCTGATCCTGCTGTTCGGCGTCTTCCAGTTGAAACCTCGCGTGTTCGTGCGTTGCGCGGCGCTGGGGTTCTTCGCCTTCGCCGGGCTCAATCTCTACGAGGCATATCGCCTGCGGCTGCCAGACCCCGCGCTGGCTCTGCTGCAGGTCTGCGTGCTCTTCGTCCTGATGACCTGGATGAGCCTGTTCGCCAGCTATGTCCAGGCCCTGCGCCAGCGCATGCGACAGCGGCGCTTCGCCCTGCAGGCGCATCAGGACACGCTGCGGGGCATGATGCGGCAGTTGGAGGATATGGTGGCCACCGACGAGCTGACCGGGCTGTTCAACCGCCGGCATTTCCTGCGCCTGGCCGGCCGTGAGCTGGACAGCCTGGAGGGCACTCGACAGCTCGGCCTGGCGCTGATCGACCTGGATCATTTCAAGCGCATCAACGATGTCCACGGACACGCCTCCGGCGACCGCGTGCTGCAGACCTTCGCGGCGGTGGCGCGGGCCTGCCTGCGGGATGGCGACGTACTGGCCCGCTACGGCGGCGAAGAGTTCGTCCTGCTGATCCCCAATTGCGACGCGGACCGCCTCACTGCCTGCTGCGAGCGTCTGCGGGCCGCCTATGCCGCCGCCGAGCCCGTCGGCGTTCAGGTGGAGCGGCTGAGCCTGTCGGCGGGCATGACGCTGCTGTCGGTCGGGGACGATCTGGATGATGCGTTGCAGCGCGCGGATCAGGCACTCTATCGGGCGAAGCGCGGCGGACGTAACCGTTGCGATGCCGCCTGGGAGGAGCAGGGTGCCTGAGCTAGAAGTCGCTGGAAAACGCTGGACCGTCGCACCCGCCAGCAATCTGCTGGATGCCCTGAATGCCGGGGGCTGCAGGGTGCCGTTCAGTTGCCGCGCCGGAAGTTGCCATGCCTGCCTGGTGCGCTGCCTGGCGGGAGAGCCGGCGGATGCCCGCCCGGAAGCGCTTTCTCCCGCCCAGCGAGCCGAGGGCTGGCGACTGTCCTGCCAGTGCCTGGTGGTCCAGGACTTGCGGGTGGAGATCTTCGATCCCCGGCGCGATGGCATAGAGGCCGACGTGATCTCGGTCGACTGGCCCGCGACCGATGTGCTGCGGCTGCGGCTCCAGCCTTGTCGGCCTTTCCGCTATGGCGCCGGCCAGCATGTGCTGTTGTGGAATGACGAAGGTGTCGCCCGTCCCTATTCCCTGGCCAGCGTCCCCGGCCTGGACGAGGCTCTGGAGTTCCACCTGGATTGCCGCCTGCCGGGTCAGTTCAGCGACCGTGCGCGGCGACTGCTGCCGGGCGAGCGCCTGCGCCTGGGGGAACTGCATGGTGGCGCCCTGCACTACGATCCCGCCTGGGATGCCCGGCCCCTGCTGTTCCTGGCTTCGGGTACCGGCCTGGCGCCGCTCTGGGGGTTGTTGCGGGAAGCCCTGCGGCAGCATCACTCGGGCCCCATCCGCTTCATTCACCTGGCCCATGATTCGTCGGGGCATTACCTGGCCGGACCGCTGGGCGCGCTGGCGGCCGCGCATCCCTCATTGGAGGTGCGACTGGTGACGCCGGCCGAGCTGCCGGAGGTTTTGGCGCAATTCCGTCTTGTTTCCCGTCAGACCATCGCCTTACTCTGCGGCCACCCCACCGGCGTCGAGGATTTCGCGCGTCGGCTCTACCTGGCCGGCCTGCCCCGCACCCAGTTGCTGGCGGACAGTTTCCTGACCCGCGACGCCTGAACGGGCGCGAGAACATCGAGGATTTCCATGAGCGAGCACATTCTGGTGGAGCGCGAACAGGGGCTGCTGACCCTGCGCATGAATCGCCCGGACAAGAAGAACGCCCTGACCCGCGCCATGTACAGTCGCATGGCCGAGGTGCTGGATGCGGCCCGCGAAGACCGTGACGTGCGGGTGGTGCTGATCACCGGCAGCGAGGCGTGCTTCACCAGCGGCAACGACATCGTCGACTTCCTCGAAGAGCCGCCGAGTGGCGAGAACAGCCCGGTGTTCCAGTTCATGCGTGCGCTGTTCGACTTTCCCAAACCCGTTGTCGCGGCGGTCAGCGGGCCGGCGGTGGGTATCGGTACCACCCTGCTGCTGCATTGCGACCTGGTCTATGTGAGCACTGACGCCCGCTTGAAGATGCCCTTCGTCAACCTGGGGCTCTGCCCCGAGTTCGGCTCCAGCCTGATCCTGCCGCGACTCCTGGGCCATGCCCGGGCGGCGGAGTTGCTGCTGCTGGGGGAGGGGTTCACCGGGGAACAGGCCGCTCACTGGGGCATCGCCAATGCCGCCCTGGAAAACGGCGCCGTGACCTTCGCCCGGGCGCGCGAGGCGGCGTTGCGTTTCCTCGATCTGGCCCCGTCCGCCCTGGCGGTGAGCAAGCGCCTGATGCAGGCGCCGGGGCGCGAGGAGCTGCGCCGGGCGATCGCCGAGGAAGGGGAGCTGTTCTGCCAGCGACTGCGCAGCCCGGAGGCGATGGAAGCGCTGTCGGCCTTTACCCAGCGTCGGCAACCGGACTTCTCGAAGTTCGTCTGAGTGGCGGTCGTTCCCGCCCATGAAAAAGCCGCCCTTCGAGGCGGCTTTTTCATGGCCTTGTGCGACTCAGACCAGCAGATCGCCCACATGGAGGATCTTCATGGTGTTGGTGCCGCCCTGGGTGGTGTAGCTGTCACCCTTGGTCAGGATCACCCAGTCGCCCTTGGTGACCACGCCACGCTTGAGCAGTTCGTCCACGGCCATCTGGCTGACCTTCTCCGGCGGCAGCGCCGCAGCGTCGAAGGGCACGGTTTCCACGCCGCGGAACAGGGCCACGCGGGCCTGGGTCTCGCGGTGGGGCGAGTAGGCGAAGATCGGCACCGAGGAGCGGATGCGCGACATGATCAGCGGGGTGTAGCCGCTTTCGGTCAGGCAGATGATGGCCTTGATGCCGGGGAAGTGGTTGGCGGCATACATGGAGGCCAGGGCGATGCTCTCGTCGCAGCGGCCGAAGGTCTGGCCGAGGCGGTGGTGGGAGCGGCGGGTGTCCGGGTGCTTCTCGGCACCCTGGCAGATGCGAGCCATGGCCTGCACGGCTTCCAGCGGGTACTCGCCGGCGGCGCTCTCGGCGGAAAGCATCACGGCGTCGGTGTAGTCCAGCACGGCGTTGGCTACGTCGGAGACTTCCGCGCGGGTCGGCATGGGGTTGTGGATCATCGACTCCATCATCTGGGTCGCGGTGATCACGGCCTTGTTGTAGCGGCGGGCGTGGAGAATGATCTTCTTCTGGATGCCCACCAGCTCGGCGTCGCCGATCTCGACGCCCAGGTCGCCACGGGCCACCATCACCGCATCGCTGGCGCGGATCAGGCCATCCAGGGCTTCGTCGTCGGCCACGGCTTCGGCGCGTTCGATCTTGGCCACCAGCCAGGCCTTGCCACCGGCCTCGTCCCGCAGTCGGCGGGCCAGTTCCATGTCGGCGGCATCGCGGGGGAAGGAGACGGCCAGGTAGTCCAGCTCCATTTCCGCGGCCAGCTTGATGTCGGCCTTGTCCTTGGCGGTCAGGGCCGGTGCGGTCAGGCCGCCACCACGGCGGTTGATGCCCTTGTGGTCGGACAGCGGGCCACCGATGGTGACGCGGCATTGCAGCTCGTCGGCGGTGGCGGCTTCCACGCGCATCACCACGCGGCCGTCGTCCAGCAGCAGTTCATCGCCCACGCTGCAGTCCTTCACCAGGTCCGGATAGTCGATGCCCACCACGTCCTGGTTGCCGGCGTCGCGCGGATGGGTGACGGAGAAGCGGAAGCTGTCGCCTTCCTTCAGTTCGATGCGCTTGTTGACGAACTTGGCGATGCGGATCTTCGGACCTTGCAGGTCGCCCAGCAGGGCGACGAAGCGGCCGTGCTTGGCCGCCAGCTCACGTACCAGGCGGGCTCGGGCCTTGTGTTCTTCCGGGCTGCCGTGGGAGAAGTTCAGGCGGGCCACGTTGAGGCCGGCGAGGATCAGTTGTTCCAGCATTTCCGGGGAGTTGCTGGCTGGGCCGAGGGTAGCGACGATTTTTGTGCGGCGGAACGACATGCGACGACTCCATTTTCCAAGCTGAGCCCGAGGCTACTACGGGCAATAACTGTAGTCATGGAGACTTTTCACTACGCGCTGAATTGTTTCACCTGCTCCGCCGGACGGTTAAGTCGTCGTTGCGGTCGAGGATCTGGTCCGGGTGCCGTGCAGCTCGCAGGACCCCTCGGAGGTTATGCTTGGCGACCTGAAGAAGTGTCGTGACCGGCCGATATCCCGGTGACGGAGGAATTACCCATGCGCACCCTGATCATCCTGACGCTGCTGGCGGCCACCGCCGGCTGCACCCGCTGGTCCCTCGACCATCACCTGAACAATGCCTATCGCGCCTATGAGAAGGGGAACTGCGAGGACGTGATGCTCGAGCTGTCCAAGGCCGAGCGCAAGAGCCGCTCCCGCCAGTACCTGCAGCCGGAGATTTCCCTGTTGCGGGGGCAATGCCTGGAGCGGCAGAGCCTGTTCGTCGACGCGGCTCAGACCTATCAGTTCATCATGGCTCGCTACCCCAGCAGCGAGTACGCCTACCGGGCCAAGGCGCGCCTGGAGACACTGCAGCAGCTCGGTCACCTGGGCGGCGCGACCAGGGCGTCCGCGGCGCCGCTCTGACCGCCCACCCGCCCGTCGGTCGTTGCCTGCTTGAGCCGCACGCCGCCGGGACTATGCTGACGCCTTACGCTCAGGAGCCAGGGAATGCGTCGTCTGTTGTGTTGCTTGCTGCTGATTTCCCCGCTGGCCAATGGGGAGATCTACCGTTGGACCGATGCCCAGGGGCGGGTGCATTTCGGCGAGAAGCCGGAGGCGGGGGCGCAGCGGATCACCGTCAGGCCCCAGGTGGTGGAGCGGGACGCGGCGACCCGTGAGCGTGAGGCGCGCGCGGCGAAGTTCTACGATGCCCGTCGCCAGGAGCAGGCTGTGGCCGCCGAACGTGCCGCCGAGGTCCGCGAGGAGCGGCAGATGCGGTGCAGCCGGTTGCGCGACTCCCAGGAGCAACTGGATCATCCCGGTCCTCTTTACCGGCTGGATGAGCAGGGCGAGCGGCAGTACTACACTGACGAGGAGATCGAGTCCGCCCGCAAGCGGGTGGCTGCGAGCCTGGCCAGGGAGTGCAATTGACGGTTGGTCCGATGCTGTATCAGGTCCATACTAGGGTACCTTCAATAGCGATTTGACATCATGCCTACCAAGCGCAGAATCGAACGCCACCAGTTGCCGTACTACCTGAAGGTGTTCAATCGCATCACCGACAAGCCCATGGGTTACCTGGGCAATGTGTCCATGGACGGCCTGATGCTGATCAGCCAACTGCCCATGCTGGTGGGCGCGCGCTTCGACATGCGCCTGAAGATCCCGGGCAAGGACGGTCATGTGCACTTCGTCGATTTCTGCGCCACCTGCCAGTGGTGCCACGAAGATGTGAACCCGGGACATTACGATTCCGGCTTCTCCTTGGTGGCGCCGCCAGCCGAGTACGCCGACCTCATCGATGCCCTGCGTTTCTACTTCAGCTTTCGTCCTTTGGCCGCCTCGGCCTGAGTCTGCCTGAAAATCGCCATCCCTCCACCGGATCGGACCCCCGAAGCGCGGTTGGCTGTCCGACTCAGGGCCTGATCTCGATCAGGGTGCCGTCCTTGACCAGGCTCCAGATTTCGCGCATGTCCGCGTTCTTCATGGCGATGCAGCCCTCGGTCCAGTCCAGGGTGTGGAAATACCACTCCGGGTACTCCTCATCCAGCGGGGTGCCGTGGATCATGATCATGCCACCCGGAGGTACGCCCTTCTCCCGTGCCTTGGCGGCGTCGCGGGCATTGGGGTAGGAAATGTGCATGGCCAGGTTGAACTTGTCGCTGGTCTTGCGCCAGTCGATCCAGTAGAAGCCCTCGGGGGTGCGCTGGTCGCCTTCACGCAGCTTGGGGCCGACGGGCTGTTTACCCAGGGATATGCGGTAGGACTTGAGCACGTCGCCGCGATTCATCAGCAGCAGCTTGCGCTCCGATTTCACCACCAGGACCTTGTCGATGGATTGGCTGCCGAGGGCCGGCGTGGTGCTGGCCTGGGCGAGGGCCGCAAGGCCCATGGAAAGAACGACTAACAACCAGCGCATCGGCACGGCATCCCCAGGGTGTTCGGATAAGCGGTAGACATTCAGGTCTTCTTGTAGTGGGCCAGCAACGGTGCCAGAGGCTCATTGCGCACCGGGTAGACCTGGCCGGCGCGATCGGCGAAGAAGCATTCTAAGGTACGGCCCACCGTCGGAAAAGCCAGCTCCGACCAGGGAATCTCGGGTTCGTGGAACAGGCGGACTTCGAGGCTTTCGTCGCCCGCGGCGAAATCCAGGTCTTCCAGCTCGGCCCGGAAGAAGGTGTAGACCTGACTGATGTGAGGCAGGTCGAACAGGGTATAGAGGCTGAGGTTGCGCACCCGGGCACAGGCTTCCTCGAGGGTTTCCCGCATGGCCGCCTGCTCCATGGTCTCGCCGTTCTCCATGAAGCCGGCGGGCAGCGTCCAGTAGCCCCGGCGGGGTTCGATGGCGCGGCGACAGAGCAGCACCTGCTGGTTCCAGATGGGCAGGCAGCCGGCGACGATGCGCGGGTTCTGGTAGTGGATGGCATGGCAGTGGTCGCAGACGTAGCGCAAGCGGTTGTCGCCTTCGGGGATGCGCTGGGACACGGGGCTGCCGCACTGGCTGCAGAATTTCATCGGGGTTCCTCGGGCTCTGGCATTCATCTTGGCGCGGCCTGCCACCCTACGGCAAGCGGCGTGGGGGCGGGGAAGGGGGTGTGCGACCTGTCGGCGCGGGGCTTGGGCGTCCCTCGGGTTCATGCCATGATGCCCGGCAGTCGAAAAGAACGAGAAGATCCATGCTGGACGACCTGCTCCGACGTGTGCAGCGCTATTCCCCGATGACCCTGGAAACCGACCATGGCTTCCCTGAAGCCGCGGTTCTGGTGCCTGTCACCCGCAGTGACGAGCCTGAACTGGTCCTGACCCTGCGCGCCAGCGGGTTGTCCACCCACGGCGGCGAGGTGGCCTTTCCCGGCGGTCGCCGTGATCCGGAAGATGCCGATCTGGTGCAGACGGCCCTGCGCGAGGCGGAGGAGGAGGTCGGCCTGCCCCCGGGGCTGGTGGAGGTGATCGGTCCGCTCAGCACCCTGGTTTCCCGTCATGGCATCAAGGTCACGCCCTATGTGGGGCTGGTGCCGGACTTCGTCGAGTACAGGGCCAACCATGGTGAGATCGACTCGGTGTTCAGCGTGCCGCTGGCCTTCTTCCGGGATGACCCGCGCCAGGTCACTCACCGTATCGATTATCTGGGCCGCAGCTGGTACGTACCCAGCTACCAGTTCGGGGAATACAAGATCTGGGGCCTGACCGCGATCATGGTGGTCGAGCTGGTCAACCTGGTCTACGACGCGGGCATCGAGATGTCCCGCGCGCCCGCAAGCTTCATATCACTCAAATAGACAAGCCCCGTTCGAGGAGCGCCTGATGAAATACCGCCTTGGAACCGCCCGGGTCGATGCCCATCCCGACAGCTGGACCGCCCCCGGCGCCACCCTGGTGGGCAAGGTCCGCCTGGATGCAGGAGCCAGTGTCTGGTTCGGCGCCGTACTGCGCGGCGACAACGAGCTGATCCATATCGGCGAGAACAGCAATGTCCAGGACGGCACCGTCATGCACACCGACATGGGGTTCCCGTTGACCATCGGCCGCTCCGTCACCATCGGCCATAACGCCATGCTCCACGGCTGCAGCGTCGACGACTTCAGCCTGATCGGCATCAACGCGGTGGTGCTCAACGGCGCGAAGATCGGCAAGTACTGCATCATCGGTGCCAACACGCTGATTCCCGAGGGCAAGGAGATCCCCGATGGCTCCCTCGTCATGGGCTCCCCCGGCAAGGTGGTGCGCGAGCTCACCGAGCAGCAGAAGAAGATGCTCGAAGCCAGTGCCGCCCACTACGTACACAACGCCCAGCGCTATGCCCGGGACCTGGTGGAGCAGGACGACTGATGGACGCTGAACGCCCCGTCCGCTCGCCCTGCGTCCAGGTCTGCGTGCTGGACGACCACGACATCTGCAGCGGCTGCCAGCGCAGCGCTGACGAAATCACCCGCTGGGGCCGCATGGACAACGCCGAGCGCCGCGAAGTCCTGGTCCGTTGCCATGAGCGGGCCCAGGCCGGCGGCCTGTACATGACGTCCCCCAAGGCTTCTTGACTCCCCGAGGAAACCCCATGCCCCGTATTGGAACCCCCTTGTCGCCCAGCGCGACCCGCGTACTGCTGTGCGGCTCCGGCGAGCTCGGCAAGGAAGTGGTGATCGAACTGCAGCGCCTGGGCTGCGAAGTGATCGCCGTGGACCGTTACGCCGACGCCCCCGCCATGCAGGTGGCCCATCGCAGCCACGTGATCAGCATGCTCGATGGCGCGGCCCTGCGTGCCGTGATCGAGCGGGAACAACCCCATTACATCGTGCCGGAGATCGAGGCCATCGCCACCGCCACCCTGGTGGAACTGGAGGCCGAAGGTTTCACGGTCGTGCCCACCGCCCGTGCCGCGCAGCTGACCATGAACCGCGAAGGCATCCGGCGCCTGGCGGCGGAGGAGCTGGGCCTGCCCACCTCGCCCTACCATTTCGCCGATACCTTCGAGGATTACGCCGCCGCCGCCGCAAGTGTCGGCTACCCCTGCGTGGTCAAGCCGATCATGAGTTCCTCGGGCAAGGGGCAGTCGGTGCTCAAGTCCGATGCCGACCTCAAGGCGGCCTGGGACTACGCCCAGGAGGGCGGGCGCGCCGGCAAGGGACGGGTCATCGTGGAGGGCTTCATCGACTTCGACTACGAGATCACCCTGCTCACCGTGCGGCATATCGGCGGCACCAGCTTCTGTGCGCCGATCGGCCACCGCCAGGTGAAGGGCGACTACCACGAGTCCTGGCAGCCCCAGGCCATGAGTCCGAAGGCCCTGGCCGAGTCCGAGCGCATCGCCCAGGCGGTCACCGAGGCTCTGGGCGGGCGTGGCCTGTTCGGCGTGGAGCTGTTCATCAAGGGCGACCAGGTGTGGTTCAGCGAGGTGTCTCCGCGCCCCCACGACACCGGCCTGGTGACCCTGATTTCCCAGGACCTGTCCGAGTTCGCCCTGCATGCCCGGGCCATCCTCGGCCTGCCGATCCCGGTCATCCGCCAGCAGGGGCCGTCCGCGTCGGCGGTGATCCTGGTGGAGGGCACTTCGAATCAGGTCAGCTTCGGCAACCTGGCGGTGGCCCTCAGTGAGCCCGACACCGCGCTGCGCCTCTTCGGCAAGCCGGAAGTGGACGGACAGCGCCGCATGGGCGTTGCCCTGGCGAGGGACGAGTCCACCGACCTGGCGCGCGCCAAGGCGACCCGTTCTGCCCAGGCAGTCGACATCCTGCTGTGATCCACCTGGCCGGTTGGTGCTGGTGGGCGGCGACGCTGTCGCTGTCGCCCCTGGCATTGCCCATGGCCGTGCAGGCTCGTCGTAATGCCCTACGCCTGGCGCCCGCCGCTGGGCCTGATCGGGGGCTGGCCGGGGCGGACACGCCGGGTGAGCCCCTGCGCTTGCTCCTGATCGGTGAATCCACGGTTGCGGGCGTTGGCGTGTCCTGCCTGGATTTCGCCCTGGCCGGGCAACTGGCCGGAGCCTTGGCGAGTCGCCTGCAGCGGCCCGTGAGTTGGCGGGCCTGTGGTGAAAACGGCATCACGGCGGCGGGCGCCCGGGCGCGGTTGCTGCCGAGGGTGGCGGACGAATCCTTCGATCTGGTGCTGCTGGTCTTCGGGGTCAACGACACCACGCATTTCAGCTCCAGTCGGGGCTGGCTATCGGCCCTGAATGGCCTGGCCGGGCATTTCGCCGTTCGCGGCGCACGCGTGGCGCTCGCCGGAGTGCCGCCGCTGGAGCATTTCACCGCGCTACCCTGGCTGCTGCGGCTACTGCTGGGCTGGCGAGCGAGACTGCTCGATCGCCAGTTGCAGTCGTTGGCCGCCCGAGAGGGCTGGGACTGCTGCGCCACCCGGCTGGAGATGCGTCGGGAGTATCTGGCACTGGACGGCTACCATCCCTCGACACTGGGCTATCGGGTCTGGGGTGAGGAGTTGGCGCACTGGTTCGCCACCCGCCTGGCGGTGCGCGTGGAGCAGCCGGTCGCCCACGAGGGGGCCTGAAGGAGCGTCAGGCTCCGGGCTTGAGGCCCACTCGCCAGGCCAGTACCCGCTGTACCCGGTTCTCGCCGGATTGGAGGATCTCCAGGCGATAGGGACCGACCTTGAGGCAGACGCCGCAGTCGGGGATCTGCTCCAGGGCTTCGGTGATCAGGCCGTTGAGGGTCTTGGGGCCGTCGCAGGGCAGGTGCCAGCCCAGTACCCGGTTCAGCTCCCGCAGGTGCAGTGAGCCATCCAGTTCGTAGCGGCCACCCTCCCGGGGCTGGATGCCGGGGTTGGGGGCCAGGTCCTCCAGGCTGCCGAACTCGCCCACCAGTTCCTGGAAGATGTCCTCCAGGCTGACGAGTCCCACCACGTCACCGTACTCGTCCACCACGATGCCGAGGCGCCGCTGTTGCTTCTGGAAGTTCACCAGTTGGGTCAGCAGGGGCGTGCTTTCCGGGACGAAGTAGGTGCTCCGGCTCGCCGCCAGCAAGGCTTCCACGCTGGGCGTGCCCCCTGCGAGCAGGCGGGGGAGGCGGCGGAGGTGGAGGATGCCTTCTATCTGGTTGATGTCGCCGCGATACAGCGGCAGGCGGGTGTGGGTGGCGTCCTGCAACTGAGCGAGGATCTGTTCCGGCGAGGCGTTGAGGTCGATGCCCTGGATTTCACTGCGGGGAATCATGATGGCGCCGAGGGTGACCTGCTGCAGGGCTTGGGTCACAGCGACGGGCATGCGCGATTGCGGCTGGATCTCGACGCCGTGGCGGCGCCGGCTCGTGATCCAGGCGACCGCCGCACCGGCCACCAGGGAGAGGGTGATCCCGAGGAGGAGGCCGGCGAGCAGTCCGTGCATGGTGGCGTGTCAGATATGCAGGATGAATTCGCGGACCAGCTTGCTGCCGAAGTACGCCAGCATCAGCAGGCAGAAGCCTGCCAGGGTCCAGCGGATGGCCTTGTGCCCACGCCAGCCCAGTTGATGGCGACCCCAGAGGAGCACGCTGAAGACCACCCAGGCGATGCAGGAGAGGATGGTCTTGTGGGCCAGGTGCTGGGCGAACAGGTTGTCGACGAACACCCAGCCGGAAATCAGCGACAGCGAGAGCAGGCTCCAGCCGGCCCAGAGGAAGCCGAACAGCAGGCTTTCCATGGTCTGAAGGGCCGGGAAGCTGCGGATCAGTCCCGAAGGGTGCTTGTGCTTGAGCTGGTAGTCCTGCAGGAGAAGCAGCAGGGACTGGAACATCGCCATGGTCAGGAGGCCATAGGCCAGGATCGACAGCAGGATATGGGCGAGGATGCCCGGCTCTTCGTTGATCGCCTGCGACGTGCCTCCCGGGACTAGGGCGGCTGCCAGGGTCGTCAGGGTGCCCAGGGGCAGCAGCAGGAGCAGCAGGTTCTCGATGGGAATCCGCGCCACGGCGACCAGGGTGAGCAGGATCACAGCGGCGGCGATCAGGCTGGCGGAATTGAAGAAGTCCAGGTAGAGCCCGCCAGGGGTCAGCAGCTGGAGGATCAGCGCGGCGCCATGGGCGAGCAGGGCCAGGCCACCGCCGAGCACCAGCAGGCGCTTGTCCGGCGTGGCGCGCCGACTGAGGCGAAGACCCTGGTAAGCCGTGGTGCCCGTATAGAGGAATGCAGCCAGGAGGCTGGGCAGCAGAGGGTGCATAAGTCCTTGTAAGGCAAGCCCGAAAGGCAGTGAGTGTGGCATACAAGGCCTGCCGGTGAAAGACCGTTGGCGGTGTCGGCGGGGCTGACACTTGGTTATACTCCGCCGCCTGCAGCAAGCTCAGCCGGGGCTCCAAGAGCCCGAAAGGAACGCGCATGTTTGAAAACCTAACCGACCGCCTCTCACAGACGCTGCGCCATGTCACCGGCAAGGCCAAGCTGACCGAGGACAACATCAAGGACACCCTGCGCGAAGTGCGCATGGCCCTGCTCGAAGCCGACGTCGCCTTGCCGGTGGTGAAGGACTTCGTCGCCAAGATCAAGGAACGTGCGGTCGGTACAGAGGTTTCCAAGAGCCTGACCCCGGGCCAGGCCTTCGTGAAGATCGTCCAGGCCGAACTGGTGGAGCTGATGGGCGCCGCCAACGAGGACCTGGCGCTGAACGCAGCGCCGCCGGCGGTGATCCTCATGGCCGGTCTCCAGGGTGCGGGCAAGACCACCACGGTGGGCAAGCTGTCGCGCTTCCTCAAGGAGCGCAAGAAGAAGACCGTGCTGGTGGTGTCCGCGGACGTCTACCGCCCGGCGGCGATCAAGCAGCTGGAAACCCTGGCCAACGACATCGGCGTCACCTTCTTCCCCTCCGATACCAGCCAGAAGCCGGTGGACATCGCCCAGGCGGCGATCCGCGAGGCGAAGCTGAAGTTCATCGATGTCGTCATTGTCGACACCGCGGGTCGTCTGCACGTCGACGCCGCCATGATGGACGAGATCAAGCAGGTCCATGCCGCCATCAAGCCGGTGGAGACCCTGTTCGTGGTCGACGCCATGACCGGCCAGGACGCCGCCAACACCGCCAAGGCCTTCAATGACGCCCTGCCGCTCACCGGCGTGGTGCTGACCAAGGTCGATGGCGACGCCCGGGGTGGCGCCGCCCTGTCCGTGCGCGCCATCACCGGCAAGCCGATCAAGTTCCTCGGCATGGGCGAGAAGACCGAAGCCCTCGACCCCTTCCACCCGGACCGTGTCGCCTCGCGCATCCTCGGGATGGGCGACGTCCTCAGCCTGATCGAGCAGGCCGAGCAGACCATGGACCGCGAGAAGGCCGAGAAGCTCGCCAAGAAGATCAAGAAGGGCAAGGGCTTCGATCTCGAAGACTTCCGCGACCAACTGCAGCAGATGAAGAACATGGGCGGCTTGGGCGGCCTGATGGACAAGCTGCCCATGCTGGGAGGCGTCAACCTGGCGCAGATGGGCAACGCACAGAACGCGGCGGAAAAGCAGTTCAAGCAGATGGAGGCGATCATCAACTCCATGACGCCCGCCGAACGCCGCGACCCGGAAATGATCAGCGGTTCCCGAAAGCGCCGTATCGCGCTGGGCTCCGGCACCCAGGTGCAGGACGTCGGCCGTCTCATCAAGCAGCACAAGCAGATGCAGAAGATGATGAAGAAGGTCACCGCCAAGGGCGGTATGGCCAAGATGATGCGGGGCATGGGCAGCATGTTCCCCGGCGGCGGCATGCCGAAGATGTAAACGGCTGCAAGCTGCGAGCGGCGGGCTCCAGGAAACCGTCCCGCTTGCGGCTTGTAGCTCCCACCGACAGGTGGCCCTCAAAAGAGATTTGCAATCGGCCGGATAATCCTTAGAATATGCGGCCTTTCGGGCCCATGGCCCATGTGTGTGCACAGCTTGAAAAGCACCGACTATAGGAACGAAGTTCAATGGTAACCATCCGTCTTGCCCGTGGCGGCTCCAAGAAGCGCCCCTTCTACCACCTGACCGTGACCAACAGCCGCAATGCGCGCGACGGTCGCTTCGTAGAGCGCGTCGGTTTCTTCAACCCGGTTGCTCAGGGCGCTGAAGTCAAGCTGTCCGTGAACCAGGAGCGCGTCAGCTACTGGCTGAGCCAGGGCGCCCAGCCGTCTGAGCGTGTTGCTCAGCTGCTGAAGGAAGCTGCCAAGGCTGTTGCCTAAGCATCTTTTATGAGCACGACGCCGGCCGCCGCCGACGAACTCATCGTTCTCGGCAAGATTTTCTCGGTGCACGGCGTACGTGGCGAAGTGAAGGTCTATTCCTTCACCGATCCTCTGGACAACGTGCTCGATTACCCCCGTTGGACGCTCAGGCGTGACAACGAGGTAAAGCAGGTCGAAGTTGCCGGTGGACGCGTCCAGGGCAAGTTTCTGGTGGTGCAGCTCAAGGGGCTGGTCGATCGCGATATCGCCCGCACCTATGCAGGTTTCGAGATCTGCGTTGCCGCCAGTGAGTTGCCTGAGCTCGACCAAGACGAGTTCTACTGGCACCAGTTGGAAGGTCTCAACGTGATCAATCAGGACGGGCAGTTGCTCGGCCGCATCGATCACCTGCTCGAGACCGGCGCCAACGATGTGATGGTGGTCAAACCCTGTGCTGGAAGCCTGGATGATCGCGAACGCCTGCTGCCCTACACGGAGCAGTGCGTGCAGTCGATCGACCTGGAGTCCGGCGAGATGAGGGTGGAGTGGGACGTTGATTTCTGAGGGCCTGACATGAAGAACATGCAGGTTGAAGTCATCAGCATCTTTCCCGAGATGTTCGCTGCCATCAGTCAGTACGGCATTACCAGTCGTGCGGTGAAGCAGGGGCTGCTGAAGCTCAACTGCTGGAATCCGCGGGCCTTCACCGAGGACCGCCACCAGACGGTGGATGACCGGCCCTTCGGCGGTGGTCCCGGCATGGTGATGAAGATCCAGCCCCTGGAGCGGGCCCTGGCGGCAGCCAAGGCAGCGGCAGGGGAGAAGGCGAAGGTGATCTACCTCTCGCCGCAGGGACGCCAGCTGAAGCAGGCGGCCGTGCGCGAGCTGGCGAAGGAGGAAGCGTTGATCCTCATCGCCGGGCGCTACGAAGGCATCGACGAGCGCTTCATTGAAGAGCACGTCGATGAGGAATGGTCGATTGGTGATTACGTCCTGTCCGGCGGTGAGCTGCCGGCCATGGTGCTGATCGATGCGGTGACGCGGTTGCTGCCCGGAGCCTTGGGCCACGCGGACTCCGCCGAGGAGGACTCCTTTACGGATGGCCTGCTCGATTGCCCGCACTACACCCGTCCGGAGTTGTATGCAGGCAAGCGTGTTCCGGAGGTGCTGCTAAGCGGCAACCACGAACACATCCGGCGATGGCGTTTGCAGCAGGCGCTTGGGCGTACCTGGGAACGTCGGGTCGATCTTCTGGATTGCCGCTCGCTTTCTGGAGAAGAGAAAAAGCTGCTGGAGGAATACATCCGCCAGCGGAACGATAGTTAACGTATCGATGGCACGCCCAGAAGGCCTGCCTTAGGAGCACAGCGATGACCAACAAGATCATTCAGCAGATCGAAGCTGAACAAATGAACAAAGAGATTCCGGCGTTCGCCCCGGGCGACACCGTGATCGTTCAAGTGAAGGTGAAAGAAGGCGACCGTTCCCGCCTGCAGGCCTTCGAAGGTGTGGTCATCGCCAAGCGTAACCGCGGCCTGAACAGCGCCTTCACCGTGCGTAAGATCTCCAACGGCGTTGGTGTGGAGCGTACCTTCCAGACCTACTCCCCGCTGGTTGACAGCCTGAGCGTCAAGCGCCGCGGCGACGTACGCAAGGCCAAGCTGTACTACCTCCGCGACCTGTCCGGCAAGGCCGCTCGCATCAAGGAGAAGCTGGCCTAAGGTCTGCTTCTCGAAAAAGCCCGCCCCGGGAAACCGCGGCGGGCTTTTTCATGCCTGCGCGATGCCTACTCGCACGCTTCCAGCAATTGTCCCTCCAGACGCTCCACTTCTTCGGCCAGCCGTTCCGCCAGGCCTGCCAGCTCCGCGAAGGGTCTTTCATCATTCCAGGCTGCCTCCAGCGCCTCGCAGCTCTGGCAAAGGGCCTCGGCGTGGACGATGCGGGCCGCTCCCTTGATCTTGTGCGCCGTTGCGGCAACCTCCTGCCATTCGCCAGCGGCCAGATGGCCGCGCAGTTGTTCGAGGTCCTTGCGGTTGGCGTTCAGCAGTGTCTCGAGGAAGTGCTGGCGGAGTTCCGGGTTCCGCTCATCCAGCAGCCCGCCCGTCTTCGCGACCGGCATTGCGGATAGCGGCTGCTCCTCCAGCATGGCCAACTGCTGCGACAACTGCCGCAGGCTGATGGGCTTGAACAGGCAGGCGTCCATCCCTGCGCGCCGACAGCGCTCATGTTCCTCCTGCTGGGCATTGGCGGTGTAGCCGATGATTGGTATCCGCGTCCCGCCGCAGCGCGCTTCCCGTTCACGAATGGCGCGGGCCAATGCGTAGCCATCCATCACCGGCATGTTGCAGTCGCTGATCACCAGGTCGAAGCGTCCCGGCTTCCAGCGCTTCAGCCCGTCCTTGCCATGCTCGGCTTCGATCACCCGGTGCCCGAGATGCTCCAGTTGCTGCTTGAGCAGTTCGCGGTTGGCCGGATTGTCATCCACCACCAGCACCCTAAGGGGCGATTGGGTTTCGAGCGCCTCGACGGGTATTTCCTGCCGGGGGCGTGGAGGAAGCGGCGCCAGCTCCAGGAGGCTCAGGGCGACGCTGATCCGGGTGCCATGGCCGGGCTCGCTCTCCAGCTGGATGCTGCCGCCCATCATCTCGCAGAGGGTGCGGCAGATGACCAGGCCCAGGCCCGTGCCCCCGCTTGCGGTACCTTCGGGGCCCTGATGAAAGGGCTGGAACGCGCGAGCCTGGTCTTCATGGGCCATGCCGGGCCCGGTGTCCTTCACCCTGAGCTGGATGTCCAGGCGCTTGTCCGGCCCTGGCTCCGCCTGGATCTCGATGGAGACCTCGCCAGCCTCGGTGAACTTGATGGCGTTGCCCACCAGGTTGGCGAGGATCTGCCGGAAACGGACCGGGTCCACCAGCACATCGACGCCGGCGCGCCGGTCGAAATCCAGACTCAGTCGCAGGTTTTTCTGCCGGGCCAGGCCGTCGAACACCCGGACTACCGCCTCGGTCTGCTCCCGCAGGTTGGCGCGCACCGGTGACAGATTGAGTCGTCCCGACTCGATGCGTGCGATGTCAAGGATATTGCCGATCAGGTCCAGCAGGTCGCGGGCCGAGCCGTGGGCCACTTCAATGGCGCCACGGTCGAATTCCCCCCGATCGGCCCGCTCCAGTGCCAGCTCCAGCATGCCGATGATGGCGTTCATCGGTGTCCGGATTTCGTGGCTCATGGTCGCCAGGAAGGTGCTCTTGGCACGATTCGCGGCATCTGCGCGCTCCTTTGCGGATTGCAGGTCCCTGACCAGTCGCAGCCGCTCGCTGATATCGATCCAGCCGCTGACCACGCCCTTGATCTCGCCTTGGAAGTCCCGGTAGGGCTCGATCCAGTGATAGATGCTCAGGGGGCCGCCGAGGCTGTACAGCTGGCGATCGCAGCGGAGTGCGCTGCCGCTCTCCGTGACCTTCCGATAGTCGGCCAACAGGGTCTTGCGCTCCTCCTCGCAGCCCAGTTTCGTGACGGGGGGTAGCCGGCCAATGACGTCTTCGCGCCTGAGATGGAGCGCCTCCAGGTAGTTGTCATTGCACATGAGCAGGCGGCCGTCCCTGTCCCGCACATAGATAGGGTGCGGTGTCCCGTTGACCAGCGCCTCCATCAGGCTGAACTGGTCGCTGAGCGCCCGTTCGGCACGTCTGCGAAGGTCCATCTGGCGCCGCAGGTAGATGATCCAGGCGAGGAAGAAGAGCAGGAGCAAAGCGGCCGCTCCCGCGATCCGATAGATCAGGCCAAGATCGAGAGGCTCACGCGGTCCGCTGATCTCCACGTTGGAGCGCCAGCGTTGCCTGACGAGGGTCGACAGTTCATCCGGCGGGATGGCAGCGGTTGCCTTGTCGAGAATCGATCGGAGCAGCCGGTTTTCCTTCTTCACGCCAAAGGCGATGCTTTCCTGCGGAATGTCGATGATTTCCGATATTCGTAGCTGGTCGGAGAACATTCGGCGGATGTAGTACTCGGCGACTATCGTCGACATCACCGCCCCATCCGCGTCTCCGCGAGCCACGGCCGAGAGGGTGTCGAGCAGCGAATCCTGTTCCACCAGGTGGATCCCCGGGTGCTTCTCCCCCAGGTAGTCAGTGAGCAGATAGCCACGTGTCAGCGCGAGCTTCCGACCGTTGAGCTCCGCCAGGCGGGCGGGGCCGCTGGTGGAGTTGCGGGTGATGGTGGCGAAGGCCACTTCCATGTAGGGGCGAGTCGAGTCCAGGTCGTGCATCAGCAGGCGCTGCCGGTTCATCGCGCCAATGAGGTCGGCCTTGCCCTGTTCCACGGCGTTGATCATTTGCTCCACGGTCGTGGTGCGCACGATCTCGAAGCGCAGTCCGGTGCGCGCGCGGATCTGGTCGAGCAGGTCTGCGGCGATGCCGTGGTAGTTGCCTTCGTTGTCGAAGAAGGACACCGGCGCATAGTTGCCGTAGGTGACCACCTTGACCACGGGGTGCCGCTGGAGCCATTGCCCTTCCTCGGGGGTGAGCGTCAGGCCGGGTTCGAGCAGGCTTGGGCTGTTGCCGCCGCTCCAGCGCTTGAGAAGTGCCGACTGGTTTCCCCTTGGCATGTGCTCGAGCACCCGGTCGACGAGGCTGAGCAGTCGCGGCTGGTCCCGGGAGGCCGCAAAGCCGATCCCGCTGGCCTTGAAGTCGGCGAGACGGGCGATGCGCAGGTGGTCTTCGTAGATCTGGTTGATCTGGTAGTTGGCGACTATCAGGTCCCCCAGGTACAGGTCGTTCTCTCGGTTGAGCACGGAGTTGAGTGCCGCGGCGGTACTCGGATAGAGCGTCAGGATGGCCTCGGGGTAGCGGTTCTGCATCATGTCCAGGGGCAGGTAGTTGCTCACGATCGCGACCTGGACGCCGGCGAGGTCTTCCGGCCAGTCGCGCTTGTCCCCTTGCCGGGCGATCAGGCTGGGGCGGTCCGGCGCGTAGGGTCTGGACAGCACCAGGCGCGGGTCGCGGCGTTCGAAGTCGTTTGAGCTGCTGAGCAGGTCGGCGTCTCCCTGGATGATCGCCCGGGAGGCTTCGGCCCGGCTCGGGTAACGCAGGATGCGCACGGGGATCGCCAACTGCCGGGACAGCAAGCCTGCGATATCGGCGGTCAGGCCTTCGTACTCTCCACCGCTGGAGGTGATGTCGAAGGGCGGCAGGTCATCGGCGATCGCCAGGCGCAGTTCGGCCTTGTCCCGCAGCCATTGCCGGTCCGCCTCGTCGAGCTGGAGGTCATCCCCGAAAGCCAGGGAGCGCGCGCCCAGCAGCAGGACCTCCGGGGCCGCGAGAACTGATTGCGATAGGGTCGAGGCGATGAGCACAAGACGCACCAGAAGGCGAAGGCACATGATGGTTTCCTGGGGATGACTGGGGATCCGGATCGCGACCCTGAACGTCGCGATGTGAAAGTATCCCAGTGCCTTTCCAGGGCCTACGCAGTCAGTGCCTTTGTGTGCGAGTTTCAGTTGTTTCCCAGTATTTTTGCGGATTTTTCCTACTTGATGGCGTCAATCCGGGTGGCTTTCTCGTGCGTGTCACGCGGGTGGATGAGCAATGCCCAGGGGCGAGTGGTCAGGGTGGAGAACACCCGCCCCTCACTGTAATTGGGCGAGGGCGCAATCAGCGGCCACACCGGGCGCTTCCTCGGTTTCGATCAGCGCCACCAGGGTCCAATCCCTGTCCGGCGTGAAATCCAGCGGCTGCCCGGCCAGGTGGACCCAGCCACGGGGATCCCGGGCCAGCAACACCGTCGCGCGGTGGCCGTGCAGCGCCTGGTAATCCTCCCAGCCGAAGGCCGCGGTCAGCGTTGTGGTGCGGACGTCCGCGCCCTTGGCCAGGCGGCTGGCGAACTGGGGGAA
Source organism: Pseudomonas furukawaii (assembly GCF_002355475.1). Lineage (NCBI taxonomy): Bacteria > Pseudomonadati > Pseudomonadota > Gammaproteobacteria > Pseudomonadales > Pseudomonadaceae > Metapseudomonas > Metapseudomonas furukawaii. The sequence goes on along the minus strand of NZ_AP014862.1, from coordinate 5,018,761 downwards.
GGTCAGGGGCTGGTTGCCCAGGTGGCGACCGCGCACGGTTTCGCTTGCACGGTGCGTGTCGCTGCGACGGCTTTCCTGGCCGCTGGGCAGGGTGAAGCGCCGCTGGGCACTGAAGTCGTGGCGAAAGTGCATGCAGGCCACCGCATTGAGTTCGCTGGAAGGGGAGAGCGCCAGCAGGTGTCCCAGGCCCACCAGGTCAAGGTGCGCCTCGGCATGCTGGGAGGCGGGATTGCCGAAATAAGTAGGCAGGTTGTCCATGCGCGCGGCGCGGATGTTTTCCCAGCTCGAGTCGGTCAGCAGCACGCGGGTGCCGAGGTTTTGCAGCGCCTTGCCCAACTCCCGCGCCACCGGATTGGCGCCGATGATGAGAAAGCCCGAGGGCGCCGGCTCGGCCACCTTCAGCAGCCGCGCCAATGGGCGGGCGGTGGCGCTTTGCAGTACCACGGTGCCGATGATCACCAGGAAGGTCAGTGGTACCAGCAGATGGGCCTGGTCGTGGCCGGACTCCTGCAGGCGCAGGGCGAAGATGGCCGACACCGCCGCCGCGACTATGCCCCGTGGCGCGATCCAGGCGAGCAGGGCGCGCTCTCGCCAGTCGAGGCTGGAGCCCCATGTGCTGACGGCGATGTTCAGCGGCCGGGCGATGAACTGGATCACCGCCAGCAGCAACAGGGTGGCGGGGCCCATGGCCACCAGCGCCGCGAAATCCAGGCGTGCCGCCAGCAGGATGAACAGACCGGAAATCAGCAGCACGCTGAGGTTCTCCTTGAAATGCAGGATGGGCCGCACATCCACGCCGCGCATGTTGGCCAGGCCCATGCCCATGACCGTGACCGCCAGCAGGCCGGACTCATGAACCAGCAGGTTGGCGCTGATGAAGACCCCTAGCACCGCTGCAAGGGCCGCCAGGTTCTGCAGGTACTCCGGCAGCCAGTGGCGACGCAGCACCACGCCGAACAGCCAGCCCCCGGCTGCGCCCAGCAGGGTGCCGCAAGCGATGACGGCGGCGAAGGTGGAGAGGCTGGCCGCCCAGCCGCCGTCGCCCTGGCTGACGATGAAGCTGAACACCACCACGGCCAGCAACGCGCCGATGGGATCGATGACGATGCCTTCCCAGCGCAGGATGTTGGCGATCGAGCTGCGCGGGCGCATCACCCGCAGCATCGGCACTATCACCGTTGGGCCGGTGACCAGCGTCAGGGTGCCGAACAGCAGCGCCAGCTCCCAGGAAAAGCCCAGCAGCCAATGGGTGGCGACGGCGATCACCGCCCAGGTGATCAACGCGCCCAGCGTCACCATGCGCTGCACGACGCTGCCGATCTCCCGCCACTCGGAGAGGTGCAGGGTCAGGCTGCCTTCGAACAGGATCAGCGCCACCGACAGAGAAATCAGGGGGAACAGCAGGGGGCCGAACAAGGCTTGCGGGTCCAGCAGCCCGGTCACCGGCCCCGCCAGGATGCCGGCCAGCAGCAGGAAGAGGATCGCCGGCAGGCGCAGGCGCCAGGCCAGCCACTGGCCGAACAACGCGGCAGCGCCGATGCCACCCAGACCCAGCAGGATGTGGTGTTCGCTCATCGAGGCTCCTTCTCGAGGGTGAAATCGGCTGTCGCCCATGGAAGACTAGCCCGATCCGAATGCCTGTCAGTGGAAACATGCCTGCCCTCGACCACCCCCTGATCGACCGATTCCTCGACGCCCTCTGGCTGGAGAAGGGGCTCTCCGAGCACACCCGCTCCGCCTATCGCAGCGACCTGGCCCACTTCAACGGCTGGCTGGGTGAGCGCGGCCTTGCCCTGGACCGGGCCGGCCGGGACCTGATTCTCGATCATCTCGCCTGGCGCCTGGAGCAGGGCTACAAGGCGCGTTCCACGGCGCGCTTCCTGTCCGGCCTGCGGGGCTTCTACCGCTTCCTGCTGGCGGAAAACCTGATCGTCGAGGATCCGACCCTGCAGGTGGACCTGCCGCAACTGGGGCGGCCCTTGCCCAAGTCGCTCTCGGAAGCGGACGTCGAAGCCCTGCTTCAGGCGCCCGAGCTGGACGACCCCATCGGCCTGCGGGACCGGGCCATGCTGGAGGTGCTCTACGCCTGCGGCCTGCGGGTGACCGAGCTGGTCAGCCTCACCCTGGAACAGGTCAACCTGCGCCAGGGGGTGATCAAGGTGTTCGGCAAGGGCAGCAAGGAGCGATTGGTGCCCATGGGGGAGGAGGCCATCGCCTGGATCGAACGCCACGTCCGCGAGGCGCGCCCCTTCCTGCTGGATGGCAAGCCGAGCGACGTGCTCTTCCCCAGCCTCCGGGGCGAGCAGATGACCCGGCAGACCTTCTGGCACCGTATCAAGCACCACGCGAAGGTGGCGGGCATCGGTAAATCGCTGTCGCCCCACACCTTGCGCCATGCCTTCGCCACCCATTTGCTGAACCATGGCGCCGACCTGCGGGTGGTGCAGATGCTGCTGGGGCACAGCGACCTGTCCACCACCCAGATCTACACCCATATCGCCCGCGCCCGCCTGCAGGAACTCCACGCCCGCCACCACCCAAGGGGGTGAGCCGGATCAGGCGACGTATGCGTCGCCCCGGCGGAATGTCCGCGCGCGCCTGGAGGGAGGCACTGCGTCGCCCCGGTGAACGCCCGGCCAGGGCGGTTGTCTTTTCAAGGCGAAAGCCGACAGAAGACCGCTTCGTCGTCCCGTGATCCGCCTGGCGCGGTGCGTCTGCTGCGGGAGGCATCTGTGTTAGGCTTGAGCAGTTTCCGACCGTCCGCCGCTCGACAGGAGTAACCATGCGCGTGACCCGTCTCATCGCAGGCCTGGCCCTTGGCCTCGCCAGCACCCTCAGCCTCGCCGACGACCCGGACGCGGCCATCCGCAAGACCCTGGACACCCTGCAACTGGGCCTGCCCATCGAGTCCATCGGCGAAAGCCCGATGACCGGCATCTACCAGGTGCAGCTCAAGGGAGGGCGCATGCTCTATACCAGCGCCGATGGCCAGTACCTGATGCAGGGCTACCTCTATCAGGTGCAGAACGGCAAGCCGGTGAACCTCACCGAGCAGGCGGAGAGCCGCTCCATCGCCAAGGAGATCAACGCGATCCCCACCAGCGAGATGGTGGTGTTCTCGCCCAAGGGGCCGGCCAAGGCCCATATCACCGTGTTCACCGACACCGATTGCGGCTACTGCCAGAAGCTTCACAGCGAAGTGCCCGAGCTGAATCGTCGCGGTATCGAAGTCCGCTACGTGGCCTTTCCGCGCCAGGGCATCGGCAGCCATGGCTACAACAGCCTGGTCAGCGTCTGGTGCAGCAAGGACCGCCAGGACGCCATGAACAAGGCGAAATCCCGCGAGGACCTGCCGGCCGCCACCTGCGACAACCCGGTAGCCAAGCAGTTCGAGCTCGGCCAGCTGATCGGCGTCAACGGCACCCCGGCGATCGTACTGGGCAATGGCCAGATGATCCCCGGCTACCAGCCGGCGCCCCAGTTGGCGAAAATCGCCCTCGAAGCCAAGTAATCCGGGCGCTTGCCTCGATTGACCAATATTCGGCCGCTTCGTAAAGTGCGGCTCTTTTCCTCGGCCGGGACTCACCCGGCCATTTTCGCAGTGATGATGGGGAGTTCAGCGTGAAGCCGGTAAAAGTAGGCATCTGTGGCCTTGGGACCGTCGGTGGCGGCACCTTCAACGTACTCAAACGCAACGCCGAGGAGATCGCCCGCCGTGCCGGGCGTGGAATCGAGGTCGCCCAGATTGCCGCTCGTCGCCCCAACCCGAAGTGTGAAACCGGCGCCACCCCCATCACCGCCGACATCTTCGACGTGGCCAACAACCCGGAAATCGACATCGTCATCGAGCTCATCGGTGGCTACACCCTGGCCCGCGAGCTGGTGCTCAAGGCCATCGAGAACGGCAAGCACGTGGTGACCGCCAACAAGGCGCTGATCGCCGTGCATGGCAACGAGATCTTCACCAAGGCCCGCGAGAAGGGCGTCATGGTCGCCTTCGAGGCCGCCGTGGCCGGTGGCATTCCGGTGATCAAGGCGATCCGCGAAGGCCTGGCCGCCAACCGCATCAACTGGCTCGCCGGCATCATCAACGGCACCGGCAACTTCATCCTCACCGAGATGCGTGAGAAGGGCCGTGCCTTCGAGGACGTCCTGAAAGAGGCACAGGCCCTGGGCTATGCCGAAGCCGACCCGACCTTCGACGTCGAAGGCATCGACGCCGCCCACAAGCTCACCATCCTGGCCTCCATCGCCTTCGGCATCCCGCTGCAGTTCGACAAGGCCTACACCGAAGGCATCTCGAAGCTCACCAGCGCCGACGTCAACTACGCCGAAGCCCTGGGCTACCGCATCAAGCACCTGGGCGTGGCCCGTCGCACCGACAGCGGCTTCGAGTTGCGCGTGCATCCGACCCTGATCCCGGCCGACCGCCTGATCGCCAACGTCAACGGCGTCATGAACGCCGTGATGGTCAACGGCGATGCTGCCGGCAGCACGCTTTACTACGGCGCCGGCGCCGGCATGGAGGCCACCGCCTCCGCCGTGGTGGCCGACGTGGTGGACGTGGTCCGAGCCCTGACCACCGACCCTGAGAACCACGTGCCGCACCTGGCATTCCAGCCGGACTCCCTGTCCGACCACCCGATCCTGCCAATCGAGGCCTGCGAGAGCGCCTACTACCTGCGCATCCAGGCCAAGGACCATCCGGGCGTACTGGCCCAGGTGGCCACCATCCTGTCCGAGCGCGGCATCAACATCGAATCCATCATGCAGAAGGAAGTCGAGGAGCAGGATGGCCTGGTGCCGATGATCCTGGTTACCCACCGGGTCGTCGAAGCGCGCGTCAACGACGCCATCGCCGCACTGGAAGCCCTCGACGACGTGGTGGGCAGCGTAGTGCGCATCCGCGTAGAACAACTCGCTTGAGGCTGAAGGGCTGAGGGCTGGACGAGAAAGTTTCTGCGTACAGCCTCCGGCCTTCAGCGCTTTCATCGGCTTTTAGAAGGTTTCGAACCATGCGCTATATCAGTACCCGCGGCCAGGCCCCGGCCCTGAACTTCGAAGACGTCCTGCTGGCGGGCCTGGCCAGCGATGGCGGCCTCTACGTACCGGAAAACCTGCCGCGCTTCACCGTCGAGGAGATCGCCTCCTGGGCCGGCCTGCCCTACCACGAACTGGCCTTCCGCGTGATGCGCCCCTTCGTTGCCGGCAGCATCGATGATGCCGATTTCAAGAAGATCCTCGAGGAAACCTACGGCGTGTTCGCCCACAACGCCGTGGCGCCGCTGCGCCAGCTGAACGGCAACGAGTGGGTGCTGGAGCTGTTCCACGGCCCGACCCTGGCCTTCAAGGACTTCGCCCTGCAACTGCTGGGTCGCCTGCTGGACCATGTGCTGTCCAAGCGGGGCGAGCGCGTGGTGATCATGGGCGCCACCTCCGGCGACACCGGCTCGGCCGCCATCGAAGGCTGCAAGGCCTGCGAGCACGTCGACATCTTCATCATGCACCCGCACAACCGGGTGTCCGAGGTGCAGCGCCGGCAGATGACCACCATCCTCGGCGAGAACATCCACAACATCGCCGTGGAAGGCAACTTCGACGACTGCCAGGAGATGGTCAAGGCCAGCTTCGCCGACCAGGGCTTCCTCAAGGGCACCCGACTGGTAGCGGTCAACTCCATCAACTGGGCGCGGATCATGGCCCAGATCGTCTACTACTTCCACGCCGCCCTGCAGCTCGGCGGCCCGGCTCGTTCCGTGGCCTTCTCGGTGCCCACCGGCAACTTCGGTGACATCTTCGCCGGCTACCTGGCGCGCAACATGGGCCTGCCCATCAGCCAACTGATCGTCGCCACCAACCGCAACGACATCCTGCACCGCTTCATGAGCGGCAACCGGTACGTCAAGGACACCCTGCACCCGACCCTGTCGCCGTCCATGGACATCATGGTTTCCTCCAACTTCGAGCGCCTGCTGTTCGACCTGCACGGTCGTAACGGCGCCGCCATCGCCAGCCTGATGGACACCTTCAAGCAGGGCGGCGGCTTCAGCGTCGAGGAAGACCGCTGGACCGAAGCGCGCAAGCTGTTCGACTCCCTGGCCGTCGATGACGCCCAGACCTGCGAGACCATCGCCGAGGTCTACAAGGAGTGCGGCGAACTGCTCGACCCTCACACCGCCATCGGCGTGCGCGCCGCCCGCGAATGCCGTCGCAGCCTGGCCATCCCCATGGTCGTCCTGGGCACCGCCCACCCGGTCAAGTTCCCGGAAGCGGTGGAGAAGGCCGGCATCGACGCGGTTCCGGCGCTGCCGGCGCACCTGGCCGACCTGTTCCAGCGCGAAGAGCGTTGCACCGTGCTGCCCAACGACCTGAAGGCCATCCAGGCCTTCGTCGCGGCCCACGGCAATCGCGGCAAGCCGCTGTAAGCCTGGCGCCTGAAAAACCAAAAGGCCGGCTCCCGCAAGGGGCCGGCCTTTTCTTTTCTGTGTAGGGTGCGCCGCGCGCACCCTACGAGGGAAAGGACCTCAGATCGCCCCGGCCGCCTTCAACGCCGCCACCTGCTCGGCGCTGTAGCCCAGCCCGGCCAGGATGCCGGCGTTGTGCTCGCCCAGCTCCGGGCCTATCCAGTCCGCCGAACCGGGCGTCTCGGAGAGCTTGGGCACGATGCCGGGCATCCGGAAAGGCTTGCCGTCCGGCAGCCTGGCCTGGAGGAACATCTCCCGGGCGAGGAATTGCGGGTCGGCGAACATGTCCTCGGCGGAGTAGATGCGGCTGGCCGGCACCTCGGCGCGGGTCAGCGTCTCCAGCACCTGGTCCAGGGGCAGCCCCCCCACCCAGCGGTCGATGACGCCATACAGCTCGTCCCGTCGCGCATCACGGCCGTCATTGCTGGCCAGTTGGGGATCCTGGGCCAGGTCCTCGCGACCGATGGCCAGCATGAAGCGCTTGAAGATGGCATCGCCGTTGGCGCCGATCTGCACATGGCGGCCGTCCGCCGCCGTGTGGATGGAGGAGGGCGTGATGCCCGGCATGATGTTGCCGGTGCGCTCGCGGATGAAACCGAACACATCGAACTCCGGGACCATGGACTCCATCATGGCGAACACCGCCTCGTAGAGCGCCACGTCCACCACCTGGCCCTGGCCGCCGTTCACTTCCCGGTGGCGCAGCGCCATCAGCGCGCCGATCACGCCCCAGAGCGCGGCGATGGAGTCGCCGATGGAGATCCCGGTGCGTACCGGCGGACGGTCCTCGAAGCCGGTGATGTAGCGCAGGCCACCCATGGATTCGCCCACGGCGCCGAAGCCCGGCTGGTCCTTCATCGGACCGGTCTGGCCGAAGCCGGACAGGCGCACCATCACCAACTTCGGGTTCAAGGCGTGGATCGTGTCCCAGCCCAGGCCCAGTTTCTCCAGCACGCCCGGGCGGAAGTTCTCGATCAGGATGTCCGCGTCCGCCAGCAGCTTCTTGAGGATCTCCCGGCCCTCGGCGTGCTTGAGGTTGAGCGTCAGCGACTGCTTGTTGCGCGCCTGCACGAACCACCAGAGCGAGGTGCCTTCGTAGAGCTTGCGCCACTTGCGCAGCGGGTCGCCGCCATCGGGGGATTCGACCTTGATGACCTCGGCACCGAACTCGGCGCACAGGCGTGAGGCGAAGGGACCGGCGATCAGGGTGCCGAGCTCGATGACCTTGAGGCCGGCGAGGGGTTTGGCGGATACGTTCATCGGAAAATCCATGGCAGGCGATGGCGGCGACTCTACTCCCTCGGGGCCTTCCCCGGACAGTCCGGATTGCCGCTGGCGCACCCCGGCGCCGCGACTTAAAGTTCATTTCAGCCCATCGCATTCCGCGTCATGACCCCCATGCCCACCGACCTCACCCGATGCCACCGACCGCCGCCGCCGCGCCGGAAGGAGGCTCAATGCCCTTGAACATTCCTACCCTGGTGATGGTGGATATCTACGTGCTGGTCCTGGTCGGCCTGCTCATGCTCCACGCCTGGCGCCGTGGTCGTCGCGATTCGACGCTGGGCTATCTCGCCGCGGCCTTGCTGCTGGGCGCATTGGGCACCGTGCTGGGCAGCCTGCGGGGCATCGGCATGGATTTCGTGCCGCTGGTGCTGGGCAATGGGGTGCTGCAGATCAGCGCCGCGCTGACCTGGACCGCCCTGCGCGTCTTCGTGGGACGCCAGCCGCACCTGCCGGGGATCTTCGCCGGGGCGGTGATCTGGACGCTGCTCTGCCTCAATCCGGCCTTCTACGAGTCCCTGGCCGTGCGGGTGATGGTCAGCTCGCTGATGACGGTCTGCTACACCGGCCTCGCGGCCCTGGAGCTCTGGCGCAGCCGCCGGAGCCTGGAGGTCGCCTGGGTGCCGGCCCTGGTCCTGAGCCTGTTCCATGCCGGCTTCTACTGCGTACGCATCGTGGTGGACCAGGGCATGCCTTTCGACATGGCCCTCGCCAGCGCCGGACAGGGCACCCGCTTCTTCGCCCTGCTGGTGTTCGAGACCCTGCTCTACGCCATTGGCATGGCCTTCGTCATTCTGGCCATGGTCAAGGAACGGGCCGAACTCAAGTTCCGGGCGGCCGCCTATTGCGACCCGCTCACCGGCGTGGGCAACCGCCGGGCCTTCATGTCGTCCGGCGAATACCTGCTCAAGGGCTGCGCCCAACGGGGCGAGCAGGTGGTCCTGCTGCTCTGCGACCTGGACCACTTCAAGCGACTCAACGACAACTATGGCCACGCGACCGGCGACCAGGCCCTGGTGGCGTTCGGCCAGGTGGTCGAGGGGAGCCTGCGCAAGCAGGACGTGTTCGGCCGCATCGGCGGCGAGGAGTTCGCCTGCCTGCTGGGGGCGGCCGACCTCGAGGCGGGCGGCCAGGTGGCCGAGCGCATCCGTCGGGAGTTCGCCGGGCTGCCGCTGCTGGAGCCCGGACAGTTGAGCGTCAGCATCGGCATCGTCAGTTCCCGCGACGGCGGCTACGACCTGTTCCGCCTGCTGTCGCTGGCCGACGACGCGCTCTACGCCGCCAAGGACAAGGGCCGCAACCGTATCCAGCGCTACCCGGCCGATTAGCCGGACGGCCCAGCCAAGGGGCCTGGAATCAGGGTAGACTTGCCACCCTCCGCGAATCACCAAGAAGCCCCCCATGGCCCTCCAAGCGACCCCCTACAAAGTCGAACTCAACCTCACCGACCTGGACCGCAGCGTTTACGAAAACCTCCGTTTCACCGTGGCCAAGCACCCCTCGGAAACCGAGGAACGCCTGGCCGTGCGCCTGATCGCCTACGCCCTCTGGTACCACGAGCAACTGGCGTTTGGCCGTGGCCTGTCGGATGTGGATGAGCCTGCCCTGTGGGAAAAGAGCCTGGACGACCGCGTCCTGCACTGGATCGAGGTGGGCCAGCCGGATGCCGAGCGCATCACCTGGTGTTCCCGTCGTACCGAGCGTTTCAGCCTGGTGGCCTACGGCAACCTGCGCGTCTGGCAGACCAAGGTGCTGGATGGCGTGCGCAGCCTGAAGAACATCAATGTGGTCGCCGTCGACCAGGACGCCCTGGAAAACCTGGCCCGCGACCTGCCGCGCTCGATCAACTGGAGCGTGATGATCAGCGACGGCGAGCTGTTCATCACCGATGAGCGTGGCCAGCACGAGATTCCGCTGGAGTGGCTGGTCGGCGAGCGCGGTTGAGTCGGCTCGCCGAGCCTGCCCGGTCCTCAGGCCTGCCAGAAGTTCAGCAGTGAGTTGAACGACAGGCCAACGCCAACGGCGGTCGCGACAATCGCCAGGACACCGAAGGCCAGCATCCAGTTCGGGTGCCGGTACTCCTGGCCGACGATGGCCGGCTTCTTCGCCGCCCACAGGATGCAGCCCAGCGCCAGCGGCAGGACCAGGGCGTTGAGCGCGCCCGCCACCACCAGCACCTTCACCGGTTGCCCGACCAGGCAGTAGATCAGCGTGGAGCAGGCGATGAAGGCGATCACCACGCGCTGGTTGTGCTGGCGGATGCCGGGGTGCAGCGAATACATGAAGCTGACGCTGGTGTAGGCCGCGCCAATGACCGAGGACAGCGCTGCGGCCAACAGCACGACGCCAAACACCTTGTAGCCGACCGTACCCATGACATGGCCGAACACCGAGGCCGCGGGGTTGCCCGGGTCCAGCTTCAGGCCCTGGCTGACCACCCCGAGCGCGGCGAGGAACAGGCAGATGCGCACGACCCCGGTGGTCAGGATGCCGGTGACCGCCGCCCGGGTCACCACGCCGACGTTCTCGACGCCGGTGATGCCGGCCTCCACCAGGCGATGGCCGCCCGAAAACGAGATGTAGCCGCCGACGGTGCCGCCTACCAGGGTGATGATCGGCAGCAGCAGGATCAGCGGGTCATCGGGCTGGATGCTGTGCAGCAGGGCGTCCTGCAGCGGCGGATTGGACTGCAGCATGGCGTAGCCGATCATCCCCAGCATCACCAGGCCGAAGAGCTGCATCAAACCGTCCATCACCTGCTTGGCGTTGCGCAGCATGAAGATGGCGATGATCAATACGGCGGCCACCAGGGAGCCGACCAGGGGAGGAATCCCGAAGATCACATTGATGGCCAGGCCTGCGCCGGCGATGTTGCCGATGTTGAAGGCGATGCCACCGAGCACGATGAAGGCCGAGATCAGGTGGCCCACGCCCGGCAGCACGCGGTTGGCCACGTCCTGGCCACGCAGGTTGGCGACGGTGATGACCCGCCAGATATTCAGCTGGGCGCCGATGTCGATCAGCAGGGAGATGACGATGGCGAAGGCGAAGCTGGCCAGGTACTTCTCGGTGAACAGGGAGGTCTGGGTCAGGAAGGCGGGGCCGATGGACGAGGTCGCCATGATGAAGATGGCACCGCGAAGGACATTCCGTTGGTCGCCGGCTGCATTGCCGGCAAGGGATTGGGTCGGTTGCATGGGGGTTACCTTCTCGCTGTTGTTCTTGGAGTCTGGGCAGGTAGCTGGTGTGCCCGCTTGCCGGGCTGGCATTTGTTCAACCGCTTCGTGTCGTGTTCTCGGTCACGCCGTTCAACCCCAGCGGGTCGTCGCGCAGGTCGCTGATGAATACGCGCCAGGGGGCGTGGCTGATCGCCAGGGCCGGCCTGGCCTGCACGGCCGCCGCCCGGGGAGTTGCGCCATGGCCCTTGCGCGGTCGCCTGGGCGAAAGGGGGGCGAGGTTCATGGAAAGGCCTCCGCGGCATCGGGAGAGGGGGGCCAGTCGGCGAGCAACCGGCGTTGCTGGCGCTGCGCCTCATCAAGCGAAACCGGATGCAAGCGTACCCGGCTACCCGGCAGGCACTGGGCCAGGCGCGCCACAGACAGCGGCGTCAGGGCACCCAGCCGTGGGTAGCCGCCGATGGTCTGCCGATCATTCAGCAGGACGATCGGCTGGCCATCGCTGGGGACCTGGATGGCGCCCAGGGGAACGCCCTCGGACACCATCGCCTGGCGCGGTCCGGTGAGCACCGGACCTGTCAGGCGGATCCCCATGCGGTCGGCACGCGGGTCCACCTGCCACTCCTGGTTGAAGGCGTCGAACAGGCTCTGGCCGCTGAAGTCGCCGATCTGGGCACCGAGCACCACGTCCAGGCGCAATGTCCCGTCGAACGGGGGAATCCGTGCAGGGTCCACCACGCGCGGACCGGGTGACCCACCTCGCCAGTGCAGGGCGTCCCCGGGCGCCAGGGGGCGGCCGTCGCCCCGCAGGCCGCCGAGGCGCTCGCGGCCCACGGTGGCGCAGCTGCCGAGAACCCTTTCGGCGATGAAGCCGCCGGGCGCCGCCAGGTAGGCCCGAACCCCCTTGCGCGGCTGGGTGAAGCACAGGCGCTGACCCTTGGCGATACGAAAGCTCCGCCAGGGTTCCAGGGGCTCGCCATCGAGGCTGGCGCCCAGATCCGCGCCGGCCAGTGCCAGGCAGGCATCCTGGCTGGCCAGCAGTTCGAAGTTACCCAGCACGATCTCGATCACCGGCGCTGCCCGTTCATTGCCCAGCAGCCAGTTGGCCCAATGGTGCGAATACCAGTCGGCGCTGCCGCCCTGGGTCACGCCGAGATGGCGAACACCGGAACGGCCGCCGTCCTGAAGCGTGGCGAGGGCACCACAACGTTCTATCAACAGGCTCATGGGGTGACCTCGAAAGGGCTGTCGTTGCCGCCAAGGCGAATGAACTCGTCCCGCTCGACCGGGACGAAGCGCACCCGGTCACCAGGACGCAGGAGGCTGTAGCCCTCCAGATTGCGATCGAACAGCGTGGCCGGGCTGCGTCCTATCAGGTTCCAGCCGCCGGGAGACTCCACCGGGTAGATGGCGGTCTGGCGGTCGGCGATGCCCAGGCTTCCGGGGGCTACGCGCTGGCGGGGGGTGCCCAGGCGTGGGCTGGCCAGGCACTCGTCGACCAGGCCCATGAAGGCGAAGCCCGGGGCGAACCCCAGGGCGAATACCGGGTAGCTGCGGGCGCTGTGGCGGGCGATCACGCCACTGATCCCCAACCCGCTGCGTTCCGCGAGCTCCGTCAGTTCAGGGCCGACGCTGGGGTGATACCAGACCGGGACCTGCAGCTCGCGCCCCGCCGCCTCGGACGCTGGGCGCAAGTCCTCGAAGGCCTGGGCAATGCACTCGCGGGCCTGCCGGTCATCCAGTTGCAGAAGGTCGTACTGCAGCAGCAGGGTGGTGTAGGAGGGCACCAGGTCCACCAGGGCAGCGCCGAAGCTCTCGCGCAGACGCTCGGTCGCCGCCAGCAGCCAGGGCATGTTGCATTCATCGATGCGCTCGAACAGCCGCAGGATCAGGCTGTCGATACCGACCACCTCGACACGCGGCCTCATTCCGCCAGGCTCCGCAGTGCCTCGCGGATGCGCCGTACGGCGGCGACGGAGCCGGCATTGTCACCATGCACGCAGAGGGTGTCGGCGTGCAGGTACAGGGCACTGCCATCGCTGGCGCGCAACGCCTCGCCGCGCGCCAGGGCCAGCGCCTGGGCCACCACGGTGTCGGCGTCCTCGTGCACCGCGCCCGGCTGGCTGCGGGGCAGCAGCAGGCCGTCGGCGTCGTAGGCACGGTCGGCGAAGGCTTCCAGCCACAGCAGCAGGCCCATTTCCTCCGCCATGGCCTGCGCCGCCTGGTTGTCGCGGGTGGCCATCAGCATCAGCGGCAGGCTGGCGTCGTAACGGGCGACGGCGCGCATCACCGCACGCAGCTTGGCCGGCTCGCGCATCATGTCGTTGTACAGCGCGCCATGGGGTTTGACGTAGCTGACCCGGGTGCCCTGGGCGCGGCAGATGCCGTCCAGTGCGCCGATCTGATAGAGCAGCATGGTTTCTATCTCGTCCGGGCTGCAGGCCATCGAGCGGCGGCCGAATCCGGCGAGATCGGGGTAGGCGGGGTGGGCACCGATGCGTACGCCGTGCTCGATGGCCAGCGCTACGGTGCGGTGCATGGTGAGTGGTTCCGAGGCGTGGAAGCCGCAGGCGATGTTGGCGCAGTCGATATGGGGCATCACCTCGGCGTCCAGGCCCATGGTCCAGGCGCCGTAGCTTTCGCCGATATCACAGTTCAGGAGTAGGCGGCTCATCGGGTTCCTCTGATTGTCTTCGCTTGGCCCGAGGTATCGGGTGGGAATCTCGTTGGTATTACGATGATAAAACATCAATAAAATATCAACGTATTTTTATTGTTGCCCTGTCGACCGGCTTCCGTCGCGACGCCGGCTTTGCTGTATGCTTGCCAACCCCATTTCCACTCGCGGCCCCGGTGGCCGTCCGCAGTCATGGATCGCAAGATGGTTGACGCCAAACCCCCCCGTTCCCCGCGTTCGCCCATCGTGGCCTCGGCCCACCTGGCCGAGCAGTCCGAGGAACTTTCCGAGCTCGAATTCGCCATCATCATTTCCAGCAACGCCTTCCTGCGCTGGATGGGGCGCTGCATGCGCGCCGCCGGCGAGGTGGAGATGAACGCCCTGGATGTGATGGTGCTGCACAGCCTGACCAGCCGCGACCGCGCCAAGCGCCAGGCGGACATCTGCCTGCTGCTGAACATCGAGGACACCCACACGGTGACCTATGCGCTGAAGAAGCTGGCCAAACTGGAACTGGTGGAAGGCGAGAAGCAGGGCAAGGAGATGTTCTACCGCACCACCGAGAAAGGCCGCGCCCTGTGCCAGGAGTACGCCGACATTCGCCGCGAATGCCTGATCGCCTCGTTCGAGAACCTCAATATCGATCCCGAGGAAATCCATCGCCTGGCCGGCATGCTCAGAGCCATGTCCGGCCTCTACGACCAGGCCGCCCGCGCCGCCACTTCGCTTTGACTCAAGCGCGGCGTCCGCCGATCACGGCACGCCGCCACGCCGGAATCCCCATGCGCATCGATCCACGCCCCTTACCTGAAAAGCTGCCCGACCTGGGCGACCTGCCGCCCCTGCTGACCCGCCTCTACGCCGCCCGTGGCGTGCAGTCGGCGGATGAACTGGACAAGAGCCTGGCGCGGTTGATCCCCTACCAGCGCCTCAAGGGCATCGACGCCGCCGTCGACCTGCTGGTGGACGCCCTGGCGCAGCGCCAGCGCATCCTCTATGTGGGCGACTTCGACGCCGACGGCGCGACCGCCAGCTGTGTCGGCGTCCTGGGCCTGCGCATGCTCGGCGCCTTCCATGTGGATTACCTGGTGCCCAACCGCTTCGAGTACGGCTACGGCCTGACCCCGGAGATCGTCGCCGTGGCCCTCAAGCGTCATCCCGACCTGCTGGTGACCGTGGACAACGGCATCTCCAGCGTCGAGGGCGTGGCCGCCGCCAAGGCCGCCGGTCTCAAGGTGCTGGTCACCGACCACCACCTGCCGGGGCCGGAATTGCCGGCGGCGGACGCCATCGTCAACCCCAACCAGCCGGGCTGCGACTTTCCCAGCAAGTCCCTGGCCGGCGTGGGCGTGATCTTCTACGTGCTGCTGGCCTTGCGCGCACGCCTCCGGGAGAACGGCTGGTTCGCCCGTGCCGGGATCAGGGAGCCCAACCTCGGCGAACTGCTCGACCTGGTGGCCCTGGGCAGCGTCGCCGACGTGGTGCCCCTGGACGCCAACAACCGCATCCTGGTCCACCAGGGGCTGGCGCGGATCCGCGCCGGTCGCGCGCGACCCGGCCTCAAGGCCATTCTCGAAGTGGCCGGTCGCCAGGCGTCGCGCATCACCTCCACCGACCTCGGCTTCATCCTCGGCCCGCGCCTGAACGCCGCCGGTCGCCTGGACGACATGAGCCTGGGCATCGAATGCCTGCTCTGCGAGGACGAGGCGCTGGCCCGTGACATGGCGGCCCAGCTGGACGCGCTCAACCAGGACCGCAAGGCCATCGAACAGGGCATGCAGCGCGAGGCGCTGGCCCAGTTGAAGAACCTGCCCATCGAGGACATGCCCTTCGGCCTCTGCCTGTTCGAGCCGGAGTGGCACCAGGGGGTGATCGGCATCCTCGCTTCGCGCCTGAAGGAGCGCTACCACCGCCCGACCATCGCCTTCGCCGATGCCGGCGATGGCCTGCTCAAGGGTTCCGCGCGTTCGGTTCCCGGCTTCCATATCCGCGATGCCCTGGATGCCGTGGCCGCGCGTCATCCGGGCCTGATCACCAAGTTCGGCGGCCACGCCATGGCCGCCGGCCTGTCCCTGCCGGTGGAGCACTTCGGTGCCTTCGCTGCCGCCTTCGACGCCGAGACCCGACGCCAGTTGTGCGAGGAGGACCTCACCGGGCGCCTGCTGTCCGACGGCCAGCTGGGCATCGAGGAATTCCACCTGGAGCTGGCCCGCGCCCTGCGCCTGGCCGGGCCCTGGGGCCAGCACTTCCCGGAGCCGCTGTTCCACGGCGTGTTCCAGATCGTCCAGCAGCGCCTGGTGGGCGAGCGCCACCTCAAGCTGGTGCTGAAGAGCGAATGCGGTGCGCTGCAACTGGACGGCATCGCCTTCAACATCGATCGCGAGCAGTGGCCCAACCCCACGGTGCGCTGGGCCGAGCTGGCCTACAAACTGGACGTCAACGAATACCGCGGCCAGGAAAGCGTGCAACTCATGGTGGCCCATATCGCCCCGCGCTGATGGCGCCCTCGGCACCCGCTTCCAGGGTGCCGTCGCCGCTCGCCAACGCATTACGTCACGCGCTCCGCGCAGTCTCTCCATCCGGGTCTACGCTGATCCGGTCCCCGCGTTCCAAAAAAAATCTGCCGGCTGTCGATTCCGCCCCTGCCGCGTCGACCACTTGTCATAGCCAGCCGGCAAGGGCCGCGGGCCAATCAAAAGGAGAAGGACAATGCGCTTCATGGTGATCGTCAAAGCCACCCCGGAATCGGAAGCCGGCATCATGCCCAGCACCGAACTGCTCACGGCCATGGGCCAGTACAACGAGGAGTTGATGAAGGCCGGCGTCCTGCTGGCGGGCGAGGGGCTGCACCCCAGCTCGAAGGGCGCCCGCGTGCGCTTCAGCGGCAAGGACCGCAGCGTCATTGACGGCCCCTTCGCCGAGACCAAGGAGCTGATCGCCGGTTTCTGGCTGTTCCAGGTGGAGTCCCTCGAAGCCTGCATCGAGTGGGTCAAGCGCTGCCCCAACCCCATGCTGTCCGATTCCGAGATCGAGATCCGGCAGGTCTTCGAGGCCGAGGATTTCGGTGAGGCCTTCACCCCTGAGCTGCGTGAGCAGGAGCAGCGGATCTTCGAAAAATCCCGCCAGTCATGAGGACCTGACCATGTTGATCAATCCCTACCTGACCTTCGACGGCCAATGCGGTCCGGCCTTCCAGTTCTACGCCAAGGTGCTGAATGGCAACCTGGAAGCCCTGTTCACCTTCGCCGAGAGCCCCGCCGAGGGCGATGTACCCGAGGAGTTCCGCGACAAGATCATGCATGCCCGCCTGGCGGTGGGCGACCAGGTGCTCATGGGCTCCGACTGCCCGCCCCAGGTGCCTTACAGAGGCATCAGCGGCGTCAGCATCTCCATCAATGTGGATCGCATCGCCGAAGCCGAGCGCGTGTTCAACGCCCTGGCCGATGGCGGCCAGGTGCAGATGCCGCTGGCGCAGACCTTCTGGGCCGCCCGCTTCGGCCTGCTGGTGGATCGATTCGGGGTGTCCTGGATGGTCAATTGCGAGAAGGACGCCTGAGCCCGACACCTGCGGCGTGGCGATTCGCTTCGCCGCAGGGTTCTCGCGCCAATCTCGTCCTAAGCTTCTGGAGTCGAACGACGGACGGCTCCCATGAACCCGATCCAATGGCTGCGCGGCTACTTCGGTCCCTTTCACTACCAGCGTGACTGGCTGCGCAGCGACCTGGCCGCCGGCCTTTCGGTGGCCGCGGTGCAGATCCCCACGGCCATCGCCTATGCCCAGATCATCGGGTTCCCCGCCCAGGTGGGGCTCTATGCCTGCATCCTGCCGATGCTGGTCTATGCGCTGGTCGGAGGCTCGCGGCAATTGATGGTGGGCCCCGATGCCGCCACCGCCGCCATGGTCGCCGCCGCCATCACGCCACTGGCCGCCGGCGACCCGCAACGGCTGGTGCACCTGTCGATGATCGTCGCGGTGATGGTGGGCCTGTTGTCGGTCGTGGCCGGACTCATTCGGGCGGGCTTCATCGCCAGCTTTCTTTCGCGGCCGATCCTGGTGGGCTACCTCAACGGCATCGGCCTCAGCCTGCTGGCGGGCCAGTTGGGCAAGCTGCTGGGCTACCAGAGCGAAACCAGTGGCTTCGTCGCCGGGCTCCTGGCGATGATCCGCAACCTCGCCAGCACCCACTTGCCCACCCTGGCCCTGGGGGCGTCCACCCTGCTGCTGATGATCCTCCTGCCCCGGCGCTGGCCGCGCCTGCCGGTGGCCCTGGTGGGCCTGGTGCTGGCCTCGGTGGCCGTGGTGGTGCTGGACCTGGAGCGGTACGGGGTGGACCTGCTGGGCGCGGTGCCGGCCGGGTTGCCTGAGCTGAGCTGGCCGCGCACCAGCTACCCGGAGCTCCTCGGCCTGCTGCGGGACGCCACCGGTATCACCATCGTCAGCTTCTGCAGCGCCATGCTCACCGCCCGCAGCTTCGCCGCCCGCCACGGCTACGCCATCGACGCCAACCGCGAGTTCATCGCGCTGGGCCTGGCCAACGTCGGTGCCGGGGTCTCCCAGTCCTTCGTCATCAGCGGCGCCGACTCGCGCACCGCAGTGAACGACCTGGTGGGGGGCAAGACGCAACTGGTCAGCGTGGTGGTGGCCCTGGTGATCGTCGCGGTGCTGGTCTTCCTCCACGATGCCCTGGGCTGGGTGCCCATCGCCGCCCTCGGGGCGGTGCTGATGCTGGCGGGCTGGGGGCTGATCGACTTCCGCGCGCTGAAGGGTTTCTGGCGGCTCAGCCGCTTCGAGACCGGGCTTTGCCTGATGACCACCATCGGCGTGCTGGGTGTCGGCGTGCTGCCCGGCATCCTGGTGGCGGTGGGCCTGGCCCTGCTGCGGCTGCTCTTTCTCACCTATCGGCCCAGGGACGCGGTGCTGGGGTGGGTGGACGGCGTGGACGGCCAGGTGGAGCTGGGACGTTATCCACAGGCCGCCACCTTGCCGGGGCTGCTGATCTACCGCTTCGACGCGCCGCTACTGTTCTTCAACGCCGACTACTTCAAGCAGCGTCTGTTGCGCCTGGTGGAGGACAGCGAGGCGCCCCGGGCGGTGCTGCTCAACGCCGAAACCATGATCAACCTGGACCTCACCGGCCTCGCCACCCTCAAGGAAGTGCAGCAGACCCTGGCGGCGAAGGGCGTCTTCTTCGCCTTCTCCCGCTTGCAGGGCCCCGCCTGGGAGTTGCTGCAACGCTCCGGCGAGCTGGGGGAGCTGAAGCCGCCCCTGGTATTCAGCTCGGTACGGGCCGGCATCAACGCCTACCAGCGCTGGCAGGCGAAGCAGGCGGCCAGCCCCTTGCGGGAGGGCGAGCCGGTCGCGTAAACAGGGACGCAACCCATAACCCGACACAAGGAACGACCATGGATCCCTTCATGCAAGCCGCTATCGAGGAAGCCCGCCTGGGACTGGCCGAGGGCGGCATCCCCATCGGTTCGGTGATCGTCCACAAGGGGCGGATCATCGGCCGGGGACACAACCGCCGGGTCCAGGAGGGCAGCGCCATCAAGCATGGCGAGATGGACGCCTTCGAGAACGCCGGTCGCCAGCCCGCCAGCGTCTACCGCGAGGCGGTGCTCTACACCACGCTGTCCCCCTGCGCCATGTGCAGCGGCGCCATCCTGCTCTACGGGATCCCGAAGGTGGTGATCGGCGAGAACCGCACCTTCCTGGGCGAGGAGGCGCTGTTGCGCTCCCGGGGCGTGGAGCTGGAGGTGCGGGACGACGCCGAGTGCGTGCGCCTGATGGAGGACTTCATCGCCGCCCGGCCGGAGCTGTGGAACGAAGACATCGGCGAGTGAGCCATCGCCGGGCGGGATGGCCGGCTCGGTCTATGCTCAGCGGTGTGCTCGGGGCGGCCGTTGGAAGGCGCGTTCCCGGGCCCTGTCCTGAGTCGATCCGGCTCGATCGTCGACGGTTTCCAGGAGATTCCGATGACTCTCTTCTTCCTTCCGGAGTGTTCCCTGCCCCTGTGCGAGACCCCATCCACGGGCCTGGCATTCCGGCCATGGCCGGTGACGCGGATACCCCTGGCCGAGGCCCCGACCGAATCCTGAGCGCCAGGTCCGTCCGCCCATGCCCGCCCTCCGTGCGCCCCTGGCGCTGGTCCTGGCCGGAACCCTCTGGCTGGCTGGCTGCACCCGGGTCGGCCCTGACTTCCAGTCGCCCCGCGAGCCCTGGGTGGAGCACTGGAACAGCCCGGCGCTCGAGCAGATCAGCCGCCACCGGCCGCAGCCGGATTTCCTCCAGTGGTGGCGGGTGTTCGAGGACCCGACCCTCGACGCCCTGATCGCCGAGGCGGATGCCTACAATCCCGGCCTGGAGATCGCCGGCCTGCGCGTGATGGAGGCCCGCGCGCAACTGGGCATCGCCCTGAGCGGCCGCTACCCGCAGTTCCAGCAGGCCAGCGCCGACGCGCTCTACCTGGATCGCCACCAGTCCGGCGGCCGCAATCCCCGGGACAGCCATTCCTGGCAATACAGCACCGGCTTCGACATCGCCTGGGAGCTGGACTTCTGGGGACGCTTCAGCCGTGCCATCGAGTCCGCCGACGCGGCCTACTTCGCCGCCCAGGCCAATTACGAGGACGCCCTGGTGCTGCTGCGCGCCCAGGTGGCGGATACCTATTTCATCCTGCGGACCTTCGAGGCCCGCCTGCGCATCGCTCAGGAGAACGCCGCTCGGCAGAAGCGCAGCTTCGAGATCACCGAGCGCCTGTTCCGCAGCGGCGACAGCGCCGAACTGGACTTCCAGCAGGCCAAGGCCCAGTACCTGGCGACCCTGGGCACCATCCCGGACCTGGAAGGCCAGGTCATGCGTACCCGCAACGCCCTTGCCGTGCTGATCGGCCGGCCGCCGGGGCCCCTGTCCGAACTGCGGGAGCGGGAAGGGCTCATCCCGTTGCCCGACCGCGCGGTCCTGCAGGAGGTGCCGGCCAACCTGTTGCTGCGCCGGCCGGACGTGCGCGCCGCCGAACTGGCGGTCGCCGCCCAGTCGGCCCTGATCGGCGTCGCCGAGGCGGATCTCTATCCCTCCGTGACCTTGCTGGGCAGCATCGTCTGGAGCGCAACGACCCTGGACGGTGCGCCCGACAACCTGGACCTGGTCGCCGGCCCCGGCCTGGCCTGGAACCTGTTCGACCATGGGCGGATCAGGAACCAGGTTCGGGTGCAGGACGCCCGCCTGCAGCAGTTGATCGAGGCCTACCGCGACCGGGTGCGCCAGGCCGCGCGCGAGGCCGATGACGCCGCCACCGGGCTGGCCAAGGCGCTGGAAAGCGAGCGTATCCGTCGTGAGAGTACCCGGGCCGCCTTGCGCTCCCTGGACCTGGCCAATGCGCAGTACCGCGAGGGCTTCGCCGATTTCCAGCGGGTCCTGGATGCCCAGCGTGAACTCTTCCAGCAGCAGGACAGCTACCTGCTCAGCCGCAGCGATGCCGTGAGCAACCTGATCGGCCTCTACAAGGCCCTTGGCGGCGGCTGGTACCGGGATGGGCCCCTGATCGACGAGGGTACCCGTGAGCGGATGAAGCGACGTACCGACTGGGATGACCTGCTGGACGAGCCACCCGCCCCGGCCCGACCGGACGCCGACAGCGAACAAGGTGAACGAGAATGAGCGAACAGCCCCAGACCCGGGAGCAAGAGTCGACCCGGCCCGAAGCGCCCCCCGCGCCCGATGCGGCGGCGAAGGGTACCCGATGGGTGGCGCTGGTCATCGTCGTGACGCTGGTCTGGTACCTCCTGGCGGATCGCTTCACCCCTTACACCCAGCAGGCGCGGGTGCAGGCCTTCGTGGTGCCGGTGGCGGCCGAGGTGGCGGGGCGCGTCACCCGCGTGCATGTACGTGACAACCAGGATGTGAAGGTCGGTGAGACCCTCTTCGAGCTGGACCCGGAGCAGTACCGGATCGCCGTCGACCGCGCCCGCGCCGATCTCGAAACCGTGCGTCGGCAGGTCGGCGCCAGTACCGCCGCCATCGATTCGGCGCTGGCGTCCTTGCGCGCGGCCCAGGCGAACGAGCTGAAGGCCCGGCAGGACAGCGATCGCCTGGAGCGGCTCTACCGGGAAGACCCGGGCACCCTTTCCGTGCGGCGTCTGGAGGTCGCCCGGGCCACCCTGGAGCAATCCATCAGCCAGGTGTCAGCGGCGCGGGCCGAGGTGCAGCGGGCACGTGAACAGCAGGGCGGCAGCGAGGAGGAGAACGCCCAGCTGCGCAGCGCCGCCACCGCGCTGGAGAAGGCCCGGCTGGATCTGGCCAACACCCAGGTACGAGCCCGTTCCGCCGGGCTGATCACCGACCTGCGCACGGACGTCGGCCAGTTCGTCGGCGCGGGCAGCCCGGTCATGACCCTGATCGCCATCCACGACCTCTGGCTGAGCGCCGAGATGACCGAGAACAACCTGGGCCACGTCCGGGTCGGCACACCCGTGGCCATCGTGCTCGATGCCTTGCCGGGCCGGGTATTCGAGGGCCGGGTACGCAGCGTCGGCCATGGCGTCAGCGTGGGCCAGCCGCCGGCACCGGGCACGCTGCCGACGGTGGAGAACAGCCGCGACTGGTTGCGCCCGGCCCAGCGCTTCCCGGTCATCGTCGAGTTTTCAGCCGGCGAACTGGAGCACCTGCAAGGCCTTCGGGTCGGTGGCCAGGCGGAAGTCATGGCGTTTCCCGTCGAGGGCAACCCGCTCAATCCCCTGGGCCGTCTGTTCATCTGGCTGATGAGCTGGCTGTCCTATGCCTACTGAACGGGACCTGCGTGGGCGGCGGGCGCTGCGCCTGGCCAGCGGCGTCGCCTTGTGCCTCGCGGTCAGCTTCGGGCTCGCCTTGCCGATTCCCTTCCTGTCGCCGATCTTCGTCGTCCTGTTGCTGGCCACCAGCAATCGCGCGCTGCCCCTGAAGGCCGCCCCGGCGCTGGCGCTGGTCGTCATGCTCACCACCGGCATCGGACTGCTGATTATCCCGTTGCTGCGCCATGCCCCCGCCAGCGGGGTGTTGCTGGTGGGGCTCTGCCTGTTCCTCTGTTTCCGCTATGGATTGAGCGGGGGCAATCCCCTGGTGGCGCAGTTCCTGGTGGTGGGGCTGACCATGATCTCGGCGGCCGGCACCTTCGACTTCGGCCTGGCGGTCATGGTCATCGAGGCCCTGGCCAAGGGCATCGTCCTCGCCGTGGTGGTGGCCCTGGCCTGCCACGGGTTGTTCCCGGAGCCCGCCGGCGCCCGGGAGGTGCCGCGCCGCCCCGCGCCGGATGCCACCGAAACCGCCTGGATCGCACTGCGGGCGGCCCTGGTGGTGCTGCCGGCCTTTCTCCTGGCGTTGATCGATCCGTCCAGCTACATGCCGCTGATCATGAAGGCGGTCAGCCTTGGACAGCAGGTCTGTGGTGCTTCCGCCCGCACCGCAGGCCGCGAGCTGCTGGGTTCGACCCTGCTCGGCGGCCTGCTCGCCCTGCTGTTCTGGAGCGCCTTGAGCCTGTTCCCGCACCTGTGGATGTTCTTCCTCTGGATGCTCCTGTTCGGCCTGCTGCTGGCACGCAGGCTCTACGCCCTGGCGGTGACCCGGCAGACACCGGGATTCTGGGTGAACAGCCTGGTGACCCTGATCATCCTGCTGGGCCAGTCGGTGCAGGACAGCGAGGCCGGCCAGGACGTCCACACCGCCTTCGCGGTGCGCATGGGGCTGTTCATCGCGGTCACCCTGTACGCCTGCGCGGCGGTCTACCTGATCGACCGTCGGCGATTCCTGCGGCAACGCCGCCACGTTCCCTGAGAGGTCGCGCCATGTTGCTCAATCTGCTGGTGGGCATCCCCGTGATGGTGTTGTGCCTGGTGATGCAGGCGCTGTTCGTCGCCTTCAGCCTGCGGCCCTATGTCCGCTACGTGCGGGGTGGAAGGATTCCAGCCAGTCCCTGGCGCCTCACCCTGCTGCTTTCGGCCGTGATGCTGGTGATGCTGCTGGGCAATTTCGTCCAGATGGCAATCTGGGGATTGCTGTTCCGGGGGCTGGGGGAGTTCGACAGCTTCGCCACGGCGCTCTATCACTCCGGGGTCAACTTCGCCACCCTGGGCTACGGCGACATCGTCATGACCGAGCGATGGCGGCTACTGGGGCCGCTGGAAGCCGCCAACGGCATCCTGATGTTCGGGGTTTCCACGGCGGTGATGACGGCGACGCTGACGGACATCATCAAGCACCATTTCGACAGGGGCCGGCCGGACTAGCGCGCGACTAGACTGAAACTGTCCGTTCCCATGCGGCGACTCCGGGAGGTGCAGCATGGCGATTCGCGAGGGCTTCATCGGCAGCATCGGCAACACGCCCCTGCTGCGTCTCATCGGGCTCAGCGCCGAAACCGGTTGCGACATCCTGGCCAAGGCCGAATTTCTCAATCCCGGCGGTTCGGTGAAGGACCGCGCCGCGCGCTCCATTATCGACGACGCCGAGCGCCAGGGCCTGCTGCTGCCGGGCGGCACCCTGGTGGAGGGCACCGCCGGCAACACCGGCATCGGCCTGGCGCATATCTGCGCGGTGCGGGGCTATCGCTGCATCATCGTGATCCCGGACAACCAGTCCCCGGAGAAGCTCGACCTGTTGCGCACCCTGGGCGCCGAGGTGCGCCCGGTGCCGCCCAGGCCCTACAAGGACCCGGACAACTACCAGAAGATCGCCTGCCGCCTGGCCGCCGAGATTCCCGGCGCCGTCTGGGCCAACCAGTTCGACAACACCGCCAATCGCCAGGCCCACTACGAGACCACCGGCCCGGAAATCTGGGCCGACACCGAGGGTCGCCTGGACGCCTTCGTCTGCGCCACCGGCACGGGGGGAACCCTGGCCGGGGTCGCGCGTTTCCTCAAGTCGCATGATCCCCGCGTACGCATCGTCCTCGCCGACCCCATGGGCAGCGCGCTCTACAACTGGGTGAAGCGTGGTGAGCTGGTGGCCGAGGGCAGCTCCATCACCGAAGGCATCGGCACGACCCGGGTCACCGCCAACCTCGAAGGCACCCCCATCGACGACGCCGTGCAGGTGGACGACCCGGCCTGCGTGGCCATGGTCTATCGGCTGCTGCGGGAGGAGGGGCTGTTCGTCGGCGGCTCCTCGGGCATCAACCTCGTCGCCGCCGTGCAGGTGGCTCGCCAGCTGGGCCCGGGTCATCGGGTCGTGACCCTGCTCTGCGACCGGGGCGGGCTCTATGCCGGGCGGCTGTTCAACCCGGCGTGGCTGGCGGAGAAGGGATTGGCCGGAGCGGCCGGGCTTGATGGGTAAGGTTCGACCACGAGGGTTGCGGCCCCCCTGCGAGTCGCAGGGGGAGCGCCACCGGGCACTCGGCTCAGGCGGCCTGGGGGTCGAACTGCAGCAGCAGCGACCAGGGCGCGTTGCAGTTTCCAACGAAGATCGGATGCAGCAGGCAGCAGTGGGTGCCGGGGCCTGGGAAGCGCAGCGGCTTGCCGTCGCGGATGGCATTGCGCGCATCATTGGGCAGTTCGCTGGCGAGGGTGCCTAGACGCTGGCCGTCCGGGTGGGTGACGAAGTGGCTGGCGTTGGACAGCAGCGCGTAGTGGCCGTTGCCGAAGGGCTTGAGCTGGCTCAGTCGCTCCTGCAGCTGTTGCAGGCTGTAGTCGGCGCCGAGGATGCCAAGGAAGCGCCCGCCGGCCAGCATCGGCGTCATGAAGGAGGTCATCAGCACACTATTGCCGGCCACCCGGTATTCGTAGGGCTCCATGAACAGGTCGCGGCCCTTGCGTCGGGGCAGTTCGTACCAGTCGCCGTCGTAGCCCACCAGACATTCGCGTTGGATGCTGCCGGCGCCACGGTTCCAGTAGGCCATGATGCGGCCGGTGTGGTCGAAACCTGGCTGGTTGGCAAACTCCGCGTCGCGCCCGTCCAGGGCATTGGGTTCACCGGCGCAGGCGAAGGCCAGCAGGTCGGGGTTCTGCGCCAGGAAATGCTGCATCACCGCATCGATCTGCTCGCGCTGTGGGCCGAAGCCCTGGGCGTGCAGGCCGAGGATGAAGTGCTTGAGGCCGTAGAGGGCGGTGGCCATCACGGTGAATTGGTTCTGCAGTTGCTGCGCCTCGCGGGCCAGCATGACTTCGGCGGTCTCCGCCTTAGCCGCGCTCTCCGCCCGCTGCACTTCGCTCAGGGCCTTTTCGCTCTCTTGGCGAATGGTGGCGACCATATTGCCGATATCGGCGGTGGCGTTTGCCGACTGAGTGGCGAGGCGCCGCACCTCGTCCGCGACCACCGCGAAACCGCGACCGAGTTCGCCGGCGCGGGCGGCCTCGATGGCGGCGTTGAGGGCCACCAGGTTGGTGTTGCGGGCGATCTGGCGAATCACGTCGGAGACCTTGCTGATCTCGGTCCAGCGGTTGTTCAGGCCGTCGATCAGCAGTTTGACCTGGTCCAGGGTTGAGTTGCCTTGGGTGCCTCCATCCGGACCGGGCGCCTGGGGCTGTCGGGGAATGCTGTGCATGGTGGTTACCGAAAAGGGGTGGGGCAGGAGGGCGCCGCAAGTGGCGACGCACAAGCCACGCCCGGCTGTGGGGGGCCGGGGTGGAGGAAAGGCCGGAGCCCAGGGGGCACTGGAGAAGGGCTTACCAGCCGAGCTGCTTGTTGAAGCCGAGGGCGTCGTAATAGTCGCCCTGGTAGGTGATCTTGCCGTTTTTCACGCGCACGAAGCTCACGCCTTCGAACTTCAGCGGCTTGTTGGTGGCCGGGGTTTCGGCGCTCCAGGCGCCGCTGTTGTTGCCGGCAAATTCCCATTGGAAGGCGATACCGTCAGTGCTGACGATAGGCTCGCTGGTCATCTTCCAGGTCAGGTCCGGAACGGCGCCGATGAAGACCTTGATCACATTGTCGCGGGCGGCCGTGCGGCCCTCTTGCGGAGTGCCGACGGTAGCGTCGAAGTACACCGCGTCCTCGGCCAGAAAGCTGGCGGCCTTGTCGACGTCATGGGCGTTCCAGGCGGCCATGTAGCCATCGACTATGGCCTTGGCGTCGTCGGCCGCCTGGGCCATCCCGGCCATGGCGAAAAGCAGGATGAAGCTGAGGTTACGCACTGTATTACGCATTTTTCGTTCTCCTGGTCGGGTGATTCCGGTGATGCGGGCCGGGCCTGTGGGAGCGACTCCAGGTTCCCGGGGGCTTTCAGCCCTTCTCGCGAATGAGCTCGTTCACAACTGCCGTCGGGCACTGCATCAATGCTTGAACATGACGTGGCGAATGGCGGTGTAGTCCTCCAGCCCGTACATGGACATGTCCTTGCCGTAGCCGGAGTGCTTGACGCCGCCGTGGGGCATCTCGCTCACCAGCATGAAGTGAGTATTGACCCAGGTGCAGCCGTACTGCAGGCGGGCGGACAGGCGATGGGCGCGGCCGACGTCCTGGGTCCAGACCGAGGAGGCCAGGCCGTAGTCGGAGTCGTTGGCCCAGTCCAGCACCTGCTCTTCGCTGTCGAAGGCGGTGACCGAGACCACCGGACCGAAGACTTCGCGGCGGACGATCTCGTCGTCCTGGCGAGCGCCCGCCAGCACCGTGGGCTGGAAGAAGAAGCCGGGCCCCGCTACGCGCGCGCCACCGGTGACCACCTGGACGTGGGGCAGGGCGCTGGCGCGCTGGACGAAGCCTTCCACCCTCTCCAGGTGCTGCCGGGTGATCAGCGGACCGAGCTCGGTGGCCGGGTCGTCCTGCAGGCCGGTCTGGATGCTGCCGACGGCCTTGCCCAGCTTGGCGACGAATGTCTCGTAGATGCCTTTCTGCGCGTAGATGCGGCAGGCGGCGGTGCAGTCCTGGCCGGCGTTGTAGAAGCCGAATGTACGGATGCCCTCGACGGCGGCGTCGATGTCGGCGTCGTCGAAGATGATTACCGGGGCCTTGCCGCCCAGTTCCATGTGCATGCGCTTAACGCTGTCGGCGGTGCCGGCGATGATCCGACTGCCGGTGGCCACCGAACCGGTCAGGGAGACCATGCGCACCTTCGGGTGAGTCACCAGCGGTTCGCCGACGCTCGGGCCGCGGCCGACGACCAGGTTCACCACGCCGGCGGGGAATATCTCGGCGATGAGTTCGGCGAGCTTCAGCGCGGTCAAGGGGGTCTGCTCGGAGGGTTTCAGTACCACGGTGTTGCCGGCAGCCAGCGCCGGGCCGAGCTTCCAGGCGGCCATCATCAGCGGGTAGTTCCAGGGTGCGATGGACGCGACCACGCCCACCGGGTCGCGGCGGATCATCGAGGTGTGGCCGGGCAGGTATTCACCTGCGGCGGAGCCGCTCATGCAACGGCTGGCGCCAGCGAAGAAGCGGAACACATCGGCGATGGCCGGCAGCTCGTCGTTGAGGGCTGCGACGAAGGGCTTGCCGCAGTTCTGTGATTCCAGGCGGGCGAGTTCTTCCGCGTGGGCGTCGATCCTGTCTGCGAGCTTGAGCAGCAGGGTGGCGCGCTCCTTCGGCGGGGTCTGAGCCCAGGCCGGGAAGGCGGCGTCGGCGGCGCGTACGGCGGCATCGACCTGGGCCGGACTGGCCTCGGCGATCTCCACCAGGGCAGTGCCAAGGGAGGGGTTGAGCACAGCGAGGCCGGGGCCTTCGCCAGCGACGAGCTGGCCGTTGATCAGGAGTCTGGTTTGCATGGTTCGGTCCTTGTTCGGTCTGGCCCCTCTCCCCCCGGAGTGGTCCGAGGCAGAGGGGTATGTCGTCTTACTTCCCGCTGCCCGCCACGCTCTCGCCACCCTTTGTCAGGTAGTAGGCGGCGAGGATCGGCAGCATGGTCACCAGCATCACCAGCATGGCCACCACGTTGGTCACCGGGACGTCGCGCGGGCGGCTGAGCTGGTTGAGCAGCCAGATCGGCAGGGTGCGCTCGTGGCCGGCGGTGAAGGTGGTGACGATGATCTCGTCGAAGGACAGCGCGAAGGCCAGCATGCCGCCCGCCAGCAGGGCCGAGCCGAGGTTCGGCAGGATGATGTGGCGGAAGGTTTGCCAGCCATCGGCGCCCAGGTCCATCGAGGCTTCGATCAGGCTGTGGGAGGTGCGGCGGAAGCGGGCGATGACGTTGTTGTGGACGATCACCACGCAGAATGTGGCATGGCCGATGACGATGGTCAGCAGGCCCGGTTCGATCCCCAGCCCCTTGAACGCCGAGAGCAGCGCGATGCCGGTGATGATGCCGGGCAGGGCGATGGGCAGGATCAACATGAGGGAGATGCCGTCCTTGCCGAAGAAGCTGTGGCGATAGAGCGCGGCTGCGGCCAGGGTGCCCAGCAGCAGTGCGATCAGGGTGGCGATGGAGGCCACCTGCAGCGACAGCTTGATGGCTTCCAGCACGTCGGCGCGGCCGAAGGCGACGCTGAACCAGTGCAGGGTGAAGCCCTGGGGCGGAAAACTGAAGGCGGCGTCCTCGGTGTTGAAGGCGTAGAGGAAGATAATCAGGATCGGGATGTGCAGGAAGGCCAGTCCGGCCCAAGCGGCCGCTTTAAGGCCCCAGGATGCTTTCTCAGAGTGCATCGAATGCCCCCAGTCGTTTGACGATGGACAGGTAGATGGCGATCAGCACGATCGGCACCAGGGTGAAGGCGGCGGCCATGGGCATGTTGCCGATGGCGCCCTGCTGGGCGTAGACCATGCTGCCGACGAAGTAGCCGGGCGGCCCCACCAGTTGCGGCACGATGAAGTCGCCCAGGGTCAGGCTGAAGGTGAAGATCGACCCGGCGGCGATCCCTGGCACCGACAGCGGCAGGATCACCTGCAGGAAGGTCTGGCGCGGGTGCGCTCCCAGGTCCGCCGAGGCTTGCAGCAGAGACGGCGGAAGGCGTTCCAGGGAGGCCTGGATCGGCAGGATCATGAACGGCAGCCAGATGTAGACGAACACCAGGAAGCGCCCGAAGTGGGACGTGGACAGGGTGCTGCCGCCTACCCCTGGAATGCCCAGCAGCAGTTCCAGCACGGGCTCCAGGTGCAGGACCTGGACGAACCACATCACAACGCCGCCCTTGGCCAGCAGCAGGGTCCAGGCATAGGCCTTGACGATGTAGCTGGCCCACATGGGCATCATCACGGCGATGTAGAAGAACGCCTTGGTCTTGCCCGTGGTGTAGCGCGCCATGTAGTAGGCGATGGGGAAGGCCAGGGCTGCGCTGGCGAGGGACACGGCGATGGCCATGGCCAGGGTGCGCAGGATGATGTCGAAGTTGGCGGGCTGGAGCAGCGCGGCGAAGTTGGCCAGGGTCAGGTCCGTGGACACCGCCATCGTGAAGTCGTCGAAGGTGTAGAAGCCCTGCCACAGCAGCGTCAGCAGCGAGCCCAGGTAGATGGCTCCGAACCACAGTAGCGGCGGCACCAGTAGCAGGGAGAGGTACAGGGTGGGACGGCGGTAGAGCAGATTGGACAACCTGCGCATGGGGTCGGCCGCGGTCCGGGCCCGTTCGGCGTTGAGGGTAAGCTCCATGTCACGCGCCCTCGTTCAGCTGGACCATGGCGTCGCGGGCCCAGCGGGCAGTGACCACATGGCCTTGCTGGTGCAGTGGGGTGGCGTCCTGCCACTGGTCGTTGGCCAGGTTGACGCAAAGGTTCTGGCCGTTGTCCAGACGGATCTCGTAGCGCGTGGCGGCCCCCTGGTACTGGATGTCGTGGAGCAGGCCGCTGATCTCCACTTCGTGGCCACCGCACACGCCCTGGGCGAAGCGGATGTGTTCCGGGCGGATGGAGAAGGGGCGCTCGCTACCGCTGAGCTGGCGCGCCAGGTCGCCCTTGAGAACGTTGGAGGTGCCGACGAACTCGGCGACGAAGGTAGTGGCCGGCTTCATGTAGAGGTTGCGCGGGCTGTCCACCTGTTCGATGCGGCCCTTGTTGAACACCGCCACGCGGTCGGACATGGACAACGCTTCGCCCTGGTCGTGGGTGACGAAGATGAAGGTGATGCCCAGCTGGCGTTGCAGCTTCTTCAGCTCGCCCTGCATCTGCTCCCGCAGTTTGAGGTCCAGCGCGCCCAGGGGTTCGTCCAGCAGCAGCACGCGCGGACGGTTCACCAGAGCGCGGGCCAGAGCCACGCGCTGGCGCTGGCCACCGGAGAGCTGCGCCGGTTTGCGCTCGCCGTAGCCGGCCAGGGCGACCATGCCCAGCGCCTCTTCGGCCCGGGCGAGGCGCTCGGACTTGCCGACGCCCTTCACCTTGAGGCCGTAGGCGACGTTGTCGCGGACGTTCATGTGGGGGAACAGGGCGTAGTCCTGGAACACGGTGTTCACGTCCCGCTCGTAGGGCGGCAGCCCGGCGGCTTCCTCGCCATGGATGCGGATCGAGCCTGCGGTGGGTTGCTCGAAGCCGGCGATCAGCCGCAGGCAGGTGGTCTTGCCCGAGCCGGAGGGGCCCAGCATGGAAAAGAACTCCCCGTCCTCGATCTCGATGGAGACCCGGTCGACGGCCTTGACCTCGCCGAACTGGCGGGAGACCTGGGTGAACTGAACTGCGGGAGTGGTCATGGTGCGTGCTCCAAGGGGCCGGCGCAGAGGTGCCGTGCCCGTGAATCTGAGATACGAGTGAATCGGCGCAGGGAGGGAAAAGTCGTTCGGGGGGGGCGTCGCGAGCAGGCCCTCAGCCGCGTCCGGCCAGCGCGCAGGCACTGCCCGGGCGCGGATCAGGGCCGCGCAGCCACGACCTGAAGACTTTTAGCGGCCGCCCATGATCGCGATGTAATCCTGGGTCCACCGACTGTAGGGCACGAACTTGCCGCCCTCGGCCTGCGGGGTCTTCCAGAAGGCGATCTTGTCGAACTGGTCGAAGCCATTGGTGGCGCAGCCTTCGGCGCCCAGCAGGGCACTTGCCTTGCAGCCTTCCGGCGCGGCCGGGAGGGAGCCGAACCAGGCGGCGACGTCGCCCTGGACCTTGGGCTCCAGGGACCAGTTCATCCACTTGTAGGCACAGTTGGGGTGCTTGGCCTCGGCATGCAGCATGGTGGTGTCGGCCCAGCCGGTGACGCCTTCCTTCGGCACCACGGTGGCCACGGGCTGGCCCTCGGCCTTGAGGGTGTTGGCCATGTAACCCCAGGTGCTGGCGGCGGCCACGCCTTCGTTCTTGAAGTCGCTCATCTGCACGGTCGCGTCGTGCCAGTAGCGGTGGACCAGGCTGTGCTGTTTGCGCAGCAGGTCGAGCACGGCGGCGTACTGCTCCTCGTTCAACTGGTAAGGATCCTGGATGCCCAGTTCCGGCTTGGTGGACTTCAGGTAGAGGGCGGCGTCGGCGATGTAGATGGGGCCGTCGTAGGCCTGGATACGCCCCTTGTTGGCCTTGCCGTCGGCCAGTTCGGTCGGCTCGAACACGGCGCTCCAGCTGTCCGGTGCCGAGGCGAAGAGCTTGGTGTTGTACATCAGCAGGTTCGGGCCCCACTGGTAGGGCGTGCCGTACTGCTGGCCATTGACGGTGAACCAGGGGGCGTCCTTCAGGCGCGGGTCGAGGTTCTTCAGGTTGGGAATGAGTTCCGGGTTGATGGGCTGGACGCGCTTGCCGTAGATCAGCCGCAGGGAGGCGTCGCCGGAGGCGGTGACCAGGTCGTAGCCGCCCTTGGCCATGAGGCTGACCATCTCGTCGGAGGTGGCGGCGGTCTTCACGTTGACCTTGCAGCCGGTGTCCTTCTCGAACGCGGTGACCCAGTCGTAGTTCTTGTCTGTCTCGCCCCGCTCGATGTAGCCGGGCCAGGCGATGATATCCACCTGTCCTTCACCCTCGCCCAGCTGTTTCAGGGCTTCGGCGGCCTGCAGGCTGCCGCTGGCGAGGATGGTGGTGACCACTGCGCTCAGCAGGGCGGTTTTGCGCACTGACATGTTGTTCCCTCTTTTTCGTTATTGGTCGTGGCAGTTGAACGTCGTTTCGCCGGTCTTCCGACCTTTCTTGTTTTAGAAGTCCTGACCGTGGCGGGCCATGATGTGGCGTACCACGCTGTAGTCCTGCAGCGAGTCGCTGGACAGGTCCTTGCCATAACCGGAGCGTTTGAGGCCGCCATGGGGCATCTCGCTCGCGAGCATGAAGTGGGTGTTGATCCAGGTGCAGCCGTACTGCAGCCGCGCGGCGACCTGCATGGCCTTGTCCAGGTCACGGGTCCACACCGAAGAGGCCAGGCCGTACTCGGAATCGTTGGCCCAGTCCACGGCCTGGGCCAGGTCGCCGAAGCGGGTCACGGTGACCACCGGCCCGAAGACCTCGCGCTGGACGATTTCGTCCTGCTGCTTGCAGCCGGCCAGCAGGGTTGGTTGGTAGTAGAAGCCGGCGCCGGAATGCACGGCCGCTCCGGTAACGCGCTCGATGTGGGGCTGGCCCAGTGCCCGCTCGACGAAGCTGGCCACGCGGTCGCGCTGACGGGCGCTGATCAGAGGACCAATCTCATTGTCCTGATCGCGCTTGCGGGCGAACCGCAGGCTGGCCACCGCCTCGCCCAGCTCGCTCACCAGGCGGTCGTGGATGCCGGCCTGGGCGTAGATGCGGCAGGCGGCGGTGCAGTCCTGGCCGGCGTTGTAGTAGCCGTGGGTGCGCACGCCCTGGATCACGGCGTCAAGGTCGGCGTCATTGCAGACGATCACCGGCGCCTTGCCGCCCAGTTCCAGGTGGGTTCGCTTGAGGGTGCGGGCGGCGCTCTGGAGGATTTTCTGGCCGGTGACGATGTCGCCGGTGAGGGACACCATGCGTACCTTGGGATGGCCCACCAACTGACTGCCGACACTGTCGCCGGCGCCGCAGAGGATGTTGATCACTCCCGGCGGGAGGATCTCCGCCAAGGCCGGCGCCAGCGCCAGGATCGATAGCGGCGTGTGTTCGGAGGGTTTGAATATCAGGGTGTTGCCGGCGGCCAGGGCCGGGGCGATCTTCCAGGCCGCCATCATCAGCGGGTAGTTCCATGGCGCGATGGAAGCCACCACACCCACCGGGTCGCGCCGCACCAGGCTGGTGTGGCCGGGCACGTACTCGCCGGCCAGTTGGCCCTGCTGGCAGCGCACCGCGCCAGCGAAGAAGCGAAACACGTCGGCGGTGGCGGGGATGTCGTCCTGGAGCGCCAGGTGCAGCGGCTTCCCGCAGTTCAGGGCTTCCAGGCGGGAGAGTAGGGCGGCGTGCCTTTCTACGGCGTCGGCGATGGCCAGGAGCGCGGTGGAGCGCTGGGCCGGGGTGGTGCGCGACCAGCCGGCGAAGGCGCGATGGGCTGCGGCGACTGCGGCTTCTACCTGATCGATGGAGGCTTCGGCGATGGTCACCAGCGTTTCCCCGCTGGCGGGGTTGATGATGGTTTCCGCCAAGCCTTCACCGACGACCAGACGGCCGTCGATCAGCAAATCCGTTTGCAGGGTGGGGAGGATGGCGGCGTCGCTCATCTTGTGGGTTCTTCTTTTCCCGTTGTCTTGTTCTGCGGTCATTCCGGGGCTCCTGTCGGGGGCCGGCATGCCTCTGTTTATGGGAACCAGAGACTAGAGGCCGTGCCTTGGGTCGACAAATTCTAAATACTGAAAGCTGCGTTCGATTAAATCGAAGGCTTGCGGTTGTTCGGTTGCTCCCGGGCCACCGTGAGGAAAGGGTCCACCAGGGCCGGGCGCGCCGTGCCGCGGCGCCAGGCCAGACCGACGTCCAGAGGTTCGCCGAGGTCCACCAGGGGGCGTGCTTCGATGATGTCGCCCTCCAGGGACCAGGGGCGGTAGGTCATGTCCGGCTGGATCGACAGGCCCAGGCCGGCCGCCACCAGGCTGCGCACAGCTTCCACCGAGGCGGTGCGCAAGGTCACCTGGGGCGTCATGCCGGCCCGGGACCAGATGCGCTGGGTGTGCAGCCCCATTTCGTCGGTATTGAGCTGGATCAGCGGTTCCCGTGCGATGTCCGCCAGGCTGATGCCGTCCCGTTCCAGCAGTGGGTGCTGGGCGGGTAGCCAGAGACGGTGGGGGGAGTGGGTCAGCACCTCGGTCTGCAGGGCGTGACGGTCTTCCAGGTTGGAGAGGATCAGCACGCCTACGTCGATCTCGCCACTCACCAGCAGGTGTTCGATATAGGGGCGTTCATCCTCCACCACTCGGGTCTTCACGTTGGGGTAGGCGCGCTGGAAGCGGGTGATGAGGTCGGCCAGGTAGTAGCCGGCCACCAGGCTGGTGACGCCTATGATGAGGCTGCCGGCCACCTGGTCGGTGCTCTGCTGCAGGCTTCGCTTGGCATTCTCCACCGTCGCCAGGATCAGGTGCGCCTGGCGCAGGAACTGGTGGCCCTGGTGAGTCAGGGACATGCCCTTGGCGTGGCGGTTGAACAGGCTGACGCCTATCTCTTCCTCCAGTTGCTGGATGGCCAGGGTCAGGGTGGATTGGGAAATGAACACCGCCTGGGCGGCGGCGGAGATGGAGCCGGTTTCGGCCACGGCGATGAAATGACGGATCTGGCGGAGGGTCATCATGGGTGTGGTTCGCGTCTGGATGCTGCCGGTGGATTTGTTTTATCGAAATATAATAGGTCGTTTCGCTTTTTTAGATTGCCAGGGTCAAAGTCCGCCGCTCTGCATGCCCGTGCAATATCTGGAAGCACTCTGCGCACTGCCGGGAGGAATCACCACGGATAGAGTCGGTCGATCATTGGGATCGAATTCACCTGGAGGCTTCCATGAATACCCGCGGACTGCTCGACCAACTGCTCAAATCCGGCCAGGACCTGCTGCAGCAGAAGGCCGGTGGCAAATCCACCGGACACACCGGTGGCCAGTCGGGCGGCAACCTGGGCAGCCTGCTCAGTGGCGCCGGTGGCGGTGCCCTGGCCGCCGGCGCCCTCGGCCTGCTGCTGGGCAACAAGAGCGCGCGCAAGCTGGGCGGCAAGGCCCTGACCTATGGCGGCCTGGCGGCACTCGGTGTGCTGGCCTACAAGGCCTATGGCAACTGGCAGGCGCAGCAGGCTTCGGCGACCGGAGCCGAGCCCCAGACCCTGGACCGTCTGCCCGCGCCCCAGGCGGAGCAGCACAGCCAGGCCATCCTCAAGGCGCTGGTGGCGGCGGCCAAGGCCGATGGCCACGTGGACGCCCGGGAGCGCCAGCTCATCGAGGAAGAGCTGGCCAAGCTGACCCAGGACGCCGAGCTGCGTCGTTGGCTGGATGCGGAACTGAACAAGCCGCTCGACCCCGCCGATGTGGCCCGTGCCGCCCGGACGCCGGAAATGGCCGCCGAGATGTACCTCGCCAGTGTGCTGATGGTGGACGAGGAACACTTCATGGAGCGCGCCTACCTGGAGGAACTGGCTCGCCAGCTACGCCTGGACCCGGGCCTCAAGGCCGAGCTGGAGCGCCAGGTTCGCCAGGAACTGGCCTGAGTGACCGGCTGGCGTGGGGCGTTCGGCTCCACGCCAGCCTCTTTCGTATTCCTTCCTGCATTCCCCGCACTTTCTGCCAAACTCCTAAACGCCCGCGACGTCGGCTTTCTGACGACGTAAAGGTGCGTCCGCCTGACGCTTGCGGGCTATTGGCCATATCACTAGAGTCGCCGCCATCGGCCGCCGGCCGCCATGAAATCGTGGGGAAGGAAGAGAGTGAAGAACTGGACTGTTCGCTTGCGTATCCAGGCAAGTTTCGCGGTGATCATCGCCATCATGCTGTCGATGGCGGCCATGTCCTACATCCAGCTGCTGACCATCGAGCGCGAGGGTGAGCGCGTCCTCGCCGACTCGGTCCCCGGCATCTACTACATCAGCAAGATCCGCAGCGGCTGGACCGACAACCTGCTACGCACCCAGGCCCTCCTGCGGACCGAAGGCGGGCAGGGCGTGGGCATCGTCTACCACACCGGCCGCGATGACCTGGAGCAGAGCAACGCCCAGTTGCTGGATCAGTTCAAGTCCTATGGCGACACCATTTCGACCGATGCCGAGCGGGCGGCCTTCGATGCCTTCTTGGTGTTGCACAAGGACTATATGGCGACTCAGGCCCAGATCCTCCGTGAGCTGCAGGATGGCGAGCGGGACAAGGCCGTGGCGAGCTTCGAGGGGGCGTTGGTGACCCGCTGGGGTGAAGGCCGGAAGGTGCTGAACGACCTGATCGAGGGCAACCGCGCCGGCAGTGAAGGCTCGGTGGCTGAGATCATCGCTTCCGTGAGAACCGCCGAGAACAGCATGCTGATCGCCCTGTTGCTGGCCGTGGCGGCGGCCGGAATCTGCGGCCTGCTGCTGCTCAGGTCCATCACCCGCCCGGTGGCGGACGTGGTGGAAACCCTCGGGTCCCTGGCCGGCGGAGACCTCAATACCCGCATGGACCTGCAGCGCAAGGACGAATTCAACGCCATCGAGGTGGGCTTCAACCAGATGGTCGAGGAGCTGAAGAACCTCGTGTCCCAGGCTCAGCGTTCGGCGGTGCAGATGACCACCTCGGTCACCGAGATCGCCGCCACGTCCAGGCAGCAGCAGGCCACCGCCACCGAGACCGCCGCCACCACCACGGAGATCGGCGCCACTTCCCGCGAGATCGCCGCCACGTCCCGGGACCTGGTGCGCACCATGAGCGAGGTGTCCGGTACCGCCGAGCAGACCTCCATCCTCGCCGGCTCCGGCCAGTTGGGGCTGGCGCGCATGGAGGACACCATGCACCAGGTGATGGGCGCCGCCGAGCTGGTGAACGCCAAGCTGGCGATCCTCAACGAGAAGGCCGGCAACATCAACCAGGTGGTCACCACCATCGTCAAGGTGGCCGACCAGACCAACCTCCTGTCCCTCAATGCCGCCATCGAGGCGGAGAAGGCCGGCGAGTATGGCCGTGGCTTCGCGGTGGTCGCCACCGAAGTGCGTCGCCTGGCGGACCAGACCGCCGTGGCCACCTACGACATCGAGCAGATGGTGCGGGAAATCCAGTCCGCCGTTTCCGCCGGCGTGATGGGCATGGACAAGTTCTCCGAGGAGGTGCGCCGGGGCATCGCGGAAGTGGGGCAGGTGGGCGAGCAGTTGTCGCAGATCATCCAGCAGGTCCAGGCCCTCGCGCCACGGGTGCAGATGGTCAACGAGGGCATGCAGGCCCAGGCCACCGGCGCCGAGCAGATCAACCAGGCCCTGGTGCAGCTGGGCGAGGCCACGGGGCAGACCGTGGAGTCCCTGCGCCAGGCCAGCTCCGCCATCGACGACCTCAACCTGGTCGCCAACGGCCTGCGCGCCGGTGTCAGCCGCTTCAAGGTCTGAGGCGGCGCCATGAGTCCGAGCCGTACCCATGCCCCGGCCCGCACCGCCAGGGGGCGGCTGTACCTGCAGTTCCGCCTGGGGGGCGACCGTTACGCCCTGGATGTGCATGAGGTGGTGGAGGTGCTGCCATTGCGCGACCTCAAGCAGGTGCCCGAGGCGCCGGCCTGGGTCGCGGGCGTCCTCGCCCACCGCCAGCGACTGGTGCCGGTGCTGGACCTGGCCCGGCTCGCCTTCGGCCAGCCCGCCCAGGTGCGCACCAGTACCCGGCTGGTGCTGGTGGACTATCCCCCGGCGGGGCAGGGGCATTGGCTGGGGCTGATCCTCGAACAGGCCACCGACACCCTGCGCTGCGCGCCCGAAGCGTTCCGAGACTATGGCCTGGAGCGTGGCCTGGCCCGCTACCTGGGACCGGTCTACCAGGCCGCCGATGGCCTGGTGCAGCGGATACGCGTGGCCGACCTGCTGACCGACGAGGTGCGCGGGTTGCTCTTCCCGACCCGGGAGGGGGGCGCATGATCGAGCGCTTCGAAGCCCTGCTGAAGAGCCGCATCGGCCTGGAGGCCGAGTCCGTGGGGCGCACGGTGATCGAGCGCGCCGTGGGCCAGCGCATCAAGGCGGCCGGCTGCGCCGATGAGGCCGTCTACTGGACCCTGCTCAATGGCTCCTCCACCGAACAGCAGGCGCTGGTGGAGGCGGTGGTGGTGCCGGAGACCTGGTTCTTCCGCTATCCGGAGTCCTTCGTCGCCCTGGGCCGCCTGGCGCTCGAGCGTCTGCCCACACTGGCGGGACGGCCGCTGCGCATCCTCAGCCTGCCCTGCTCGACGGGGGAGGAGCCCTTTTCCATCGTCATGGCGCTGCTGGACGCGGGCCTCGCCCCCGGCCTGTTCCAGGTGGACGCCATGGACATCAGCGAGCGGGTCCTCGAACGGGCGCGCCAGGGCGTCTATGGGCGCAATTCCTTCCGGGGCGATGACCTGTCCTTCCGCGACCGTTACTTCCTGCCCACCGTCGAGGGCCATGCCCTGGCCCCTCAGGTGGCCTCCAGGGTGCGCTTCCTCAGGGGCAACCTGCTGGAGCCCGGGCTGCTGGCGGGTGAGCCGCCCTACGATTTCGTCTTCTGCCGCAACCTGCTGATCTATTTCGACCGGCCCACCCAGGGTGCGGTGCTGGAGGTGCTCAAGCGCCTGATGCACAAGGACGGCGCCCTCTTCATCGGCCCCGCCGAGGCCAGCCTGTTGAGCCAGCAGGGCATGCAGCCGTTGGGTTATCCACAGGCCTTCGTTTTTCGCCTGGCGCCGCCGAATGCCGGCGCCAGGCCGGCTCGTCCGAGGGGACTGGTCGCCTCGATGCCGCCGCCCCAGTCCCTGCCCGTGCGCCCGTCGGAGCGCCCGCGTCCACCCTTGCCCAGGCCCGAACGCCCGAAAGCGGTTCCGGCCGGCACCCGCGACGAGTCCCTGGCGGAGATCGTCCGGCTCGCCAATGGCGGACGCAGCGACGAGGCGAGGATCGCCTGCGAGGCCTTCCTGGTCGCCCATGGCCCTTCGGCCGATGTCTTCTACTGGCTCGGCCTGCTGGCGGATGTCGCCGGCAAGGCCGACGAGGCCCAGGACTTCTACCGCAAGGCCCTCTATCTGCAACCCCGGCATGCCGAAGCCCTGGCCCACCTCGCCGCGCTGCTGGCGGCGCGGGGGGATCGTGCGGGGGCCCTGAGGCTTCAGCAACGTGCCGCCCGTGGAGTGAACGGCGATGACCGATAGCCGACTGCCGCTGATCGCCACGGACCATCTGCTGCCGGTGGACGACTGCTGGAACCGTATCGGTGTCCATGGCGACAAGTCCTGCGAGCGACTGGCCGCCCATGTCCATTGCCGCAACTGCGAGGTGCATGCCGCCGCCGCGACCCTGCTGCTGGACCGTTACGCGCTGGTTCGCGACGAGGCGGGCGAGTCGCCCGACGCGGAGGAGGAGGACGGTCGCACGCGCCGATCCACCCTGGTGTTCCGCCTGGGCGAAGAGTGGCTGGGCCTGCCCACCCGCAGCCTGGCGGAGGTGGCCGCCGTCAGCCCCATTCACAGCCTGCCGCACCAGCGCTCCCTGGCGCTGCTCGGCGTGACCAACGTGCGCGGCGCCCTGGTGGCCTGCCTGTCCCTGGTCGAATTGCTGGGCCTGGAGAAGGGCGGCGACATCGCGGGCGAGCGACGGATAGTGCCGCGCATGTTGATCTTCAGCAGCCAGGGAGGGCCGCTGGTGGCGCCCGTGGACGAGGTGGACGGCGTCCACCGGATTCCCCTGGATGCGGTGGTGGACCCTGGCCGCGCCCCGGACCTGGCGGCGCGCCAGTTCGCCATCGGCGTGGTGAACCTGAGTGGGCGCAGCATCACGCTGCTGGATGAAGGCCTGCTGCTGCAGGCCATGGCAAGGAGCCTGGCATGACCCCGGACGAGATGCGCGACGCCTCGCTGCTGGAGCTGTTCCGCCTGGAAGCGGAGGCCCAGACCCAGGTGCTCAACGCCGGGCTGCTGGTGCTGGAGCGCAACCCGGCCCAGGCCGAGCAGCTGGAAGCCTGCATGCGCGCCGCCCATTCCCTCAAGGGCGCGGCACGCATCGTCGGGCTGGACGCCGGGGTGCAGGTGGCCCATGTGATGGAAGACCTGCTGGAGGCCGCCCGCCTGGGGCACCTGCGCCTGCAGCCGGAACATATAGACGCCCTGCTGCAAGGCTCGGACCTGCTGCTGCGTATCGGCAGCGACGCGGGCTGGGCGGAGGCGGCCGGCCGTGAGGCGGTGAGCGCCCTGATCGCCCGGCTCCAGGGCCAGCCCGATGGCCGCACGCCGCCACCGCCCGCGCACGCGCCGCTGGAACCGCGAGTGCCCCTCGCGCCGCCGCCCGCTCCGCCTCCACCAGCGCTCGAACCGACGCCCCAGGAGCCCGAGCTTCCGGGCGGCGAGGGGAACGATCGGGATCGCGTGCTGCGGGTCAGCGCCGAGCGCCTGGATCACCTGCTGGATATCTCCAGCAAATCCCTGGTGGCATTCCAGCGCATCAAGCCCCTGAACGACGTGTTGCTGCGTCTCAAGCGCCTCCAGGCTGGCGCCAGCCGCGCCCTGGATATGGCCCGCGAGTCGGCGCTGGACGGCAGCCTCGATCCCCAGGCCCAGGCGATGCTGGGGGAAGCCCGGCAGATGCTCGGGGAGTGCCAGCAACTGCTGGCCGGCTACATGGCCGATTTCGACGAGTTCGGCTGGCAGGGTGGCCAGCGAGCCCAGCTGCTCTACGATGCGGCCCTGGCCTCGCGCATGCGCCCCTTCGCCGATGTGCTGGCTGGCCAGGCGCGCATGGTTCGTGACCTGGGGCGCTCCCTCGGCAAGTCGGTGCGCCTGGACGTGGCCGGGGAAAGCACCCAGGTGGACCGCGACGTGCTGGAGCGCCTGGAGGCGCCCCTGACGCACCTGCTGCGTAATGCCGTGGACCATGGCATCGAGAGCCCGGAACTGCGTCGACGGCTGGGCAAGCCGGAGGAAGGCGTGATCCGCCTGCAGGCCCGTCATCATGCCGGGATGCTGTTGCTGGAGTTGGCCGACGATGGCGCCGGGGTGGCCCTGGAACGCCTGCGGGACGCGGTGGTGGCGCGGGGTTTCGCCACGGTGGAGACCGCCACGCGGATGACCGAAGAGGAGCTGCTGGCCTTCCTTTTCCTGCCCGGCTTCAGCATGCGTGAACAGGTCACCGAGGTTTCCGGACGTGGCGTCGGCCTGGATGCCGTGCAGCACATGGTGCGACAGCTCCGGGGCGGCGTGAGGATGGAGCAGCGCAGCGGCTGTGGCGTCACCTTCCACATCGAGGTGCCGCTGACCCTGTCGGTGGTGCGCAGCCTGGTGGTCGAGGTGGGCGGCGAGGCCTATGCGTTCCCACTGGCCCATATCGAGCGCATGACCCGGCTGCAGCACGAGGACATCGTCCAGCTGGAAGGGCGCCAGCACTTCTGGCACGAAGGCCGCCACGTGGGCCTGGTGTCCGCCAGCCAGATCCTCCAGTGCGCCGAGGGCAAGCGCGACGAGGCGGGCATTCCGGTGGTGCTGATCCGTGATCGGGACAGCTGCTACGGCGTGGCGGTGGAGCGTTTCATCGGCGAGCGCACCCTGGTGGTGATGCCGCTCGACCCACGGCTGGGTAAGGTCCAGGACCTGTCCGCCGGTGCCTTGCTGGACGATGGCCGGCCGGTGCTCATCCTCGATGTGGAAGACCTGTTCACCTCCGTTGGCAAGCTGCTGGGCAGCGGCCGCCTGGAGAAGGTCGACCGCAGCGCGCGGCAGGGCGGCGGTGTGCAGCGCAAACGGGTGCTGGTGGTGGATGACTCCCTGACCGTGCGCGAGCTGGAGCGCAAGCTGCTCGCCAGCCGGGGGTACGACGTAGCGGTGGCGGTGGACGGCATGGACGGCTGGAACGCGCTGCGTTCCGAGCATGTCGACCTGCTCATCACCGATATCGACATGCCGCGCATGGACGGAATCGAGCTGGTCACCCTGGTTCGCCGGGACCCTCGCCTGCAGTCGCTGCCGGTGATGGTGGTGTCCTACAAGGACCGCGAGGAAGACCGCCGTCGCGGCCTGGACGCCGGCGCCGACTATTATCTGGCGAAAGCCAGCTTCCACGACGAGGCGTTGCTGGATGCGGTGGTCATGCTGATCGGGGAGGCCCAGGGGTGAGGATAGGGATAGTCAACGATATGCCGCTGGCGGTG
The DNA here is from genome assembly GCF_002355475.1 of Pseudomonas furukawaii. Taxonomy (NCBI): domain Bacteria; kingdom Pseudomonadati; phylum Pseudomonadota; class Gammaproteobacteria; order Pseudomonadales; family Pseudomonadaceae; genus Metapseudomonas; species Metapseudomonas furukawaii. The sequence goes on along the minus strand of NZ_AP014862.1, from coordinate 4,976,238 downwards.
GAGGCGTTGCGCCGGGCGCTGGCCCTGGAGCCCGCCTACCAGATCGCCTGGGTCGCCGGCAATGGCGCCGAGGCGGTGCAGGCCTGCGCCCGGGACCTGCCCGACGTGGTGCTGATGGACCTGCTGATGCCGGTGATGGATGGCGTCGAGGCCACCCGCCAGATCATGGCGAGCACGCCCTGTGCCATCCTCATCGTCACCGTGGACCTCGAGCAGAACCTGCGCCGGGTCTTCGAGGCCATGGGCCATGGCGCCCTGGACGTGGTGAACACTCCCGTCCTGGGCAGCGGCCAGGTCGAGGCGGCCGCGCAGTTGCTGCGCAAGATCCAGAACATCGGCTGGCTCATGGGCCCGCGCAGTCGCCGGGGACGCAAGGCCAGCGAGCCGTCGCGCCCCCGTGGCGCCGGCCAGCGCCTGGTGGCCATCGGCGCCTCGGCGGGGGGTCCTGCCTCCCTGGCGCAGTTGCTCAGGCAACTGCCCCCCGGCTTTCCCGCCGCCGTGGTCCTGGTCCAGCACGTCGACGAGGTCTTCGCCGCCGGCATGGCCGACTGGCTGGCCAGCGAGTCCCACCTGCCGGTGCGGCTCGCCCGTGAAGGCGAGCCGCCGCAACCGGGGACCATCCTGCTGGCCGGCACCAACAATCATCTGCGGCTGCTGCGCAACGGCGAACTGGCTTACACCGCCGAGCCCACCAGCCATGTGTACCGACCGTCCATCGACGTCTTCTTCGACAGCCTGGTGGAGCACTGGAAGGGCGAGGCCATCGGCGTGCTGCTCACCGGCATGGGCCGGGATGGCGCCGAGGGACTCAAGCGCATGCGCGGTCGGGGTTTCCTGACCATCGCCCAGGACCAGGCCAGCTGCGCGGTCTACGGCATGCCCAAGGCCGCCGCGGCCATCGGCGCGGCCACGGAGATCCTCGCCCTGGAGCGTATCGCGCCCCGGCTGGTGGAGGCGTTCGGATGAAATTCACCTCAGGCCGCAGGGCCCGGAGAGCGTTATGCAATACCCCTATCGAAGCCCCATGGACATGACCCCGGTGGAACCCTCCGCGATGGTTCTGCTGGTCGATGACCAGGCGATGATCGGCGAGACCGTGCGGCGGTCACTGTCGGCCGAGCCGGGCATCGACTTCCATTTCTGCTCGGACCCGCTCCAGGCGGTGGCCGTGGCCCTGCAGATCCGACCCACGGTGATCCTCCTCGACCTGGTGATGCCCGGCGTGGATGGTCTCAGCCTGCTGGCCGAGTGCCGCGCCCTGCCGGCCCTGCGGGATGTGCCGATCATCGTGCTGTCCACCAAGGAAGAACCCTCGGTGAAAAGCGCCGCCTTCGCCGCAGGGGCCAACGACTACCTGGTGAAGCTGCCGGACGCCATCGAACTGGTGGCGCGCATCCGCTATCACTCGCGCTCCTACACCGCCCTGCTGCAGCGCGACGAGGCCTACCGGGCCCTGCGGGAAAGCCAGCAGCAACTGCTGGAGACCAACCTGGTGCTGCAGCGGCTGATGAACTCCGACGGCCTGACCGGTCTTTCCAACCGTCGGCACTTCGATGAATACCTGGACATGGAGTGGCGGCGCGCCCTGCGGGAGCAGAGCGAACTGTCGCTGCTGATGATCGATGTCGATCACTTCAAGAGTTTCAACGACAGCTTCGGCCATGTCGCCGGGGACGATGCGCTGCGCAAGGTGGCCGAGGCGATCCGCGCCTCCTGCAGCCGCGCCACGGACCTGGCGGCGCGCTATGGCGGCGAGGAGTTCGCCATGGTGCTGCCCGGGACGGCCGCCGGTGGCGCGCGCCTGCTGGCGGAAAAGGTGCGTCGCTGCGTCGAGGCCCTGGCCATTCCCCATGACGTACCCGCGCCGGGATCGGTACTGAGCGTCAGCATCGGCGTCGCCACCCTCACCCCGAATGCCGGCCAGTCGGCCCTGGTGCTGGTGGACATGGCCGACCAGGGCCTCTACGAGGCCAAGAACAACGGTCGCAACCAGGTGGCGATGGTCGTCGCCCGCCCCGGAACCTGAGGGGCGTCGTGCAATGGCGGCCGCCCCTCCGCGTGTCGCCGGATCGGCGTAAATCGCGGAGGGCATGCTGCCGCCATCCGATCTGTCGGGTATACTCGCCGGCTTTTCCGAAAGTTTTGCCAGCGAGAGCTTCCCGCCATGGAAATCAACCCGATCCTGAACAGCATCAAGGACCTCTCCGAACGTACCCAGGCAATTCGGGGGTATCTTTGACTACGATCAGAAGCATGATCGTCTCGTCGAAGTAAACCGCGAACTCGAAGACCCCAACGTCTGGAACAACCCCGAATACGCCCAGAACCTGGGCCGCGAGCGCGCCATGCTGGCGCAGGTGGTCGAGACCCTCGACGACCTGACCGGCGGCCTGGCCGACTCCAGCGACCTGCTGGACATGGCGGTCGAGGAGAACGACGAAGGTGCGGTCAATGACGTCGCCACCGAAGTCGAGCGCCTGCGCGAGATCCTCGAGAAGCTGGAATTCCGCCGCATGTTCAGCGGCGAGATGGACCCGAACAACGCCTACCTGGACATCCAGGCCGGTTCCGGCGGCACCGAGGCCCAGGACTGGGCCAACATGCTGCTGCGCATGTACCTGCGCTGGGCCGACAAGAACGGCTTCAGCGCCGAGATCGTCGAACTGTCCGAAGGCGAGGTCGCCGGCATCAAGGGCGCCACCGTGCACATCAAGGGCGAATACGCCTTCGGCTGGCTCCGCACCGAGATCGGCGTGCACCGCCTGGTGCGCAAGAGCCCGTTCGACTCCGGCAACCGTCGCCACACCTCGTTCACCGCAGTGTTCGTCTCTCCCGAGATCGACGACAACATCGAGATCGAGATCAACCCGTCCGACCTGCGCATCGACACCTACCGCTCCTCCGGCGCGGGTGGTCAGCACGTGAACACCACCGACTCCGCGGTGCGTATCACCCACGTGCCGACCAACACCGTGGTGGCGTGCCAGAACGAACGCTCCCAGCACGCCAACAAGGACACCGCCATGAAGATGCTGCGGGCCAAGTTGTACGAACTGGAGATGCAGAAGCGCACCGCCGCCTCCCAGGCCCTGGAGGACTCCAAGTCCGACATCGGCTGGGGCCACCAGATCCGCTCCTACGTCCTCGACCAGTCGCGGATCAAGGACCTGCGCACCGGCGTCGAACGCAGCGACTGCGACAAGGTGCTCGACGGCGATCTGAACGAGTACCTCGAGGCCAGCCTGAAACAAGGGCTCTGACACGGGCCTCCCACGATTATCTTCATTTGAAATTGACGCCAGGCAGATAGAACGACCATGAGCGACCAACACGCCGACCAGCACGAACTGCAACAGGAAGAGAACAAGCTGATCGCCCAGCGCAAGGAAAAGCTTGCCGCCGTGCGCGAGGCCAAGGCCATCGCCTTCCCCAATGACTTCCGCCGTGACGCCTACTTCGCGGACCTGCAGAAACAGTACGCGGACAAGACCAAGGAAGAGCTGGAAGCCGCAGCCATCCCGGTCAAGGTCGCCGGTCGCATCATGCTCAACCGTGGTTCCTTCATCGTCCTGCAGGACAGCACCAGCCGCCTGCAGGTCTACGTGAACCGCAAGACCCTGCCGGAAGAGACCCTGGCCGAGATCAAGACCTGGGACCTGGGCGACATCATCGGCGCCGAAGGCACCGTGGCCCGCTCCGGCAAGGGCGACCTCTACGTCGACATGACCAGCGTGCGCCTGCTGACCAAGTCCCTGCGCCCGCTGCCGGACAAGCACCACGGCCTGACCGACACCGAGCAGCGCTACCGCCAGCGCTACGTCGACCTGATCGTCAACGAGGAAACCCGCCACACATTCCGCGTGCGCTCCCAGGTCATCGCCCATATCCGCCGCTTCCTGTCCGATCGCGGTTTCCTCGAAGTGGAAACCCCGATGCTGCAGACCATCCCTGGCGGCGCGGCGGCCAAGCCCTTCGCGACCCACCACAATGCCCTGGACATGGCCATGTTCCTGCGCATCGCGCCGGAGCTGTACCTCAAGCGGCTGGTGGTCGGCGGCTTCGAGAAGGTCTTCGAGATCAACCGCAACTTCCGTAACGAAGGCGTCTCGACCCGGCACAACCCCGAGTTCACCATGCTCGAGTTCTACCAGGCCTACGCCGACTACGAAGACAACATGGACCTGACCGAGGAACTGTTCCGCGAGCTGGCCCAGGCGGTGCTCGGCACCACCGACGTGCCCTACGGCGACAAGGTCTTCCACTTCGGCGAGCCCTTCGCCCGCCTGTCGGTGTTCGACGCCATCCTCAAGTACAACCCGGAGATCACCGCCGCCGACCTCAACGACGTCGAGAAGGCCCGCGCCATCGCCAAGAAGGCCGGCGCCAAGGTCCTCGGCCACGAAGGCCTGGGCAAGCTGCAGGTGATGATTTTCGAGGAACTGGTGGAGCACAAGCTGGAGCAGCCGCACTTCATCACCCAGTACCCCTTCGAGGTCTCCCCGCTGGCCCGCCGCAACGACCAGGACCCGAGCGTCACCGACCGCTTCGAGCTGTTCATCGGCGGCCGCGAGATCGCCAACGCCTACTCCGAGCTGAACGATGCCGAAGACCAGGCCGAGCGCTTCATGCTGCAGGTGAAGGAGAAGGACGCCGGTGACGACGAGGCGATGCACTACGACGCCGACTTCGTCAACGCGCTGGAGTACGGCATGCCCCCCACCGCCGGCGAAGGCATCGGTATCGATCGCCTTGTGATGCTGTTGACCAATTCGCCGTCTATTCGTGACGTCATCCTGTTCCCGCACATGCGGCCCCAGGCATGACGCAGGAGTGACACCGGCTTTGGAAAAACCGCCTTCGGGCGGTTTTTTCTTGGCCGTCCACCCGTTCGGGGACTCGTTTCTCCCGGGCCCGCTCCGTGAAGCCGCTCGTCAGGGCCGACAGCGTTCGATTCTCGCCTGATTCCCACATTGATTCGCGGGATAAATGGTCAACACTTTCACCTTGAGTGAGTCCGGAGGGTTTTCCGTCTTGAACCAGTCGTCCCGCAGTGACAGTGCGGCCCGCGTGGCCAGCGCGGTAGCCGAGAGCGTCAAGTACCAGGGCCGCAAGGCCAGCCGGCAGGGCAGCGAGCAACGCCGCCAGGCCATCCTCGACGCCGCCATGCGCATCATCGTCCGCGACGGCGTGCGTGCCGTACGCCATCGCGCGGTGGCCGCCGAGGCCCAGGTGCCGCTGTCGGCCACCACTTACTATTTCAAGGACATCAACGACCTCATCACCGATACCTTCGCCCAGTTCGTGGAGCGCAGCTCGGCGGTGATGGCCGCCTTCTGGGCCAGCGTCGAGGACGACCTTCAGGCCATGGCGGCGGTGCTCGCCCGGGACGCCGATTCGCGGCGCAAGATGACCGACCAGATCGTCGAACTGGCCATCCAGTATGTCCGCAGCCAGCTGGAGGAGAATCGCGACCAGTTGCTCGCCGAACACGCCTTCCGCCAGGAAGCGCTGCTCAATGCCAGCCTGCGTAACCTGGCTGACGCACACCGGCGGATACTCTCCCAGGGCGCGGAGCACTTCTTCCAGGTACTGGGTTCGGTGGAGCCCGGCGAGGACGCCAAGGTGTTGACGTCCGTGATTCTGCGGATGGAATATCAGGGCCTTCTCGATGGCGTGGAAAACCTCGACATCGAGGAGATGCGAGCCGTCCTCAAACGCTACCTTTATCTGGTGATGGGACTCTAGGCGCATAAGATCGAACCCCGCCGCGCCGGTGGCTGTGTGGACCCCAGGGGGGCACTCGGCCGGTAGAGCGGGGTTTTCGTTATCACAAGGAGAGCGAGATGAACGTCTGGCGTGCCGTGGTGGCCCTGTCCTTCCTGTTGTTGGGCGGCTGCCTGGTCACCTTCAAGGATCCGATCCCGGCCAACGAGCCGGCCCCTATCCCCCTGCTGGGGGACTGGACCCGCAAGGACGAGTGGGGCGAGCGGCAGTACCTGGAGATCAGCCGCGCCGGCTCCAACGTCTACCAGGCGCGCAGCTTCGAAGGCAGCAAGGACAATCTCGAGGGCATGGAGGAGTTCGGCTTCACCGTCGCCCACCATGGGCGTCGCTGGTACCTGTCCGCCGGCCTGCCGAAGAAGCTCGGCGCCAACTTCGCCATCGCCGGCTTCGAGCTGACCGCCGACAACGAACTGGTGGTCTACAACCTCGATGTGGAGCGCTTCGAGGAGGAGATGGCGGAAGGACGCTTCCAGGGCGAGGTGGTGGAGATGCCGGAAGGCGACGGGGTGCTCATCACCAGCCCGCTGGAGGTGGTGTTCGGCTGGCTGGACGACCCGGCCAACTCGGATGCCTTCGTCGAGGTGGCGCGCTACCAGCGTGCCGAAGAGGAGTGAGTCGTCGATGACCCGCCGCAAGCTGCCCGACGACTACCAGAAGACCATTCGCGCGCTCTCGGACCGCATCGTCCAGGCGCAGACGCCGATTCGCGTGCTGGACGCGGTGAAGTGGGACGACAGCGTCCGCCAGGGCTTTCTCAAGCACAAGGGCAAGGCGATGCCCGCCGTGGACCGTGGCTACTACGACAGCCGCCCGCTGGCCTTCGATTCGGCCGAGAAGAAGCTGGAGTTCCAGAACATCGAGCGGGACATCACCCGTCACCTGGGCCAGTTCAACCCGGTGGGCCAGATCATGCGGCGCATGTGCAAGGAATACCGCATGGTGATCCGCATGCTGGAGGCCCGTGGCACCGCCGATTTCGGCCTGATTTCCCAGGAACTCTACGGCGCCGCCTCCGACGCCTTCCACGCCGGCGACCCGACCCTGGCCGACCTGGGCCTGATGCTCTCGGACTACCTGAACAACATCGCCCATCGGGGCGACCTCAAGGACGAGGCCAAGTCCCTCACCGCCAAGGACGCCGTCAGCCTGCTGCAGAGCCGACTGGCCGAGGTGTTCGGCGATGACACCATCCGTGTGTTCGAGTCCGACGGCATCGTCGCCGACGCGGCGGCCGGCGCCGACTACATCAAGGTCCGTGCCGACGCGATGTTCAACGAGCGGGACGTGCGCGCCCTGGAAGTCCATGAGGGACTGGTGCACGTGGGCACCACCCTGAACGGACAGAACCAGCCGATCTGCACCTTCCTCTCCAAGGGACCGCCGTCGTCCACCGTGACCCAGGAAGGCCTGGCCATCCTCATGGAGGTGATCGCCTTCGCCTCCTACCCCACGCGCCTGCGCAAGCTCACCAACCGCACCCGCGCCATCCACATGGCGGAGGAGGGCGCCGACTTCCTCGAGGTCTACCACTTCTACCGCGAGCAGGGGTACGACATGGAGGAGAGCTACGGCAGCGCCAGCCGGGTGTTCCGGGGTTCGTTGCCCAACGGTTTGCCCTTCACCAAGGACCTGTCCTACCTGAAGGGCTTCATCCTGATCTACAACTACATCCAGCTCGCGGTACGCAAGGGCAAGCTGGAGCAGATCCCCTTGCTGTTCTGCGGCAAGACCACCCTGGAGGACACCCGCACCCTTCGCCAACTGGTGGACGAGGGGCTGGTGGTGCCGCCCAAGTACCTGCCGCCGCAGTTCCGCGACCTCAACGCCCTTTCGGCCTGGATGTGCTTCTCCAACTTCCTCAACCACCTGAGCCTGGACCGGATCGAGGCGGATTACGCGAATATCCTGTGAAGGCGGAAGGTCCCGCACCCAACGGGCCAGAACCTTGTGCAGGGCCGGTGCACGAACTCTCCGGGAAGGAATCCTTGATGCGCCACTGCGTGCTGATTGTCTTCGCGATGCTGCTGCAAGGTTGCAGCGCCCTGCTGTTCTACCCGGACACCTACCTGCCGTTCACGCCCGAGCGGGCGAAGCTGGACTACCGCGACATCGCGCTCACCGCTGCCGATGGCACGCGCCTGCATGCCTGGTGGCTCCCGGCCAAACCCGGGGTGGAGGTGAAGGGCACGGTGCTGCATCTGCACGGCAATGGCGGCAACGTGGCGTCCCACCTGGGCGGAAGCTGGTGGCTGCCGGCCCAGGGTTACCAGGTGCTGCTGCTGGACTACCGGGGCTATGGCCGCTCCGAGGGCTCGCCGAGCCTGCCGGCGCTCTACCAGGACATCGACGCTGCCTTCGCCTGGCTCGACCAGGCGCCGGAGACGAGGGACAAGCCCCTGGTGGTGCTGGGCCAGAGCATCGGTGGCGCCCTGGCGGTGCATTACCTCGCCGAGCACCCGGAGCGCCGTGCCGGGCTCCACGCTCTGGTGCTGGACGGTGTTCCCGCCAGTTACCGGGAAGTGGCGCGCTACAGCCTCTCCAATGTCTGGCTCACCTGGCCGTTGCAGGGGCCGCTGTCCTGGCTGATTCCCGATGGCGACAGCGCCATTCGCGGTATCGGCAAGCTGCAGGGCCTGCCGATGCTGATCTACCACAGCCTCGACGACCCGGTGGTGCCCCTTTCCAACGGCGTCCGCTTGTATCAAGCTGCGCCCCCGCCGCGGGTATTCCAGCCGGTCCGTGGCGGTCATGTGCAGACCTTCGCCGACCCCACCTGGCGCAAGGTGATGGTGCTCTACCTAGAAGACCCCCAGGGTTTCGTCGGTCTGCGCCGGCTGGCTGAAGTCCCGGATACAGAGAGCCCCCAATGAGCGAACGCAATCCCCTTCCCCTGATCCTCACCGGTATCGGCACCATCATCGGCACCATCGGCGTGCTCTGGTACTACGGTTACCTGCATTTTGCCAAGCCCGAGGACGCCCTGCTGCTGAACGACTTCACCATGCTCAAGACCGTGCCCGGCGAGGACTACAAGGTTTCCCTGGACCCCGCGCCCCAGGTGGCCCAGTGCATCGACGGCGTGCTGGTGCTCTTCGACATGCAGCAGAAGGGCCTGACCGGCGTGCTGGTGAACAACCGCAAGCAGGCGGTGCGCTGCATGGGGCAGGAGACCCCGCAAGCGGTCAAATAAGGGACTAGCCTCCCTGATGGAGGAGAGTTCCATGGACATCCGAATCTGGCAGGGCGATATCACCACCCTCGCGCTCGATGCCATCGTCAATGCCGCCAACTCCACGCTGTTGGGCGGTGGCGGGGTCGACGGCGCCATCCACCGCGCCGCGGGCCCCGAGCTTCTCGCGCACTGCCGCACCCTGGGCGGCTGCCCCACGGGCGAGGCGCGCATCACGCCGGGTTTCCGCCTGCCGGCGCGCTTCGTCATCCACACCGTCGGGCCGGTCTGGCGGGGGGGCGACCACGGCGAGCCGGGGCTTCTGGCGTGTTGCTACCGCAACAGCCTGGCTCTGGCCGACGCCCAGGGACTTGCCAGCATCGCCTTCCCGGCCATCAGTTGTGGCGTCTACGGCTATCCACTGGAAGCCGCCGTGCGCATCGCCGTCACCGAACTACGCCGCCCACGGCCGGCCGGCAGCACCCTGCAACGGGCGTTGCTGGTGGCCTTCTCGGAGGACATGGCGCGGCTCTACCGGGACGCATTGGCCTGAGCGACCAGGCCGGGAGTCCAACGCCTGCTGGCCCCGTCTGGTGGAGGTAAAAGGCGACCTCCACCCACAAGGCTGCACGCCATTCGCCGGCACGCCGGCTCCTACCAACGCCAGGCCCCGCACCGCGCCCCTTAGGATGGCGTAGAGCGCAGCGAAACCCATCACCGTGGCCCACGCAACAACCGCAACCCGTTGAAGACCACCAGCAGGCTGGCGCCCATATCGGCAAACACCGCCATCCACAGGGTGCCCTGGCCCATCAGGGTGAGTGCGAGGAACACCGCCTTGATGCCCAGCGCCAGGGTGATGTTCTGCATCAGCACGGCATGGGTGCGGCGGGAGAGACGGATGAACTGGGGCAGCTTGCGCAGGTCGTCGTCCATCAGCGCCACGCCGGCGGTCTCGATGGCCGTGTCGGTGCCGGCGGCGCCCATGGCGAAACCGATATCGGCCTTGGCCAGCGCCGGGGCATCGTTGATGCCGTCGCCCACCATGCCCACGGGTGCACCGGTTGCCTGGCGCCGACCGATCTCCGCCAGCTTGTCCTCCGGCAGCAGGTTGCCCCGGGCGTCGTCCATACCGACCTCGCGGGCGATGGTGGCCACCGTGTGGGGGTTGTCGCCGGAGAGCATCAGGGTCTTGACCCCCAGTTCATGCAGTTCCGCGATGGCTTCGCGGCTGCTCTCGCGCACCCTGTCCGCCACGGCGAACAAGGCCAGCACCGCTTGCTCGTCGCACAGCGCGACCAGGGTCCGGCCCTGTGATTCCTGGGCGTCCATGCGGGTCTCCAGCGCCGGGGAGCAGAGGCCCAGGTCCTCCACCAGGCGATGGTTGCCCAGGTGGTAGGTACGCCCATCGATCAGGCCGCTGACGCCGCGGCCGGGCAGGGCGGTCAGGCGATCCACTCCGTAGAGGGCGATGCCGTCCTCCTCCGCGGCACGGGCGATGGCCTGGGAGACCGGATGGTCGGAGCGCGCGGCGAGGCTGGCGGCGATGGCGCGCGCCTGCCGGTCGAGGCTCCCGATCAGTTCCATGCCGGCCTGTCGGGGACGGCCCTCGGTGAGGGTGCCTGTCTTGTCCAGGGCCACCCAGGCGAGCTTGCGGCCCAGTTCGAGGAAGACGCCGCCCTTGATCAGGATGCCGCCGCGGGCGCCGGCGGCCAGGCCGCTGACGATGGTCACGGGGGTGGAGATCACCAGCGCGCAGGGGCAGGCGATCACCAGCAGGACGAGGGCGCGGTAGAGCCAGTCCAGCCAGGCCCCGTCCAGTAGCAGGGGCGGCAGCAGCGCGGTGAGGACGGCGATGGCGATGACCACCGGCGTGTAGATGCGGGCGAAACGGTCGACGAAGCGCTGGGTCGGTGCGCGTGAGCCCTGGGCCGACTCCACCGCGTGGATGATGCGCGCCAGGGTGCTGTCGCCGGCGGCGCGGGTGGAGCGGTATTCCAGCTCGCCTTCGCCGTTGATGGTCCCGGCGAACAGGGGCGCGCCCTGTGCCTTCTCCACCGGCAGGCTTTCGCCGGTGATGGGGGCCTGGTTGACGCTGGAGCGGCCACTGAGTACCTCGCCGTCCAGGGCGATGCGCTCGCCGGGGCGAACCCGCACGCGCGTGCCGGGCGGTACTTCGCGTGCCGGACGCTCTATCCATCGACCGCTCTCGAACACCCTGGCCTGTTCCGGTGCCAGTTGCAGCAGCCCGCGTATGGCGTTGCGGGCCCGTTCCAGGGAGCGGGCCTCGATCAGCTCGGCGATGGCGAAGAGCACGCTGACCATGGCGGCTTCAGGCCATTGTCCGATCAGCAGCGCACCGGTCACGGCGATGCTCATCAGGGCATTGATGTTCAGGTTGCGGTTCTTCAGCGCGATCCAGCCCTTCTTGTAGGTGGGCAGGCCGGCGACCAGGATGGCGAGGATGGCCAGGGCCGCGACCAGGGCTTCCGGTGCCAGGGCGAACCATTCGCAGACCTCCGCCGCCAGGGCCGCGATGCCGGCCAGCGCCAGGGGCCACCAGGGTTTCTTCACCTCGGCCGGCGCGCTGGCGGACGCGCCCTCGGCCAGGGGGATGGCCTGCATTCCCAGCCCTTCGATCAGGCGTTGCAGGGGCTCCACATCCTCGAAGCGGTGGCGTACGCGGAGCAGCCGCTGCATCAGGTTGAACTCCAGCGCCTCGATGGCCGGCACCTTGCCCAGGGCATTGCGGATCAGGCGTTCCTCGGTGGGGCAGTCCATGGCGTCGATCCGCAGCTGGCTCCAGCGCGCGTCGGTGACGAGCGTCGCGGCGGCGATGGCATCGGGCCCGGTCCGGTTCGGCTGGCGGGCATGAGGGGGGCGGTGATCATGGTTGTGGCAGCACTCTTGGCTCATGGGGTCACTTCCTGTTTGACGCTTCTGCAGCCATTGCACACCCTGTAGTAACTACAGGGTCAACAGGGGGTGGAAATGAAAATCGGCGAACTGGCTGCCCGTACCGGCTGCCCGGTGGAGACCATCCGCTACTACGAGCGCGAAGGGCTGCTGCCGGCACCCTCCCGAAGCGCGGGAAACTACCGGCAGTACGACGCGGGCCATGTCGAGCGGCTGTCCTTCATCCGCCACTGCCGCTCCCTGGACATGACCCAGGAGGAAATCCGCGCCCTGCTGGCCCTGCGTGACCGCCCCGAGGCCGAGTGCGGCAGCGCCAACCGGCTGATCGAGGAGCACCTGCACCATGTGGAAGTGCGCATCGCGGAACTCGAATCCCTGCGTGGCCAGCTTCGCGACCTGCGGGCACGTTGCAGCGGGGAGGGCGCCAGCGAGGCCTGCGGCATTCTCCGTGAGCTGGAGCAGCCCGGGCCGTCGCCGGTCGCCACCGAGGAGTGCGCCCATGCCGGGCACCTGCACGTACCCGGCGTGCACCGACGGGGCTAGTGGCTCGTGTTCTCGCGCTGCATCTGCTGGAGGTAACGCTTTGAAAGCGCCAGGAAGCGTGGCGTTGGCCCGATGTCTTCGTAGAGCGGATCCCCCTGCTCGTCGGTGGCGACCACCTGGCTGCCCTTGACGTAGGGGAAACTGGCTTCCAGTTCCTCCAGGGCTGCGCCCACCAGTTCGCCGATCAGCTCCTCCACGCTGCGCTTGGGGTACATCTCGGAAAGAGCCGCCAGGCGCGCGGCGGACTCCAGGTCCAGGTGAACGTTGTACTGGCTGCGGGTCAGGCGGCCCTTGGCGTTCTGCTCCCAATGGCGGACCAGTTCTCGGATCTTCATAGGCACCTCATCCTCTTCCCACTGATGGTGGGTGGCATTGAGCCGCGGACGCTCTTTGTCGCCCGGGAGTCGTCATGCACGATGGCGGCTATTGTTCAGACTAGCTCGCGAATGGCCCCGGACACGCCGTTCGTCGCACCCTTGTAACGGGATGGCGCTCTCGGCAAGCTGGAGGTCGAATCCAGTGACGGAGAGACGGAAATGGCCGAAATCGATGCGCGCCTGCGCGAGGATGTCCACCTGCTCGGCGAGTTGCTCGGCGACACCATTCGTGACCAGTTGGGCGAGGCCTTCCTGGACAAGATCGAGCGAATCCGCAAGGGCGCCAAGGCGGCGCGCCAGGGCTCGGCCCAGGGCGAACGCCAGCTCAACGAGACCCTCGACGGGCTGACCGAGGACGAGTTGCTGCCGGTGGCCCGGGCGTTCAACCAGTTCCTCAACCTGGCCAACATCGCCGAGCAGTACCACCGTATCCGCCGACGCGGCCCGGATGAGCCACGTCCCTTCGAGGAGCGCGCCCTGGCCGACCTGCTGCAGCGCTTGCTGGCGGCGGGGCATGGCAAGGAGCAACTGGCCCGGCAGCTCGGGCGGCTGGAGATCGAGCTGGTGCTCACCGCCCATCCCACGGAAGTCCAGCGACGTACCCTGATCCAGAAGTACGACGCCATGGCGGCCGAGCTGGCCGCCCTGGATCATGACGACCTGCTGGACGCCGAGCGCGCGCGGGGACGCCAGCGCCTGTCGCGGCTGGTCGCCGAGGCCTGGCACACGGAAGAGATCCGTCGCACGCGGCCGACGCCGGTGGACGAGGCGAAGTGGGGCTTCGCGGTGATCGAGCATTCGCTCTGGCAGGCGGTGCCGAACGTGCTTCGGCATGTCGACCAGGTGCTGCATGACGCGACCGGCCTGCGCCTTCCGCTGACCGCCGCGCCCCTGCGCTTCGCGTCCTGGATGGGCGGCGACCGCGACGGCAACCCCAATGTCACCGCCGCCATCAGCCGGAAGGTGCTGCTGCTGGCGCGCTGGATGGCCGCCGATCTCTACCTGCGGGACGTCGACCACCTGGCCGCCGAGCTGTCCATGCAACAGGCCAGCGAGGAGCTGCGCATCCAGGTGGGCGTGCACCCGGAACCCTATCGTGCGGTGCTCAAGCAGCTGCGGGATCGCCTGCGGGCCACCCGCGCCTGGGCCGAGGCGGCCCTGGAGCGGGACCTCGCCCCCGGGCCGGAGGTGCTCAACGAGAACAGCCAACTGCTGGAGCCCCTGGAGCTCTGCTATCACTCCCTGCATGCCTGCGGCATGGGCGTGATCGCCGATGGCGCACTGCTGGACTGCCTGCGCCGGGCGGTCACTTTCGGCCTGTTCCTGGTACGCCTCGACATCCGCCAGGACGCCGGTCGTCACGCCGCCGCCCTGGCGGAAATCACCGATTACCTGGGGCTGGGCGATTACAGCGACTGGGACGAGGAACAGCGCCTGGCCTTCCTCCAGCGCGAGCTGGACAACCGGCGGCCGCTGCTGCCATCCCACTACCGTCCCTCCGCCGATACCGCCGAGGTGCTCGCCACCTGCCGGGTCGTGGCCAACGCGCCGGCGGCGTCACTGGGCTCCTACGTGATCTCCATGGCCGGCGCGCCGTCCGATGTGCTGGCGGTGCAACTGCTGCTCAAGGAGGCCGGGTTGCAACGGCCGATCCGTGTGGTGCCACTCTTCGAAACCCTGGCGGACCTGGATCACGCCGGGCCCGCCATCGACCGGCTGCTGGGCCTTCCGGGCTATCGCGCACGATTGCATGGCCCCCAGGAGGTGATGATCGGTTACTCCGATTCGGCCAAGGACGCCGGGACCGTGGCCGCCGCCTGGGCCCAGTACCGCGCCCAGGAAAAGCTGGTGGAGGTCTGCCGGGCGCACCAGGTGGAACTGCTGTTGTTCCACGGTCGCGGCGGCACCGTCGGACGGGGCGGTGGTCCCGCCCACGCGGCGATCCTGTCGCAACCGCCGGGCTCGGTGGCGGGACGTTTCCGCACCACGGAGCAGGGCGAGATGATCCGCTTCAAGTTCGGCCTGCCGGGCATCGCCGAGCAGAATCTCAACACCTACCTGGCGGCGGTACTGGAGGCCACCCTGCTACCGCCGCCGGAGCCCGAGCCGGCCTGGCGCGCGGCCATGGACCGGCTGGCCGCCGACGGCGTCGCCGCCTATCGCGCGGTGGTGCGGGGGCATCCCCAGTTCGTCGACTACTTCCGCCAGGCCACGCCTGAGCAGGAACTGGGACGCCTGCCCCTGGGCAGTCGCCCGGCCAAGCGGCGTGCCGGCGGCGTGGAAAGCCTGCGGGCGATTCCCTGGATCTTCGCCTGGACCCAGACGCGGTTGATGCTGCCGGCCTGGCTGGGTTGGGAGGCGGCCCTGGCGAAGGCTGCCCAGCGCGGTGAAACCCCGTTGCTGGCGCGCATGCGCGAGCGCTGGCCGTTCTTCGCCACGCGCATCGATATGCTGGAGATGGTGCTGGCCAAATCGGACATGAATATCGCGGCGCTCTATGACGAACGCCTGGTGTCCGATGAGCTGAAAACACTGGGTGCGCAGTTGCGCGACCTATTGTCGCAGGCCGGTACTTCGGTACTGGCCCTGACCGGGCAGTCGGAGCTCCTGGCGCAGAGCCCGGAGACCCGCGAGGCCATCAGCGTGCGCAACACCTACCTTGACCCGCTGCACCTGCTTCAGACGGAGCTTCTGGCCCGTTCCAGGCGTTGCGAGCAGCATGCCGAGGGCCCGCTGGAACAGGCCCTGCTGGTGAGTGTCGCGGGTATCGCCGCAGGCCTGAGGAACACCGGTTGAGGCCGGTTTTCCTCCCACTTCCGGCGTCTTGTGCGCCATAGGGGCGCTGTGTATCTTGAACGTCCTTTTTGGCCCGTCAGCGACGCCGAAACACCTATTCCGAGATTGGCCCCACGAGGCGAATCCGACCGATTTGAAAATAAAATCTTTGAGGAGCACATCGATGCGCGTGATTCTGCTGGGGGCCCCTGGTGCCGGCAAAGGTACTCAAGCCGGGTTCATCACCAAGAAGTTCGGCATTCCGCAAATTTCCACTGGCGACATGCTGCGCGCAGCGGTCAAGGCCGGCACCGAGCTGGGCCTGAAGGCCAAGGCCGTGATGGATGCCGGTGGCCTGGTGTCCGACGACCTGATCATCAACCTGGTCAAGGAACGCATTGCCCAGCCCGACTGCGCCAATGGCTTCCTCTTCGACGGTTTCCCCCGGACCATCCCCCAGGCCGAGGCCATGAAGGAAGCGGGCGTGAGCATCGACCACGTGGTGGAAATCGCCGTGGATGACGAGGAAATCGTCAGCCGTATCGCCGGCCGTCGCGTGCATCCGGCTTCCGGCCGCGTGTACCACACCGAGCACAACCCGCCGAAAGTCGCCGGCAAGGACGACGAGACCGGCGAGGACCTGATCCAGCGCGACGACGACAAGGAAGAGACCGTGCGCAAGCGCCTGGCGGTCTACCACTCCCAGACCAAGCCGCTGGTGGATTTCTACCAGAAGCTTTCCGCCGCCGAAGGCACCCCGAAGTACAGCGCCATCGCAGGCGTGGGTTCGGTGGACGAGATCACCGGCAAGGTACTGGCCGCCCTCAGCTGAGTCGCAGCCCCTATCCGATCGACGGCCCGCTTGCGGGCCGTTCGCGTTTATAATGCCCGCCTTTTTTCCGCGCCTGGACGACCCGATGACCACTCTGCTGGCCCTGGATACCGCCACCGAAGCCTGCTCCGTTGCCCTGCTGCATGACGGCAGGGTGCTCAGCCACTACGAGGTGATCCCGCGCCTGCATGCCCAGCGCCTGCTGCCGATGATCCAGCAACTGCTGGGCGAGGCCGGGCTGCCGCTCTCGGCGGTGGACGCCATCGCCTTCGGTCGCGGCCCGGGAGCCTTCACCGGCGTGCGCATCGCCATCGGCGTGGTCCAGGGGCTGGCTTTCGCCCTCGACCGTCCGGTGCTGCCGGTCTCCGACCTGGCGGTGCTGGCCCAACGCGCCCATCGCGAGCAGGGCGTGACCCAGGTGGCCGCGGCCATCGATGCGCGCATGGACGAGGTCTATTGGGGCTGTTACCGCCTGGAGCAGGGGGAGATGCGCCTGGCCGGCGTGGAGGCCGTGCTGCCTCCCGAACAGGCCGCGCTGCCCCGGGATGCGGCCGGCCAGTGGTACGGCGCCGGCACTGGCTGGGGCACCTTCGCCGCGCGGATTCCCGTGCCCGTCAGTGGCCAGTCGGCGGACCTGCTGCCCCATGCCGAGGATCTGCTGGCGCTGGCCCGCTTCGCCTGGGCACGGGGCGAAGGCGTGCCCGCCGATCAGGCTCAGCCCATTTACCTGCGGGACAATGTCGCCACACCCAAGGCGCCGAACTAGAATCTTGCTGTGACCTCCCGCCGGCGATTGCCATGGTTTTTCAGGGCGGCTAGAGTCCTCCGGCATTCATTTCGAATCGCCAGCATTGCCGAGCGGTAACCGATGCGCATCGATGGCTTCACCTCCTCCTATCCGCTGGAGCGCAGCCCCCGCCAGGGCAGCGCGGTCACGCCATTTCGCGAGGTCCAGCGCGAGCAAGAGGCTCGCCGCGAGCAACCCGCCTCGCCGTCGTCCACCCAGGGTTACGAGCAGTCCGCCCAGCCCCGTCGTGTGCAGGCCGGCAATGCCTCCGGGGACAGCCTGCCGGTGCGGCCCCAGGACCTGATCCAGCCGCAGCGCAACGCCGTCGGCAATCGTGCCGCCCAGGCCATCGCCAGCTACACCACCACGGCCAGTTTCGCCTTCGAAGCCGACGCTCCCGAAGTCCTCGGCCTCGACCTTTACGCCTGATGCTGCCTTATCACCTGGGCTGCCCGTCCTGGAACGAGCCGGCCTGGCGCGGCAGCTTCTATCCCGCCGACCTGCGTCCCGCCGATACCCTGGGTCACTACAGTCAGGTATTCAACGCGGTGGAGGGCAACACCACCTTCTACGCGCGCCCGTCCCCCGACACCCTGCAACGCTGGGCCCAGGTCATGCCGGCGAACTTCCGCTTCTGCGCCAAGGTGCCCCGGGACATCAGTCACGAGGGCGACCTGCGGGATCAGTTCGCCGCCACCGAGGCCTTCCTCCAACTGCTCGCGCCCCTGGGACGGCGCCTGGCCCCCTTGTGGCTGCAACTGCCGGCGGCCTTCGGTCCGGCGCGACTGGTCGAGCTGGCCACCTGGCTGGATGAGTTTCGCCAGCAGCCCATCGCGGTCGAAGTGCGCAATCCGGCCTTCTTCGACAAGGGGGACGCCGAACGCGCCCTCAATCGCCTGCTCCACGAGCGGGGCGTCGAGCGCATCTGCCTGGATTCGCGCGCGCTGTTCAGTGTCCATTCCCAGGATGCCGCGGTGCTTCATGCCCAGTCGAAGAAGCCCCGGGTACCGGTGCGTCCGACGGCGTTCAGCGCCAGTCCCCAGGTGCGCTTCATCGGCGGTCCCGACCTGGACGCCAACCAGGTGTTCCTCGAGCCCTGGCTGGACAAGGTGGCTGGCTGGATCGAGCGGGGGCTGACTCCCAACGTCTTCCTGCACACGCCGGACAACCATCTCGCCGCCGCCCAGGCCTTGCGCTTCCATGCCGGTCTGCGGGAGCGGCTGCCCGGATTGCCGGAGTTGCGCATTCCGGAACCGCCCGTGCAGCAGCTCGGCCTGCTCTAGATCGCCGACCTGCTAGGCTGCTGCTTCCGCCCATGGAATCAGGAGCCTGACTCATGTCCAGCCAACTTCAACGTGGCGAGGCCTTCGCCGCGCTGCACCGCGCGCCCGGCCTGTTCGTCCTGCCCAATCCCTGGGATGCCGGCTCGGCGAAGATGCTCGCGCACCTGGGGTTTCCGGCGTTGGCGACCACCAGCGCCGGTCTTGCCTTCGCGCTGGGGCGCCGTGACGCCGAGGGCCGCGTCAGTCGTGAAGAGGCGCTGGCCAACGCCCGCCAGATCGTCGACGCGACACCCCTGCCGGTGGTGGCGGACCTGGAAAACGGCTACGGCGATCGTCCCGAAGACTGCGTGGCGACAGTGCGCGCCGCGGCCGAAGCGGGACTGGTGGGGGGCTCTCTCGAAGACGCCAGCGGCCGTGCCGATGCGCCCATCTATCCGCTGGAGCTGGCCGTCGAACGCATCCGCGCTGCGGCCGAGGCAGTGAGCGGCTTCGATTTTCCTTTCACGCTGGTGGCCCGGGCCGAGAACTACCTCCACGGCCGCCCGGACCTCGACGATACGCTGCGGCGGTTGGTGGCCTATGCCGAAGCGGGGGCGGACGTGCTCTATGCGCCGGGCCTTACCCGGCGCGAGGATATCCAGGCGGTGGTCCAGGCCGTGGCCCCCAGGCCGGTGAACGTGCTGGTGGGTTCGCCGGCGCTCACCCTGGGCCTGGAGGAGCTGGCGGCCCTGGGGGTGAAGCGTGTCAGTCTCGGCTCCAACCTCGCGCGCGTGGCTTACGGCGCGTTCTTCCAGGCGGCGGAGGCGCTGCGCCAGGGTGACCTCGGGGCTATGGGGCAGGCGATGTCCTTCGACCGGATCAACGAACTGTTCAGGGACTGAGGCCTGCCTTGATCGCCGGGCTCTGGCAGAATGCGCGGGTTTTCTCCGCAGGGTCGTGGTGCGTCGATGAGTGATGAAGTAGTCAGGGTAAGGGCGGAGCCGCTTGAGCCGGCCTTTGCCGAGGCGCTTGCGACCTGGGCGGAGCGCCTGGGGCTGGCGTGCGACGGGGAAGCCGACTTCGCCCTGCAACTGGGGGCGCAGGGGTTGCAACTGCTTCAGCTGGGGCCGGACTCACCGGGACCGGTGCGGGTGGATTTCGTCGAGGGAGCGGTGGCTCACCGGCGCAAGTTCGGCGGTGGCAGCGGGCAGATGATCGCCAAGGCGGTGGGAGTCCAGCCCGGCGTCCGTCCCCGCGTGCTGGATGCGACGGCGGGCCTGGGGCGTGATGCCTTCGTGCTGGCCTCCCTGGGCTGCGACATGACCCTGATCGAGCGCCAGCCGCTGATCGCCGCGTTGCTGGAGGACGGCCTGACTCGCGGACGCCTGGACCCGGAAACCGCCCCCATCGTCGCGCGGATGCAACTGCTGCAGGCCAATGCCATCGAGCGGATGCGCGCCTGGGCGGGAGAGCCGCCCCAGGTGATCTACCTTGATCCGATGTTCCCCCACCGCGACAAGAGCGCCCTGGTGAAGAAGGAGATGCGCCTGTTCCGCCCCCTGGTGGGTGACGACCAGGACGCGCCGGCGCTGCTGGAGGCGGCCCTGGCCCTGGCCAGCCACCGGGTCGTGGTCAAGCGTCCGCGCAAGGCGCCCGTCGTCGAGGGGCCCAAGCCGAGCTATGCGCTGGAAGGCAAGTCGAGCCGCTACGACATCTATCCGAAGAAGAAGCTCTAGGGCGCCCGGACAAAGCCGGCTGCACTGGCGAGCGGGAGGCGTCCGGCTCGCCAGTCTTCAGGGCTAAGGTGCATAAGCCTTGACGAAGAGCTCCACCACTTCCTTCACATGCCGCTCCGCCTCGTCGCCCTCCAGCGCCGTGCCGCAACCCATCAGCAGGCGGAAGTTGTGCCCTCCCTTGATCAGGCAGAAGAAGTGATCGGCGGCGTTCTGCGGGTGCTCGATGCGCAGCTTGCCCGCCAGGTGCGCCTGGCCGAGCAAGCCGGTCATCTCCCGCAGGATCTGCAGCGGCCCGGCTTCGTAGAACATCCGTGACAGCTTGGGATCCTGGGTCGCCAGGGCCACCATCACCCGGTGCAACTCCAGGGATTCCCGGCTGTTGATGAGCTGGTGGAAGCTGCGTCCGATGTTCAGCAGCACGCTCTCGATGTCGGCGCCCGGCGGCAGTTCGAACAGCAGTTCGGGCAACTGCTCCTCGCACTTGGCCTTCACGGCGGCGGAGAACAGCGTCTCCTTGTCGGTGAAGTGGCTGTACACCGTGAGCTTGGATACGCCGGCCTCGGCGGCGATGGCGTCCATGCTGCTGCCGTCGTAGCCATTCCTCAGGAAAAGATTCTTGGCGGCTTCCAGAATCGCCTTTCTCTTCGCGGGGTCTTTTGGGCGGCCGGGGCCGCTGGTCGGAAATGAATTGTCAGACATTTCTTTCTAAATACTGGACTGGTGAGTTCGCTATTTTTACTATACCCGTCAGTATAAATATTCCAGCTGCTCTTCGCGAAAGGTCATTCATCATGTTTCGCCGTGCCTTGCCCCTCGCTGTGTCCCTGACCCTTCCTCTCCTGCTCACGGCCTGTGGCAACGGCGAGAGTGCGCAGCCCCTGGTGCAGCCGGCCATGGTGGTGCAGCCGGAACCGGCCGCCGATGCGGTGGACACCTTCCCGGGTGAGGTGCGGGCGCGCTATGAGCCGGAGCTGGCTTTCCGCATCGGCGGCAAGGTGGCCAAACGGCTGGTGGAAGTGGGGCAGCGGGTGAAGAAGGAGCAGCCGCTGGCCGAACTCGACCCTCAGGATGTCCGCCTTCAGCTCGAGGCCAGCCGGGCCCAGGTCGCGGCCGCCGAGGCCAATCTCAAGCTGGTGCGGGCCGAGCGCGATCGCTACCGGACCCTGCTGGACCGGCAGATGATCAGCCGCTCCCAGTACGACAACGTGGAGAACCAGTACCGTGCGGGCGAAGCGCGGGTGAAGCAGATCAAGGCCGAGTTCAACGTGGCCAGCAACCAGGCCGCCTACACCGTACTGCGGGCGTCCCAGGACGGGGTGATCGCCAGCCGTCGTGCGGAGGTGGGGCAGGTGGTGGCTGCTGGCCAGACCCTGTTCACCCTGGCGGCCGACGGTGAGCGCGAAGTGCTGATCAGCTTGCCGGAGCACGCCATCGACCGCTTCAAGGTAGGGCAGGACGTGGCGGTGGAGCTCTGGTCCCTGCCCGGGCAGCGGTTCCCGGCGCGGATACGCGAGCTGGCCCCGGCGGCCGATCCGCAGTCCCGCACCTTCGCCGCACGGGTTGCCTTCCTCGCCGGCAAGGTGCCGGCGGAGCTCGGCCAGAGTGCCCGTGTCTTCATTCGCAGCCAGGGCGAGGTGCCGCTGTCGGTGCCGCTCTCCGCCCTGACCGCGGAGGCGGGCCAGCCCTATGTGTGGGTGGTCGACCCGCAGAGTTCCACACTCCAGCGTCGACGGGTCCGCGTGGGTCCCTATGGCGAGGACCGGGTGCCGGTGCTGGAGGGCCTGAAGCCGGATGAATGGGTGGTGGCGGCTGGCGTCCAGGTGCTCCGCGAGGGCCAGCAGGTGCGTCCGGTGGACCGGGCCAACCGTCTGGTGAAGCTGTTGGCCAAGGAGTAGGCGCGATGAACTTCAACCTCTCCGCCTGGGCGCTGCAGAACCGCCAGATCGTCCTCTACATCATGCTGCTGCTGGGGCTGGTGGGTGCCATTTCCTACACCAAGCTGGGTCAGAGCGAGGACCCGCCCTTCACCTTCAAGGCGATGGTGATACGCACCAACTGGCCGGGGGCGAGCGCCGAGGAAGTGTCCCGCCAGGTCACCGAACGCATCGAGAAGAAGCTGATGGAGACCGGCGAGTACGACAAGATCGTTTCCTTCTCGCGCCCCGGTGAATCCCAGGTGACCTTCATCGCCCGGGATTCCATGCATTCCGACGAGATACCGGAGCTCTGGTACCAGGTGCGGAAGAAGGTCGGCGATATACGCCACACGCTGCCCCAGGGTATCCAGGGCCCCTTCTTCAACGACGAGTTCGGCACCACCTTCGGCAACATCTATGCGCTGACCGGGGAAGGGTTCGACTACGCCGTGCTCAAGGATTACGCCGACCGTATCCAGCTGCAGCTGCAGCGGGTGAAGGATGTGGGCAAGGTGGAGCTGCTGGGGCTGCAGGACGAGAAGATCTGGATCGAGCTTTCCAACACCAAGCTGGCGACCCTCGGGCTGCCCCTGGCGGTGGTCCAGCAGGCCCTGGAGGAGCAGAACGCGGTGGTTGCCGCAGGCTTCTTCGAAACCCCGACCGACCGTGTGCAATTGCGGGTATCCGGTCGTTTCGACTCGGTGCGGGAGATTCGCGACTTCCCCATCCGCGTGGGTGACCGTACTTTCCGCATCGGTGATGTGGCCGATGTGCGCCGCGGTTTCAACGACCCGCCCGCACCACGCATGCGCTTCATGGGGGAGGATGCCATCGGCTTGGCCGTGTCCATGAAGAGTGGTGGCGACATCCTGGTGCTGGGCAAGGCGCTGGAGGCCGAGTTCGCCCGCCTGCAGCAGAAGCTGCCGGCCGGCATGGAGCTGCGCAAGGTCTCGGACCAGCCGGCGGCGGTGAAGACGGGCGTCGGCGAGTTCGTCCAGGTGCTTACCGAGGCCCTGGTCATCGTGCTGCTGGTGAGTTTCTTTTCCCTCGGCCTGCGCACTGGCCTGGTGGTGGCGCTGTCGATCCCGCTGGTGCTGGCCATGACCTTCGCGATCATGTACTACCTCGGCATCGGCCTGCACAAGATCTCCCTCGGCGCCCTGGTGCTGGCGCTGGGGCTGCTGGTGGACGACGCGATCATCGCGGTGGAGATGATGGCCATCAAGATGGAGCAGGGCTACGACCGGCTCAAGGCCGCCAGCTACGCCTGGACCAGTACCGCCTTCCCGATGCTTACCGGCACCCTGATCACCGCCGCCGGATTCCTGCCCATTGCCACCGCCCAGTCGGGTACCGGCGAATACACCCGCTCCATCTTCCAGGTGGTGACCATCGCCCTGGTGGTTTCCTGGATCGCCGCAGTGATGTTCGTGCCCTACCTGGGCGACCGCCTGCTACCGGACCTGGCCAAACTGCACGCGAAGAAGCATGGCGGCGGCGCCGGGGGCCATGATCCCTATGCCACGCCCTTCTACCAGCGCGTCCGTCGCGTCGTGGAGTGGTGCGTGCGGCGGCGCAAGACCGTGATCCTGGCGACCCTGGCGGCCTTCGTCGCCTCCATCATGCTGTTCCGCCTGGTGCCCCAGCAGTTCTTTCCGCCGTCCGGACGCCTGGAGCTGATGGTGGACCTCAAGCTCAACGAGGGCGCGTCCCTGGCCAATACCGAAGGCGAGGTGAAGCGCCTGGAGGCGCTGCTGCGCGACCATCCGGGTGTGGATAACTACGTGGCCTATGTCGGCACCGGCTCGCCGCGTTTCTATCTACCCCTCGACCAGCAGCTGCCGGCGGCGAGCTTCGCCCAGTTCGTGGTGCTGGCCAAGTCCATCGAGGAGCGGGAGGAAATCCGCAGCTGGCTGATCCAGACGCTGAACAATGACTTCCCCACCCTGCGCAGCCGCATATCGCGCCTGGAGAACGGCCCGCCGGTGGGCTATCCGGTGCAGTTCCGCGTGTCCGGCGAGCATATCGACGAGGTCCGCGAGCTGGCCCGCAAGGTGGCCGACAAGGTGCGGGAGAACCCCCATGTGGTGAACGTCCACCTGGACTGGGAGGAGCCGAGCAAGGTGGTGCGGCTGAATATCGACCAGGACCGCGCCCGCGCCATGGGGGTGAGCACCGCCGACCTGTCGCGCTTCCTGCAGAGTTCGCTGACCGGCGCACCCGTGAGCCACTACCGGGAGGACAACGAGCTGATCGAGATCCTCCTGCGTGGCACGGTGCGCGAGCGCCAGGAGCTGGCGCTGCTGCCGAGCCTGGCGGTGCCCACCGACAACGGCCAGAGCGTGCCGCTGTCGCAGATCGCCACCCTGGAGTATGGCTTCGAGGAGGGCATCATCTGGCACCGCAACCGCCTGCCCACCGTCACGGTGCGCGCCGATATCTACGACAAGTCGCTTCCGGCCAGCCTGGTGCAGGCCATCTCGCCCACCCTGGACCCGATCCGGGCCGAGCTGCCGGATGGCTACCTGCTGGACGTCGGCGGCACGGTGGAGGATTCGGCACGGGGCCAGAAGTCGGTGAACGCCGGTGTCCCGCTGTTCATCGTGGTGGTACTGACCCTGCTGATGCTGCAGCTGAAGAGCTTCTCCCGCTCGGCCATGGTGTTCCTCACCGCGCCGCTGGGACTGATCGGCGTGACCCTGTTTCTGCTGGTGTTCCGCCAGCCCTTCGGCTTCGTCGCCATGCTCGGCACCATCGCCCTGGCGGGGATGATCATGCGCAACTCGGTGATCCTGGTGGACCAGATCGAGCAGGACATCGCTGCTGGCCTGGATCGCTGGCACGCCATCATCGAGGCGACCGTGCGGCGATTCCGGCCTATCGTCCTGACCGCCCTGGCGGCGGTGCTGGCCATGATCCCGCTGTCCCGCAGCGTCTTCTTCGGCCCCATGGCGGTGGCGATCATGGGCGGCCTGATCGTCGCCACCGCACTGACCCTGCTGTTCCTGCCGGCGCTCTATGTGGCCTGGTTCCGGGTCAAGCCGGTGGAGGCCCGGGAGGTGCGGCCGGATTCCGCTGCGGATCCCCACCTCAGCCACTGATCAAGAAAGGCCCCTTCGGGGCCTTTCTCCTGGTGCGGCGGGACGTCAGAGGGCGCCGAAGACCTTCTTCGCCAGGCTGGTGGCGGCGCCCGCCGGGTTCTGGCGGATGCTGGCTTCCTGCTCGGCGATCATCTTGAACAACCCATCCAGCGCTTCTTCGGTCACGTAGCTCTCGATGTTGGCGCTCTTGGCGTCCACCACGCCGAAGCTGGCGGCCTGGCCGGCGAAGCTGTTGTACTGCTGGGCCAGGCCCACCTTGTCGGTGGCCTGCTTGACGATGGGCAGGAAGCGGGTGCGCAGCTGGTCGCGGCTGGTTTTGTTCAGGTACTGGGTGGCGGCGTCGTCGGTGCCGGCCAGGATCGACTTGGCGTCCTGCACGGTCATCTTCTTCACGGCGTCCACCAGCAGTGCCTGGGCTTCCGGAACGGCGGCTTCGGCGGCCTTGTTCATGGTGGCTTCCAGCTGTTCCACCTGGTCGCCCATGCCCATCATCTTCATCGTCCTGGCGGCCTTGCCGAGATTGCCCGGCAGCTCGATGCGCACCTCGGGGTTATCGGCGAAGCCGCCGGGTTTGCCCAACTGCTGCACGGCAACCTTGGCGCCCTGGGTCAGGGCATCCTTCAGGCCGCCACTGGCGTCCTGCTGGCTGAGGTCTGCGAGGGACAGGGCGAAGGCGCTGGCGGACAGGGCGAGGCCGGCGCAAAGGGTGGCGATTCGAATCATTGCAGCATCCTTGTGGCGGGGGGATGAGTGGTTCGGACGGCATCAGGTGCGCGTCAGCGGACCGGGTCGACCCTGATGCGCAGGGGGCCGGGTCGCTCCTATCCAGTTTAACCGAGTGCCGTTCGGCGCTGACGAAGATCAGCCCGCCGTCCCGTTCGATGCGCGCGTTCACCCTGCTGGTGGGATGGCGGGCGCAAGCGGCCAGCGGGCCAGTGGAATCGCCCCCGGAGGGGCGATGGGGTCAGGATTGCCCTTCGTCCAGGCTGGCGCTGGAGATGGCGTTCAGGGTGTTGTTGAATTGCACCGTTTCGTTGAAGGAGCGCACCAGGCTACGAAACCTGTCCTTGGCGGCGACGAGCTGCTTCAGCTTTTCCGCCAGGTCCTCCTCCTTGCGATTCAGGCTCGCCTCGCGATCGTCCAGGGCATCGCCGCGACGCTGCAGGGTGTCCCCCAGTTCGTCGTTGCGGGCTTTCTCCTGACGCAGGGTTTCCGCCAGGCGGGCGGAGTTGCGATCCCGGGCTTCAAGGTTCTCCGCCAGGGTCTTCAGGGCCGCGCTGCGTTCGACCTGGGCGCGCGCATGCTCCTCGACCTCGCGTTGCAGGGCCTGCTGTTCCCGAAGCAGGCGTGCCTCCAACTGGCGCAGTTGTTCTTCCTTGTCGGCGAGGAAGCGTTCGCGCTCCTGCTGCTGGAGCCGTCGTTTCTCCTGGATCTCCTGTTGCTTGAGGGCGTCCAGTTTCTGCTGGGTGAGGTCCTTCGCCATTTCCGCAAGGGAGTCCAGGGTGCTCTGCACGTCGCCGAGCACGGTGTCGGTCTCCAGGCCCAGGGATGGGGTGGGGATCGCGCCGGACGCCCCAACTTCCGGCGTCTCGGGCGGCGTCTCGGGATTGGGGGCCGCCGGGGTGTCCTCGGCGCTGGGCGAGGGGGACTCGACCGGTTCGGCCTCTTCGGCGGCAGGGGACAGCGCGGCTTCGGTGGCTTCGAGGGGCTGGGCCTCAGGCTCCAGGAGCGGGATTACCCCGTCGCCGGGCGGCAGGCTGAAGTCCACGCCCAGTGCCAGGGCGGAGATCTGCGCCGACGCCTGCGTAGCGGGCTCGTCGACCCGGGGCGGGGATATGGATGGCAAGGGGTCGCCGGTATTGGCGCTGTCACGGGTGGCGATGAGCCTGTTCATCGAGACGCGGCTGAGCGAGAGGAAGCGGTGCTCCGTCGCGATGGGCGGCTGCCGGTCGCCGCCGGTGATCTCGCCCTCGAGCTCGATGAAGTGGAACTCGGGCAGGTTCGATCCGCTCATTCTTCCACCCCCTTGGTGATCTGCTTCAGCACCTCCACTGCGCATCGCCATTCTTCTTCGGACTCCAGGTTCTCCAGGCGGTAGCCGGCGTCCTCTGGCACGGCGCTGGCCACATAGACCTTGGACGTGCCGTGACGGCTGTCTTCGTTGAGGGTGTAGACGAGGATGTTGCGGTCGATCCGGGGGATGGCGAAGCTGCACAGGATGACCGCGTTGGCCGATTCCCGGGCCTCGTTCTCGACGGTGATGGTTTTCAGGATCATGGCGGGTTCTTCCGTACCAGGGAGTGAAGGTGCGCGTTGGCGCAGGGACGGATGGTACGGAGGAGGGAGGGGTAAACCTGTCGGGGTGATTCCCATGCTGATGTGGGAATGCTCCGCAACCTGTGTTCCGGTATCCGGGCCTGGTCCTGCAGGGCCAGGCCCGGACGCCTGTCAGCTCACATCCTCCGGGACGGGGGCGTCGGTTTCGGCGTGGCGATCGAGGGCCACCTGGCGGATCGACAGGCGAATTTCCGCGGGCAGTACGCGCTTCGCGGCGCCCTCGGCCAGCTCGCCCAGCTGTTCGTGGTAGCTCAGCTTGCCCGCCTCGTCCCGACGCAGCACGCGCTGGTCCAGCAAGGTCTGGATGAAGTGGCGGAACAGGGTCTTGTCGAAGAACTCCGGGGCGTTCAGGCCATGGAGGATCGACAGGCGCTGGGCCATCACGGTGCAGAGGTCCTCCAGTTCCTCGGCGCTCAACTGGTTCTGGCCAGCGTTGAGCAGCAGGGCGATGGCCATGTAGAAGCGCTGGAGCGTCTGGATGATCGCGCGGGCCAGCAGGGTGAGCAGCACGAACTGGCGGGAACTGGGTGCCGGTCGCACGTAGACGTCCCCCTCCACCTTGAGCAGGCCCTGTTCGACGAAGGCCGCCAGCCACTGGTCCACCACGCCTTCCACTTCCTCCGCATCCCAGCGGATGAACAGCTCCGCCTGCAGGTAGGGGTAGAGGGCCCGGGTGTAGCGCAGGATCTGTTCCCGGCTCATGCGCGCAGCGCTCTGGAAGAAGCAGGCCAGCAGTGCCGGAAGCGCGAACACGTGGAGCACGTTGTTGCGGTAGTAGGTCATCAGGACGGCGTTCTGCTCGTCCAGGTAGAGGATCCTGCCCAGGGCGTCCTTCTGTTCCGCCAGCAGGTTCATGCTCTGCACGTACCGGATGAGCGCCTGCCCATCGCCTTCGGGGAGGGTGGCGTGGGGCGAATAGGGCACGGCGCGGAGCAGGGCCAGGTAGAGGTCCAGCACCCGGGTCAGGGCGCGTTCGTCCAGGGCCAGGCGGCTGGTGGAGAGCAGCGCCAGGGCCACCAGGTTGACCGGGTTGATGGCCGCGGCGTCGTTGAGGTGGCGGGCGATGTGCACGGCCAGGCGGTTGGTGGTGTCGTTGAGCCAGGCCGGGCGGTACTGCGGGCCCGCCTCCTCGGTACGCCAGCCGGGCTGTTGCTGGTCGAGGAACTCTGCCAGCTTGATGGGCTCGCCGAAGTTCACCGCTACCCTGCCGAAGCGCAGCTTGAGCGCGCCAATGACCTTGAAGAGGTCGAAGATGGACTCCTTCTTCTTGCTCTTGCCGCGCAGCTCGCCCAGGTAGGTGCGCCCTTCGAGCACCCGTTCGTAGCCGATGTACACCGGTACGAAGACGATGGGCAGGCGCGAGGAGCGCAGGAAGCTGCGCAGGGTGATGGCCAGCATGCCGGTCTTGGGGTGGAGCATGCGGCCGGTGCGGGAACGCCCGCCCTCGACGAAGTACTCCACCGGGAAGCCACGGCTGAACAGGGTGTGCAGGTACTCGTTGAACACCGCCGTGTAGAGCGGGTTGCCCTTGAAGGTCCGTCGCATGAAGAAGGCGCCGCCCCGGCGCAGCAGGCCGCCGATCACCGGCATGTTGAGGTTGATGCCGGCGGCGATGTGAGGGGGCGTCAGGCCATTGCGGAACAGCAGGTAGGACAGCAGCAGGTAGTCGATGTGGCTGCGGTGGCAGGGGACGTAGATGACTTCGTGACCATGGGCGACGTCCTGCACCTGCTCGATGTGGTTGACCCTGATGCCTTCGTACAGCTTGTTCCAGAACCAGGACAGCACCACCTCGAGGAAGCGGATGGCGGTATAGGCGAAGTCCGAGGCGATCTCGTTGCCGTACTTCAGGGCCTGGGCCTCGGCGGTGGCGAGGCTGATCTTCTCGCGTTCGGCTTCCTCGGCGACGGCCTGGCGCACCAGCGGCGCCCGCACGAGGCCTTTCACCAGGTTGCGCCGGTGGGACAGGTCCGGGCCGATGACGGCGGTCTTCTGGTTGCGGAAGTGCACCCGGAGGATGCGGTTGACCATGCGCAGGGTCCGTTCGGGCCCCTTGTCCTGCTCCACCAGCTCACGCAAGTGGATGGGGGCGGAGAATTGCACCCGGGTCTTGCGGCCGAGGATGAGGATGCTCACCAGCTTGCGCAGCCGGCCGGTCACCGCCCAGCTGTCGGCGAACAGCAGCTTCCAGGGGCT